>NZ_JBFAYI010000002.1:0-647164 GCF_040681245.1 Lentzea sp. NPDC051838
CGGACGAGCACTCCCCAGACCACGCAGGTCGCGCAGCCGCCGCAGAAGCCGAAGCGCAAGACCAAGGCGCTGACGCTTGACCTGACCCCTCTGGCGCGGCAAACGGTCAGACACGACTCGTGACGGGGCCCACCGAACCACGCGGAAAGCTTGCTCGCCTTCGGCTTCGCTACTTGCTTCGGCTTCGCCTTCGCTCCTGCCCTCGGCTTCGCCGTCGGGGGCTCGCCTTCGGCTTCGCGGTTAGGCGAACCAGGTGCCGCCTCCCGTTTGGCGGTAGCCGAGAGCGCGGTAGACAGCGTCCACTAGGGACTGGCCGCGTGCGTTCACGCCTAGGCCCGGGCCCTGCCGGTTCATCGCGTAGCCGAAGGAGAGGCGGGCCTTCGGGTCCGCGAAGCCGAGTGAGCCGCCCATTCCGTTGTGGCCGAAGGCTTCCTCGGGGATGAGCAGGCCCTCGGCGTCGTTCGGCGGGAGGTGGGCGTTGTCGCAGGCCTTCTGGAAGCCCAGGCCGAAGCGGGATGGGACCAGGACCACGGCGTCGGCTCCGGCCACTGCCACGTTCGACATCTGCGGGATCTGCGACTCGTTGACCAGGCGGACGCCGTTGTAGGCGCCGCCCAGGGCCAGCGGGCGGTACATGCCTGCCAGGCCCCGGGCGTTCGAGATTCCGCCGATCGCGCCCATTTCTGCCGTATGGGCGGCGCGGGAGTCGGATTCGCCAGGGGCCATGTAGCCGCCGTTGTTGAGGAGCATCAGACCCGGGACGGACTCGGGCTGGGTGAGAGCTGTGATGAAGAGCGACGGCAGGAGGATCCCCGGTTGCGTGGGGTCTACCGGGATGGTGGGGGCCACGTGCGGTTCGAGGTCCTCGGGCAGGCCCATCCAGAAGTCCAGGCCTAGGGGGCCGGAGACTTCCTTTTCGAAGAACTGGCCCAGGGAGAGGCCCGTTACGCGGCGGATGATCTCGCCGACTAGGAAGCCGAAGGTCAGGCCGTGGTAGCCGTGGCGCGTGCCGGGTTCCCAGAGGGGCTTCTGGGCGGCCAGGGAGGAGGTGACCAGGTCCCAGTCGTAGAAGGCACCGGCTGGGAGCCACTCGGTGAGGGCGGGCAGGCCTGCTTGGTGCGACAGGACGTGGCGGACGAGGGTGGATTCCTTGCCCTCGGCGCCGTATTCCGGCCAGTACTGGACTACGGGCGCGTTGAGGTCCAGGGCGCCGCGCGAGGCCAGGATGTGGGCGCACAGCGAGGTGGCGGCTTTGGTGCAGGACCAGACGTGGACGATGGTTTCTTCGGACCACGGCTGGTTGGACACCGTGTCGGCTACACCGCCCCAGAGGTCCACGACGGGCTCGCCGTCGAGGGTCACGTGCACGGAGGCGCCGACCTCGCCGCGCTCGGCGAAGTTGCGTTCGAACTCGGTGCGGACCTCTGCGAACTGCGGGGCGCAGGTTCCCTGGATCGACATTGACCCTCCTCGGAAGGGGCGGCGGGGTTGCCTCTAGGCCATCACTCAGTGGAACCACGGATTAGTAGGGAACACTTAGCGGCTAACGTGTCCGGCCTCACACGGAGCAGCAGTCCTACTGAGAGTGACTGATCGCGTACGGAAAGCGGCCCTTGCCGAGTCAAGACACCCACATGGAAGACTCTGCGC
This sequence comes from Lentzea sp. NPDC051838, assembly GCF_040681245.1. Classification (NCBI taxonomy): domain Bacteria; kingdom Bacillati; phylum Actinomycetota; class Actinomycetes; order Pseudonocardiales; family Pseudonocardiaceae; genus Lentzea; species Lentzea sp. NPDC051838. Next base: position 1,651 of record NZ_JBFAYI010000002.1, read on the forward strand.
AGCACCGCAGAAGCCGGGAGGCCGTCATCGCCGACACTCCAAGCCGCGCACTCGTGGGTCGGGAACCCGAACTGCGCGCCGTGCTGGACTGCGTGGACGCGGCGCCCGCTACGGGGCTCGTCGTGGTGCAGGTCAGCGGTGAGCCGGGGATCGGCAAGACGAGTTTGCTCGCGGAGCTCGCCAGACGACTCAAAGATCGTCATTGCGCGGTGCTGGCCAGTGCGTCGGACGTGCTCGGCAAGCGCATCCCGTACGGCGCGGTGCTCGCGTTGATCAGGTCGCTGCCCGCGGACAAGGCGAAGGCCGATGCCTTGGCCGCGCTGGAGATCTCGGTGGCCGAGGACTCCGGCGCGTGGTTCGGGCGGGCGTGCGACAAGGTGGTGCGGCTGCTCACCGAGCTGACGGCTACGCGGCCCGCGGCGTTGCTGATCGACGACCTCGACCATGTCGACGACGACTCCCTGGCCCTGCTGACGTTGGTGCTGCGCCGGGTCTCGGCGGCCCCGCTGGTCCTCGTCACGGCCAGTCGTCCGCACACGGGCGAAGCCGGGGAGAACCTGCTGGACCGCGTGGAGCAGCACGCGGAGGTTATGCGCCTGCAGCTCGCCCCGCTGTCCGGCGCGGATGTCGCGCGCATCGTCGAGGCCGTGCTGCAGACCGCCCCGGACGACGCCCTTGCCCGCGAGGTCCAGCAACGATCCGACGGCAACCCCTTCTTCGTCACCGAGATCGCGCGGTCGTTGAGAGAACTCGATCTGGTGACGGTCGACAACAACCGGGCCCGGCTCGCGGTGTCCCCGGACGCCATTCGACTCACGCGTCGCGAGGCCGTTCTAAGGCGAGTCGCACCGCTGGAGAACGACACACGGCTCGTAGCGCGCGCTGTCGCCGTGTTCAGAAGAGTTCGCCTCGACCAGATCTCGCTGCTCGCGCGCGTTGCGAGCCTTCCTGAGCAGACCGTCGTCGGTGCGTTCGACGAACTCCTGCGCGCGCACATCGTGGTCCACGACGACGAACGCGGCTACAGGTTCTCGCACGCGCTCGTAGGCGAAGCGCTCTACCACGAGGTCGGCCCTGCTCAGCGCCGTCACCTGCACTCGCTGATCTCGGCGAGACTGCTGGAGGACCGCGCCCAGGGCCTGGCTGTGGACCTGCTCCAACTGGCCTGGCACCTCGCCGAGTCGGCCGCGCCCGGTGATCGTGTCGCGGTCGGTGTCCTGGCCGAGGCCGCGTCGGTGGCCCGCGCGACGGCACCGGAGACCGCCGCCGCTCTGTGCGCCCGAGCCTTGCAACTGTTGCCGCGCAACGCCCCCGAACGTTCCGAGCTGCTCGCGTTGCAGTGCCGGGTGCTCGCCAGGGCCTCCCGTCCGGCGCTCGCGATCGAACCTGGCCTCGCCGCCCTCGAATCCTTGGAGCCCGGCCAAGAACGCACGCGCGTTGCCACGGCCGTGATCTCCTCCCTCTTCTCGGTCGGACGCACGCAAGAAGCGATGGCACTGGCCGATGACGAGGTCGCGCGCGGGCCGGTCCCCGCGTCGTTGGAAGCCCAACGCGCCGTGCTCCTCGTCTACAACAACCGCCACGAAGACGCCGTCACGGAAGTAGCCCGCATCGAGGCTCTCCCGATCAGCTCGCCGGCCGAGGGCGTGATCGTCTTCGAGCACCTCGCGATGCTCAGCTCGTTGCTCTTCCAGCACGACCGCACGGTCGAGTACGCCAACCGAGCCCTGTCGTACAGCGACGGCCAGCCGATGCTCGAGCTCCAGGCGCTGTCGGTCTGCGCGTCGATCACCTCGCTCGCCGGCCTCGTGCACGACGCCGAGTGGCGGGTCCGGCGAGCGGAGGAGCTCGTCGACCAGGTCGGCTCGCACGGCTTCCGCGCCGAACGGGCCGCGTCACGGGTGGCGCTGGACTGGCTCGGCGGGCACTGGGACGCCGCGCTCGACGGCATCGGCCGCTGGCTGCCGGACGTGGAGGCCGCCCAGGCCGACCAGGCTCTCGGTGTCCTGCAGGCGATCGAGCTGTCGATCCGCACCTGGCGCGGCGAGCTCGACGTCGCCGCCCGCCTGGCCTCGCTGCCCGCCCCGCAGTCGGTGAACATCTCCAAGCTGCACGCCTCCGCGCTCGCCGAGTACCTGGTCGCGCGCGGGGACACGGATGCCGCGTACAAGCTGCTCGGGGACGCGATCGGCTCGAAACTCGAAGCCGCCTACTCCTGCGTCCTGGTCGCGCGGATGATCGAACTGGACCTCGAACGAGGTCACAACGACCAGGCCCTCAAGGCCCTGGATCAGCTGGCAGCCGTCTCGCCGACCCGCGTCTCACCCTGGTCGCGCACCACGATCCGGCGCGTCACCGGAGTCGTGCGGCAGGACGCGGACCTGTTGCGAGAGGCCGTGTCCGAGGCGGCGCTGGGCGGTCTGGAGTTCGAGAAGGCCCGCGCCCAACTCGCACTGGGAGAGGTCACGAAGGACGAGGTGCCGACGCTCGTCGAGGCCTACACCGCGTTCCAACGCCTCGGCGCGCACGGACTGCGGCGCCAGGCGGGCAACCGCCTCAGAACGTTGGGCGCCAAGGTCCCGCGAGCCCGCTCGAAGGCGCCGGGCCTGCTGACCGAGGCCGAGGAGAACGTGGCTCGCCTTGTGCAGCAAGGAATGCGCAACCGCGACATCGCCGCGGCCCTGCACTACAGCCCGCGCACGATCGAGGTCTACCTGTCCCGCATCTACGCCAAGCTGCACGTGTCCTCACGCCTGGAGCTGGCGCGGGTCCTGGACGCGATGCAACAGCGCTAAGCCGGTGGAATCACCCGGCCGAGCCGTTTGCGAGCACCGTCCTGCTGGTACCGCGCGACGGTCTCGGCCAACTGCACGCACGCCCGCTCGATCGACTTCCTGGCCTCGTTGCGTTCGCTCGTGATCGCGCTCAGGATCAGCCCGGTCAGCGCCACCGACCCGTTGAACGCCTGCAGCACGATCATCGTCGTCAGCAGGTCGTTCTGCGCGAAGTGACCGCTGGCGGCGGACATCACCGCGGCCACCGAGATGATCACCGCGCACGGGGCCGCGATCGCGTGCTGGAACCTGAGTGCCGCCCAGATCAGCATCGGGAACACCAGGAACAGCAGGCGTGACTCCGACACCGTCACGAACGCGGCGAGGGCAGCCGTGGCGACCAGGATGCCCGCGGCCTCCACGAGCCGCAGCGGTGCCGCGTTCCAGTGCCGGGGCAAGGTCAGCAGCAACGGCGTGAACACCAGCACGCCCATCGCGTCGCCCGTCCACCACACCGCGATCACCGCCGGGACCTCGTGCCACGGGATGTCGCCGCCGATCTTCAACGCCGCCGCGCCCACCAGCGCGCTGACCATCATCGCGCCCAGCGCGCCCGCGAACACGAGCAGCAGCGCGTCCTTCAACCTGTCGAGCTGCTGCCGGAACCCGAAGCGCGTCAGCAGGTACCAGGCGGCCAGCGGGGCGAGCGTGTTGCCGACGGTGATCATCACGATGGCGCCGGGACCCGCACCGAGAGCGAGGTTCGCGGTCAACGCACCGAGTGCGATGCCCGGCCAGATCTTGCGGCCGTTCATCAGCAGCGCCGCGACCGAGATTCCCGTGGGCAGCCACAGTGGAGTGACCTGGCCCTTGACCAGCGCCAGGACCAGCCCCACCTTCGCCGTCGCGTAGTAGGCGACCGCGACCGCGAGGATCGTCGTGGTGGTGCGCAGTGCGGCGTTCACCGGCACACTCTCCACCTGTCCACACCCGTTCGCCATACCTCGCCACGCGGCGTACCCGACCGGACTCACTCCGTAGGTCCGTATCGGTCGGTTCCGCAGGCGTGCCAACGGTTCGAGCCCGCCACCCAGTCGCACACCGCTGTGGCGCAACGGAACGCGGGATCGCCCTCCGACAGCGACGCGACAGCATCCCGGAGTGCTCCCGCCCGTTCCCCGATCAACCGCACGGTCTCGTCGACCGCTTCGGTGAGATCGAGCCCCGAATGGTTCAGCACGACGACCATGTTCGTCATCAGACCGCCTGCCATTTCCTTTTCATATGAATACAGGTCGTTGGTCCACGTGACGACGTCCGTTCCGGCCAAAACGACTTCTTGGTAGAGCTCCGAATGGTATGAATCCGAGGAAAGCTCGACACCGAGACATACTTCGAGTACGTCGAACACCACCTTCATTGCGCCGGCATTGCGACGAAGCGTCACGTAGTCGTCGAAATCGGGAGGTGAACCGGCGTCGCGCAGGCCTATTTCCGCAGTCGCCGCGGCCAGCATCGCGGCGAAGTGGCCGTGGAAGCGATCTCTCCATTCGAGTGTCGATATATTTCCCAGCCGCATGGAAACGTCCGCCAGCGCGGCGATCAGCGGGCCGTCGGCGGCGAGCCCTGCCGAGCACTCGTAGTGGTCGTCGATGACGAACATCCAGGTCAGCAGGTCGGCCATCAGCTCGGCGCCCTCGGCTGGCGCGCTCGGGCACGTCATCGCGGCGTACGTGCCGAAGTGCCGGGCGTGCTCCGAAAGCCCGAACCGCAAGGCCCAGGAATGCGACGAAAGCTCTATTCGTTCCCTGTCGGAATGCTGTCGAAAAGAAAACGGGAGTTCCACCTGGAAAGTGAGCATGAGCGAAAGTTACACTCCCGATCGTGTCCCCACTCGATTTGCACGGCGTGCGTCAGGACATCGAGCAGGCGCTGAAGCGATTCATTCTCGGGCGCAAGTACGACGTCGCGGGCGCGCAGGTCGCGGCGCCTCTGCGCGCCCTCGACTCGTTCCTCGACGGACCCGGAAAACGGATTCGGCCGCTGTTCGCCCAAGCGGGCTGGCACACCGTGCGCGACGACCCCGACCCGCGGCTGCTCGACCTCGCCGTCGGATTGGAGCTGTTCCACTCGTACGTGCTGATCCACGACGACGTGATCGACCGCTCGGACGTCCGCCGGGATCGCCCGACGCTGCACCGGATCATGGCGCCGGACGACGACTGGACCGCCGTCAGCACGGCGATCCTGCTCGGCGACCTCTGCGAGGCGTGGTCGGCGGAGCTCATGAGCGGGCTCGGCGCGGCGGCGCTCGAACAGGTCCACCAGATGCGCGAGGACGTCCTGATCGGTCAGCTGCTCGACCTGTGCGGCGCCGCCGAGCCGTTCGAGGTGATCCACTACAAGACCACGCAGTACACCGTGCACCGGCCGTTGCGGATCGGTGCGGCGATGGCGGGTGCGGACGACGACGTGCTGGCCGCGTGCACCGCCTACGCCGAGCCGCTGGGGGAGGCGTTCCAGCTGCTCGACGACCTGGAGGACGTGATCCCGTCCCGCTACCCGCAGACGCGCGTCGGTGATCTGCGAGAGGGCAAGCCGACGGTGGTCCTCAAGCTCGCGATCGAGCTGGCCACGCCGGTGCAACGAGATCAGCTCATGCACCTCGTCGGAGACCGGCACCTCGACGACGACGGCCTGCGTACGGCACAACGGTTGATCGCGGACACTGGGGCGGTGGCCGAGGTGCAGCAGATGATCACGAACAGACGGCGGCAGGCGCTGGAAGTGCTGACGGACGCGCCGTTCCACGGCACCGGTGCGGAAGCGCTGACCGTGCTGACGGACCTCGCGCTGCCGGGCGTGAGCACGTGGTGAAGCTCCTCGACGACGCCCGCGCGGCCGTCCAGCCGTTGCTCAAGAGCCGCCTCGACACCCTGCCCCCGACTTTGCGGCAGCGCGCCGCCCACCACTTCGCCGGTGGTGGCAAAGCCGTCCGGCCGGCTCTCGTCCTCGCGACAGCACGCGCTCTCGACGCCGACCACGACACCGCGCTCACGATCGCGACCGCTGTCGAACTGGTGCACAACTTCACGTTGATCCACGACGACGTGCACGACCAGGACGCCGAACGGCACGGGCGACCCGCGTTGTGGACGGTCTACGGCACCTCGGAGGCGTTGCTCGTCGGCAACGCGGTGTGCGCGCTCGGCCTGGAGACACTCGACGGCCTGAAGGGCGTCGGGCGGCTCGCACGGTGCGTCACGGACCTGTGCGAGGGCCAGAGCCTCGACATCGCCTTCGAACAACGCGCCGAGGTCAGCCTCGACGAGTGCCTGCGGATGTCCGCGGGCAAAACCGGCGTCCTGCTCGGCTGCGCGGGCGCCCTGACCGCGCTCAACGCCGGAGCGGACGACGACGTCGTGAGGACGTTCCAGGACTTCGGCATCGAGATCGGCATCGCCTTCCAGTTCGCCAACGACCTGCTCGGCATCTGGGGCGACGAGGAGGCGACCGGCAAGCCCACCGGCTCCGACGTCGCCCGCCTCAAGAAGACGCTGCCGATCATCCGCGCCCTGCGGTCCGGGACCGAGGCGGGAACGCAGCTGGCCGAGCTCTACGCGGCCGGCGTCGAGCTGGACGACACCCAGACCCGCCGCGCCATCGCCCTCGTGGCCAGGACCGGGGCGCGGGAGTGGGCGGAGTCCGAGATCCACCGCCGCGTCACCCGAGCGCTGAAGCACATCGAGCACACCGGCTCGCCCGAACTGACCCTGCTGGCCGAGCTCGCGTACGCGTATTACAGGTCTCTGAGCAGCGCCGATTCTTAGTTGTCGTGGAAGCCGCACTACAGCCAGTGGGCCCAAGAACGTGAGATGGGCTACATGCGCACAGCCGAGGCGGTCGACGAGGTCCGGGTCGAGGACGGCGGACGTCGCGTGGTGGTGGTCGCCGGACGCCTGCACCTACCGGTCTCCGCGGGTGTCACGGACGACCAGGCGCTGACGCTCGCGAGAGCGGGCACGACGGCGTGGCACCTCCTCCGCACGTGCGCGCACCTCAGGCCGGACGAGTCGATCGTCGTGCACGACGCGGCGAGCGAGATCGGCGCGATCGCGGTCCAGCTCGCGCGCAGTTTCGCGGCAGGGCGTGTGATCGCGACGGACTCCAGCCAGGCCCGCCGGCGCAAGGCTTTGAAGCTCGGTGCCGACGTCGCCGTGGAGTCTGATCAGGACGGGCTCGCCGAACGGCTGATCGAGGCGAACGAGGGTAAACAGGTCGACGTGGTGCTCGATCCCGGTGACACCCTCAAGCCTTCGTTAGAGGCTCTAGCGCCGTTCGGTCGGATCGTCTGCTACGGCGCTGACCAGGACGAATCCATCAAGCTGACCGGGCTGCTCGGTGGCTCGCGCGCGGTCATCGGGTTCCGCTTCGAGCACACCCTCGACAGGCCGGACATGATCGCCAGGGCTGTCAGTGAGCTGTTCGGGTTGACCTCGGCTGGGCGATTGCGTCCGATGGCAGCTGACTAGTACTCGTTGGTAACAAGCCGTTTAAGGGGACGCATGAGGACCGTGTTCACGACCTGCCCGCTCTGCGAAGCGACGTGCGGGCTCGAGCTGACGGTCGAGGGCGACCGCATCACGAAGGTGCGCGGCGACCGCGAGGACGACTTCAGCAAGGGGTTCATCTGCCCCAAGGGCGCCTCCCTCGGCACGCTCGACGCCGATCCGGACCGCCTCGCGCAGCCGTTGATCAAGCGGGACGGCGAGTTCCAGGAGGCGACCTGGGACGAGGCGTTCGCGTACATCGACGAGCGGCTCAAGGACTTCCCCGACCGCAACTCCATCGCGATGTACCTCGGCAACCCGGTCGTCCACTCGCTCGCCGGCGGTCTCTACGCCGGGCCGTTGCGCAAGGCGCTGGGCAGCCGCAACGTCTTCACCGCCAGCACCGTCGACCAGATGCCCAAGCACGTCCAGGTCGGCCACATGTACGGCAGCATCTTCTCGATCCCGGTGCCGGACATCGACCGCACCGACTTCATGCTGGTGCTGGGCGCGGACCCGTTCTCGTCCAACGGCAGCCTGTGGACGGTTCCGGACGTGCCCGGCCGGTTCAAGGACCTCCAGAAGCGCGGCGGGTCGTTCGTCGTCGTCGATCCGCGCCGCAGCCGTACCGCGGCAGCCGCCGATCAGCACGTCGTGATCCGGCCCGGCACGGACGTGTTCCTGTTGCTGGCGTTGATCCACGAGCTGTTCGCGCAGGATCTGGTCGACCTTCGCGAACTCGCCGAGCACGTCACCGACCACTCGGTGATCCGCGAGCACGTTGTGCCGTTCAGCCCGGAAGCCGTCGCGGAACGCACGGGCGTCGCCGCGGACACGATCCGCGAGCTGGCCCGGAAGCTGGCGTCCGCCGACCGTGCTGCCGTGTACGGGCGCATCGGCACGACGACGGTGGAGTTCGGCACGGTCGCGTCGTGGGCGGTCGACACGCTCAACATCCTCACCGGCAACCTCGACCGCGCCGGTGGCGTGATGTGGCCGCTGCCCGCGCACAGCAAGCGAGGCCCGGGCAAGGGCAAGGGTTTCGGCGTCGGCCGCTGGCACAGCCGCGTCAAGGGACACCCCGAGGTGATGGGGGAGTACCCGGCCGTCACGATGGTCGACGAGATCGAGACGCCAGGCGAAGGCCAGGTGCGGGCGCTGTTCACGATCGGCGGCAACCCCGCGCTGTCGTTGCCCAACTCGGCTCGCGTGAACGCGGCGCTGGCGGGGCTGGACTTCATGGTCAGCGTCGACCCGTACCTGAACGAAACCACTCGCCACGCCGACGTCATCCTGCCCACGCCGCCGCCCTCCCGCCGCGACCACTACGACATCGCGTTCCTCAACAACTCCGTCCGCAACGTCGTGAAGTACTCGCGCGCGGCGATTCCGTTGGAGGAAGGCAGGGTCGACGAGACGGACATCTTCTTCCGGCTCGCCACGATCTTCAGCGGCCTCGGTCCATCGGCGGATCTGGACGCTCTGGCGGCGATGCAGCTCGCCGGTCTCAAGCAGCAGCTGGGCGTCGACTTCGAACCCGAGGGCGAGACGCGCGAGGAACGGTTGCTGGACCTCAAACTCCGCACCGGTCCGTACGGCGTTTCGTTGCGGCAGCTGCTCGACAACCCGCACGGCATCGACCTCGGCCCGCTCACCCCGCGCCTGCCGGAGATCCTCCGGACTGTCTCCGGCCGCATCGAGCTGACGCCTCAGCCGATCATGGACGACCTGCCGCGCGTGCTGAGGTCGTTGGAGACGCCCGAGACCGAGCTCGTGCTGGTCGGCCGCAGGCACCTGCGCACCAACAACTCCTGGATGCACAACGTGCCCGCGCTGGTGAAGGGCAAGCCGTTGTGCACGCTGCTGGTGAACCCCGGCGACGCGTCGCGGCTGGGCATCGAGGACGGCAAGACCGCTCAGGTCACCTCGCGCGTCGGCAAGATCGAGGTGCTCGTCGAGGTCACCGACGACATCGCACCCGGTGTCGTCTCGATGCCGCACGGCTGGGGCCACGACCTGCCCGGCACGCAGCTCAGCGTCGCTCGCGAGCACGCCGGCGTGAACGTCAACCTCCTCACCGACGACCTCCGCATCGACCCGCTCTCGGGCACCGCCGTCCTCAACGGCACCCGCGTGCAGGTCGTGCCCGCCTAAAACGATGAACGGCGCTTTTGTCCACCTCAGGTGCACAAAAGCGCCGTTCATAGAGATCCCCCCGAAGGTTAGGAGCCGCCCATGACCGCCGGAGTTGCCAGTCCCAGCGCGGTGCAAGCTGTTCGACGGATAGCTGACCTGCCGTTCCTCGCGGAGCAGGCGTACGGCGACAAGGTGGCGTGGCGGTTCAAGCAGAACGGGGAGTGGCGGGAGCAGACCTACGCCGAGGTCTCCGAGCAGGTGCTGGACCTGGCGTCGGGGTTCGTCCACGCCGGACTGAAGGCGGGTGACCGGGTCTGCGTGCTCGCGAACACGCGTCCTGAGTGGACGGCGGTCGAGCTCGCGGTGCTCGCGGCGGGCGGCATCGTCGTGCCGATCTACCCGTCGAGCACCTCGGAGGAGATCGCGTGGGTGATCGGCGACTCCGGCGCGTCGATCGTGGTGGCCGAGAACGAGGCGCAGTGCGTGAAGGTCGACGTCGTGCGGCCCGAACTCCCTGAGCTCCGAACGGTTTTCACGATCGACCCGGCGGGTGACCGGCCGAGCATCGCGGAGCTGGAGGACACCGGCCGCACGTCTCCGTTGGCCGCTGAGCTCGACACGCGGCGTGGCGCGATCAAGCCCGAGGACCCGAGCCTGATCATCTACACCTCGGGCACCACCGGTCCGCCCAAGGGCTGCATCCTCACCAACGCGAACTGGGTCGCGCTGTGCCGGGTCGCGGAGGAAGCCCGCATCGACGCGATGACCGGCACCGTCTACCTGTTCCTGCCGCTGGCGCACGTCTTCGCGCAGATCGTCATGTTCGGCACGATGTACCGCGGCGGCGCGCTGGCGTACTTCGGCGGTGACATGACGGCGATCGTGCCGGAGCTGGCCGAGGTCAAGCCGACCTTCCTGCCTTCCGTGCCGCGGATCTTCGAGAAGATCTACACCTTCGTCACGTCGGCAGTGCCGCCGGAGCAGCTCGCGCAGGCGGTGACTCTGGGGCTCGAGGTTCGGCGTCGCCGCGCTGCCGGCGAGCCCGTTCCCGCCGAGATGGCCGCCGCGTTCGACCAGGTCGACGCGCTGTTCGCCAAGGTGCGCGCGGTGTTCGGCGGGCGGCTCGTGCAGGCGTTGTCCGGTGCCGCGCCGATCTCCCGCGAGGTGCTGCAGTTCTTCCACGCGGCAGGCGTGCCGGTGCTGGAGGGCTACGGCATGACCGAGTCCACCGCGGTCGGCACGATCAACACGTTGGAACGTTTCAAGCTCGGTTCCGTTGGGGCGTCAGGGGTTGCCGGGCTGGAGATGTCCCTCGGGGACGATGGCGAGCTCCTGATGCGCGGCCCGCACGTCTTCGCGGGGTACTGGCGCAATCCCGAGGCCACCGCTGCCACGATCCAGGACGGCTGGTTGCACACGGGCGATCTGGGTGAGATCGACGCGGACGGTTTCGTCACGATCACAGGGCGCAAGAAGGACATCATCATCACCGCGGGCGGCAAGAACATCGCGCCCGCCAACGTGGAGAACGTCCTGCGCCAGTCCCGCTGGATCTCGCACGCGGTCCTGTTCGGGGACCGCAAGCCCTACTGTGTGGCCCTGCTCACACTCGACGCCGACGAGATCGTGCCGTGGGCGGCGCAGCGGGACTTGCCTTCTGACATCGAATCTTTGGTGGGTCACCCGGAAGTGCGAGCGCTCGTGCAGGAAGTTGTTGACGAAGCGAACTCGCACTTTGCCAGTGTTTCCCAGGTGAAGCGGTTCGTCCTGCTCAGCCGCGATCTGTCCCAGGAGGAGGGTGAGCTCACCCCCACGTTGAAGGTCAAGCGCACCGTGGTACATCGCCTTCACTCTGGGTTGTACGAAGGGCTCTACGAGTAACCCGTACGTACGAGAAATCCAAAAACAGGTACATCCACCCTGGCGTTCTCGGCTCGGTCAGGGCAGAGTGGGACACCAAGCGGCGCCTCGGCCCCCTCCCCCCTCGGGCCCAGCCGCTTCGCGGCCCCGGCACACGGCGTACTCCCCCCAGACGCCTCGCCGGGGCCGCCTTGTATTTCCGGAGTTTTCCGAACCGGCGGAAACCGGTCGGTATCCAACTCTCTCGATCTGCTGTGTATTCCGTGTCTTTCCTCATGCTTTTCTTGGATACCGATCGGTTTTCCACACTGCTAGCTTCGTCGTCATGACCACGCACACCCACAACACCGCACCGACGCGGTTCGCCGAGGTAGGGCCGAATCGCCTGGCCTACCGGCGTTTCGGCGCGGCGGAAGGCGTTCCCGTGCTGTTCTTCCAGCACTTCCGGGGCAACCTCGACTACTGGGACCCGGCCGTCGTCGACGGGCTCGCCGCACACCGTCCGGTGATCCTGTTCAACCCGCCGGGCATCGGTTCGTCCACCGGAAACGCGGCCGAGTCGTTCGAGGAAGTCGCGGACCAGGCGGCAGGACTGCTCGACGCGCTCGACGTGCCGGTGGCGGACGCGCTGGGCTTCTCGCTCGGTGGGTTCGCCGCCCAGGAGCTGGCGCTGCGCCACCCCGAGCGCGTCCGCAAGCTCGTGCTCGTCGGCACGAAGCCCCGCGGCGGCACGGACGAGGGCGCGCACCCGGACGTCATCCCGGTGGCGACGGGCAACGAGGTGCCGACGGTGGAGGACTTCCTGTTCCTCTTCTTCGAGCCCTCAGAGGCGAGCCAGGCGGCGGGACGCGCGTTCTGGGAGCGCCGGCACCAGCGGACCGCCGACCTCGACACGCCGACGTCCAAGGAGGCGATGCTCGCCCAGCTGACCGCCGCGCAGAAGTGGTCGGTGCCGACCTCGCCGCCGTTCGCCGACCTCGCCAGGATCACGCAGCCGACCCTGGTCGTGAACGGTTCGCACGACGTCATGCTGCCGACCTTCAACTCGTACCTGCTGCAGCAGCACATCCCCGACGCGCAGCTGATCATCTACCCCGACTCCGGCCACGGCGCGCAGTTCCAGTACCCGGAGCTCTTCGTCCGCCACACCGAACTCTTCCTGGACGCGTGATGCTCAACGACATCCTCGAGGCCCACGGCGGCCTCGCCAACTGGCAGACGGTCACCGAGCTCACCGCGACCTTCACGGCGGGCGGGCCGTTCTGGCGGGCGAAGGGCTGGCCCGGCGACCAGCTCGACCTCACGGCGCGGCTCGACCCGCGCACGCAGCGCATCGAGTTCTCCCCGTTCGCGGACGCGACCCTGGTGCTGGACAACGGAGAAGTGTCGTTGCTGCGCGACGGTGAAGTGCTGCAGGCCCGCGCCGACCCTCGCGCGCACTTCGACGGGCTCGACCTGAAGTCGCGATGGGACGACCCGCTGCGGTTCGGCTACTTCCTGGCCTACGCGATGTGGAACTACCTCACCACGCCGTTCCAGTTCACCTACCCCGGCTTCACCACGCGGGAACTGCCGGACTGGCAAGGGATGCGCCGGCTCGCGGTGTCCTACCCGGACACGGTTCACGCGCACCACCGCGACCAGACGTTCTACTTCGGACACGACGGCCTGCTGCGGCGGCTCGACTACGTGGTCGACGTCAACGGCGGAGCGGACGTCGCTCACCTCGTCGAGGACCACCGGACGTTCGACGGGCTGGTGTTCCCGGCCAGGCGGCACGTCCACCCGCGCAACCAGGACAACACTCCGGACCTCGGCTTCGAGGGCATCACCGTCGAACTGCGCGACGTCGAGGTCAAGCGTGCTCGATGAGGTCCAGCGCGAGCTCGCGGGCGTCGTCGAACGGCGCCGAGTCGTCCAGCGAGGTGGCCAGCGACATCACCCCCTCGTACAGCGTGATCAGGTGCCGGGCCAGCCGTTCCGGGTCGCGCGCGCCGATCTCCTTCGCGGCGTTGGTGACGTGCTCGCGCGTCCACCGCTTGTGCGTCAGCACCTCTGCCCGGCCCGGATGCTCCGGGTCGGGCAGTTCCACGGCCGCGTTGTGCCACGGGCAGCCGCGGAAACCGGCCGAGATCGGGGGCCGGTCGAAGAGCTTCAGCAGCCGGTCGCGGGCGGGGACCTCCAGGTCGTCCAGCCCGCGCTCGTTGAGCACGCTGCCGTCGTCGTCCAGTCCGCGCAGGTAGGCGGCCACGAGGTCGTCCTTGCTCGCGAAGAGCTGGTACAGCGACCGCTTCGACACGCGCGCGGTCTCGACGATCTCGCCGACGCCCGTCGCCTGGATGCCGTTGCGGTAGAACAGCCGCCCGGCGGTCTCCATGATCCGGCGCCGGGTCTCGGCCAGCGGCTCCTGCGTCATCCCTTCATGGTACCGATCGGTATCCCGTTCAGCGCTTCGGTGGAGTTGTGGTTCCGCGCACGATGAGCTGGGTCTCCGCCACGATCTGGGGCACCTCGGTGTTGTCCGAGTCGAGCCAGTCGAGCAGCAGGTTCACCGCCGTCCGGCCCGCCTGCGCCACCGGCATCGCCACCGTCGTGAGCGCGGGCGAGCAGAGCGCCGCGTACGTCAGGTCGTCGAACCCGGTCACCGACACGTCGCCCGGCACCGAGATGCCGCGGTCCCGCAGCCGCGCGAGCACGCCCAGCGCCATGATGTCGTTGTAGGCGACGATCGCGGTCGTGTCGGCCGCCACCGCCAGGTCAGCCGCCTGCAGACCACCCTCGTAGCGCGGCGCGAACGGTCCGAGATCCACCAGGTCGACGCCGTGCTGCGCGACCGCCGACATCAGGCCCCGGCGCCGTTCCTGGTTCGACCACGACGTGCGCGGACCGTTGAGGTAGGCGATCCGCCGGTGCCCCAGCGCGACGAGGTGGTCGATGATGGCGTGCATGCCGCCCGCCGAGTCCATCAACGCCGCGGGCACGCCGGGCAGGCGCCGGTTCAGCAGCACCAGCGACGTCGCGCCCGCCACCTCGTAGACCTGCGAGTCCTCCAGACCGGGCGCACAGAGCACGACGCCGTCGACCTGCTTGGCCATCGCGTGCACGAGCTTGGCCTCGGCGACCGGGTCCTCGTCGCTGTCCGCCACGAACACCGCGTAGTCCGCCTGCATGGCCCGCGCCTGCACGGCCTTGAGCACACCCGTGAAGAACGGGTTGTCGAGGTCCGGCACGACGATGCCGATGTTGCCGGTCTTGCCCGTGATCAGCCCTCGCGCCGCCCGGTTGGGCTGGTAGCCGAGGTCGGAGGCGGCGGCCAGCACCCGTGATCTGGTCTCCGGGCGCACCAGTTCGGGGGATGTCAGCGCACGCGAAACGGTGGCGACCGATACGTGCGCCCTGCGTGCCACGTCGCGGATGGTGACTGCCACTTGTACCTCACCCTCAACTGCCGGTTGAAACAATCATGACGGGTCAGGCGCTAAGCCGGTTCTTTGAGTCTGGTGACGAGCTGCGTCGGGTTGACGAATCGGAGTGCGATCACGAGGAGCAGCAGCATAGATCCGGTGTAGATCACGGCCATCGAGTCGACCATCTGCTGTGGCCGGATGCCCGCCGACGACATCGCCTCGTACAGCGACACCACCAGGGTCTGACTGGTCGGCCCCGCCGTGAGGAACGTCAGTTCGAACATGCCCACCGTCCGCACCAGC
Source organism: Lentzea sp. NPDC051838 (assembly GCF_040681245.1). Taxonomy (NCBI): domain Bacteria; kingdom Bacillati; phylum Actinomycetota; class Actinomycetes; order Pseudonocardiales; family Pseudonocardiaceae; genus Lentzea; species Lentzea sp. NPDC051838. The sequence goes on from NZ_JBFAYI010000002.1 coordinate 16,681, forward strand.
ACCAGGATCGAAGCCGCAAGGATGCCCGGTACGAGCAGAGGCGCGAGCACGCGGGTGAAGATCGCGAACGTGTTGGCCCCGCACATCCGCGCCGCCGACTCGATCTTCGTGTCGATCTGCTCGATGAACGGCGTCATCGTCAGCACCACGAACGGCACGGCCGGCACGAGGTTCGCCGCGATCACGCCGAACATGCTGCCCGCCAGCTGGAACTTGTAGAGCACGGTGGCGAGCGGGATGCCGTAGGTCATGGGTGGCATCAGGATCGGCAGCAGGAACAACACGTTGAGCAGCTTCTTGCCGGGGAAGTTGCGGCGCGCCAGGGCATAGGCCGTAGGAACTCCGATGAGGACGGAGATGACGACGACCGCGATGGCGACCTGGAAGGTGACCGTGAGGACGTCCAGCAACCGGTAGTCGCGCCAGGCCTCGCCGTACCACTTGCCGGTGTAGCCGTCCGGCAGCCACGTGCCGAACCAGGTCTCGGCGAACGAGTTCGTGACGACCGCGCCGACGATGCCGACGAGGTTGATCATGAAAAACGCCAGTGCGCCCCAGGTCAGCCAGATGATCGGACGTGCTTTCATCCCTTGCCTCCTGTCGCGCCGCGGTAGAGCGTCGTGCGCCAGATCAGCACCACGCCGATCACGATCAGCATCACCAGCGCCATCAGCATCGCGATCGCCGAACCCATCGCGAAGTCGTTGTCCCGCAACGCCGTCTCGTACGCGGCGATCGACATCACGTGCGTCTCGCCGGCCGGGTTGCCGACCATGACCGCACTCGGGAACACGCTGAACGCCAGCACGAAGCTGAGGCAGAACGTGACCGCCAGGCCTGGTGCGAGCAACGGCATGGTGATCGTGCGGAAGCGTTGTCTTTTGCTTGCGCCGAGTGTCGCCGCCGCCTGTTCCAGCGTCGGGTCGATGCCGGACAGGTAGCTGAGGGTCAGCAGGAACGCGAACGGGAAGCCGGTGATGATCAGGCTGAACAGCACACCCCAGTAGTTGTGGGTGAGCTTGGCCGGTTCGTCCGCTCCGAGTAGCTGGAGGACGCGGTTGAACCACCCCGTCGGGCCGAAGAACGCGAGGAGTCCTTCGGCCGTCAGCACGGTGCCGAGGGTGATCGGGATGACCAGCAGTGTGGTGAGCGCTCTCTTGCCCCGGAACCGGCCGCGCATCCGGAACGCGATCGGGATGGACGCCAGCACGTTGAACAGCGCCGCCGGGAGCCCGAGCCGCAGCGTGATCCAGACCGTTTCCGCCAGGTAGTCGTCCTGGAAGAACGTGATGTAGTTCTGGAACGGGCTGCCACCCTGTTTCGGTTGGAAGCTCAGCTGCAGCCCGTACAGGAACGGGTACACGAACAGCAGGATCACGAACACGGCGCCCGGGAGGAGGAGCCAGAGGACCCGGTCCACGCCCTTCTCGGCCAGCCGGTGCTTGAGCGAGGCTCTTTGGATCGTGGCCGTCATGCGAACACCAGCACGCGTTCGGTGGGCACCCTCAACGTGACGGTGTCGCCGGGCGCCAGCCTGGAGTTCGTGCGGACGTGCAGCTGCGTGCCGTCGCGCAGCCGTGCCTCCACCGCCTGCTCGCGACCGTGGTACTCGACGATCTCGACCACGGCCTCGATCGTGTTGTCGCCGGTCTCGGTCACGACCGTGAAGTCCTCGGGCCTGATGGCCGCGACGGCTTGGTCTTTGAGCTCTTCCCGTTTGACGCCAACGAGTTTGACGCCGGCCTCGGTGTGGGCCGTCGCGTGCTCGCCGGTCTGGGCGTCGACGGTCACCGGGATCATGTTGCGGTAGCCCATGAATCCCGCCACGTACCGGTTGACGGGATGCGCGTAGACCTCCTCCGGCGACCCGACCTGCTGCACCTCGCCGAGCCGCAGCACGACGAGCCGGTCCGCGAGAGCCAGCGCTTCTTCCTGGTCGTGCGTCACGTAGACCGTCGTGAGACCCAGCGACTGGTGCAGCCGCCGGATCTCCGTGCGCATCTCGAGCCTGAGCGCCGCGTCCAGGTTGGACAGTGGCTCGTCCATCAGAACCAGCGGCGGCTCAAGCACGATCGCCCGCGCGATCGCGACGCGCTGCTGCTGGCCGCCGGACAGCTGGGCCGGGAACTTGTGCTGGTGCTCCTCGAGCTGGACGAGCCTGACGGCCTCGTCCACCCTCTTCGCGAGCTCCTGTTTCGGCGTCTTGCGCATGGACAGGCCGAACCCGATGTTGCGCCGCACCGACATGTGCGGGAACAGCGCGTAGTTCTGGAACACCATCCCGAACCCGCGCTTCTCGGGCGGCAGGTCGTCGATCCGCTTGCCGTCCAACGTGATCCTGCCGCCCGTGAGAGGCAGGAGACCCGCCAGGCAGTTCAGCGCGGTCGACTTCCCGCACCCCGACGGCCCGAGCAGGGCGACGAACTCGCCGCCCTTGATCGTCAGGTCCATGCCCTTGAGGGCAACGGTGTCCCCGAACGCCCGCTGCACGTGGTCCAGGTGCAGCTCGGCAAACCGTTGTCCGGTCATCGCGGTCCCCTCGCTCGGGTCGCCATCTTGGGGTGCGGGGTGTTTCGCCGGCGTATCGGGGGAGAGGGGGCGGCGGCGAATGCTGCGGCCGCACCCACGCCATCACTGCCAAGCGCACGCACCGCCGCACCCCCACCCTCATCCGCGTGGAGCGCGCGCACCGCAACCGAGCCGCCACCGCTCGGCGCAGTCACCCGCTCCACCACGTGCCCGGAAACCTGAGAGGTCACTTCTTGCCGATCTCTCGGTCCCACCGCTGGAACGCCTTCACCTGCTGCGCGGCCGGCAGCGACGTCTCCTTGGGGTTGTCGGCGATCAGCTTGTCGTACTCGGCGCGCCCGAACTTCGCGATCGCGTCCTGCGACTCCTGCGGCGCCATCTTCAAGGTCACGTCCTTGACGGCCGGGCCGGGGTAGAAGTAGCCCTTGTCGAAAGCCTTGGCCTGCTGCTTGGCGTCCAGCATGAACTTGATGAGCGCCAGGTTCGCCGACAGCACGTCCTGCGACACGCCCTTCGGCACGACGGCGTAGTGCGCGTCGGTGACCCAGTGGAAGCCCTTGAACGTCGAGATCTTCATGCCCTCGGGCACGGAGCCGAGCACGCGCGGGTTGATGTCCCAGCCGGTGGTCGAGGCGACCATCCACGACGTGCCGTTCGCCAGGTTCTTCATGACGTCCGTGGTGCCGCCGGGGTAGTTGTCGACGTACTGGCCCAGGTCCTTCAGGAAGGCCCAGGTCTTCTCCCAGCCCTTCTCCGGGTCCTTGGGGTCGGTGTCACCGAGCAGGTACGGCAGTCCCATCAGGAACGTCCGGCCGGGACCGGAGTTCGCGGGCCGCGCGTACTGGAACTTGCCGGGGTGCTCCTTGGCCCACGCCAGCAGTTCGGCAGGAGAGGTCGGAGGGGTGGGCACCTTCGCCGGGTCGTACTCCAGCAGCGGGCCGGCGGGGTAGTAGGTGACGGCGACGCCCTGGCCCTGGGCGAGCTTCTGCATCTCCCACGCCGGCGGGAGGTAGGTCTTCTCCAGGTCCGGCAGCTTCGCCGAATATCCGGGGAGCAGTTCGTAGACCAGCTTCTGCTCGATCACCGACGACAATCCGTCGGTACCGGTCAGCACGAGGTGGGTCTGGGAGGTGCCGGAGTTCTGCTCGGCCTTGAGCTTGCCGGGCATGTCGGGCGCGGTCGCCTTGGTGTAGTTGACCTTGCTGACGAAGTCGGGGTTGGACTTCACGAACTCGTCGATCATGCCCTGGGTGAGCTGCAGGTTGCCGGCCACGTCGAGCACGTTCAGCTCGACCGGTTTCGACGGCTTGTCCGGGACCGTGCTGGGTGCGTTCGCCGCCTGCGGGGCCTCCGGCGCACCACAGGCCGTGACCACCAACAGGGCGGGGATGACGAGCTGTAACTTCCTTGTCCAGCGCATCTCGTGGCTCCCTAACTGACTCTGGACCTGGCGCTCGAAAACGTTTACGGTTTTTCTGTAACGGTCGAATGCCTACACCTGATCTCCACAGCGAGTCAACAGATTCGCCCAGAGGGCAGCACAGCACTCCTCCGATGACTGGCCCGCCGCCCGGTCGAACGCAATGCCGCCGCACAACCCATCCCCCGACGAAAGTGGGAGGCTCCTGTGGCACCCCGTTCACGGCGGTTGCTGGTCGCAAGAACCGGCATCCTGGCCACTGCGCTCGCAGTGGCGGTGACCTCGCTCGTTTCCGCCGCGCCCCAAGCGGCTGCGGCGGACGTCCTGCTGTCCCAAGGCAAGCCCGCGACCGAGTCGGCGTCCGGCGGTGCGAACTACGCGCCGAAGAACGCCGTCGACGGCAACTCGGGCACGCGCTGGGCCAGCAAGTCGAACACCGATCCGGCCTGGATCCGCGTCGACCTCGGCGCGTCCGCGAACATCAGCCGGGTTCGGCTGCAGTGGGACCTCTCGTGCGCCAAGGCGTACCGGGTCGAGACCTCTGAGAACGACTCGAGCTGGACGTCGATCTACACGACCGCCGACGGCAAGGGCGGCACCGAGGATCTGACGGTCACCGGGCGGGGCCGTTATGTCCGCATGTACGGCACGACGCGTTGCCGCACCGGCACGTCCTACGGCTACTCGCTGCAGGAGTTCCAGGTCTTCGGCAACAGCGGCCCGATCGACGGTGAACCGCCCACGCCACCCGCGAACCTCAAGGCGTCCGACGTCAAGCCGGACTCCGCGAAGCTGACGTGGGACCCGTCGACGGACAACATCGCCGTCACCTCCTACGAGATCTACAACCTCGGCCAGTTCGTGAAGTCCGTCCCCGCGACGCCGACGTCCACCACGATGACGGGCCTGAAGCCGAACACGACGTACGGCTTCTACGTCAACGCGAAGGACGCGCAGGGCAACATCTCACAGGCGTCCAACACCGTCGAGTTCAAGACGCCGCCGGCCGAGGACGACCCGATCCCGCCGACCGCGCCGACGAACCTGCGCTCGTCCGGGCAGACCGCGAACAGCGTCACGCTGATCTGGGACCCCGCGACCGACAACGTCGGCGTGGTCCGCTACGAGATCTACAGCGGTGGCGTCAAGGTCGGTGACTCGACCACGACGACGGCGACCATCGGCGGCCTGAAGGCGAACACCGAGTACAAGTTCACCGTCAAGGCCTTCGACGCGGTGGGCAACGCCTCGCCCGCGTCGAACGAGATCACCGCGCGCACCAAGTCCGGCGGCGACCAGGTCGGTGCCGTCACACAGATCGCGACCGACAACGACGTGCCGTGGGGCCTCGCGTTCCTGCCCAACGGCGACGGCATCTACTCGCGCCGCGACGCGCAGGACATCGTCCGCATCACCCCGTCCGGCCAGAAGACCACGCTGGGCAAGGTTCCCGGCGTGAGCGGCACCAACGGTGAGGGCGGTCTGCTCGGCATCGAGCTTTCGCCCACGTTCGCCTCGGACGGCCTGATCTACGTCTACCACACGGCTTCCGGCGACAACCGGATCGTGCGGGCGAAGATCGAGGGCAACTCGCTGACCGGCTGGACCACGCTGCTCACCGGCATCCCGCGCAACAAGTTCCACAACGGCGGCCGCCTGCGCTTCGGCGCCGACGGCAAGCTCTACGCGGGCACCGGCGACGGCCAGAACGGAGCCAACGCCCAGAACAAGCAGAACCTGGGCGGCAAGGTCCTGCGCCTGAACCCGGACGGCTCCGCGCCGTCGGACAACCCGTTCTTCAGCGAGGGCGGCAACGCGCGCTACGTCTGGACCTACGGCCACCGCAACGTCCAGGGCCTCGCCACGGACTCGCAGGGCCGCATGTGGCAGGCCGAGCTCGGCAACTCGAACATGGACGAGGTCAACCTGCTGCAGAAGGGCGGCAACTACGGCTGGCCCAACTGCGAGGGCACCAGTGGTTCGTGTTCCGGTTACGTGGCACCGAAGAAGACCTTCTCGGTCGGCTCGGCGTCCCCGTCCGGTCTCGCGATCGTCAACGACGTGCTGTTCCTCGCGGCTCTGCGCGGCGAACGCCTGTACCGCATGCAGATCAGCGGTTCGTCGATCGGTACGACCACGTCCCACTTCCAGGGCACCTACGGCCGTCTGCGGACGCCCGAACCCGCCCCGGACGGCTCGCTGTGGGTCACCACCTCCAACGGTGACAAGGACTCCACCGCGGGCAACAGCTCCACCAAGCTGCTGAAGGTGGCGCTGAACTAGAAGCGGCCCGGTGCGGTCCGACATGCGGCGGCGCTAGGCCGGGCCGCGCCGGTACCGGAAAACGGAAGGCCCTCGGACGTGGCGTCCGGGGGCCTTCCCCTGTCGCGGATCTCTGGGGATGATCGAGGAGGGAGTGGGAGGTGAGCCCTGCCGATGACCATGCGTGGCGTGCTGGCACTGACCGGTCTGCTGGTAGCGGTGCTGGTGGTGATCGCCGCGCTCACGTTCCTGCTGAGCCCCAGAGGCGGCAACAACACAGCTGATTCCACGACAATCCCCGTCACGCCGACGCAGCCGCCTGCCGCGACCACGACCAGCACGTCGAGGTTCGTCCTGCAGGACGGTCAGGTCGTGTACCGCGCGCCTTCTCCCATGCAGGTCAACGAGGTTCAGCGGGTGACCGTCCGCGTGGCCGGATCCGACGCCCCGCCAGAGCTGACGTCGGGACTGCCCGGCACCGGCAGCATCACCGTCGACCCCGCCAAGGTCGGCACCGATCTCGCCGCCGACCTGAGCGGACCCGAATTCCAGATCACCCGTGTCGGCAGTGGTGACGACGGCAAGCGCGAACTGCAGGAGGGCGGGTTCGCCGAGTGGGCCTGGGACGTCCGCCCGGCCAAGAGCGGGAAGCTCAAGCTCGACTTCGTGCTGTACGTGGCCAAGGAGACCGGTGGCGCGCCTGTCTACTACCGGACCTATGCGCACGAGGTGGAGGTCGAGGTCAACTTCTCTTACAGCTTCGGCAAGTTCGTGAAGGACTACGGCGCTTTGACCGGCTTGAGCGTGCCGGTGGTCGTGGGCGCGCTGTGGACGTTCTTCCGCTGGCTGCGCAAGAAGCGCAAGTCAAAGCCGGACCTGGAGCCCGTCGAGGAGTAGCGAGATCAGGCGCCGCGGGTCGTAGCGCGGGTCGTCGTCTCGCCCGATGCACAGGTTGCCGATTCCGCGCATCAGCTCGTACGGCTGGATGTCCTTGATCCCGGCCGCTTCGAGCAGTTCAGCGCACACCGGTCCGAGCCGGTCGAGGAAGTACGCGTGCAGCGACGCGAACCCGCTGCTGTCCGACTGCAACGCGCCGGCGAGTCCGTGTTTGGTGACCAGGAAGTCCACGAACAGGTCGACCCACGCCCGCAGCGCGTCGAACGGCGTGTCCGAAGTGGACAGCAGTGATGGGCCCGCGGAGGCGCACGCCTCGACCTGGTGGCGGTAGACGGCCACGACGAGGTCGGCGCGGGTGGGGAAGTGGCGGTAGATCGTGCCCATGCCGACGCCCGCCTCGGCCGCGATCTCGCGGATCGGCGCGTCGACGCCCGACCTGACGAACACCTCGGCCGCGGCCGCGAGCAGCGTCTGCTCGTTGCGCACGGCGTCGGCCCGCTTGCGTGGTGGCATGGGAGCTCCCGTCGGTTGACAAAGCGGAACAGCGCTCCGTATCGTTCCGGAACGTCGCTCCACTTACGGCGACAGACTACTCGAAGGGGAACCGATGACCGTCTTCACGGTGAGTCCTGTCGTGCTCGAGATTCCTGGCAGGCCCGTTGACCTGCAGTTGAAGGTGAGCGCGCCGATCGAGGGCAACGATCTGCCGATCATCCTGCTGTCGCACGGGCAGGGCTACTCGAACCACCTGTCCTCGCTGAACGGGTACGCACCGCTGGCCAACCACTGGGCTGAGGAGGGGTTCGTCGTCATCCAGCCGACGCACCTCAGCTCCCGCACGCTGGACCTCGGAGACATTCCCGGCGCGCCGATGTTCTGGAAGGAGCGCGCCGAGGACATGAGCAACATCATCGACCGGCTCGACGAGATCGAGAAGGCCGTGCCGCAGCTGCGGAACCGGCTCGACCGCACGAAGATCGCGGTCGCGGGCCACTCGATGGGCGGCCACACCGCGAGCCTGCTCATGGGCATGAAAACAGAAGGTCAGAGCCTCAAGGACGAGCGGATCAAGGCGGGCGTGCTGCTCGGCTCGACCGGCCGCGGAGAAGGGCTCACCGACGTGGTCAAAGAGAACTACGCGTTCATGCTGGCCGCGGACTTCGGCGACATGACCACTCCGGCGCTCGTAGTCGCGGGTGACCAGGACGGGTCCGAGCACCTCACGACGAACGGCCCGCAGTGGCACGAGGACCCGTTCCACCTGTCGCCCGGCCCGAAGGACCTGCTGGTTCTCGAAGGCGGCGAGCACGGCCTCGGCGGCGTCTCCGGTTACGACGTCGCCGAGACCACGGACGAGAGCCCGGAACGGGTCGCGCTCGTGCAGCGGCTCACCACGGCCTACCTGCGCAGCCGGCTGAACAAGACGAACGACTGGCAGCAGGAAGCGCTAGTGGGCGTTGGGTTCCGGGTTGACTCCCGGTCGTGACAGGAACTCGAAGTCGCAGCCCTCGTTGGCCTGCGTGATGTGCTCGTAGTACAGAGCGCCGTACCCGCGTTCGAACTTCGGCGGCGGCGCGGTCCACAAGGCTCGACGCCGTGCCATCTCCTCATCGGAGATCTCGAGCCGCAACACGCGTTCTGAGACGTCCAGCGTGACGAGGTCGCCATCCTGCACCAGCGCCAGCGGCCCACCGACGTGCGCTTCCGGTGCCACGTGCAGAACGCAAGCGCCATAAGAAGTTCCGGACATCCGCGCGTCTGACACGCGCACCATGTCCCGAACGCCTTCTCGCAGCAACTTGTCCGGGATCGGCAGCATCCCGTACTCAGGCATGCCGGGCCCGCCCTTGGGGCCGCCACCGGCCAGCACGATCACGGAGTCCTTCGTCACCTCCAATGAAGGATCATTGATCCGTGCCTGCAAATCCTTGTAGCCGTGGAAAACCACGGCGGGCCCGGTGTGCTTCCACAACGAAGGATCAGCCGCCACGTACTTGATCACCGCGCCGTCGGGAGCCAGATTGCCCCGCAGCACAGCCAGTCCGCCCTCAGCCGAGATCGGGTCGTCCACCGACCGGATCACCGCGGAGTCGTAGACCTCCGCGCCTTCCAGGTCCTCGCCGAACGTCCGGCCGGTGACCGTGATTCGCTTGAGGTGCAACGAATCGCGCAACCGCGACAGCAACCCGCGCAGCCCGCCCGCGTAGTAGAAGTCCTCCATCAGGAAGGAACCGGCGGGCTGAACCGAAGCCAGCACGGGAACTTCTCGCGACAACCGGTCGAAGTCGTCCAGCGACAAGGAGATCTGCGACCGTCCGGCCATCGCGATCAGGTGGATGTAGGAGTTGGTGGAGCCGCCCAACGCCAGCACGGTCCGAATCGCGTCCTCGTACGCCTCCGGAGACACGATGTCGTTGATGGTCAGGCCTTCCCGGACCATCTCGACGACGCGCATGCCGGACGCCGCGGCCATCCGGTAGTGCGCCGAGTCGACGGCCGGAATCGACGACGCGCCGGGCAGGGTGAGCCCGAGCGCCTCGGCGGCCGCGGTCATCGTCGAGGCCGTGCCCATCGTCATGCACGTGCCGGGGGAGCGGGCGAGTCCGGACTGGATCTCCGCCCAGTCCGACGACGAGATCGTCCCCGCGCGCTTCTCGTCCCAGAACCGCCACATGTCCGTGCCGGACGCCAGTTTCTCGCCACGCCAGTTGCCGCGCAGCATCGGCCCGGCGGGCACGAACACCGCGGGCAGACCGGCGGAAGCCGCGCCCATCAGCAACGCCGGAGTGGTCTTGTCGCAGCCGCCCATCAGCACGGCACCGTCGACCGGGTAGGAGCGGAGGATCTCCTCGGTCTCCATCGACAGCATGTTCCGGTACAGCATGGGAGTCGGCTTCTGGTACGTCTCCGACAGCGTGGACACCGGGAACTCCAGCGGATAGCCACCGGCCTCCCACACCCCGCGCTCGACCTGTTGCGCCCGCTCGCGCAGGTGCATGTGGCACGGGTTGATGCCGCTCCACGTGTTCAGGATGGCGATGACGGGCTTGCCGAGGTGTTCCTCGGGGTTCATGCCGAGCTGGCGCATGCGTGCGTTGTGCGAGAACGCCCGCAGCCCTTCGCCCTCGAACCACTCAGCGCTGCGCAGCTTCACAGCAAGCTCCACGAGTTCAGCAGCACACCAACCGCAGAACGATCAGCCTCGCTCAACAACGAAGCAGGCGGCCGCACATCTCGGCGGCACAAACCGAGCTGTGCCAACGCTTCCTTCACCACGGACACGTTGTTCGCGGACTCGTTCAACGCCCGCAGCTCCTCGAACTTCCGGATGAACTCCCAGAACTCCATCGCTGCACCGAACTCGCCGGCTTTCAAAGCCTTGAACATCTGCACGGACAGCTCGGGCGCCACGTTCGCGAGCCCCGAGGTGAACCCGGTGGCTCCGACCGCGAAGTAGCCGGGTGCCGACAGCTCGGCGAGCCCCGCGACCCACGTCAGCCGGTCCAGCCCGGCATCGCGAGCCACGGTCGCGAACCGCACCGGATCCGGCACCGCGTACTTCACGCCGACGACGTTCGGGCACGCGTCGGACAAAGCAGCGATCTGCGCCCCGCCGATCCGCGGGTTGCGGACGTAGAGGATCACGCTCAGCTCAGGCACCGAGGACGCGATGGCGCGGTGGTAGTCGACCCACCCGTCCAACGACACGTACGGGTGCACCGGCTGGTGGATCATGATCCCGTTCGCCCCGGCCCGATCAGCGAACTGAGCGGCAGTGACAGCGGAACCGAGGTCATGTCCGACCCCGGCGACGATCGCGGCCCGATGCCCGACGGTGTCCACGGTGATCCGCAGCGCGCGCTCGGTCTCGGCAGAGGACAACGTGTAGAACTCGCTCGTGTTGCCGTTCGGCGTGACGACCGAGACGCCGCCCTCCACCATCCGGTCCACGATCGAGGCGTAGTTCTTCTCGTCGATCGCGCCGTCGGCGTCGAACGGCGTGACGGTGATCGCCACGACGGACGCGAGCCGCTCGGAGAGGTCATCGAACGCCATCGGGAAGCTCCTCAACTACTCGGTCGGCGAAGGTCTGGATGTGGCGGCGGAGTAGCTCGAAAGCGAGATCGCCCTTGCCGGTGACCGCGGCGGCGAGGATCGCGCGGTGCTCGGCGGCCTCGTCGTCCCAGGTCGGGCAGATGCCCCAGCCGGCGACGGTGATCAACGCGGCCTGGTCGCGCAGGCCGTCGAGAATCTGGATCATCAACGGGTTCCCGCACCCGGCGTACAGGGCGCGGTGGAAGCGGCGGTTGGCCAGAGAGCGTTGGGCCAGGTCGGACGGGTCCTCCAACGCCAGCGCGGCGTCGTCGAACGAGGCCCCGAGCAGGATCGCGCGGCGCAGCGCCTCGGGTTCCATCACCATCCGCACGTCGTAGACGGCATTGGCCATCGCGGCGTCGACGGTGCGGACCGCGGCTCCCTTGTACGGGCTCATCACGACGAGCCCCGACCCGGCGAGCGTCTTGAGCGCCTCGCGCACGGGCGTCTTGGAGACGTTGAGCGTGGCCGCGAGATCTGTTTCCACGAGCGCCTGTCCGGGCTTCAGTTTTCCGTTGAGAATCGCTTCTTTGATCGATTCCAGAACGAAGTCCGTTCGAGACGCGGGAGGCGCTTCCACCCGGTCATACATCATATATGAGAGCCTAGGGGCCTTGAGAGGCCCAGGTCAACCGTCTTCTGTGGGCTGCGCAACTGCCCTGTATCTGCGTTGAACCAACTTCCTCGCGGGCTCGTTTTGAAGGTGTCGGTCCCAAGCTGCAACACCGCAACAACGCGGACCGGAGAAGGAGAAAATGAGTGAGTCGTTCCGCGTGAACCGTGTCCATTGCCGCGTCCGCCAGCGCATGGCACCGAACGTCCTGGGCACCGACGAGTTGAACGAGATCGACACATGCTGATGGAAGAACTGCCACCGGAGGCCGCACTGGACGGCCCTCCGCGCGACGCGGACCACCTCTTGCAGCGCACGCTGGGGACGGTCCGCGACGAGAGACACCAGGCCGTGCGACGCCGAGGGCGCATCACGGCCCTGACCTCGACCTTTCTGGTCGCCGGCGTGCTTGCTGGGGGCGTTTGGTTAGGGCAGGGCTCGGGCATCGGCGGCACGGACGACGTTGCCGGGGTTCTGCAGGGGACCTCGGCGGACGGCGCGCACCTCGCCGTCAAGGTCACCGACACCGAGGGCGGCCTCAGGCTGGTCGCCACGGTCGACGGCATGCAGGACGGGGAAGCCTGCTGGCTCGTCGTGCACACGAAAGACGGACGCACCTTCACCGCCGGCTCCTGGAGAGCGCACGACGGCGAGGTGACGCTGGCCGGGTCCGCGATGGTGCGGGCTGGGGACGTGGCCGGGGTCAGCGTCGTGAACCACGATCACCAGCCGCTGGTGACCGCCAACTAGAGCAGGACCCTCACGTTGCGAAGACCTGTGAGTCGTCGGCGAACGCCTTCACCTCGATGGCGTTCCCCGACGGGTCGCGGAAGAACATCGTCCACTGCTCGCCGGGCTCCCCGGCGAACCGGCGGTAGGGCGCGATCACGAACTCCGTCCCCGAGGCCTGCAGCTTGTCCGCGAGCAGCAGGAACGCCTCGACCGACAGCAGCACGCCGAAGTGCGGCACCGGCACGTCGTGGCCATCCACCGGGTTGTGGGTCACCGAGGGGCGCGGGCCTTCCACCAGGTGCGTCACGAACTGGTGGCCGTAGAGGTTCCAGTCGATCCACCTCTCGCCCGACCTGCCTTCCGGGCAGCCGAGCACGCCGCCGTAGAACACGCGGGCCTGGGCCAGGTCCGTGACCGGCACCGCGAGGTGGAAGCGAGGGATGGTCCGGGTCATCTGACGTCCTTTCGCTCGGCTAACGAATTAGCCCCTCTCGCCGGCTCGATGTCAACATCCGGACATGTCCTGAACCTCGCGGCGATGATCGGCGTAGAGGACGCCGTGACCCTCCGAAGTGAGACACCGGCCTGTCCTCTCGATGGCGCGCTTGGCAAGCTGTAGCCGTGGCCCGCAGCAAACCGATGACCCTCGCAGTCGCGGCGGTCGCGGTCATCGTGGTCGTGGCCTCCGCCGTCGCGTACGCCCGGTCCGACACCGACCAGTACGTGACCGAGCTGGACCAGGCGTTGACCGAGCCTTCCGTGCCCAACGTCGTGATCCGCTGCGGCACGAACGAGGACCGGCACCTCAACGCCGACAACCCCGTCGTGTCGCCCGGCATCCCGTTCGGTGCACACCACACACACGAGTACGTGGGCAACAAGTCGGCCGACGCCCAGTCGACGAACGTCTCTCTCGCGGCCGCCGCGACCACGTGCGAGAAGGACGACCAGTCGACGTACTACTGGCCGGTGCTGCGCCTGACCGACGGCGCGGGCCCCGACGCGCACGCCGAGGGTGGCGGGGTGCACGGCAACGTCGGTGAGGTGCTCAAACCGAAGAGCGTGGAAATCCGGTACGAGGCCAGCCCGGTGAGCACTGTGCTGCCGATGCCGCGGTTTCTGCGCATGATCACCGGCGACCCGTCGGCGTTCACCAACAACTACGGCCCGAAAGTTCGGGCCCAGTGGGGCTGCTCGGACAAGCCCGGCCGGTACACGACGAAGTACCCGCTGTGCGGGAGCGCGACCACCCTGCGCGGCTACGACTTCGCGAGCTGCTGGGACGGCAACAACACCGACAGCGCCTCGCACCGCACGCACGTGGTGTTCCCGCTGGCAGGAGGCGCGTGCCCGCCCAGGACGTTCCCGATCCCGCGGCTGCGCGTCACGGTGGGGTACGACGTTCCCGAGGGCAGGCCGTTCGCGATCGACAGCTTTCCCGAGGAGCTGCGCGACCCGGCGACCGACCACGCGATGTTCATCAACGTGATGCCCGACGCGCTGATGAAGGAGCTGGTCGGGCACCTCAACAGCGCCCGGTAGCGCGGTCGGCGCCGCTGGCCTTTGCCCCGTATTTGGTGGTCAGACGGATGCATCGTGGTGCCGGCCGCACGCCCTCATCCTGGTTGGCTGTGGGTGTGAGGCCCGTGCCGCGAGGCGCCCTGCTGAGCGCCGAAGCCGCGGCGAAGGCCAGCGGTCGCGGCGCCGCTAGCATTCGCGACAATCTTTTAGTCAAACCTCTTTGAACCGAAGCCCGTCTCTGCTCGTGTGTCGGCTGAGGTCTTGAACAGGACGCCCGCAAGAGGTGTTCGCGGGCGGGGAGGAGTGGGTGGATGGCGGCTTTGTTCTCCCGCAAACGGGAGACCGCGGCCGACGAGGCGCTGATCCGATCGCTCTACGAGGAGCACGGTCGGGCTCTGCTGGCGTACGCGACGCGGTTGACCGGTGATCGGGCGGCTGCCGAGGACGTGGTCCAGGAGACCCTCGTCCGAGCGTGGCGCCATCCCGACGCCCTCGTCAACGGCAAGGGGTCGGTTCGCGGCTGGTTGCTGACCGTGGCGCGCAACATCGTCACCGACAGGGTCCGGGCCAAGGCGGCGCGTCCTCAGGAGGTGGCCGAGTCTCCGGCGACGCCACCGATCGAGCGCGACCACGCCGACCAGGTCGTCGACTCGGTGGTGGTGCTGGAGGCGCTCGACAGGTTGTCGTCGGATCACCGCGATGTGCTGATGGAGATCTACTTCCGCGGCCGCAGTGTGACGGAGGCGGCGGAGGCGCTCGGGGTGCCACCGGGCACGGTTAAATCAAGATCGTATTACGCGTTGCGAGCCCTGAGGGAGACGTTCGTCGGTCAACAGGTCGCACTGAAGGGGGTGGCCGGATGACCACGCAGCACGACCCGCAGCTGCTCGGTGCCTACGTTCTCGGAGCGATGGACGAGCAGGAGGTGCGCGACATGGACGAGCACTTGGCGTCCTGCCCTGACTGCACGCGTGAGCTCGAGGACCTCCGCGCCATGGAGGCCTACCTCGGCGAGGTGCCGCCGGAGGCCATGCTCGACGGGCCGCCGGAAGGTGGCGACCTGTTGTTGCAGCGCACGCTCCGGGAGGTGCGTGCGGAACGAGGCGGCGTCGCGCGGCGTCGCCAGTTCGCGTTGGGAGCCGCGGCAGCCGTCGTGGCCGCCGTGGTGCTCGGTGCCGGTGTCTTCGTCGGCAAGGCGACCTCGCCGGACGTCCAGGCAGGTCCTGCCCCGACGACGACGGCTCCGGACCCGTCGGGCACCAAGCTCGCGTCGTTCACCGACCCGGCCACCAAGGCGTCGATGACCGTGAAGGTCGTCCCCGCCGCGGGCTGGGTGCGCACGAACATGTCGATCAACGGTATCCCCGAGGGCGAGAAGTGCCGGATCTTCGTCGTGGCGAAGGACGGCAGCCGTCAGGAGGCGGGTTCCTGGGTGGTGTCCAAGAAGGGCGCCGCCGAGGGCACGAACCTGGACGGCTCCGCGCTCGTGGCCCCCAACGACGTGAAGTCGGTGGTGGTCGAGAACTTCGCCGGTAAGAAGTTCGTCGAGGTACCGGTCCAAGCCTGACCGAGGGGTTGGAGAAGGGGCCGCCTCCGTTTCGACGGGGGCGGCCCCTTCGTTCACGGCTTGAGCACGACTTTCCCCACCGTCGCACGGGATTCCAGTGCCTCGTGCGCCGCGGCGGCGTCCTTCAACGCGAACGCCGGGTTGATCAGCGGCACGAACCGTCCGCTCGCCAGCCCCGCCATCGACTCGTCCTCCAAGACCCGCAGCCCACGCCGCATCAAGCCGGGACCGAGCGCGACCGTCGCCGTGAGGCTGTTGGCCCACAACGCTTCCGTGCTGATCTGAGTCATCTCGCCGGACGCCCAGCCGTAGATGATGTGCCGCCCGCCGACGCCGAGCGTCTTCAGCGCCGCCGAGCCGACCGCGCCCCCGACGCCGTCGAGCACCACGGTCATGTCCTTGATCCCGTCCGCCCAGTCCGGCCGGGTGTAGTCGATCGCGGCGTCGGCGCCGTTGTCCATCACGAAGTCCAGCTTCGAGCCGCTCGCCAGGCCCACGACCCGCGCTCCGACGTTGCGCGCCTCCTGCACGAGCAACGCCCCCATGCCCCCGGCCGCCGACGTCACCAGCACGACGTCGTCCGGAGTGAGCTTCGCCGCGTGCAGCACGCCCACGACCGTGCGCCCGGTGCCGATCATCGCCACCGCGGCCTCGAACGACACGTCGTCCGGCAGCGCGTGCAACGACTCGGTTTTGGCCACGGCCAGCTCCGCGTAACCCCCGTTGGACATGCCGAGATGAGCCGTGACGCGCCGCCCCAGCCACTCGGCCTCGACCCCCTCGCCGAGCGCCGTCACCACCCCGGCCACCTCCCGTCCCGGCGTCATGGGGAAGTCGACGGGACCGAACCCGCCCTTGCGGATCGTGGTGTCGACGAGGTGCACCCCGGAGGCGGCGACCGTGATGCGCACCTGGCCGGGCGCGGGCGAGGGGTCGGGCACCTCCTCGAAGAGCAGGTTCGAGGCCGGGCCGTACTCGTACTGCCGAATCGCGAACATGCTCAAGGACGCTAAGAGCTCGACTTAGGTGGAGGTCAACAGGTGTAGCGCGATCAACGACACACGGGCAACTGTGCCTCGGATCACTTGCACGGCTGCCCGGAACCTGAAGCGCGAAGGTAGGTTGCTCGCGGTAGTACGTACCTCTGGGGGGTCGTTTTGCGCACGCGCATGCGCGTCTCACCGGGGCAATGGACAACTTCGAGTCCTGGGGGACTTAATGAGATCGTTCTCGCGCGCCCAAGCGCAGCCGGCCGAGGTGGTCTGGCTGTGAGCGTGAGCAGGAAGGTCACCGTCGCCGCCGCGGTCGCCGCGGTCGCGCTCGCCGGGGTGCCGGTCGCGCAGGCGTTGTCCGGCGGCACCGTCGTCCCGGACGGGTCGTACGAGTTCCTCGCCCGCCTCACCGCGGGGGACAAGGGCTGCTCGGGCGCGCTGGTCGCTCCCGGCTACGTCCTCACCGCCGCGTCCTGCCTCCCGCAGACCGCCGGTGACGTGAAGGTCGTCGTGGGCAAGGTGAACCTCGCGACGGGCACCGGATTCGCCACCACGGCCAGGCGGATCGTCCGCCACACCGACCGCGACGTGGCGCTGGTGAAGCTCGCGACCAAGACCGACGGCATCACCCCGCTGGCGTTGAGCGGCACCACGCTGGCCCAGAACGAGTCGCTGAAGTCCGCCGGTTTCGGCCGCACCGCGACGGAGTGGGTGCCGGACCGGCCGCGCGTCAGCACGTTCACCGCCGGCGCCCTCACCACCACCGAGGCCTCGCTCACCGGCGAGAAGGACACCTGCAAGGGCGACGCGGGTGGCCCGGTGTTCCGCGAGGTCAACGGCACGCCGCAGGTCGTCGCGGTGAACAGCAGGTCGTGGCAGAACGGCTGCCTGCTCGTCAACGAGACCCGGAAGGGCAGCACCGGCACGCGCGTCGACGACCTGACCGCCTGGATCACCAAGCAGATCACGCCGACGCCGGTCGACTGCAAGCCCGCGGCGATCTGGTCGGTGCGGCAGAACGGCGACCTGTTCCGCTACCAGCACCACGACGCCAAGGACGGCGGTCTGAGCTGGTCCGGCGGCGGCCAGGTCGGCAACGGCTGGCTCGGCCGCATGCTCGCGGGCACGGACAACGTGGTGTGGGACTTCCACAAGAAGATCGACGCGAACGACCCGCACGACGACGGCGTGCTCAAGCGCTGGGTGTGGAACCCGAACGCCACCAACCCGAACACCGGTTTCTGGTCCGGCGGCAACGCGGTCGGCTCCGGCTGGGAGCGCTACTTCACGCCGGAGTACAAGAACCGCATCACGGTGGACAGCGTCGGCCGGATCTTCATGATCGACGACAAGGGCCAGCTCAAGTACTACGTCTGGGACACCGTTCGCGGCACGTGGGTGAACGGCGGCGGCGAGGTCGTCGAGTCCGGCTGGGAGCGCTTCGACTCGATCACGGCCGCGGGCGACGGCGTGCTGTACGCGCGCAAGCCGAGCGGTGAGCTGTTCCGCTTCGAGTACGACGTGGCCAGGAAGTCCTGGGCGGACAAGGAGAAGCCCGCCGGCGCCGGCTGGTCGATGTTCAGCGAGATCTTCTCGCCGGGCGGCGACGTCCTCTACGGCCGAGGCGCCGTGGGCCAGGGCCCGTGGGGCGAGGGCACCGTGCCCGTGCTGCGCTGGTACGCGCACCAGGACAACACCGACACCTGGGCGCCCGGCGCGCAGGACGGTACCGGCAAGTCCGTCGGCACCGGCTGGGACACCGAGCGCAACGTCGCGGCCCAGCCGAACGCCTGCGTGCTCGTGAAGTGATCTGACTGCGCCAGAAGGCCATTCCGCGATGCGGGGTGGCCTTCTGGCGCGCAAATCTGGGGGTATTCGACAATGAGATCAGGTTCCAGACTCGCGGTGAGCGCGCTCGCTGCCGCGGCATTGGCGGGCGGGCTCACCGCGTCGCCGTCGATGGCGCTGTCTGGTGGCACGGTGGTGCCCGACGGCGCATACAAGTTCCTCGCGAGGATCTCGCTCGGCACCACCGCCGCGTGCACCGGCGCGTTGATCGACCCGGTCTGGGTGCTGACCGCGAAGGGCTGCACGCCCGATGGCGCTTCGGTGTCGTTGGCGGGCAAGACGATCGGCATCGCGCGGGTCGTCACGCGCTCCGACCGCGACGCCGTCCTGGTGCGGCTGAAGGAACCCGTCACGGACGTCACGCCGATCGCGATCGGCGCCGCGCCCGCTCAGGGCGAAGTGCTGCGCGCCGGCGGTTTCGGCCGCACCGTCACGGAATGGGTGCCGGATCGTGCGCGCACGGCGTTGTTCACCGTCGGTTCGAGCAACGGCCAGACGGTCGCGCTCACCGGCAACGACGGCGTCGACACCTGCAAGGGTGACGCGGGCGGCCCGGTGTTCCGCGAGGTGAACGGCACCCCGCAGCTCGTCGGCCTGAACAGCACCTCCTGGCAGCACGGGTGCATCGGCGTGTCCGAGTCGCGGCAGGGCAGCACCGCCGCCCGCGTGGACAACGTCGCCGACTGGTTCGCCTCCGAGCTCCTCGACCTGTCCGCGCGGCCCGCACCGCAGCACGCGATCAACCTCTCGTGGGCGGCCAGGGGCAACCAGTCGTTCAAGGTCTACGCCTCGCAGAACGCCGATGTGCCGATCGGTCCGTCCACTTTGGTCGCGACGTTGACGACGCCGGGCTACATCCACAGCGCGCTCGCCGCCAAGCAGAAGTGGTACTACCGCGTCGTTCCCGTGCTCAACGGCCAGGACGGCACGGCTTCCGGCATCGCCTCCGCCACCACGAAACTCCCGTCCCGCCACGACTTCAGCGGTGACGGCATCGACGACGTCGGCGCCGCGTACGAGCTGGGCGGCTACACCCTCGGCCTGCCGGTGTGGAACGGCGGCGAGGCGGGTCTCGCGGCGCCCGAGTTCAAGCTGAAGGGCAACGCCGGTGGCTTCGACGTCAACCGCGCCCGCTGGGTGACCGGCGACTTCAACGGTGACGGCCGTTCGGACACGGCGGCGTTCTACAACTACGACGGCGGCGAGACGAAGCTGCTCGTCTTCTACGCCACCGCGACCGGCTACAGCGACTGGCAGGAGAAGTGGACGGGCGGCCCGAACAACGCTCCGTCGCAGAGCTCGAAGATCGTCGCGGGCGACTACAACGCCGACGGCCGCGCCGACATCGCCGCGTTCTACGACCTCGGCAACGCCCAGACCAAGCTCTTCGTCTGGTACGGCACGGCGACGGGCTTCGAGCCGCCGGCCGAGAAGTGGGACAGCGGTCCCGGCCAGTGGATCCAGGGCCGCGCCACCTACCTCGCCGGTGACCACAACGGCGACGGCCGCGTGGACATCACGGCGGTGTACGACCACGGCGACGCGAACATCGCGCTGTGGACGTTCGAAGCGACCGCGACCGGCTTCAACGCCCCGGTGCACCGCAAGGGCGTCACCGGCTGGGGCAACGGCCAGGCCCGCTACGTCTCCGGCGACTGGAACGGGGACGGCCGCTCGGACCTCGGCGCCTTCTACAACTACGGCGGCGGCCAGACGAAGCTGCTCGTCTTCTACGCCACCGCGACGTCGTTCGCCGACTGGTCCGAGAAGTGGGACGGCCTGCCCGGCAACTGGCCCGCGCAGGCCGCACGACTGATCGCCGGTGACTACAACGGTGACGGGCGCAGTGACGTCGTGGCGTTCTACAACTTCGACAACGGGCTCACGCGGGCCTACCTGTGGAAGGGCAACGCCACCGGCTTTGACGCACCCGTCCGGCAGTGGGACGGCGGAGACGGCAACGGGCCGGCGCAGTCGGCGAAGCTGCTGTAGCAAGGGTCCCAACCCCGGGCCGTAGATCCGTTGCACGACAAGCATCACGACCTGGGTGAACCGGTGAGCCACCAGGGTTCACCGGTTCACTCGGCAGTTGCCCGCGTTCAGGAGCGGGCCGGAGATCCAAATGGGGGAAGTGTCAAGTGACGAAGATCGCTGTGGTTGTGGCCGGTGTGGTCGCGGCCGGGTTGTTGTCCGCGGGGGCGTCGCAGGCGATGTCCGGCGGAACCGTTGTGCCGAACGGCAGTCACCAGTTCCTGGCGCGTGTCACGTCGGGCTCGGCCGCGTGTTCGGCCGCGCTGATCGACGCGGAGTGGATCGTCACGTCGTCGTCCTGCCTGCCGTCGTCCGGTGAGGTGAAGGTCGTCGTCGGTGACGTCAACCTGGGGACCGGCGCAGGCCATGCGACGAAAGCAGTTGAGGTCAAGAGGCACCCGGCGCGTGATCTCGCGGTCGCGCGGCTGGAGGTGCCCGCACCTGTCGCGCCGATCGCGCTCGGCACCGATCTCGCGGCGAACGAGTCCGTGAAGGCAGCCGGTTTCGGCCGCACGGACCGGGAGTGGGTCCCGGACCGTCCGCGCGTCACGGCGTTCACCGCCGCCACGGCCGGTTCGGACGCGGTGCTGACCGGCGGCGCCGACCTGTGCAGGGGCGACGCGGGCGGGCCGGTGTTCCGCGAGCGGGACGGCGTCGCCGAGCTCGTCGGCATCAGCCGGACCTCGTGGCAGAACGGCTGCCTGCTCGTAGACGAGACCCGCAAGGGCAGCACCGCCACTCGCACCGACGACGTGGTGACGTGGCTGCGGCAGCAGTTCGCCGGCCAGCGGATCCGCAACTTCAACGGCCTGTGCGCGGACATCGAGAGCAACGCCCCCGGCACGGTCGTCGGACTGTTCACGTGCGACCCCGGCCACCACAAGAGCCAGAAGTGGCAGGTGCCCGGCGACGGCACCATCCGCAACTACAACGGCCTCTGCCTGGACATCCCGAGCAACGCCGACGGCACCAAGATCGTGCTCGCGAACTGCAAGGCGGCGCCCGGCTGGATCAGCCAGCAGTGGAAGTTCCAGGACGGCACCATCCGCAACTCCAACGGTCTGTGCCTGGACATCGGCTCCAACGCCCCCGGCACGCCGATCGTGATCACGGCCTGCCGCCCGGCGCCGGGCTGGACCAGTCAGCAGTGGACAGTGCGCGTCTGATCGCGCGCGACCCGACGAGGGATCGTCCATTGCGGACGGTCCCTCGTCCGCGTCAGGAGGCCGCGGCGCAGAGGCTGCGCACGGGGCCGCGGCTGACCGGCCCGACCAGCGCCGGGTCGCAGTTCACGATCGCCTCGTGCAGCCGCTGCATCCGGTTGCAGGGCTGCAACCCGAGCTGGTCGCCGAGCAGCCGGCTGAGGTGGTGGAACACCTGGATCGCCTTGCCGCGCCGATCGGACCGGTAGAGCGCGATCATCAGCTGGGCGTGGATGTTCTCGTGCGTCGGATGCGCCTGCGTGAGCTTGTGCAGCTCCGGCAACAGGTTCGCGTGCCGGCCCAGCCGCAGGTCGGCCTCGATGCGCTGCTCCAGCACGCCGAGCCGGCGTTCGGTCAGCTCCACCTGGTACGCCGTGATCACCGTGCTCGCGGGCACGTCCGCCAGAACGGTGCCCCGCCACAGCGCGAGAGCGGACCGGAACGTGCTCGCCGCGAGGTGGTTCTCGTTGCGCGCCAACGCTTCCCGCGCCTCGCGGACGTGGTCGTCGAACACCGCGCGGTCGAACGTTCCGGGCGGGACGACGAGCTGGTAGCCCTGGGTGCGGGTGAGCAGCAGGTCCTTCCCGCCCGGCAGATGTTTCAGCATCCGCCGCACGTGCAGGACGTACGTGTGCAGCGTCGACATGAAGCTGTTCGGCGGGTTGCCGGCCCAGAGCTCCTCGACGCACGCGTCCACGGAGACGAATTCGTTCGCGCTGATCAACAGCAGGGCGAGGAGCTGCCTCGATTTCGGCGCGGTCGGCACGAACGACTTGCCGCCCGATGTCACCTGCAGCGGTCCGAGAACTCCTAATTGCATCTCTTCCCCCCAATGATTGCCGTCGCTTCCCCTAGCAACGCGATTCCATGCTAGCGGGGCGTCCTTGCTCCACGTGGGTGATTCCGCAGCCTGAGAAGTGCCTACTCTTGGTTACGAGGAGAATGGCCGACGCCTTCAGGACACTAGCTCGGCCCGCCGCCCGTCGTAAACGGTCGCTATCAAAGTTCGCTGGAAACTGCCGGTGGAAATAGCTACGCAGAGTAAAAGCTTGCGTTTGCGTGCGAGCTGTGTACCCGTACGGCCGTTACGCAACGTGTGCGCACCCTCGAAAGGGGGTGCTGCAGGAGGTTCTCACCTCGCTCGATTCTTTAGAGCGGGCTGCGACGGTGGTCCCGGGACTCGCGACGGACCGCTGTGCCACGTCGCCCCGAATCAAACGTCCGAGGGGGAGGCAACATGTCGATACTGCCACTGAGCGGTAAGGCATTAAGGATGGCCCGGTTATCTCGGCACAACGACGGTCGGTTCCTCTTCGTCCCGCTCGACCACACAGTCGCGGATGGGCCGATTGCGAGTGTTCCGGGCTTCAATCAGCTCGTGCGCGACATTGTTGACGGCGGGGCGGACGCCATCGTCGTGCACAAAGGGAGGGCCCGCACCATTGCGCCGCACTTGTTGGCGCGATGTGCGCTCGTCGTGCATTTGAGCGCGAGCACGATGCACGCGCCGGACGCCAACGCCAAGGTGCTGGTCGGCGAGGTCGCCGAAGCGGTGCGGCTCGGCGCCGACGCGGTGAGCGTGCACGTCAACGTCGGATCCGCGACCGAGGCCGGGCAGCTCGCCGACTGCGCCGCCGTGGCGCGCGAGTGCGACCGGTGGGGCATCCCGCTGATCGCGATGATGTACCCGCGCGGCCCCCGCATCACCGACCCCTCCGACCCGGTGCTGGTCTCGCACGTCGCGAACATCGCGGCGGACCTCGGGGCCGACATCGTCAAGGTGCCCATGGTGGCGCCGATCCACGCGATGGTCGAGGTCGTGGCCGCCTCGCCGTTGCCGATCGTCGTCGCCGGCGGCGCGGGACAGCAGAGCGCCGCCGACTTCGCCACCTCCGCGCTGGAGGTCGGCTGCCGCGGTCTCGCCGTCGGGCGCCGCGTGTTCACGAGCGTCGAGCCCCGCAAGACGGTGCGGGAGCTGGCCAGGATCGTCCATCAGAGCGAGTTCGGGTCCGCGCCCGTCTCCCAACCCCGAATGGCAGGTATCTCGTGAAGTTCGCATGGATCGACGTCCGTTCCGCCCCCGAGGCGCAGCGCGAGGCCGTGATCGACGCCGCGATCCACGCCAGGGTGGACGCGATCGTCACCGACAACCCCGACGTCCTCTCGGTCCTGCCGAGCACGGTGAAGCGCGTGCTGGTGGGCGACTTCGACAGCGTGCCCTCCGACGTGATCGCGTTGCGCGAGGTCAAGGACGAGTCCCAGATCAGCGGGCTGGCCGCGCAGAACGTCGCCGGCCTGGTGCACGTGGTGGACGACCCGACGCTGACGCTGGCGTGCAACGCGGCGATCGGGCTGCCGTACACCGTGGTGCAGTTCAAGGACCCGACGAAGATCCCGCTGGAGATCGTCATCGCCGCGGCCGACCGGTCGCCGGGCCAGCTCATCTGCGCGGCGAGCAGCGTCGAAGAGGCGCAGATCATCGTGGACGTGCTGGAGAAGGGTTCCGAGGGCGTGCTGCTCGCGCCCCGCAACGCCGACGAGGTGTTCAAGCTCGTCCGCATGCTCCAGGCGCGCACGCCGGAGCTCGCGTTGCAGCCCCTCACCGTCGAGTCGATCGAGCACCTCGGACTCGGCGACCGCGTGTGCATCGACACCTGCACGCACTTCGAAGAGGACGAGGGCATGCTCGTCGGCTCGTACGCGCACGGGTTCATCCTGTGCTGCAGCGAGACGCACCCGTTGCCGTACATGCCGACCCGGCCGTTCCGGATCAACGCCGGCGCGCTGCACTCCTACGTGCTCGGTCAGGACAACCGGACCAACTACCTCAGCGAGCTGAAGTCCGGCAGCGTCGTCCTGGCCGTCGGCGCCGACGGCCGCACCCGGCGCATCGTCGTCGGGAGGATCAAGCTGGAGTCGCGTCCGCTGCTGAGCATCAACGCGGTCTCCGAGGCCGGGGTGAAGGTCAACCTGATCGTGCAGGACGACTGGCACGTCCGCGTCCTCGGCCAGGGCGCGTCGGTCCTCAACGTCACCGAGCTCACGCCGGGCACCCAGGTCCTGGGGTACGTCGCCACGGACAAGCGGCACGTCGGCTGGCCCGTCGGCGAGTTCTGCGTGGAGAAGTAGTCGGGAGATGACGTGAGCACCGATTCGTGGTGGGGCGCCGCACTTCTGCACGGTGGTGAGGACGACGCCGTGTGGGCGCGGGGTGCCGAGGAGATCACTCACGGCAGGCTGCGCGCCGAGGTGGCACGGCTGGCGGAGCTGTTCCGGCTCCAGGGCATTCGCGGCGGGGACGTCGTCGCGCTGCAGGGAACAGCGAGCTTCACCCAGCTGTGGGCGATGTTCGCGCTGTGGTCGCTCGGCACGCAGGTCGTCCACCTCGGCCCGCACGTGACCAGGGCGGAGCGCGCCGCGCTGTTCGAGCTGTGCGGGCCACGCCACCACGTCGTGCTCGGTGGTCGGCGGGTGGCACGGGGCGCGTTCGCCGACGAGTGCGAGGTGGCCGTGCTGCGGCTGCCCTCCGGTCGGCGGGCGCGCACCGGCCACTGCCTGGTGCAGTTCTCCTCCGGCACCACCGGTGGGATGAAGGCGGTCGGGCGCACGCCCGAGTCGCTGCTGAACGAGGTGCACCGGTTCGCCGCGATCGACGGCATGCCCGGCCGCGGCGAACGGGTGCTGGTGCTCGACCCGATCACGCACTCGTTCAGTCTCGTAGGTGGTGTGCTGCACGCTCTCAACGCGCGCGCGGTCCTGATGTTCTCCCACGAGACGATCAGCGACGCGGACGTGGTGCTGGGCACCCCGCGGCATTTCGAGCGAATCGCGGCCGCGAGGCGGGAACCGTCCCGCCTCCGGCTCGCCGTGTCCAGTGGTGAGGCACTGCCGCAACGGGTCTACGACACGTTCGCGGATCGGTTCGGTGTCCACATCGGACAGGCCTACGGCACCACGGAGACCGGGATCGTGGCGACCGACCTGCGCGGCGAACACGGCCCGCGCACGGTCGGCGTGCCGCTGCCCGGCGTCGCGACGAGGGTGCGGCACGGTGTGCTGGAGGTGCTCGTCGCGCAGTCGCCGTACCTGTACTCGGACGACGACCGGTGGCAGGGCGGTGGCTGGTTGTCCACACAGGACCTGGTGACGCTCGATCCCCGCACCGGCGCGGTGCGGTTGCGGGGCAGGGCCGGTGCCGGCGCGGACCCCCAGGTGGACCTGCTGGAGATCGAGGCGGTGCTGCGCGGTCACCGGCTGGTGTCCGACGTCGTGGTGCTGGGCGCGGACGTGGTCGAGGCCCACGTCGAGGGCCCTGCCGAGCTGACCCGCGACGAGCTCACGTCGTGGTGCCGCTGGCTGCTCGGCGACGTCGGCGTGCCTTCCAGGTTCCACGTCACCAGCCGCCTTCCAGCGACCGCGAACGGCAAAACCCTGCGCAGCAGAGAACTCCTCCTCGCGCACCTGACCCGCGCCTCGTGAAGCTCGATGAAGGGAACCTTCCTCCACCTGACGTGGAGGAAGGTTCCCTTCATCGACCACGGGAGAACCCCCGCCGGGGCCGATCCGGCGGGGGTTCTCCTTTTTTCTGGGAGAGGGAGAGTGGTCACGCGATCAGCGCGGCGTCCAGTGAGAGCCTGGTCCGCGCCTGGATGGGCGGGTCGAGCGCCGGGTCACCGGCCAGGATGGCCGTGTAGAGGTCGTGCAGCTCCCTGGACAGCCTGCCCTCCGCACGACGCAGCCGGTGGAACGCGTTCAGGGCGTCGACCTGACGACCCGAACGGTAGAGCGCGAGCATGAGCTGGGCGGTGAACCGCTCGCTCGTGCTGTTGTGCAGCACGAGCGAGCTGAGCTCACCGATCAGTTCGTGGTGCCAGCCGACTTCGAGGTCCGCGTCGATGCGGTGCCCCAGCGCGTCGAGCCTCTTCTGCTGCAGCACCGTGATCGCGGACCGCATCACCGGTCCGGTGACGACGTCCGCGAGCGCGGGCGCCGTCCACAGCTCCAGCGCCTCGTGCAGACCCCGTGCCCGCGTGGAGCTGTCGGTCTGGGCCAGCGCCGCCTGGATCTTCTCGTCGAACACGTCGAGGTCGAGCTCTCCCGGCCGCACCACCAGCTCGTAGCCGCCGGTGCGGGTGACGAGCCTGCTGCTGGCGGGCCCGTCCGCGAGGTGCAACGAGTCCAGCGCGCGCCGCAGCTGCATGACGTACGTGTGCAGAGCGGGAATCGCGCTGGCCGGGGGATACCCCTCCCACAGTTCTTCCACGAACTGCGGGAGGGACACCGTGCTGTTCGCGCGAAGCAGCAGCAGAAGGAGGACCTGCCGCTGCTTCGACGCTGTCGGTGTGTGCACCCGGCCTCTGTGCTCGACCCGGAGCGGGCCCAGCACCCGGAAGATCGGCTGCGGGTCACCCATGGTTCTGGGGCACAGCGACCAGGAGATGGGTTTCCAGTGGCAACGAGTGCACGGTGCCGAGCGAGAACCCCGCCTTGTCGAGCATCGCGGCGTACTCGGCCTCCGACCGCTCCCGCCCACCGCCGAGAACGACCAGCATGTGCATGTTGAACCCGAGCGCGAGTGCCGCGTTCTTGTCGGTGATGACCCGTTCCAGGATCACCAGCTTCGCGTCCGGGGCCATCGCCTGGCGGCAGTTGCTCAGGATGCGGTGGCACGCCTCGTCGTCGAAGCAGTGCAGGATTCGCGACAGGAGGTAGACGTCGCCGTTCTCCGGCACCGACTCGAAGAAGTCGCCACCGATCCGTTCGCACCGCTCGGCGTGCTCGGAGGCGATGGGGTAGCGCGACGCCTCCTCGATCACGTGCGGTGCGTCGAACAGCACGGCGCTCGGGCCGGGGTTCGCGGTGAGGATCTGGTCGAGCAACGCGCCGTGCCCGCCGGCGACGTCGACGATCCGCCGCGCGTCCGAGAAGTCGTACACCTCGCTGACCGCCTGGAAGAACGGCAGTCCCGCGACCATCATGCGCTCGTAAGATTCCGAGACCTGGGGGTTCTCGGACAGGTACGAGAACAGCGGGGCGCGGTGCACCAGCGTGAAAGCGGAGCCACCGGTGCGCAGCGAGTGCGTCAGCGCGCCCCACGCCCGGTAGAACTGGTCTCCGTAGAGGCGCGCGTGGTCGCGCATGGCGCTGGGGGAGTCGCTGCGCAGCAACGCGCCGACGTCGGTGAGCGCGTAGCCCGTCGCGTCGTCGCCGTCGGCCACGCCGAGGCCGACGAGGTAGTCCAGCAGGCGGCCCAACGCGTCCGCGTCGAGCTGCAGCGCGAGTGCGAGCTCGGCCGCGGACGGCCGGTTCGTCTCGGCGATGCGGTCCACGATGCCGAGCTCGGTCGCGATGAACACGGCCTGGGTTTTCCAGAAGCCGGTCATCAGTTCGATCAGGTGACGCTCGGAAGGACTCTTGGTCGTCATGCGGTCTCGGTCCCCTCAGTGGCCTTGTGGGCCTCGCGGATGAACTTGGCGAGCTGGTGGCGCTGGATCTTCCACGTGGAGGTGCGCGGCAGCTCCTTGAACGGCAGCTGGCGCACCGCGGCCATGGATGGCAGGTCGCGGGTGGCCTGCTTCCACCGGCCCTCGTCGTACGGGAGATCGTCCCTTGTGGACACGACCGGCACGGGTTCTCCGTTCGGTCCGACCACGATGACGACCTCGCGCAGCTCCTCGAGCCTCGACATCAGGATGTCCTCGACGGCGAGGTTGCTGTCCATCGACTCGATCTTGTCGGCCTCGCGGTCGAGCAGGTGCAGCAGACCGAAGCGGTCCCGGAAACCCATGTCCCCCAAGCGCCACCAGCCGCCGTTGAGCAGCTGGCTCTGGTACCGCTCGTCCTCGCCGAGGTAGGTGAGGATGCGGGTGCGGCTGCGCACCACCAGGTGGCCGGGCTCGCCGCGCTTGACGCGGTTGCCGTTGTCGTCGACCACGCGCATCGAGATGAAGCCCGGCAACGGCATTCCGACGCAGCGGCCGTCCGCGTTCTTGGCGGTGCGGCGGGAGTACCAGCGGCCGGCCACCGGGCCGATCTCGGACTGCCCGTACGCCTGCAGGAACAACGGCCGCGGCCGACGCGAAGCCGAGAGCATCCGCTGGATGGTGCGCGGGTGCATCGCGTCGAAGGTGGCCCCGAAGTAGCGCACGCTCGACAGCGGCTCGCCGGGAGCGTCGGCCAGCACCTCCCAGTCGATGTAGTTGTTGGGGTGCGTCTCCACGTAACCCGGCCGCGTGCGCTTGAACAAGGGGCCAACAGCACTCGGATCGGCGTCGACGGCGATCACCAGAGGGTTGCCCAGCTCCAGCCACATGGCAAGGCCTTGGTAGAACCGCGAGTGCACGAAAGTCATGCACAGAGCGGCCTTCTCCTTGCGCCGCGTGGGCCAGGCCGCGAGCTTCTGCGGAACCAGGCGGTGGAACCCGGCCTCCGGACAGTGCACGGCGAGCTTGGGCACACCCGTCGTGCCGGAGCTGTGCGAGATCAACGAGGGCTGGCGCGGGTGCAGCAGCACCGGGTCGCGGCGCGGTGCGTTCTTGAACGACGCGAGCCGGGTGGTGCCGACCGGTGCGTCGCCCGCGGTGATGAGAACTCCCTTGCACGCCTGGGCGACGGGGATGTCCTGCAACGAGCCGTTGATCGTGTCCTCGTCCGTGAGCAGCCACGGCTGGTCGAGCCGGTGCAGCAGCACGAACGCGATCTCACCGTCGAGGAACGGGGAGAGCAACGCCGGCACCGCGCCGATCCGCGCGACCGCGCAGGCGAGCAGGGCGATGTCGAAGTTGTTGGTCTTGTAGAGCGCCACCCTGTCGGTGGGACGGACACCCGCCGCCCACAGCCGCGCCGAGAGGTCGTCGACGACGTCCGCGAGCTGCGTGACGGTGAAGTCGGTGCCGCGTTCGGGATCCCACAGCAGCGGGGTGTCGAGGGTGACGCTCAGGCCGGGGAACCTGCGCGCCGCGTCCTCGAAGATCTTTCCTATGTAGAAGCCGTTGCCGTGCATGAGACGGCGGATCAAGCCGTGCATCTTTTCCTCCCAGTTTTGTGCCATGGCAAGTGCAGGGGGCATGGCAAAAGAAGAGTTGCGCAGCGTGGAGAGAGAAGAGCTTTCAGCGAACGTCGACGCTCGGCGTCACGACGCGCGCGGCGTCGTGGCCGTACAACCAGGCGAGGTGGTCCAGGTCCTGCTCACGGGCGAGCACCTGGTCGCGTTCTTGCTGACACTGTCCGTCGGCGTAGTGGAAGCTGTCCGCGCGGTTGCGGGACATGCCGTGGACCTCGGTCGTGCGCGGCATGCGCAACGACTCGTAGCGCTTGATCGCGCCGCTGAGGTCTCGCTCGCTGTCGGAGATGCAGTCGGTCAGCACGACCGCGTCCTCGAGCGCCTGGTTCGCGCCTTGGGACATGTACGGCAACATCGGGTGGGCAGCGTCGCCGACGAGCGCGATTCGTTGCCCCACATAGCGTTGTGCGATGTCGCGGTCGAACACGCCCCAGCGGGTGACCAGTGCCGGGGCGGCGATCACCCGCCGGACCTCCTCGTGCCAGCCGGCGAACGCCTCGGCCAGGTCGTTCGCCTCGGCACCCGTGGAGGTGGAGTTCGGGCGGGAGTCCTCGGTGGCGTAGACCGCGCTGAAGTGGATGGTCTCGCCGGAGCAGATCGGGTAGTACGTGATGTGGCGCCGCGGGCCGAGCCAGAACATCACCCGCGGGTCGGCGGCGAACGACGGCACCTCGTGGGCTTCGATGAGCCCGCGGTACACGGCGTAGCCGGAGAACTTCGGCTCATCGGCGATGAGCGAGGCGCGGACGGCGGAATGCACCCCGTCGGCGCCGATCACCAGGTCGGCGGTGTCGCGAGTCCCGTCGCCGAACCGCAGTTCGGCTCCGTCAGGCCCGTCGACCACCTCGGTGACGGCGCGCCCCAGGGTCACGTCCGCCTCGGGTAACAGGCGCAACAGGCAACGTTGCAGGTCGGCCCGGTGGATCAGGTAGTAGGGCGCGCCGAACTCCTCGTCGCAGGCCAGGCCGTGCGGGACGCGGGACAGCAACGCCCCGTCGTCCCACCGCCTGGTCTCGATCGCCTGGGCCACGACCCCGCGCTCGGCCAGCGCGGGGGCGAGTCCCAGGGAGTGCAGCACGCGCACGCCGTTCGGTGAGAGCTGGATACCGGCGCCGACGGCGTCGAACACCGGGGTTTTCTCGTAGACGGTGCACGTGATCCCTCGCCTGCGCAGGATCGCGGCGATGACCAGGCCTGCGATACCCGCGCCGACGACGGCGACACGCGGTCGTTCCGAAGACACTCGAACCCCCCAAGATCCGGCTGCGTGTTGATCAGTCTGTTGGTAGTTCCGGTTTTCGGTCTACTCCGCGAGGCTGAGCCGATGGGGTGACAAAGTGAGGATCGGCAGCACCATGAGTGCCGCCGCCACGGCCAGCGCGAGGAACGCGAGCATGAAGTTGCCGGTGGTGTCGCGCAGGAGACCGACGAGCAACGGGCCGACCGCGGCACAGCCGTAGCCGACGAAGAACGCCATTCCGCTGATGCGACCGGCGTGCGCGGCGTCGCGCGACGCCGTCACCGGCAGGGCGAGCACGAGCGGGAACAGACCGCCGTGGCCGATGCCGATCAGCAGGACCCACAACCAGACCGCGGTGCCGGGCAGCAGGGCGAAGCCGAGGAAGCCGGCGGCGGTCATGACCGTGGTGACGACCAGGCCGAGGCGCTGGTCCTTGCGCTCGCCGAGCAGCATCGGCACGGCGATCATCGCCACGACCTGGATGGAGATCATCGCGGTGAGCAGCACACCGGCGCTCGCCGTGCTGCGGCCACCGTCGTTGGTGAGCAGCGGGGCGATCCAGGCGAGCTCGCAGTAGTACAGGGCGGAGTTGCCCGCGGAGATCACGGTGATCTTCCACGCCGTCGCGCTGCCCCACGCGAGACCCTTGGTGGAGAGCTTGCGGGGACCGGCGGCGTCCTCCAGCGCCAGCGACCGCTTGGCCGCCGACCACAGCACGATGCCCGCGAACGCCAGCACCGCCCAGGAGGCGAGCGCGACCGGCCACGAGTCGAGCGCGTCGGCCAGCGGTGCCGTCGCGCCCGCCGCGACCGCGCCACCGAGGCCGAGGCCCGCGGTGTAGATGCCGGTGACGAGGCTCGGCCTGCTGGAGAAGCGCGCCTTCACGACGGCGGGGAGAAGCGTCTGCGCGATGGCGATGCCCGTGCCGACGATGAACGCGCACGCGAGCTGGAACCACGTGGCGTGGCCGAACGCGCGGGCGATCGTGCCGAGGCCGATGATCAGGAGACCGACGTTCACACCGCCGTGCAGGCCGGTGCGGCGGGCCACGAGAGCGGCCACCGGCGCGCAGACGCCCATGGCGAGAGTCGGGATCGTGGTGAGCAGTGCGACGCCCGTGGCCGACAACCCCAGGTCGGCACGAATCGCGTCCACAAGAGGCGACACCGCGGCGATGGCGGGTCGCAGGTTGATCGCGGCGACGAACAACGCCACCGCCGCCAGCCCCAGAGTGGCACGGTCGGCGGCCGTCGGAGAGGCCGCCGCCTGCTGATTTTGGGTGGAGGTCAAGGAAACCCCTCAACTCGGATAGAAGTTGTCCGGATCGTATCACGAACTCCGGCGCTACTTGGACAAAACTTGTCCGGGAACTATCCTTGCTGGATGAAGCTCTCCAACGGAGTCGAGTGGGCACTGCACTGCTGTGTCACGCTCAGCCAGGCGAGCACGCTGGTTCCGTCCCAGCGGCTGGCTGAGCTGCACGACGTGCCCATGACGTATTTGGCGAAACAGCTCCAGGCGCTCTCGCGCGCGGGAGTGGTGCACTCGTGGCAGGGGCAAGGTGGCGGGTACTCCCTGACCAGATCCGCACGCGAGATCAGCGTGCTCGACGTCGTCGTGGCCATCGACGGGCCAGGGGACTTCTTCCGCTGCACCGAGATCCGCCAGCGCGGCCCGTTGGCCGTGCCGGAGGAGAAGTGCACCAAGATGTGCTCCGTCGCGCGCGCGATGGCGACGGCGGAGGCCGCGTGGCGCGAGGTGCTGGCCGGGATCACGATCGCGGACCTCGCCGCGAACATCGACGTCGCCAGCAGCGGAACCGCTTTGAAGGACGTGCGGACCTGGCTGAAAGCGTGACGCCTCAAGCATCGATGGAACGAGAATGGGGGAATTCGTGAGCCGGTGACAGTGTGGCGGGTGGTACCTGCGCACTGTGAGAAGAGGCTTGCATGCACACGAGAAGGTCATTCCTGCGAGCGGGAGCCGGCGTCGTCGCCGCGTCCGCTCTCGGTGGTTCCGGACTGCTCGACTCCGCGGGGTACGCGTCGTCGACGGACTGGTCCGCGCTCGGCCGGCAGCTGTCCGGTTCCCTCGTCCTGCCGTCGGATCCCGGCTACGCCCAGGCGAAGCAGCTCATCAGCGCGGAGTTCGACACCGTTCGTCCCCAGGCGATCGCCTACTGCACGTCCACTGAGGACGTTCGCAGGGCGGTCCTTTTCGCGCGCGAGAACGACGTCCGCACGTCGGTGCGCAGCGGCGGGCACAGCTTCAACGGCTGGTCCACCACCGAGGGTCTGATCGTCGACACGTCCAGGCTCAACCAGGCGACCGTGTCCGGTTCGACCGTCCGGTTCGGACCGGGGCTCAAGGGCGTTGACGCGCTGCCGAAGCTCAAGCCGCACGGCGTGACGCTGCCCGCCGGTGGCTGCCCGACGGTGAGCCCTGGCGGCTTCCTGCTCGGCGGCGGCCTCGGCTGGCAGACCCGCAAGTACGGCACCGCCTCCGACCGGCTCGTGTCCGCGAAGGTGGTGCTCGCCGACGGACGTGTCGTCCGTGCGTCTTCGAGCCAGTACAGCGACCTCTACTGGGCGCTGCGCGGTGGCGGCGGCGGCAACTTCGGCATCGTCACCGAGTTCGAGACCACGCCGACCCGCGTCGACAAGGTGATCAGCTACCGGCTTACGTGGGCGTGGGACAAGGTCGCTGACGTGGTTTCGGCCTGGCAGCAGTGGGCGATCAACGGGCCGGACGAGCTCGCGACCACGTTGATCGTGGTGCTGCCGGACGCCGCACCGGGCGCGGTGCCGATCGTCCAGGTCGTCGGGGCATATCTCGGTCCTTTGGCGGACGCCAACGCGCAGCTGGACACGTTCGTGAGCGCGGTCGGTACCGCACCGGCGACGCGTGCCGCCGAGGAGCTGCCGTACGACACCGCGATGATGCGGGCGTTCGGGTGCGGCGACAAGACCACCGACCAGTGCCACGTCGTCGGCCAGACGCCGGAAGCGGTGCTGGGGCGGACGCCTTTCGTGGCGCACCGCTACCGCACGTTCACCAAGGCCATTCCCGCCGGTGGCATCAACGAGATCGTCACGGCGTTCGACGCGAACCGGCGTGCCGGGCAGAACCGGTCCATCGTCTTCGTCGCGTGGGGCGGCCAGGCGAACCGCGTTCCCGTCGGCGACACCGCGTGGGTGCACCGGGACGCGCAGTTCGCCCTGGGCTACTCGGCACAGCTCAACAACGCGAACCCGTCGCGTGACGACACCGATGCCGCGGTGGCGTGGGCGAACCACGGGTTCTCCGTCATGGACCAGTATTCGAGCGGCCACACCTACCTCAACTACGGCCACGACGGGCTGCGGGACTGGCAGTGGGCCTACTACGGCCGCAACTACTCGCGCCTGGTGACGGTGAAGCGCAAGTACGACCCGGACAACTGGTTCAGCTTCTCGCAGAGCGTGGGCAAATGAGGCGGTTCCTCGTCGTCCTGCTGCTCGTCGCGGCTTCTGCGGTTCCGGTCAGCGCGTCGGCTTCCGAGCTCGCGTTGTCGGTGCCGGGGCTCTCGCGGCCGGCGCAGATCACGATCGACCGGTGGGGTGTTCCGCACATCTCGGCTTCCGGAGTCGAGGACCTGTTCCTGGCGCAGGGTTTCCAGGCCGCGCGGGATCGGTTGTTCCAGATCGACCTGTGGCGCAGACGTGGTCTGGGGCAGCTGGCCGAGGTGCTCGGTCCGTCCTATGTGGAGCAGGACAGGGCGACGCGGTTGTTCCTGTACCGGGGTGACATGCGGGCGGAGTGGGCGAGCTACGGTCCCGAGGCTCGGATGGCGGCTTCTCGGTTCACCGACGGCGTCAATGCCTACGTGGACTGGCTTGCCGGTAATCCTGGGTTGTTGCCTTTGGAGTTCCGCGAGCTGGGGTACCGGCCGTCGCGCTGGAGCCCTGAGGACGTGGTGCGGATTCGCAGCCACGGCTTGACGAAGAACCTCACCAGCGAGGTCGCGCGGGCCAAGGTCGCGTGCGTCACCGACGTCAACGCGGACAAGGTGCGCCTGGTACCGCAGCCCGACGTGAACCTGGTGGTGCCTGCGGGGCTCGACCCGTGCGCGGTGACGGACGACGTGCTCACGACGTTCCAGCTCGCCACGCAGGACGTCGTGTTCCACCGCGGTGTGCTTTCGGTCGTGCCGGACGACGGACCGTCCGAGGGCTCGAACAACTGGGTCGTCGGGCCGTCGCGCACGACCACGGGCCGTCCGATCCTGGCGAACGACCCGCACCGCGCTCTGAAGTCCCCGTCGCTGCGCTACATCACGCACCTGTCCGCGCCGGGGCTCAACGTGATCGGCGCGGGCGAGCCGTTCCAGCCGGGAATCTCCATCGGGCACAACGGAACCGTCGCGTTCGGGCTCACCGTGTTCGGCATCGACCAGGAAGACCTCTACGTCTACCAGCTCGACCCCGCCGACCACACCCGTTACCGCTACCGCGACGGCTGGGAGTCTCTGCGGACAGTCACGGAGACCGTTCCCGTTGCGGGGCAATCCGACCGTTCCGTGGAGTTGTCGTTCACCCGGCACGGTCCGGTTCTGAAGATCGACCACCAGCGCGGTCTGGCGTTCGCACTGCGCACGGGCTGGGCGGAGCCGGGCATGTCGCCGTACTTCGGCAACCTCAAGCTGATGCGAGCGCGCGGTTTCGACGATTTTCTCGCTGCTATGCGTCAGTGGGGCGCGCCGGCGGAGAACCAGGTCTACGCGGACACCGGCGGCAAGATCGCCTGGGTGCCCGGCGGCCTCGCACCCAAGCGCTCCGGCTACGACGGCCTGCTGCCCGTGCCCGGTGACGGCCGCTACGAGTGGAACGGCTTCCTCACCGGCGACGACCTGCCTCGCTCGGTCGACCCCGCTGCCGGTTTCCTCGCCTCCGCCAACGAGTACAACCTGCCGCCGGGCGCGCCGGTCGTGGGCTACGAGTGGGCGAATCCCTCGCGGTACCAACGCATCGCGGACGTGCTGCGGCAGACTCCGCGCGGCTCTTTGGCGTCGTCGGCGGCGTTGCAGAACGACCAGTTCGAGCTGCCGGCTGCTCGGCTGGTTGCCTTGCTTTCTTCGTTGAGCAGCACGGACTCCGGTGTTCAGGCGGCGCTGAACATGTTGCGGGGCTGGAACTTCGTGAGCTCCTCCGATTCCGCTGCGGCGGCGCTGTACCACGTGTGGCTGTCGCGCTACCTGCTGGCGGGGTACGCCAAGGCCGTCCTGCCACCCGCGGCGCAACCGCTCATCCCCGTTGCCGATCCGGTGGCTGCTCTTGATGGTCTGGGGCGGCTGGATCCGTCGACGAGGGACCAGCTGCTGCTCACCACGTTGGGTGCGGCTTACCAGGAGACGCAACGACTCCTGGGCGCCGACACTTCTACGTGGCGTTGGGGAAACCTGCACCAGACGTTGTTCGCCCACCCGCTGGGCAAGGACGTAGGCCCGTTCGCGCGCGGCGGCTCCTCCTACACGGTGGACGCGGCGGGCTTCGGCGCGAAGTCGTTCACCCAGACGAACGGCGCGAGCTTCCGCATGGTGCTCGACGTGGGCGGGTGGGACAACTCGCTCGCGGTGAACACGCCGGGCCAGTCCGGCGACCCGGCCTCCCCGCACTACCGGGACCTGGCCGAGAAGTGGCACACCGGGCAATACTTCCCGTTGGTGTACAGCAGGTCCGCGATCAACCGGAACGCGGAACAGCGCATCACGCTGAACCCGGCGTGACACAGCGGAGGGGGCGGGCAGGCATCCCCGGCGCCTGCCCGCCCCCTCGCTTGCTACTCGCGGCCGGGACATGCGCCTCGCCCGCACCAGCTCACTCGCGGCTCAGCACCCGCCCCGCTCTCACCAACACCCGCGAAGCCAGCTGAGCCGACAACCCCACGTACTGCCCGGGATCCAGCAGTTCCGCCACCCCGCCCCGCCCGGCGAGCCCCTCAACCAGCTCCGGTCGAGCCGCCAACGCCTCCGCGAACGGCACATCCTCCCGAGCCACCTCAGCCAGCAGCTTCTTCGCCGCCACCCGCCCCAAAGCATCAGCCAGCTCAGCGTTCAACCGCTCCGCCACGATCGAGCCACCAGTCAGCGCAAGATTCGACCTCAACCGATCCGCGTGCACAAACAACCCCTCGGTCAACTCGGCCGCCGTGTGCGCAGCACCAGCCGTGAGCCGCAAACACTCCCGCAACGGCTGCCACTCGGCATGCCACCCACCCGCAGACCGTTCGTCCTCACTGACCAGACACCCCATCAAAACCGACGCATACGCAGGCACCTGGCGCGCCGCGGAGTTGAGCAGCGTCGCGAGCACCGGATTGCGCTTCTGCGGCATGGCGGACGACCCGCCGCGCCCGTCCGCCGCCGGTTCCGACAGCTCGCCCACCTCGGTGCGCGACATGATCTGCACGTCCGCGCCCAGCTTGCCCAAAGCACCGGTGACGAAGGCCAACACGCAACCCAGGTCGGCGATCGGGGTGCGCAAGGAGTGCCACGGCACCACCGGCTCGGCCAGCCCGAGCTCCTCGGCGAACGCGCGCATCAGCTCCAGAGCGCCCGAACCGTCAGCCATGCGTGCGTAGGTCTCATACGATGCCAAAGTCCCAGCGGCACCACCCAGCTGAGCCGGCAGCAGCACACCGGAGACCCTGTCCAGAGCGTCCAGCACGAGTTGCAGCCACCCCGCCGACTTCAGCCCGAACGTGATCGGCACGGCGTGCTGCGTCAAAGTCCGGCCCGCCATCGGCGTGTGCTGGTGGGCGACCGTGATCCGCACCAGCGCCACGGCCACGCGCCGCAGGTCCCACGCGATCCGCGCCAGCACCCGCGCGGACAGCAACATCGCCGCGGAATCCAGAACATCCTGGCTCGTGCCACCAAGATGCACGTACCGCGCGGCAGAAGCGTCCGAAGCCTCCACCTCAGCCGTCAACCGCTGCACCAGCACCACAACCGGATTGGCCGACTCGCGCGCGACGTGAGCCAGCGACACCAGGTCGATGGAGTTGTGCGCTGCCAACGAGGCGATGGTCTCCGCGGCCTCCTTGGGCACCACGCCCAACCGGGCCTGCGCCATGGCCAGCGCCGCCTCGACGTCGAGCATCGCGCGCAGCCACGCCTCGTCCGACACCTCGGCACTCGACGGAGTGCCCGCCCACACCGGGGCGAGCAGACCTGCGTCGGTCACGACCTGTTCTCCTTCGTCTCCAACGAGCCCGACCGAACCTCGGCACGCGGAGCGAACAGCGCCGCGCGGGCGATGGCGTCGGCGTCCGCGACGATCACCGAGTTCACGCCGGGCCGGATGCCCGCCGCCGTCAGCCAGTGCACTGTCTCCGTCGGCACCCCGTACGCGAACCTGCGTTTGTGCGCGCGGCCCGCGGCGTCCAGCACGCGGTACGGCCGCGGCGTCACGGCCAGCCCTCCCGTGTCGTAGCCGGAGAACGCGTCGGGCAGCCGGTAGCCGCGGCACTGCCCTGTCCGCACGAGGTGTCGCAGCAACGGATCGGTGGTGCGGAACAGGTCGAACTCCGGCATGTGCGCGTCGATGAACCCGGTCACCTCGACCTCGGGCCCGGTCACGCTCGCCGACGTCAGCACGAATCCGGTGCCGGCAGGGGAGAGCTCGACCCGCATGCCCGGCGCGAGGACGTGCAGCACCCCTGCCTCGACCAGAGCGATCATCTCCTCGATCCGCTGCACCGGCGGGCCGATCGACAGGAACGCGTTCAACGGGTTGTACCAGCGCTGCAGCTCGTCGCGGTACGAGCTGCCGTCCAACCCGCCGTGGTCGACGATCAGGCGGATCTCGTTGCGCAGATCCCGCATGACGTCCAAGGCCGCCTTGAGCGGGCTGCCCACGTTGCCGCGCAGCGCTTCTGCCACATCTGCCCGCAGATAGTCCAGCAGCCAAGCGCGAAACTCCGCCTGGGTGCGCGGAACCTGGTCGTTCCACGGCTGCGTCACGCGTTCCCACCGCCACTGGTCAACCACGGAAATACCATGGCGCAGCGGCAGTTCCGGGTCGTCCGGCGTCGCGATGTACTCCGACGCGAACGCGTCACCAGCAGCCACACCGTTGCGCTCGCTGATCAACGAGCGGTGGTAGGTGAGGGTGACCTCGCGGTCGATCAACGGCCACAGGTCGCGCACGAAGTGGGCGGGCCGCCCGTCGGCGACCCCGGCGCGAAAGCGTGCGATCACCGACGGCGTGATGAACCGGGGCTCGTGCCGCTCCGCCACGCCCTTCTGGTTCTCACCCCTTGCGTGGTACGGGATCCCGCGCCGCGATCCCGCGTACATCACCGGTTCGCGGCCGGACGGCTGGTACGTCAGCGTGCCGTCCACGCGCCGGAACGACCCGCCGCGGCCGACGGTCAGCAACGTCAGGTAGTCGAAGAAGTTCAGGCCCATGCCGCGCAACGCCACCGGCTCGTCCGGCCGGATCGGGCTCAGATCCGCGTCGGCGGGGTTGCCGGGCCGGATGTAGACGAGCCCGTGCGCCGTCGCGTGCCGGTGCAGCATCAGCTCCTGCTCGGTGAGCTCCATGCCGACGTGGCCCTGCGCCAGCACCACCGAGTCGACGTGCAGAGCGCTGCCGTCGTCGAGGGTGAGGGTCTGCGTGCCGTCGGGGTTGTCCTCCAACGACATCGCGACCCTGCGGTGCGAGATGATCGAGACCTGGGGTGGTGCCGAGGTCGCGACCCTGCGCAGCACCCACGCGACGTAGTGGCCGTAGAACGCGCGGGACGGGTAGGAGTCCGCGGTCAGCCTGCGGGCCTCGGCCAGCACCTCGTCGGGATACTCGTCGAGGCCGTCCATCACGCTGACGAACCGCGCCCACTCGTACAGGCTCGGGCCGGTGACGATCGGGCCCTCGCACTCCACGCTCGGGTCGGTGAACATCGAGATCTGACAGGCCACTGTGTTCATCAGCAGCTCGACGGGCTGTGCCGTGCGCCAGACGCGCCCGCCGCCGTCGCACACGGCGTCGATCAGGTGGATCGTCACGGCCGGGTGGACGTCGGGATTCGCGGCCACGTTGGCGCAGATCCGCTCGACCACGGACACTCCTCGCGGGCCGGCGCCCACGACACTGATTACCAGAGAATTCGAAATTCTCTCGTTGAGCGGCATCAATCCTCCAGCGGTGGTGCCGGATGCTCAGCCGCCAGTTCCGCGAAAAACCGCAGGGAATTAGGCGACTCTCATTGATTCCACCCTTGCACCACCAGCTAAAGAATCGAGCAAAGCGCGTTCAGGACACTTCCGCCTTTGCGGGGTCGCTGAACAAACGGACACCCGGCACCGCCAGACACGCCACGCTCGTCACCACGACGACGACGGCCGCGCCGACCAACGCCCACTGCGCGCCCACGAGCACGACCACCGGACCCACCAGGAGATAGCCGACGGGCAGCAGCGCGAACGCCCCGAGCTGGTCGAGCGCGAGCACCTTGCCCAGCACGGCACCGGGGATGTTCCGCTGCAACGCGGAGATCCAGTACACGAAGAAGAACTCCACCGCGAAGCCCCCGATGGCGAACGCGACGGCGACCCCGGCCAGCGGCAACGGCAGCGCCAGGCTGAGCGGCACCAGCGCGTACCCGACCAGCGCGCACATCGACACCAGCCCCTTGGCCTGCGGCTTCCACCGCCCGGCCAGCACGACGGCGGGCAGCGCGCCCAGCGACAGAGCCGCGAGCGCGAGCCCGTAGGCGAGCTCACCGCCGAGTCTTTCGCGGGCGATCAGCGGCAGCAGCGTCAGCGCGGTCGCGGTGCCGGTCAGCAGGTGCACGCTGACCGTGGACATCACGGCGAGCACCCACGGCCGTTCCCGCACCGCCCGGACGCCGTCGCGGGCGTCCGCGAGCACCGAGGACGACGTGGTGCGCGCGGCCGTGTCGGGCAGCCGCAGCACGGTGAACCCGCTGATCGCGAACACCGCGGCGGCCAGCAGCAACCCGGTCCGCGCCCCGACGAGCGCGACGATCGTGGCACCGGACAGCGCCCCGATCGCCGCCGCGCTGCGCTGGGCCGCGGACACCAGCGCGTTGCCCTTCTCCAGCAACGTTTCCGGCAGCAGGGTGGGCACGAGCGAGCGGAACGCCGGGCGGGACAACGCCTCGCCCGCCGCGACGAGCGCGATCAC
The DNA here is from genome assembly GCF_040681245.1 of Lentzea sp. NPDC051838. NCBI lineage: Bacteria > Bacillati > Actinomycetota > Actinomycetes > Pseudonocardiales > Pseudonocardiaceae > Lentzea > Lentzea sp. NPDC051838. The sequence goes on from NZ_JBFAYI010000002.1 coordinate 57,879, forward strand.
GATCGGCAGCGCCAGTAGCGGGAGGTGGTCCAGCGACAACGCCGTGACGAGCAGCAGCGACGCCCGGAACCAGTCGGCGCCGAGCAGAATCCTGCTGCGCCGCAACCGATCCGCCAGCACACCGCCGGCGAGCAGGCACAGCACCAGTGCCACCGCCCGCGCGCCGAGCACGAGGCTCACCTCGGCGACACCGCCACCGCGGCCGAGCACGTAGAGGCTGACCGTGACGGGCAGCAGCTGGTCGCCGATCGCCCCGCACGCCTGTCCCGCCCAGGCCCTGATGAACCTGGGGTGTTCCAGCAGTCCGCTCATGCTGCGACGTACACCGACACGTGGCCTGTGCTCCTCGAGTCGAAGGGGTTTCTTTCCCAGCCTGACCAGCGGTTCCTCAGCGTGAGTCCCGCCAGGCGTGCCATCAGGTCGAGCTCCGCGGGCCAGCAGTAGCGTTCGGCGACCGGCAGGACCCGGTGCGCACCGTTGTCCAGCAACACGATCGTCGAGTCCTTGCGCTGGGTCGCGACGGTCACGCGGGCCTCGGTGAGCACGACTCGATCATGGTCCATCGCGTCGATGCGCTGCTTGCTGCCCAGGTGCAGCAGCTCGACGTTGGGCACCGACGCCTCGATCACCAGCACACCGCCGGAGCCGAGTGCCGCACCGGCACCGACGACGCAGGCCAGCTGGGACTCCTGGTCGGTGAGCTGGAAGAGCGTGTTGCAGCTGAGGTACGCGAGCCGGAATCCGCCGTCCGGTGCGAGATCCGCGAGCCCACCGGCGGCATCTCGCTCGACCACCTCGACCCGTTCACCGGAAAGCTTGGCGCGCAGCCGGGCTGCCATCTTCGCCGACGCCTCGACCGCGGTGACCGGAACTCCCAGTCGCGCCAACGGAATCGCGAGCCGTCCGGTGCCGGCGCCGATCTCCAGCGCCGGTCCACCCTGAGCCAGTTCGGCGAGCGCGGCGCAGGCGGGTTCGGTGTCGGTGAGCTCCCCGAACCACTCGTCGTAGATGTCCGCCCAGCGGTCGCCGTACTCGTTGGTCACGCACGCACCCCGGTGATCAGCCCGAAGTCGGTGAGCACCTGCACCAGCTGGTCGGCGAGGGGAGCGGACAGCTGTTCCGCGAGTCGTTCCCTGTCCAGGGTTCCGGTGTCGCGCAGCTCGTCGAGGACGGGCGCGGCCGCGGCGGGCAGCGTGACCCTGCGCCCGACTCCCTGCAACGACACGGAGTCGCCGTCGGGAACCACGCGGTACTTCGCGCCGGTGCGCAACCGGTGGGTCTGCGCGGGTTCGACGACGGGCAGCACCGGCACGGGTTCCGCCGGCAGCTCGGCGAACCGGGCCGCGCGCACCCGCCACAACAGCTCCTCGGTGGACACGTCGCGGGCCACGTCGGAGAGCCGTTGCGCGATGGCGAGCAGCACCACGCGGGCCAGCTCCGGCCCGGCTTCGAGCCGGGCGAGCGAGACGCTGCCGCGCACCCACTCGTCCTCCAGCGCGTCGTCGACCATCGCCTGGAGCAGGTCGTGGTGCGTGACCTGCGGGATCGAGATGGTGAGGTGGATCGACAACGAGTCCTCGGTGCGCGGCGAGTGCATGGTGCCGCGCGGGAAGTAGAGGGTGTCGCCCGGCCGCAGCACGAGGTCGGCGAGCAGCGTGCTGGCGGCCTTGAGCTCGTCGCGCTTGCGTTGCGGCACGTCGAACCACGCCTGCGGGGCGAGCGGCGCCGACAGCGGCTGGGCCCTCAGCTCCCAGTGCTTCTCGCCCGCGATCTGCAGCACGAGCACGTCCTGGACGTCGTAGTGCAGGCTCACACCCTGCGAGTTCGGCGGCGTGATGAACGCGTTGACCCGCACCGGATGCCCGAGCTGCGCGGACAGCGCGTGCGCGAACCTGCGCAGCGGCGGGTGGTAGCGGTGCAACGAGCGCATCAGCAGCGTGTGCCCGGACGCGAGGCCCGCGCGGATGGTCTCCGTGCTGACGAACGGCGCCGAACCGGCGAGGTCACCGCTGTCGGCGACCGTGCCGCGCGTGACGTCGAACTCGACACCCGCGCGCACGAGCCGCACCGACGACGTGCGGATCGCGGAGTTCGCGAGCAGGTCCTCCAGCACCTCGGCGGAGAACAGGTCGGAGAAGTCGCTCTGGAGGTCCTCCGCCCTGGTGTAGAGCGGTTTGCGGTTGAAGACGTCGGTCAGGAAGTCCTCTTCGGACAGTGTGGTGCAGCGGTTCAGGACCATCACGCGCTCCCGGTGATCACGGTCGGTTCGGGGTGGGCGAAGTCCACCGGCAGCGCGCCGTTCTCCTCGGGAACGCCGGCCGCCAGCAGGTAGGCCACGAACTCCTGGTCGGAGTCGACGCCGAGGAACTTCTCGACTTCCGTGTCGGGGAACGCGACCGTCTGGAACGGCCCGAGCCCGAGCGCTGTGCAGGTCAGGTCGAACGTCTGCCCGTAGTGCCCGGCGTCGTACATCCACAGCCGGTACGCCCTGGGGTGGCGGTACTTCCACGCGAGCCGGTCGGCGACGGCGGTGGTGAAGACGGTGAAAGCGCCGCTGTAGGACGGTTCCTGGTGGTAGCTCAGCTCGGCGACCCGCGCGCGTGAGGCGTCGGTGTGCAGCAGTTCGAGCGCGTGCAGGCGCGGCGAGTAGTGGTAGAGGCCCGGCGGGACGCCCTCGACGTCGTACGCGACGAGGTAGGCCTCGACCTCGTGCCGGCCGCCGGCGGACGCGCTGACCCTGGCCTGCTGCGGCCCGAACGGCCCTCCGCTGATGAACCGCTGCGGCGCGAACGAGTAGAACAGCAGCGTGCCGAGCTGGTCGAGGCTCACCGGCGCGTCCTGGAACAGCCGGTGCGTGCGCCTTCGGGTGAAGACCTCGTCGACCGCGGTGTGCAGCGGGAGAGGCTTGCGCGGCAACATGACCAGCGGCGCGCCGGGGTAGTCCTTGAAGATCGGCGGCGACCCGCCCTCGGCGACGATCGCTCCGGCGACCTCCGCCCGTTCCGGCGAGTCGACGAGGTAGTTCGCGTCGCGCGCGTCGACGTGGAACCGTTCCGTCACGTCACCCCAGTGCCGCCACATGGCCGGGGTTTCGGTGTCTTCGGTGACGAGAACGCCGAGATCGGTCATGGTGGCGAGCGCCTTGCGGACCTGCGGCGCGAGCTCCTCGTCGAACTCGGCCGCCAGGGTGTCCGCGTCGGTCCACTCCGCCGCCTTGTCGAGCACGGCGAAGAGCTGGGGACTGACCTTGGCCCAGCGGTGCTGTCCCGGTAAACCGACCTGCAACCCGTCGGCCGACCACCGGCAGACGAGATTCTCTCTCCGACGGATTTTCACAGTGGCCTCCAGGTAGTAGCATGGAAATGGCCTCGGGGCGATGCATCCGCCCCGAGGCCATGTTCACCCCGCGACTCAGACGGTCGGGTGGTGGAGCAGCGACTGCTCGTCGGTAACGATCTCGACCTCGAACATGATTTCCCTCCCCTCGTCGTTCGGGAATTCCTATCGCGTCGATCACCGCGATGACTCCATACAAGCAGCGGGCCTTTTGGCTGTAAAGCGTTCCGATTTCCCGCTCCAGCGCCTTTATAGAACGTGGCCAACTCGGTGGCGCGTAGTGACACGAGTGTGCTAAAAACACAGTCGTGTGGAAAACCGTCATCGCGAGCCTGCTCCTGGTCACGTCGGCGCCTGTGGCGTCGGCCGGGCCCGAGCAGGTGCCGCACGTCGTCGCGTCGGACTACCGCGGCCTGGGGGACGGCATCGGGTACGGGCAGGCCAAGGCCCGTCTGTGCGATCTCGCCAAGCAGTTCACCGAGTTCGCCGCCGACCCGCAGTTCCGAGATCTCGAGAAGAGGCGGGTGGTCGAACGGATCGTCGAGCAACCGCCGCCCATCGGGCCCACGGAGCAGGTCCGCGACCTGTTCACCGGGTACGTGCAGGGCTACAACCGTTACGCCGCAAGCCATCCGAAGTGCAACCGGCAGCTCACCGAGGCGGAGCTGTACCGGTACAACCACGTGGCGTTCCAGGAAGGGATCTTCCGGGCGTACGAGGGGATCTGGCCTTCACCGCCCAAGCCGGTGAAGGAACGGGGCAGCAACACGATCGCCGTTGGTTCCGGGGGTACCAGCGGAGGTCGTGGAGTGCTGCTCGGGAACCCGCACGTGCCGTGGGGCGGCATGATCTCGTTCTGGCACTCGCGGCTGACGATCCCGGGGAAGGTGGACGTCGACGGTGTCACGCTGCTCGGCATCCCGGTCGTGTTCAACGGCTACAACCGCGGTGTCGCGTGGTCGGCCACGGTGTCCACGGCCGCGAGCTACTCGCTGACCAGGCTGAAGCTCGTCGACCGGTACACCTACCTCGTCGACGGCAAGCCGGAGAAGATGATCGACCGCGGTACCCACTGGGACACCCGCTACGGCCCGGTCACGCGCGAGATCCGCACCAACCCGCACCTCACCGGGCACGAGATGACCCAGCTGCCGTGGACCGACACGGAGGCGTACGCGGTCACCGATCTCGCGGCGGACCGGTTGCCGGCGGTGAACGCGGTGGCGGGCTTCCTGGAGGCGCGGACCACCGGCGACCTGAAGGCGAGCCTCGACCGGCACGGCGGCACTGTGCGCACCAACATCGTGGCGGCGGACAAGCGCGGCAAGACGCTCTACGCGGGCATCCAGGTCGTGCCGGACGTCGACGACAAGTGCGTGGTGGACCAGGAGTTCCTGCGGCGCAACAGTGTCGCGATCGTCGACGGCACGAGGTCGGCGTGCCGACCCGGGTTGCTGGCGATGGACAAGATGCCGTGGATCGAGAGCGACACCTACGCGACGAACTCCAACTCCACGCACGCGTTCGTGCGGGCGGACAAGCCGTTGACCGGGTTCCCGCGCGTGTTCGGTGACGAGAGCGTGGCGAACATGCGCACGTCGTTCGGGTTGCAGGAGATTCCGAAGCACCTCGGCAGGTTCGACGCGGCGACCATGCAGAAGCTGGTGCTGGAGAACAGGAACACCGCCGCCGAGATGTATCTCGACAAGATGCCGTGTACTCGTAAGGAGTGCGAGGTCCTGCGGAAGTGGGATCGCCGCAACGAAGTCGGCAGCGTGGGCGCGTTGCTGTTCGACCGGTGGTTCGCGGAGGGCGGCACTCTCGAAGCGTTCGACAAGGTGGTAGCCGAGTTGGGGCCGAAGATCTACCAGCCGCTGGGCGAGGTCCAGTACGTGGTGCGGGACGGTAAGAAGATCCCGCTGCACGGCGGTCCTGGGTCGTCCGGCACCTACAACCTGATCAACATGGACTGGCAGCACCAGGAGGTCAGCGACGGGTCGAGCTTCATCTTCGCGGTCGAGTACACGGACAAGGCCTGTCCGACCGCGTACACGCTGATGGCACCCGCTCGCCCGGACCTGTACTCCGCGAAGAAGTGGCAGAAGGGGGCTCTCTGCCGCTGACGCCTTGAGGCTCGCGTCGTCGGGGGCGCGAGCCTCGAGGCCCTGCGGTCAGTGGGCGATCATCACGTGCTTGACGCGCGTGTAGTCCTCCAGGCCGTGCATCGAGAGGTCCTTGCCGTAGCCGGAAGCGCCGAAGCCTCCGTGCGGCATCTCGGACGCCACGAGCCCGTGGGTGTTGACCCACACGATGCCGAAGTCGAGCCGCGTCGTCAGCGCCGCGGCTCGACCCGTGTCCCGGGTCCAGATCGACGACGCAAGCCCTTGTGGCACACCGTTCGCCAGCGCGATCGCCTCGTCGTCGTTCGCGAACGACTGCACGGTGACCACCGGTGCGAACGCCTCTTCCTGCACCAGCTCGTCGTCCTGCGCGAGCCCGGAGATCACCGTGGGCTCCAGGTAGAACCCGATCGATCCGTACTGCTTTCCTCCACAGTGGACCGTGGCGGACGATCGGGACAGCATCCCGAGCACGCGGTCCAGCTGCGCCTTGCTGTTCAACGGGCCGAAGTCGGTGCCGGGCACCTGCGCCGACGCCGCTTTCGCCAGTGCCGCAACGAACTCGTCGTGGATGTTCGAGTGCACCAGCACGCGCGTGGCGGCCGTGCAGTCCTGACCGGCGTTGTAGTAAGCAGCGCCGACGATTCCCTCGGCGGCGGCGGTCACGTCCACGTCGTCGAACACCAGAACCGGTGCGTTGCCACCGAGTTCGAGGTGCGTGCGCTTCACCGTCGCGGCGGCGCTGCGGGCCACCTCGATGCCGGCGCGCGTCGATCCCGTCAGCGAGACCATCGCGGGCACGGGGTGTTCGACCAGCAGCCGCCCGGTGTCGCGGTCGCCCAGCACCACGTTGAACACGCCCGCGGGCAGCACCTGAGCGGCCAGCGATGCCAGCAGCACGGTGGACGACGGCGTGGTGTCGGCCGGCTTGATCACGACCGTGTTGCCGGCGGCGAGGGCCGGGGCGATCTTCCACACGGCCATCATCAGCGGGTAGTTCCACGGCGTGATCTGCGCGATCACGCCGACCGCCTCGCGCCGCTGGTACGACGTGGCGCCGGGGACGTACTCACCGGCGGCCGCGGTGCCCAGGGCGCGGGCGGCACCGGCGAAGAACCGGATCTGGTCCACGCACTGCGGAATCTCCTCGCCGAGCACGACGTCGCGGATCTTGCCCGTCTCGCGGATCTCGGCGTCGGCCACGTCGGAAGCGTTGGCTTCCAGCAGATCCGCGAGCTTGAGCAGGGCCAGCTGCCGTTCGCCGGGGGTGGTGCGCGACCACGTCTTGAACGCCTCCGCCGCGGCCGAGACGGCGTAGTGGACCTCGAACTCGCGCGAGACGACGGCCCGGCCGAACTCGACGCCGGTCGCCGGGTCGACGAGCGGACTGGTCTCCGTCCGCCGTTCGACCGGGAGACCGGTCAGCGCGTCGGTGGCGGGGGCGGAGGTTCCGTTGATGAAGTTCGCGACGATCACGTGTGCTCCAGGTGCGTGGGGGCGAACATGCGCAGAACCGCGGACAACACCACCACGTGCGGGCCGTCCCCGGCGAACGCCTTGGCGAGATCTTCGCGCAGCGACTCGGGCGTGCTGCGGGTGGCGGGCACCCCGAACGCCTCGGCGAGCGCCACGAAGTCCGGGCGGGCCAGCTCGGTGGCGGTGGCCTGGCCGAACGTGTCGGTCATGTACTCGCGCAGGATGCCGTAGCCGCCGTCGTCGACGATCAGCCACACCACGCGCGACCCGTGCTGCGCGGCCACGGCCAGCTCCGAGATCCCGTACATCGCGCCGCCGTCACCGGACACCGCGAGCACCGGCCCGTCCACCGCCGCCGCCACTCCGAGCGCCGCCGGGAACCCGTACCCGAGCCCACCGGCACCCTGGGCGGAGAACTGCGCGCCACCCCGCGGGTCCCACGCCGACCAGGCCCAGTAGGCGAGAATCGTCATGTCCCAGCAGGTCGGCGTGCCGTCCGGAACCGCCGAGCGCAGCGCGTGCAGCACCTGCCACTCCAGGTCGAGCTCCTGGTCCATCAGACGCTCGTTCACCGCGTCGAGCAACGTCCGCACGCGCCGCTCGGTGACACCGTCCGCATTGCGTGCCGTCACGCCGGAAGTCAAGGCGCGCAACGCATGCCGTGCGTCCGCGTGGATGCCGAGCGCGGGGTAGTTCGACTCCAGCTTGCCGAGGTCGGCCTCGATCTGGACGACCTGACCCTTCGGCTGGAACGCCCGGTAGTTGCTCGACAGCTCACCCAACCCGGAACCCACGACCAACAGCACGTCCGCGTCGGCCAGGAACTCCGTGGTGTGCCAGTCCTCCAGCCACGACTGCGCGGACAGCGGGTGCTCCCACGGGAAGTTGCCCTTGCCGCCGAACGTCGTCACGACCGGCGCCCGCAGCTTCTCCGCCAGCTCCAGCAGCTCGTCCTGAGCCCTGGCGGCTCCACCACCGGCGAGGATCACCGGGTTGGCGGCCCCGTCCAGCAACCGCACGGCCTCCGCGACCAGTTCCGCCCGCGGGTAAAGCTCCCTCGCCGACCAGGAAACCGAAGTGACGGGCGGAATCGAGGCCGGGCCGAGCAGCACGTCCTGCGGAATCTCCACCCACACCGGCCCGTACGGCGCGGTCAGCGCGATCTCCCACGCCTCGGCCAGCGCCGACGGGATCTGCGACGCGTGCCGCACGACCCTCGCGTGCTTCACGACATCCCGGAACGACGCCAGCTGGTCCGTCAGCTCGTGCAGGTAGCCGCCGCGCACGCCACCCAGCCCGGCCGAGGGGATCTGCGACGAGATCCCCAGCACGGGCGCGGAGGCCGCGGCGGATTCCTGCAGTCCGGCAAGGGTTTGCAGCGCGCCAGGCCCGGTCGACACGAGCAACGGCGTCACCGAACCGGTGATCCGCGCGTGGCCGTCGGCGGCGAACGCGGCGTTGACCTCGGTCCGGCTGCCGACGTACCTCAGCTCTGAGCGGCGAAGTGCGTCGAACAGGCCGAGGGCGTGCTGGCCCGGGATGCCGAAGACGGTGTGGGCGCCGAGCGCTTCGAGCGTCTCGACGACGACATCTCCGCCGTTGCGAGTCACTGCCCCTCCTTGAGCGACAACAAGCTCACCAAGTCGTACGCGACGTGCGAAGCCGCCACCGAGGTGATGTCCGCGTGGTCGTACGCCGGTGCCACCTCGACCACGTCCGCACCCACGAGGTTCAGCCCCCGCAGCCCGCGAATGATCTCCAGCAGCTCCCGCGACGTCATCCCACCGGCCTCAGGCGTCCCGGTACCAGGCGCGTGCGCGGGATCCAGCACGTCGATGTCGATCGACACGTACAACGGCCGCGACCCGATCCGCTGCCGCAAAGCGTCGACCGTCTCGTCCACGCCACGCCGCATCACGTCCGACGACGTCACGATCCCGAACCCGAGCCGCTTGTCGTCCTCGAGATCCTTCTTGCCGTACAACGGCCCCCGCGTGCCGACGTGCGAGATCGCCTCGGTGTCGAGGATCCCGTCCTCGACCGCGCGCCGGAACGGAGTTCCGTGCGTGTACGGCTCGCCGAAGTACGTGTCCCACGTGTCGAGGTGCGCGTCGAAGTGCAGCAGCGCCACCGGCCCGTGGATCCGCGACACCGCCCGCAGCAACGGCAGCGCGATGGTGTGGTCACCGCCGATCGTGACCAGCTTCGTCCCGTCTGCCTGCAGATCCGTCGAAGCCTGTTCGATCGTCTCGATGGCCTCGCCGATGTGGAACGGGTTGACCGCGATGTCCCCGCCGTCCGCGACCTGGACGCGCTCGAACGGCGCCACGTCCAGACCGGGGTTGTAGGGCCGCAGCAACCGGGAGGCCTCCCGCACCGCCGACGGCGCGAACCGCGCCCCCGGCCGGTACGAGACACCGGTGTCGAACGGGACTCCCACCACCGCGACGTCCGCGTGCGCCACCTGGTCGAGGCGGGGCAGCCGGGCGAAGGTCGCCGGTCCCGCGTAGCGCGGGACCTTCGAGGAGTCGACGGGGCCGATCATGTGAAGTCCTTCGAAGAGACCCCGACCGTCAGGGCGGGGTGTGGCTTGGTAATCGGTGAACGGTGAACGGGCAGGTGAAGCGGGCGTTCAAGTTCCGCTTCTATCCGACCGAGGTGCAGGCGGCGGAGTTGTCGCGCACGTTCGGATGTGTCCGCAAGGTCTACAACGTGGCACTGCAAGTCCGAGCGGAAGCGTGGACGCAGCGCCGGGAACGGGTCGGCTACGAGGCCACGTCGGCACTGCTGACCGCGTGGAAGCGCACCGAGGAACTGGCGTTTCTGGCAGATGTGTCCGCGGTGCCGCTGCAGCAGGCGCTGCGGCATCTGCAGGCGGCGTTCTCGAACTTCTTCGCGAAGCGTGCCCGGCATCCGAAGTTCAAGTCGCGGAAGAAGTCGCGTGCCAGCGCCGAGTACACGCGTTCGGCGTTTCGCTGGCGTGACGGCAGGTTGACACTGGCGAAGCTGGTAGAGCCGCTGGACATCCGCTGGTCGCGTCCACTGCCCGAGGGGGCAACGCCGTCGACTGTGACCGTGTCGCGTGACCCGGCCGGTCGCTGGTTCGTCTCCCTCCTGTGCGAGGACTCCGGCGTGACAGCGTTGCCCGCCAACGATTCGGTGGTCGGGATCGATGTCGGCCTCGAGCACTTGCTGGTGCTCTCGACCGGGGAGAAGATCTGCAATCCCCGGCACGAGCGCCGCGACCGGACGGCACTGGCAAGGGCTCAGCGAGCCTTGTGCCGCAAGCAGAAGGATGGATGCAACCGGGCTAAGGCTCGTATCAAGGTGGCCCGTGTGCATGCCCGGATCGTCGACCGGCGCACCGATCACCTGCACAAGATCACTACTCGGCTCGTGCGTGAGAACCAAACGCTCGTGATCGAGGATCTCGCGGTGTCGAACATGGTCGGCAACCGTCGCCTTGCCCGCGCGATCAGTGACGCGGGCTGGCGGCAGTTCCGGCAGCAACTTGAGTACAAAGCGCAGTGGTACGGCCGGGAAGTGATCGCTGTTGATCGCTGGTTCCCGTCGTCCAAGATGTGCTCGGTCTGTGGCGCGAAGGCGGCGGCGATGCCGTTGCACCTGCGCGCGTGGACCTGTGGCTGCGGCACGACCCATGACCGGGACGTGAACGCGGCTCGCAACATTCTGGCCGCCGGGCTGGCGGTGACGGTCTGTGGAGCCGGTGTAAGTCCTCAACGGGAGTCCTCCGGGCGGGCGGTCGGCGAAGAAGCAGAAACCCTGCGGCGCGAGCCGTAGGACTCCCCTCGTGCGCGAGGGGAGGAAGTCAAGCGTTCACCAGTTCTTCCTCAGTTGCTTCACCCGCCACCCTGCGGTCCCACCGAGCCAGCACTGCCGGATCGGTGGCCGGGGTGGCCAGGCTGACCGCCACGTACGTCACGAACGACGCGCCGAGGCTGTAGTAGATGGCTTCGTTGGCGTACACGTCCACGAGCACCATGAACCCGATCGCCGTCAGAGACCCGACCGCCATCGACACCATCGCGCCGAGCCGGGTGCCGCGCTTCCAGGTCAGGCCGCCGATGATCGCGACCAGCAGGCCGCCGACGAGGATGTTGTAGGCGACGGTCAGCGCCGCCACGACGTCGTTCAGCGCCACGGCGATGGCGATCGCGACGACACCGATCACGAGCGTGAACATCCGGTTGTTGTGGACGTCCGAGTCGGTCTTGCGGCGCCAGATGTCGTTGGACGCCACCGTGGCGCACGCGATGAGCGCGCCGGAGGACGTCGACATCATCGCGGCCAGTGCGGCGGCGAGCACGAGTCCGCGCACGCCGGTCGGCAGCAGGTTCTCCACGATCGTCGCGAACGCCTCGTCCTTGTTCGCGATGTTCGGGTACAGCGCCTTGCCGGCGAGGCCGATCAGCGCGCCGGCGACCGCGTAGACGAGGCAGTAGAGGCCGGACGTGATGCCGCCCCACGTCGCGACCTTCGGCGACTTGGCGGTGAACACGCGCTGCCAGATGTCCTGGCCGATCAGCAGACCGAAGACGTAGATCAGCAGGTAGGTGATGATCGTGCCCGTGCCGATGTTGCCGACCTCGAACACGGCCGGGTCGTTCAGGCGCGCCTGGATGCCGTCGATGCCACCGGCCGCGAACAGCGAGATCGGCAGCAGCAGGAACAGGACGCCGACCGTCTTCACGACGAACTGCACGATGTCGGTGAGCGTGATCGACCACATGCCGCCGAGAACGCTGTACAGCACCACGATGCTGCCGCCGATGATCACGCCGACGGACTTCGGGAGTCCGAAGAGGACGTTGAAGATCGTGGAGTACGCGATCGTGGACGTGACCGTCAGCATCAGCGTGTAGGCGGCCATCACGAGGCCGGAGATCAGGCTGGAGTTGCCGCCGTACCTGAGATCCAGCATCTGCGAGACGGTGTAGACCTTCAGCTTGACGATCCTGCGCGCGAACAACGCGGACAGCAGCAGGATGCCGAGGCCGATGGAGAACACCATCCAGGCGCCGGAGATGCCGTACTTGTAGCCGAGCCCGACACCGCCGATGGTCGACGCGCCGCCGAGCACGACGGCCGACATGGTGCCGGAGTACATGGAGAAACCGAGCCTGCGTCCGGCGACCAGGTACTCGCTCTTGCTGGTGGCGCGGCGCATGCCCCACCAGCCCATGCCGATCATGCCGAGCACGTAGGCGGCGATCACCGCGTAGTCGAGAGCCACTGTTGGACCTCCTTGGGTTGCAGGTCACAGTAGGAACGCGCGCTGGCGCTGGTAAGTGGTCGTTGTGCACAATCGTCGGACCATGGTTGTGCAAACCGTCCCACTGAAGGATCTTGTCGCGCGAGTCGATCTCGGGCTGACCGTCCTGTGTGGAGCCGACGCGCTGGACAGGCCGATCCGCTGGGCGCACGTGTCCGAGCTCGAGGACCCGACGCCCTACCTGGTCGGCGAGGAGCTGCTGCTCACGGCCGGCGTGCGGTTCCCTTCCGACGTGCCCGCGTACGTCGCCGGACTGATCTCCAAGGGCGTCTCGGCGATCGGGTTCGGCGTCGAGCCGGAGTTCCCGACGGTGCCGTTGTCGCTGGTGGACGCGTGTGCTGCGTTGGGCATGCCGTTGCTGGAGGTGCCGCCGTCCACGCCGTTCCTCGCGGTGTCGCAGGCTTTGGGCGCGTTGCTCGCGGAGATCGCCGTGCGGGAGCAGCGGATGCTCGCGGACAGCCAGCGCGCCCTGACCCGTGCCGCCACTCGGGTGCGTCCCGTGGAGTCCGTGCTGACCACGCTCGCCGTGGTGCTGAACTGCCGCGCCGATCTCGTGGACCGCGTTTCGGCGCCCGACGACGTTGTCGAACTGGTGGCTCGTGTCGCGTCGGGCACGGGACCTCGTTCGGCCTCGACCCAGGTGGGTGAAGACCACGTCACGCTCGACCCGGTGGAGTCCGCGGTGCTCGTGGTGCGCCGTTCGGCTCCGCTCTCTCCTGCCGAACGGGCGGTGGTCGCGGTCGCGCTGGCGTTGCTCGGGTTGTTGCGGCGGGATCTGGAGAGCGAACGCGGCCAGATCGCGCGGCTGGCGGCGTCGGCCGTGCTGCGGTCGGAGGTGTCCGGGCTGGCGGGGGTGCTGGGGCCGGGGCCGTACCGGGTGGTGGCGGGGGAGTCGCGGGCCGACTACGACGTGCTGGCGCAGCGGTACGGGCCGCTGGTGTCGCGGGATGGGGATGGGTTCCTGGCGCTGGTGGCCGCCGGGTTCGAGGTGTCGGGTCCGCTCGGGGTGTCGTCGCCGCTCGCCGATCCAGGCCCCGCCCCCGCCTCCACTTCCGCCCCCGGCCTCACTCCCGCACCCGCCTCCACTCCTGCCCCCGCCCCGACTTCCGCCCCGACTCCTGCCCCCGCCCCGACTTCCGCTCCCGCCCCGACTTCCGCTCCCGGCCCGGCTCCCACCCCCATCTCCGCCCCCGCGATCGAGCGCGCCGCAGCCGAGGCCACCGCACTCCTCGCCCGCGCCAAAGCCACCGGCGAGCCCGCCCTCCCCGCCTCCGACCTCTCCTCCCTCGTCGACCCCACCGCCGCCCGAGCCTTCGCCCGCCGCGAGCTCGCCCCACTCCTCAACCGCCCCGAGCTGATCGACACGCTGAGGGCCTGGCTGGGCCAGCACGGCAGCTGGGACCGGGCCGCGACCGTGCTCGGAGTGCATCGGAACAGCGTTCGGCACCGAATTTCTCACGTCGAACGACTGCTCGGTCGTGATCTTGGTACGGCCGACGCGCGCACCGGGCTGTGGCTCGCGCTGACGTGGCTCGATTAATTCCTTTGCGACCGGCCGAGGTCGTCGGTCATGATTGTTCCATGATTACCGCAGAGGAATGGGCCGGAGCGCCCTCAAAGCTGTGACCAGCTAGTATCCTTTCTTCTAATCTCTGCGAGCATTTGTGTATCAATGCTCGTTCCTGGCGTGTTCGTCTAGTGGTCAGGACGCTGGACTCTCAATCCGGAAACACGGGTTCGATCCCCGTACGCGCTACGTGGCCCGGTCTCTGTGGGGTGGACCGGGCCCGCCCGCAACCGGGTCCATGTCAGACGGACCCAAAGAATCTTCGAAAACTTCGCCCGAATGGTCTAGGCGCCAGTTACGCTCTGCGAATGGCTGCGGTCCCCGCCTTCGCACGCTACGAGGTCGACGTACGTCGGCCGAACGCCGCGCGGATCCACGACTTCTATCTGGGTGGCGCGCACAACTACGCCGCCGACCGGGCGTTCGCCAAGCAGGCGGTCCGGATCGACCCGGAGTTGCCGCTCATGACCCGAGCGCACCGGGCGTTCCTCAAGCACGCCGTCCGGCACTGCTGGGCCGCTGGTGTGCGGCAGTTCCTCGACCTCGGCTCGGGCATCCCGACGTGCGGTGCGACGCACCAGACGTTGCCGGACGCCCGTGTCGTCTACGTCGACTCGGACCCGGTCACCGTGGCGTTCGCGCGCGGGTTGCTGCGCGGTGAGCCGCGGACGTGCGCGGTGGAGGCCGACCTGCGCCGTCCCGAGCAGGTGCTGAGGCATCCGGGCGTGGTGTCTCATCTCGACCTGCGCGAGCCTTACGCGGTGTTGATGGTCGACGTCCTGAGATACGTCGACGACGTCACCGGGCCAGGGCGGGTGGTGCGCCGGTATCGGCACGCGATGCCGGCGGGAGGGTTCCTGGTGGTGTCGCACCCGGCTCCGGTCGAGCAGCTCCTGGAGGGGCTGTCGATCGAGGCGCCGTGCGTCGTGCCGGGCGGGTATTCGGGCATCGGACGCAAGCCGGGCCGTATCTGACTCTCCCTGGGCGCCTCCTACCAACGTGCGGGAAGCGCTGGAGCGGGCGAAGGCTCTGCGGTGGGCGGGGAGGCCGGACGACGCGGCTTCGGTGCTGCGCAAGGCACTCGCCGAACCCGGCGACCGGTGCGAGCTGCTGTACCTGTTGTGGGACTGCCAGTTCGTGCTCGGTGACCGTGCCGCCGCGCACGAGACGTTGTTGGAGGCCAAGGGACTGGCTTCGGGTGAGATGGCGCAACGGATCGCCGTCGCCGAGGCCAGCTGGTTGATGTCGCAGGGCGAGTACCACGAGGCGAGTGCGCTCGCGGCGGCGATCGACACCACGAGCGACGAGATCCGTGCGTACGCGTTGAGCGTTCGTGGTGTGTGCGAAGCATTTCTGGGCGATGTACCGCGCGGCACCGCCACTTTGGAGGACGCGCGCACGGCCGCGCATCGCAGTGGTTGCATCCGCGAGCTGACGAGGGCCGTGGGCAACCTGACCTACGTGCTCGGCAGTTCCGGGCAGCACGAACGCAGCGCGCGCATCGGCAGGGAAGCGTTGACGCGCTTGAAGGTTCAAGGTCTCGCGCCGACGTTCAGCGCGGTGATCCGGTACAACCTCGCGACCAGCCTGCTCGCTCTGGGGCGGTGGGAGGAGCTGGACGCGCTGGACGTCCCGGACTCGATCCCCGCCAACAAGGCCGCGCGGATCCTGCTGTGCCAGGCGGAGTCGCTGGCGTTGCGCGGGCAGGACGCCGACTACCTGATCGAGCGCGCCGAGAAGGTCATCGAGGGGCCGGACGCGTTGTTCCTCGCCCAGGCCGCGTACACCAGAGCCGTTGCGGCGCGGGCGAAAGGCCAGTACCGCGCGGCTGTCGAGCTGTGCCGCGAAACCGTCGCCGACCTGCCGGAGGCGTTGACCGGCGGCGAGGTTCTGCGGCTCTGCGCGGCGGGGTTGGGTGCCGCGCGCGACCTTCAGGCCGCCGGTGGCCGGGTGACGAAGCTCGATGATCCGGAAGCGACGGTAGCCGAGTTGCTGGCCCGGCTGCCGGTGCCGCAGGGGCCGGAGGACGAGGTGTGGCGGCGGCTCGCGTTCGCCGAGGCCGGGCGCGACTCGTGGGCGGAGATCGCCGTCGACTGGGATCGGCTGCGGATTCCGTACCAGGCCGCCTACGCGCGAACTCGTTGTGGTGAACCGGATGCGCTGCGTCACGCCGACCGCGCCGCACAACGGCTCGGCGCGCTGCCGTTGGCCAAGATGATCGGCCGCGAGGCACGCCGGCGGCGCATTCCGTTGCTGCACCAGGACAAACCGCAGCTGGGCACGTTGACCCCGCGTGAGCGCGACGTGCTGGAACTGCTGGGATGGGGCCGCACCAACAAGGAAATCGCCGCGGAGCTCGTGCTGAGCGTGCGGACGGTGGGCTTGCACGTGTCGCACGTGCTGGCGAAGCTGGGCGCGAGCAACCGGTCGGAGGCGGCGCGGATCGCGCGCGACCAAACCTAGGTATTGCTCTGGATGTGTCGGTGGCCCTGCATGAGTTCTCCTTTAGAGGCAACAGAAACCCTGCCTTTAGGAGAACGAGATGAACCTCAAGCGCGTCGCGGCCGTGTTGTCTCTCGCCGGTGGAATCACCGCCGGCCTCGCGGGAACGTCGCACGCCCAGACGGCCATGGCCGGAGGGTGCGAGCTGCGCCTCACCGAGGTGCGGGCGCTGGACCTGCAGGAGACGCCCACAGACGAGATCTACCTGAGAGTCGGTGACGAGAGAACCGGGACGCGCACCTTCACCGAAGGTCAGACGAGAGAGGCCACAGAGCTCGGGAACGCCGACCAGATCACGGAGTTCATCGCGCCCGGCGGCTTCGTCGTCGTGTCCGTCGTCGAGGACGACCCGGTGGTGGACACCACGATCGGCACGTTCCGCGTGCCGTGCCGGACGGCCTCCGTCGAGAAGGACGTGGCGGGTGCCGGTGCGTTCTACCGGGTCTCGTACGTCGTGACCCAACTGCCGTAACAGAATTCCGGGGCGCCGAGCGGTGGGCGCGGCGTCCCGGAGCCCACCGTTTGCTTCTTGAGGGGGAGTTCGCCCATGAATCCGACCGATCCACCTACCAACCTCGAGCTCTGGGCCGTGCTGCACGTCGACGAGTTCCAGTTCCGCCTGGTCAAGCCGTGGAACCTGGACACCCTGTCCGCGGCCCTGCGCAACGCCGCCGCACGCGGCACGCAGGTCGAGGTCCGCGTCTACAACGACCAGAACGCCGAGACCACCGTCCTGGTCAACCCGGCCCGCGCCCGCGTGGTGCACATCGGCAAGCGCAACGTCGTCGTGGTGCGCACTGGCATGCCCGACGTGTCGCTCAACGGTTTGACGGAGGTCGAGGTGGGGTAGCCGTCCTGGCGACACGTACGGAGCCTGGAGGGCGTCATGACCCACCGCGTCACTGTCAAGGTCGCCGGTCTGCAACCGGTGCAGGTGCTGGCCGCGCTGGCCGGCATCGCGTTCATCGTGTTCGGCGTCGTGGGCTTCACCCGAACCGGGGTGGGCGACTGGTCCACTCACTCGTTCGTGCTCGGGTTCGCCGTCAACCCGCTGCACAACCTGGTGCACGTGGCTGTCGGCGTGCTCGGGTTGGTGCTGGCTCTCGGGTCCGGTCTCGCCCGGTTGTACGGGTGGCTGTTGTTCCTCGGGTACGGCGCTGTGTTCGTGTGGGGCCTGATGATCACCGGCGTGCTCGCCCAGAACCCGGCTTCCGAGTTCGGGAACCCGTTGGCGCTCAACACGAACGACAACTGGCTGCACCTCGGGCTGGCGTTGTTCGGTCTGCTGCTCGCGGTGCTGCCGGCACGGCGGCGGTTGATCGAGGAGGAGGAGCCGGTGCTGCCCGAACAGCGGTCGGCGGCCTTCCGCGACGAGCACGACTCGCCGCGCATCGAGGAGATGGATCCGACGGTCCGGCAGCACGAGCCGATCACGCAGGAGCAGGCCGTGGTCGACCCGAAGACCGAGCGGATGAGCACGGACAAGATCAAGCACTGAGTCCCCGGATAGTCCCCCTGTCCGGCACCGGCACGCCGTGAGAGCCCACATGCGGCTCTCACGGCGTGTCTGTTTCGATGTTGCGATGCTTCCGGAGCTGACTCATGAGGTCGTGATCACCTGGGGTACCGCGCTGGCCGCGTTCCTGGCCGTGGCGTTGCACGGGATCTGGCGGGTCACCCGCAACGTGATCACCATCGCCCACGAGGGCGGGCACGCCTTGCTCGCGGTGCTCACCGGGCGCCGTCTCAGCGGCATCAAGCTGCACTCCGACACCAGTGGACTCACGGTTTCCCGTGGCAAGCCCCGCGGGCCGGGGATGGTCCTCACCGCGCTGGCCGGGTACATCGCGCCGTCGCTGCTCGGGTTCGGGGCGGCCGTGCTGATCACCAACGAGCAGATCCAGCTGATGTTGTGGATCAGCATCGGGTTCCTCGCCGCGATGCTGATCATGATCCGCAACGTGTTCGGCGTGCTCTCGATCATCATCACGGGCGGCGTGTTCTTCTTCGTGTCCTTCTACGCCTCCGCCGAGGTCCGGGACACCGCCGCGTACGTGTTCGCCTGGTTCCTGCTGTTCGGCGGCGTGCGGCCGGTGTGGGAACTGCAGGTCAAGAGGTGGCGCAGGCAGGCACCTCGGTCGGACGCCGATCAGCTGGCCTGGTTGACCGGGGTGCCCGCGCTGGGCTGGGTGACGTTGTTCGGGGTGGTCAGCGGCGCGGCGCTGGTCGGTGGTGGGGCGCTGCTGCTGGGCCGCTGGTGACGTGCTGGAAGGCCGGGGCGTGCTCGCGAGCCCAGTCGGCGAAGGTGAGCGCGGGGCGGCCCAGCAGGTCCGCCGCGGTGCTCGTGGTGGGGCCGGGCCGCTCGGCGTAGTCGGCCAGTGAACCGAGCAGGCGGGCGGGCACTTCCTCCGGCAGTCCCTGCGCGAGCATGGCCTGCCGCACCTGTTCGGGAGGAAGTTCCTGGAACGCCAGGGTCCTGCCGAGGGCGGCGCCGATGAGGCGCACCTTCTCGTGCTGGTCCAGCGAGTGCGGCCCGGTCAGCGTGTGGACCGCTCCGGCGTGCGCACCGCTCACGAGCGCCTGAACGGTCACCTCCGCGATGTCGGTCTCGTGGATCGGCGACGTGGCCGCCTTCGCGTAGGCGCCGCGGACCACGTCACCCGCCTTGACCTGCGGTGCCCACGCCAGCGCGTTGGCGGCGAAGTCGGCCAGGCGCAGGACCGTCCACTCCAGACCGGAGCGCACGACGAGGTCCTCGGCTCGCCGGAACTCGGCGGCGAAGCGCGGTTCGCCCGCCGGGTGCTCGACAGTGGTGGCAGACAGCAGCACCGCGCGCCGCACGCCCCGCTTCACGGCGAGCCGCAGCAGCTCCTCCAGACCGGGGCCGGTGGCCCGCGGACTGAGCTGGATCGCCTCCACCCCCTCCAGCACGGGCTCGATCCACTGTGGACTGAACAGGTCGCCCTGGGCGCGACCGACAGGCGTGAAGGCCCTGCCCTCCTGGGACAGCAGTTTCATCACCTGCCGTCCCACCACGCCGTTGGCTCCGGTGATCAGAATCATGACGGTCGTCCCCTCGTCAGGCGTCGATGCCCACGAGATGTCACCTGCTGCCCTGATGTGACAGCACGTGAGCGGCGTCACAGCGATCTCGAACGCCTGTTCGAGCGGGCGTGGTCGTAACCGGTTTGGCGTTGGGTGAAATACTCGGGGGATCAAGTTGCGGTGAGAGGTGGGTTCAGTGCTGCGTGGAGATGTCGGGCTCGAGCTGGGCCAGCGGGTTGCGGCTGCGTTGCGGTCGGCGCTGGACGTGGACATCACTGCCGAGGAAGCGCTGATCCGACCGTCCAACCGAGACGGTGTGGACTACCAGTGCAACGTGGCCATGAGCCTTGCGAAGAAGGTGGGGAAGAACCCTCGCGAGGTGGCTGTGTTGATCGTGGAGCACCTGGATGCCGCGGACGCGATCGAGGCGCCGGAGATCGCCGGGCCCGGCTTCATCAACTTGAGGTTGAAGAAGGAGTGGCTGGAGGTTCAGGCGGCCGGGCTGCTGGGGGATGAGCGGCTCGGCGTGCCCAAGACCGAGGAGCCTCGGCGGATCGCGATCGACTACAGCAGCCCCAACGTGGCCAAGGAGATGCACGTCGGCCATCTGCGGTCGACCATCATCGGCGATGCGTTCTGCCGGTTGCTGACGTTCGCGGGGCACGAGGTGATCCCGCACAACCACCTTGGTGACTGGGGGACGCCGTTCGGGATGCTGATCGAGCACCTGACGGACGAGGGGCACGGGGCTGATCACGAGATCAGTGACCTGAACGCGTTCTACCAGCAGGCGCGGCAGAAGTTCGACAACGAGCCCGGGTTCGCGGATCGGGCTCGGCGGCGGGTGGTGCTGCTGCAAGGGGGCGACGAGGCGACCCTGAAGTTGTGGCACGAGCTGGTGGGGGAGTCGCAGCGGCACTTCAACCAGATCTACGCGTTGCTGGGGATCGGGCTGTCGGCTGAGGACAACTACGGCGAGAGCTTCTACAACCCGTACCTGGCGGACACGATCACCGAGCTGCAGCAGAAGGGGCTCGTCGAGACCAGCGACGGCGCGCTGTGCGTGTTCCCGCCCGGGTTCCAGAACCGCGAGGGCGACCGGCTGCCGTTGATCGTGCGCAAGAGCGACGGTGGGTACGGGTACGCCACCACGGACTTCGCGACGGTGCGGTACTGGGTGCGGGAGCGGAAGGTCGACGAGCTGATCTACGTCGTCGGCAACCCGCAGGCGCAGCACTTCCAGATGATTTTCGCGACCTCCAAGCAGGCCGGGTGGCTCGACGACGCGCACACGGCCGTGCACACGGGGTTCGGCACGATTCTCGGGGCTGACGGCAAGACGATTCGGACGCGCGCGGGCGGCACGATCAAGCTGATCGAGCTGCTGACCGAGGCCGTGGAGAACT
Source organism: Lentzea sp. NPDC051838 (assembly GCF_040681245.1). Taxonomy (NCBI): domain Bacteria; kingdom Bacillati; phylum Actinomycetota; class Actinomycetes; order Pseudonocardiales; family Pseudonocardiaceae; genus Lentzea; species Lentzea sp. NPDC051838. The sequence goes on from NZ_JBFAYI010000002.1 coordinate 78,624, forward strand.
CGTACAAGGTGATGCCCGAGTCGTCCGAAGTGGAGGGTGCGGAGAAGGACGCGCTCGCCAGGACGATCGGGCTGGGCGCGGTGAAGTACGCGGACCTCTCGAACGACCGGGAGAAGGACTACGTCTTCACGTGGGAGAAGATGCTGGCCACGACCGGCGACACGTCGGTCTACATCCAGTACGCGAACGCGCGGATCCTCTCCATCGGACGCAAGGTCGGGCGCACGGCCCCGGAGAACGCCCCTCTCGTGTTGCAGGAGCAGGCTGAGCGGGATCTGGCGCTGAAGTTGTTGCAGCTGCCCACGGCCATCCAGGCGGCCGTGGACGAGCTCGCGCCCCACAAGCTCACGAACTACCTGTTCGAGACGGCCACGGCCTTCTCGACCTTCTACAACCACTGCCCGGTGGCCACGGCGGAGTCGCAGGAGCTGCAGGACTCGCGGCTGCACCTGCTCACGCTCACGTCGCGGGTGCTCACGCTGGGTCTGTCCCTGCTGGGCATCGGGGCACCCGAAAGGTTGTAGAAGGTTTACCGCTGGTCAGACCACGGGTACGCAGTGATCGCAACTCTTCCGCCCACCCAAGGGAGTCGCGATGACCTGCACGACCCGTCTGCCCAAGCCGGTCACCGACGTGTGGGACTGGCAGATGGAAGGGCTGTGCCGCGGCCAGAACAGCGCCGTCTTCTTCCACCCCGACAACGAACGCGGCTACGCCCGTGCCGCGCGGGAGGAGAAGGCGAAGGCGATCTGCGCGCACTGCCCGGTGCTGGCGCAGTGCCGCGAGCACGCCCTCGACGCCCAGGAACCGTACGGAGTGTGGGGTGGCATGGGCGAGGACGAGCGGCGCCAGATCATCGCTGCTGCCCGGCGCCGCGTCCGCGTTGCGAGCTGAGCTCACTCCTCCAGCACGTCTCGCAGTTGCCGCAACGTCTTCGCGAGCAACCGCGAGACGTGCATCTGCGAGATCCCGACCTTCTGCGCGATCTGCGTCTGCGTCATGTTGCCGAAGAACCGCATGATCACGATCTTGCGTTCGCGCTCGGGCAGCTTCTCCAGCAACGGGTGCAGCGCCTCCCGCTGCTCGATCATCTCGATCTCGGGGTCTTCCTCGCCGATGGTCGATCCCAGGGAGATCGACGAGTCCTCCGACATCAGCATGTCGTCCAAAGACGCGCTCTGGTAAGCGTTTCCGGCCGCGAGTCCTTCGTGGATCTCGTCCCGCGACAGTCCCAGGTGCTCGGCGAGCTCCGAGGGCGTCGGCGCGCGGCCCAGGGTCTGCGACAGCCGCGAGGTGCCCGCGTTGATCGCCAGGTGCAGCTCTTTCAGGCGCCTGGGCATGCGGACGGACCAGCTGGAGTCGCGGAAGTACTTCCGGACCTCGCCCATGATCGTCGGCACCGCAAAAGAAAGAAAATCGCTGCCGCGGTCCGGGTCGAAGCGGTCGACCGCGTTGATCAGGCCGACCGTCGCCACCTGCACCAGGTCCTCGTGCGGTTCGCCGCGGTGGCCGAAGCGGCGGGCGATGTGCTGCGCCACCGGGAGGTGCTCGGTGACGAGTCTGTCCCGCAGCGTCTCCCGAGCAGGTCCGGACGGGGTCACCGCCAGCTCCGCGAACAGCGGGGCCAGGTGGTCGTAGTCACCGCCGGACCTGGTCTTGGTCGTCTCTTCCGACCCGGTCACGCATCCACCGCCCCTGCCGACGACTTCACGAGGTCGATGTGGACCACGAACCCTTCGGTCTCCTCGACTCTGGTCTCCACGGAGTCGACGAGCGCGGTCAGCACGCGCCACCCGAAGCTGCCCTCGTCCGGCCCGGAGGCCGACTTGGCGACGACTCGGGCGGCCACGCGCACCGCCCCCGCGGCGTCCACCGCGAAGTGACAGCTGAGCACGGCGTCCTGAGCCGCCAACGTGATCAACGTCGAGCAGGTCTCGTCGACGGCGAGCTTCAGGTCCTCGATCGAGTCGAGGTCGAAGTCCTGCCGCATCGCGATGTCCGCCGCGACGGCGCGGACGATGGACAGCTGCGTGGGATCCGCGGCCATCCTGAGTTCGACCCCTGACAATTGCGTCACACCCACCTCGTAGTCCGTTCTGCTGAAGGCCGGCATGTTCGTGCCGTACCCGAATCGATCCCGTCTTACACGTGTAGTGCCGGAGCACCCTGGGAAGTCACCTGGCAGAGGCAACCCAGGGGAGGAGCGTCGTGCTGGTGCGAGAAGACTCCCTGGCCCTCCGCTTTCCCGCAGACCCGCGCGCAGTGGCGCCGGTGCGGCACCAGCTGCGCGAGTGGCTGCGGGGCAGCGGGTTCGGCGACGACGAGGCCGGCGACCTCGTTCTCGCGGTCAGCGAGGCGGTCAACAACTCCGTGGAGCACGCCTACACCGCCCCCGCGAGCGGCACCGTCGAGGTGCGCGCGCGGATCGCGGAGGACGGCTCGGTCGGCGTCGAGATCCGCGACCACGGCCAGTGGCGCGTCCCGCCGCCCGCGCTCACCACGCGCGGCAGAGGACTTCTGCTCATGCGGGAAAGCGTGGACGAGGTCGTGATCGACCGCTCGGCGAGCGGCACGACGGTGCGTCTGCGCCGGGCTCGGCAGCCCCTGGCGTTCGAACCGCAGGTGACGCCCCACTGCGAAGTGCACGAGACCTCCTCCGGCGTCGTCGCCGTCGTCCGGGGCAACGTCCCCGAGGCGGCCGGGCCGTCACTGCGGCGCATCCTCACCACCGCGGCGCGCGGCGGAGCGGTGCCGCTGACCGTCGACCTCACCCGGATCGGCGAGGACAGGTCAGGCGTCCAGCACGCGCTCGAAGCCGTCGCCGACGCCCTGGAGGCGGCGGGAAACCGCCTCACAGTTCGCCTGCGCTAAGCGCTGAGAGCAGCGTCCACGGACTCGTGCACGCTGAACACCTCACCAAGCCCCGTGGCCTCCAGAGGCCGCGTCACGGCCCGTGCCGTGGCCACGACCTTGAGAGCCGCGGAGTGCTGCGGAGCCAGCCGGGCGGCCTCCACCAGCACCGCCAGGCCGGCGGAACCGAGGAACGTCACACCCTTCATGTCGACCACGAAGGTGCCGCCGTCCGCCAGGCCGGTCACCAAGGCGTCGCGCAACGCGGGCGCGGACACCATGTCGACCTCGCCGGACACGGCGAGCACCGTGACACCGGCCGCCGGCTGGCTGGCGGTCAGTGCGATGGTCTGCGGGTCCTGCACAGTCACTGATGTTCTCCCTCTCGCACCCAGGGAGCCGCCACTGCAGCGGCCCCGTCGCGGCTGCTGGCTCAACCGCTGCGGCTTCACCGTACGGGAGCAGCCGCGCAACAGGACAGGTCGAGCACTCCATACCCAACGCGAGGGTGGCTCAAACGCGCGGCGTCAGTTTTTCAGGGCCTGCCAAAGTCGTCTGGCGACGTCGAAAGCGGGTCTCGGCGGCTCGACGACCTCCTCCGCGCTGTCCTCCAGCTCGTTGCCCACCACCAGCACCAACGCCGTCGCCACGTCCCGCAGCTTCACGTTGGCGTGCTGGCTCGCCCGCACCAGCAGTTCGAACGCCTCGCCGGGCGCGCACGGCCGCGCCCCCATCACCAACCCCTTCGCCTGCTCGATGTAGCGCCGGTGCTGCACCATCCGCACCATCTGGTCGGCGCGCAGCACCTCGCCCGCGCAGAACTCGACGACCGAGGCGGCGGTCGCGACGAGCGGTTCGATCTCCTCGATCGCCTTGAGGTCCTCGACGCCCGGCGGGTGGTCGAGGTAGACGGTCAGCACGACCGGCCCGCTGTCGCCCCAGCTGCCGGGCACCGCCACGACGTGCGTGCCGGCGACCTGACCGGACACCTGCCGTTCGTCGCGGGAGGCGTCGACGAGCGGTCCCACGCCGGTCGTCAGCTGCTCCGCGTCCAGCTCGACCGCGATGCCGACGGCCCGCAACAGCTTGCCGTCCGGCCACACGCACAGGCCCACGCCCTCGCACCCGTCGAGCTGCGCGCAGAGGTGGTCCATCAACCGGGAAATGAGCTCTGGTCCGAATTTCACCTGGTCCACGGGGTGAGGTTAGGCCAGGCCGATATGTCGCAAACGTTGTGCGGTCATCGGCGTACGACGAACGGTTGCGTAGACAACCAACCAGCCATCCGCCGAGCTTCGGGTCCGAACAGCTCGGCGCGCCGTTTGATCCAGTTAACGCTTAGGACCCAAACAGGACACGTGTTCTGAACCACAGTCCGCCAGAATTCGTTCTCAGGGATAACGCCGGAGCCCCGGTTCACGACATCCCTGATGTCACGGAGGGACTGAAATGAGAACCGCCATGGAGACCCAGCCACACGAGGTCGAGGAACTGCCCACCACGCCTTGCAGCGTTGTGTGGAGCAGGGGCCACGCGTACGTGCTCGAGGGTCTTCGCGCGCGCTGGGTCGGCCGGGACGACCGGGGCCGCCCGCACGCCATCTCCGGTGCCGAGATGCAGCGCCGCGGATGGTCGCTCACCCAGACAGCGTGATCTTTAACCTGTAAGAAACGAACGCTCCGCACGAATCCCGCAACCAGCCGCACCGCGAGCCGTGACGCCATCCGGCAGCCAGTGCGCAGTCACTCGTTTAGAGTGCGGGTGTGCGTGATCCGGCTGATCGCCTGCTGACGATTCCGAACCTGCTCAGCGTGTTGCGGCTGGCCGGTGTTCCGCTCTTCCTGTACCTGTTGCTCGGACCCCGCGCGGACGGCTGGGCGCTGCTCGTCCTCGTCTTCGCGGGTCTCTCCGACTGGCTGGACGGCAAGCTCGCGCGCTGGCTCGACCAGATGAGCAACCTCGGCGCGCTGCTCGATCCCGCCGCGGACCGCCTCTACGTGTTCTGCACGCTGCTGGCGTTCGTGATCAGGGACATCGTTCCGCTGTGGATCGCCCTCGTGCTCGTGGGGCGAGAGGTCGTCGTCGGCATCTGCCTGCTGATCCTGCGGCAACGGGGCTGGGGCCCGTTCGAGGTCACCTACCTGGGCAAGGCCGCGACCTTCAACCTGCTGTACGCGTTCCCCCTGCTGCTGCTCGCGCAGGGCGACTCGACGTGGGCGCAGATCGCCCAGCCGTTCGCCTACGCCTTCACGGCCTGGGGCGGAGCGCTCTACCTGTGGTCGGCGCTGCTGTACGTCTACCAGTTCTTCTCGGCCCTGCGGGTCACTCCCGAAAAGGCCGCGTGAAAAGATCACCCCATACAGGTTCAGCACGAGGAGCGCAGTCAGTTGATTCCCGAGGAGCTTCGCTACACCGAGGAACACGAGTGGGTCGCCAGCACGGGCGAGAACACCGTGCGCGTCGGCATCACCGACTACGCCCAGGAACAGCTCGGTGACGTCGTCTTCGTCCAGCTGCCCGAGGTCGGCCACACCGTCTCCGCGGGCGACACGTTCGGCGAGGTCGAGTCCACCAAGAGCGTGTCCGACCTCTACTCGCCGCTCGACGGTGAGGTCGTCGCCATCAACGACGCGTTGGTGCAGGCACCCGACTCGGTGAACACCGACCCGTACGGCGAGGGCTGGATGGTGGAGATCCGCCTGAACGACGCGGACGCGCTGGAAGGCCTGCTGGACGCTGATGGTTACAAGGCGTTGGTGGAGAAGGAGTGACGTCGATCTTTCGCCGTCTCTTCGGCCGGAAGGGGAGCCGCGCTGAGGCTGGCGACCCGAACGCGATAGGTTTTACCGGAAGTGACGGATCCAGCAGCAGGAGGAGAGCTCAGGTGAGCACGAACGACGGCCCAGGCGTTCCGCCGGAGCAGTCCCCGGAGCGGACCTCCGTCTTCCGGGCGGACTTCCTCCAGGAGATGGAGGGCGGCGCCGAGGCGCCCGCCCAGGAGCCGGCAGTTGCCGGTGTTGACGCACTTCCCGCCGGTTCCGCGCTGCTCGTGGTGAAGCGCGGCCCGAACGCCGGGTCCCGGTTCCTGCTGGACCGCGACACGACGAGCGCAGGGCGCCACCCCGACAGCGACATCTTCCTGGACGACGTGACGGTCTCGCGCCGCCACGCCGAGTTCCGCAGGGAGAGCGGCGAGTTCGTCGTCATCGACGTCGGCAGCCTCAACGGCACCTACGTCAACCGCGAGCCGGTCGACCAGGCCGTCCTCGCGAACGGCGACGAGGTCCAGATCGGCAAGTTCCGCCTCGTCTTCCTGACGGGTCCTGGCTCCGCGGGAGCCTGACGCGTGACGGCCGGGCGGCCACAACGTGGGGGACTGAGCATCGGGGCGGTGCTCTCGCAGCTCCGCCCCGAGTTCCCCGAGGTCACCATCTCCAAGATCCGCTTCCTGGAAGCGGAGGGGCTGGTCCGCCCGGCACGCACGGCCTCCGGCTACCGCCAGTTCTCCACGGCGGACGTCGAGAGGTTGCGTTTCGTGCTGTCCGCACAACGCGACAGATACCTGCCGCTCAAGGTGATCCGCGAACAGCTCGACACGGTCCCGGTGGACTCCACTTCGGTGTCACGCGCCGATCTGCTGGCCCAGACCGGTTTCAGCGTCGAACAGCTGTCCCAGCTGGAACGCGACGGTCTGCTGCGCCCCGGCCCCGCGGGCCGTTTCACCGCCGACGACATCACCGCGCTCCGCACGATCCGGACGATGACCGGACTCGGCGTCGAGCGCGAACACCTGCGCGCGGTTCGCGCTGCGGCGGACCACGAGGTCGTTCTGCTGAAGTCCTTCTCAGATCCCGAGACAGTTCGGGAATTGGCTGATCTCTTCACGTCGTTGCACACGTTGTTGGTAAGAGCGGGCTTGCGTCAGTCGTCTTGATCACGATCGGCCCGCAACAATTGAGCACACGGCCCGCTTGGCGGGTAGCGTCGAACACGTACGCCGGGGGATGCTCGGGTGTGAATCCGGGTACTCCCGAACGACATAGAGGGAGGCGAGGCCCGATGAGCGAGATGCGTGTCGTCGGCGTGCGGGTGGAGCTGCCCCAGAACCAGCCGATCCTTCTTCTGCGCGAAACCGAGGGCGAGCGGTACCTGCCGATCTGGATCGGCTCCGTCGAAGCCACGGCCATCGCGCTCGAACAACAGGGTGTTCGTCCCGCCCGGCCTCTCACACACGACCTGCTGAAGGACGTCATCGGCGCGTTGGGCCGAAACCTCGAACAGGTGCGGATCACCGACCTGCAGGAGGGCACCTTCTTCGCCGAGCTCGTGTTCGACGGCGACGTGCGGGTCTCCGCGCGGCCCTCGGACTCGGTGGCGCTGGCGTTGCGCGTCGGCGTACCGATCCACGCCGAGGAGTCGGTGCTGGCCGAGGCCGGCCTGATCATCCCCGACGAGCAGGAGGACGAGGTCGAGAAGTTCCGCGAGTTCCTCGACTCGGTCTCGCCGGAGGACTTCCGGGGCGCGGACACCTGAGTTTTGCTCGGTGTCGCTGTCTGTCTCGTTTGGAACCGACGTACCACAGTCGCGTGTCGCTCTTTTGGGCTACTTTCCGCTCGATTTGCCCGCTAAACGATCACTAAACGTCACCTGAACGTCCTGGTTCGGGTGACGACATGACTCTCTACTTGAGGTTGAGGGTCGACACTCCCCGCGCGTCGCGTTGACCTGCCCTCTGACCGGTCTTACCGTCGAACTCGAGTGGACGTCGCTGGTTTGCGCGAGCTGACGTAGCGGCTTGACGGCCATGAGTTTCGTGGCCGTTCCGAGGGGAGGCAGGCGTGGTCGAGGAAGCGCCCGTGCGGGCCGAATCCGGGCAGCAGGGTGAGCTGTTCCCGGACTCCTCGCTGCCGGACGAACTCGTCGGCTACCGGGGTCCCGCGGCGTGTCAGATCGCGGGCATCACGTACCGGCAGCTCGACTACTGGGCCAGGACCGGACTCGTCGCTCCGACGGTGCGGATGGCTCACGGGTCCGGGAGTCAGCGGTTGTACTCCTTCAAGGACATCCTGGTCCTGAAGGTCGTGAAGCGACTGCTCGACACCGGGGTGTCCCTGCAGAACATCAGGGTCGCGGTCGACCACCTGCGCCGCCGCGGCGTGCAGGACCTGGCGAAGATCACGCTCTTCTCGGACGGCACGACCGTCTACGAGTGCACCTCGCCGGAAGAGGTCGTGGATCTGCTGCAGGGCGGTCAGGGCGTGTTCGGCATCGCGGTTTCCGGTGCCATGCGGGAGATCTCCGGGACGATCCACGAGTTCCCCGCCGAGCGCGCGGACGGCGTGGAGATCGCTCCCATGACGGAGGACGAGCTGACCCGCCGGCGTCGCGAGCGCGCGACCGGCTGAAAGATCATGGCCGACTGGCCGTCCTCAATGGCCGGTCGGCAGACGCGCTGGACGGGGAGTGCTCCCTAGCGTCGAGCGCATGAGCTGCACACCCTCCTGGCAGGTTCTGAAGGTGCTGGCCGACGCGGTGCGGCAGGCGTCGCGACCGGAGTCCGGTGTCGTCGGCACCGAGCACCTGCTGATCGCCCTGGCGGACTCGATCGGCCGCGGCCGCAGGCTGGGCGTGAAGTCGGTACGGGCCCAGGCGATGGTCGGAGGCTGGGCCGGCGACGACGGTTTCGCCGTCGAGTCCGGTCCGGACGTCACCGCGCTGATGCGCACAGCCCACCACCACACCCATGTCGAGCCCGTCCTGCCGGTGAGCCGTGCGCTGGACGGGTGTCTGCGGGCGGCGATCGCCGAGGCGGGCGACGGTGCGCTGACCACGACCCATCTCTCGGTGGCGTTGCTGTCGCTCGAGTCCGGACGCGCTGCCGACCTCTTCGGCGCTCTGCGCGTGGACGTCGAGGCGACGATCGAGGCCGTGCGGAAGGCCGCGGAACCGGAAGACGCGTCGGCGGTGTGGTTGCTGCGCCAGGCAGGGGCGTTGGAAGGCGAGTCCGGGAGCGGCAGCATGCGGTGGCTGACTCGGTTGATCATGCGCCGCCGAAGCACAGGCGGACCGGTGCTGAACGTCGTGCGCATGGAGGCGAAGAGGCTGGCGGTGGCCGCCGGGCGTCAGGAAACCGCCGCGGACCTGGTGGCGGCGGTGTTGACTGTCGACCACCAGCTGACCGTCTCCAGGCGGCGGTTGCGGCCGGAGTTCTCCTCCGGTGGCGCGGCGGCGCTGCGGGCGGCCGGCGTGGATCCGGCGACGTTGCCTGCCGCGACCGGCGCCGGGATCGACCGGTTCGTCGAGGGCGCGAAGCTCGTCGCGGCCAAGCGCGGGGACGCCGTGGTGGGCACCTCGCACCTGCTGGTGGCGGTGCGCGACGACCTGCTCGACCCGGTCGGCAGGGTGCTGCGAGGTCTCGCTGTTGAGACGTAGGTCGCGTCCCTAGCGACTACCTGGGCTGCCTGCGGGTATTCTTCGCGGGTAGTCGCTGAACTCAGGCGGGAGAGACCGGGTCACAGAGCCCGGCGCCGAAGGAGCAAGTCCCTCCCCGGGAACCTCTCAGGCATCCAGGACCGCCCGAGCGAGACGCCTCTGGAAAGTGGATCTTTCGAGATCCCGCCGACGGTGAAAGCCCTGGTTCGCGCCGGGGTGAACCTCTCAGGCGCCCATGATGGGTACGGACAGAGCGGGGAGGGCACCAGGACACGTGTGCCCGCAGCCCCCGGAGGCGTTTGATGACGCAGGACCGCATTCCGCTCGCCGCTCTCGAGCACGGCACCCCGTTCGCCGACCGCCACGTCGGTCCGCGCCCGGCCGAACTCGCGCGCATCCTCGACGTCATCGGCGTCGGATCGCTGGAGGAGCTGGCGCAGCACGCGGTGCCTTCGTCCATTCACGAGCGCGACCTCGTGCTCGACCTGCCGGTGCCGGCGACGGAGACCGAGGCGCTCGCGGAGCTGCGCGAGCTCGCGTCGCAGAACCGCCCGATGACGCAGATGATCGGTCTCGGCTACTACGACACCGTCACGCCCGGCGTGATCCTGCGCAACGTGCTGGAAAGCCCGGCCTGGTACACGGCCTACACGCCGTACCAGCCGGAGATCTCGCAGGGCCGTCTTGAGGCGCTGCTGAACTTCCAGACCATGGTCGGCGACCTGACCGGCCTGCCGGTGGCCAACGCGTCCATGCTGGACGAGTCGACCGCCGCCGCCGAGGCGATGACGCTGGTGCGCCGCGGCGGGCGTTCGAAGTCCAACAAGTTCGTCATCGACGCCGACACGCTGCCGCAGACGCTGGCCGTGATCGAGACGCGCGCCGAGCCGCTGGGCATCGAGATCGTCGTCGCGGACCTGTCGCAGGGCATCGAGGGCCTCGGCCTGGGCGGCGACTTCTTCGGCGTGCTGCTCTCGTACCCCGGTGCGTCCGGTGTGGTGCGTGACCAGAAGGACCTGATCGAGGAGATCCACAACGCCGGTGCGCAGGCGGTCGTCGTCGCGGACCTGCTGGCGTTGACGTTGTTGCGCGCGCCGGGCGAGATCGGTGCGGACGTCGTCGTCGGCACCACGCAGCGCTTCGGTGTGCCGATCGGCTTCGGTGGCCCGCACGCCGGGTACATGGCCGTCCGTTCCGGGTTGGAGCGTCAGCTGCCCGGCCGTCTGGTGGGTGTCTCGGTCGACTCCGACGGCTCGCTCGCCTACCGCCTGGCCTTGCAGACGCGCGAGCAGCACATCCGCCGCGAGAAGGCCACGTCGAACATCTGCACCGCGCAGGTGCTGCTCGCGGTGATCGCGTCGATGTACGCGGTGTACCACGGTCCCGAGGGTCTGCGGGCGATCGCGACCCGCGTGCACCGCTTCGCCACCGTGCTCGCCACGGGCCTGTGCGAGGCCGGGCTGGACGTCGTGCACGGCGAGTTCTTCGACACCGTCCAGGTGCGCGTCGAGGGCCAGGCCGCCGCGGTGGTCGAGAAGGCTCGCGCGGCCGGCATCAACCTGCGTCAGGTCGACGCCGACGTCGTGGCAATCGCTTGCGACGAGAAGACGACGCGCGCACACGTCATCGCGGTGTGGGAAGCGTTCGGCGTGACGGGGTCCGATGTGGACGCCATCGACGCCGACACCGCGGACGGCATCCCGGCCGACCTGCGCCGCACGTCCGACTACCTGACCCACCCGGTCTTCCACGCGCACCGCTCCGAGACCGCGCTGCTGCGCTACCTGCGTGCGTTGTCGGACAAGGACGTCGCGCTCGACCGCAGCATGATCCCGCTCGGTTCCTGCACGATGAAGCTGAACGCGACCGCGGAGATGGAGTCCATCACCTGGCCGGAGTTCTCGACGCTGCACCCGTTCGCGCCCGTCGAGGACGCCAAGGGTCTGCTGAAGATCGTGTCGGACCTGGAAGCGTGGCTCGCCGAGGTCACCGGCTACGACGCGGTGTCCTTGCAGCCCAACGCCGGTTCGCAGGGTGAGTTCGCGGGTCTGCTCGCGATCCGCGCCTACCACCGCGCGAATGGCAACGCCGACCGCGACGTGTGTCTGATCCCGTCGTCCGCGCACGGCACCAACGCCGCGTCCGCCGTCATGGCCGGCATGCGCGTCGTCGTCGTGAAGTGCGACGACAAGGGCAACATCGACATGGGTCACCTGCGCGAGACCGTGCAGGAGCACGCCGACGACCTCGCCGCGATCATGATCACCTACCCGTCGACCCACGGCGTGTACGAGGACACGGTGCGCGAGGTCTGCGGCCTGGTCCACGACGCTGGCGGCCAGGTGTACGTCGACGGCGCGAACCTCAACGCGTTGATCGGCCTGGCGCGCTACGGCAAGTTCGGTTCGGACGTCTCGCACCTGAACCTGCACAAGACGTTCTGCATCCCGCACGGCGGCGGTGGCCCCGGCGTCGGCCCGATCGGCGTGAAGTCCCACCTCGCCCCGTTCCTGCCGAACCACCCGCTGCAGCCGACCGCGGGCCCCGCGACCGGTGTCGGCCCGATCTCCGCTGCCCCTTGGGGTTCCGCGTCGATCCTGCCGATCTCGTGGGCGTACGTGCGCATGATGGGCGGCGACGGCCTGCGCCGCGCGACCCTGACCGCCGTGGCCGCTGCCAACTACGTGGCCCGTCGCCTGGACGAGCACTACCCGGTGCTCTACACGGGTGAGGGCGGCTTCGTGGCCCACGAGTGCATCCTCGACCTGCGCCCGATCACCAAGGCGACCGGCGTGACGGTCGACGACGTGGCCAAGCGCCTCGCGGACTACGGCCTGCACGCCCCGACGATGTCGTTCCCCGTCGCGGGCACGCTGATGGTCGAGCCGACCGAGTCCGAGGACCTGGCCGAGATCGACAGGTTCATCGACGCCATGATCGCGATCAAGCGCGAGATCGACCGCGTCGGTGCGGGCGAGTGGCCCGTCGAGGACAACCCGCTGCGCAACGCCCCGCACACCGCGGCCTGCGTGACCGTCGGCGAGTGGAACCACCCGTACACCCGCGAGGAAGCCGTCTACCCGGCCGGTACCGGTGCTCCGAAGATCTGGCCGCCGGTCCGCCGCATCGACGGTGCGAAGGGCGACCGCAACCTGGTCTGCTCCTGCCCGCCGCTCTCCGCGTACGGCAGCTGATCTCTGGTCCGAACGGGGCGCGCCCACCTGGGTGCGCCCCGTTCGGTGTCGGGTGGAAACGTTGTGGTGCAAGGGAAGTTCGTAACGCAATCTGATCAACTTCCGATCTGATCGAACGTGCGAACATCTGTGGGGACCGCTCACGAGATCAAGGACTCGGTCGTCGAGGCGATGGTCTCGGCGGGCCACGACCGCACCCGGCTGCGGTCGGTCGAGCTCGCGTCCGGCGACACGGTGCCGGCCAGTTCGACGAGCTACCCGGACGGGTCGGCGCGGATCGAGATCTCGGACGCCGTGCTGGCCGTCATCGCGATCTACAGCCGGCACCTGGCGGTCGCCGTTGCCCGGCCTCCGTCGTTCTTCCGGCGTCTGCGGAGGCGCCGCCCGTTCGACATCGCCCTGCTGGCGGCGACGTTGCGCTACACGGCCCGTGTCGCACGCTTGTCCGGCAGCGTGGAAACCCTGCCTCTCCCGCTGGAACCGTTCCAGGAGGACGTGGCGGATCTGCTGGCCACGCACAGCCTGCGGTTCGTCATCGCCCACGAGCTGGCCCACCACCTCAAGGGCCCGGCCGACCGCCTCGCCTACCAGGCCGTGCTGGCCGTCGGCGAGCCTCTTCTCGTGCCGCTCGGAGCACTCGTCGCCGTCACGGCTGTGCACAACGCCGAGAAGTCGCTGTTCGTGCGCGGTGTCGGTCACCCACCCGTGGAGAGCAGGCTGGGCGTGCTGTGGGAGGAGGTGCCGTTCCACGACCGGTCGTCGTTCAACAGGCACGCGGCCCACCTGTCCGAGGCGACGGACCTGGCCATCAACTTCACCCAGGGCACCAGGCCGTCGATCGCCTGGGACCGGCTGGATGCCCCTGAGCACCCGTTCTCGCGATGCGACGAGCTCCAGGCGATGACCCCGGCGCAGCTTGTGGTGGAACTGCACCGCTGGCCGTCCATCGGCTCCGGTGCGCGCGCTCTGCTCGACGGCCGCCTCTCCGACGCCGCCCGCCTGTGGGAGATCCCGCTCGCCGAGTTCCGGGCGTGGCAGTCCCAGACCCCTCTCGCCGCCTCCACCCTGCGCCTGATGCTCCAGTCAGCACCGGGTCTGGCGGATCTCGCGGTACAGGACCGCGTGCCGGTGGTGGAGGCGATGGCGGCTCTCGTCGAACACCGGGTGATCGGCTAGGCGCCGGCAGGGCAGGCGGGGTCGCCGCAGTCCTCGTCGACGCTCAGGCCGGGCTGGTTCAGGTCGTGCTCGAACGCGAAGTGGAAGCAGTCGGGGTGCATGCGCTCGAACAGCTCGAAGTCCTCGCGCTCCAGCTCGACTTGTTCCCCGCAACGCTGACAGGTCTGTTCATCTGACACGGCGCAGATCGTCTCACCCGCGCCGGGCGAAGAGGACGGCCCCGTCCGTGCCCAGCAGCCACTGCGCCTCGACGGTGAACCCGGCCGCTTCGAGCCACCTCGCCACCCGCTCCGGCCGCCGCAGGTGCACGTGGACCTTCATCGGATGCCCGCCGTACCCCTGGGTCTTCAGCCGCGTCTCGTCGCCGACGTGGAAGCCGACCATCAGCAGTCCGCCCGGTTCGAGCGCCTCCCGGAAGTGTCCGAGGACGGTGGGCACGTCGTCGTCCGGGATGTGGATCAACGACCACCACGCGAGGATCCCGGCCACCGCGGTGCCGAGCGGTTCCGTCATCGACCCGACCTCGAACCGGATCCCGGGGTGGTTCCGGCGGGCCAGCTCGATCATCGCGGGGGAGAGGTCGACGCCGAAGACGTCCACGCCGAGGTCGCGCAGGCGGGCCGCGACCTCACCCGGCCCGCACCCGACGTCCGCGACCGGCCCGCGCACCATCTCCGCGAACAACCGCAGAGCCGCACGCACATAAGGCAGTTCGTCCAGGAGCGTGCGCGTGTAGTCGGCATAGCTGACGGCGACGGTGTCGTACGAGTGCCTTGTGTCGGTGAGCCAGTCACTCACTGAACGGCTCCGGCCGGTGCCGTCCGAACAACGCCAGCGCCGCGATCCACGTGTCCGGATCCCCGTCCCAGTCCAGCGCTTTGATCTGGTCCACCGACCGCCGCCCGCCAATGGCCCGCATCAGCTCGAACGACGTGGTCCTGAGCGTCCCCTCCGGCTCGCCGTGCCCGAGCACCCGATCCCCGTGCTCCAGCGTGATCCGCAGCGCCGGCACCTCGTTGTCCCGCATCCGCTGATCCAGTTGCTGCAACGGCTTCGTGAGCGCGGCCCGCACGGCCAGCGACTCACGATCACCGGGAACGTGCAGCGCCGCGCGGAGATCGTGCTCGTGCTGCACCACCTCCGCGATCAGCACGGACCCCATGGGCGTGTCGAACAACGGTTCCGCCAACTCCCTGTTGGCGTCCCACTCGGCGAAGGCGTCCTCAAGAGAGTTGTCGCGGCGGTCGCGCACCTGCCGTTCGCCCCACTCACCCGACTCGACGCCGTCGAACCGGCGGTCCACGAAATCACGCAGACCGCCGGCCAGGTGCGCCACGACATCCTTGACCGACCAGCCCGGGGTCGCCGCCACGGGCGTCTGCGGATCCCGGCCCTTCACCAGTTCGGTGATCCGCTGTCTGGTCGCGTCGTAGATGGGGGCGTTGGTCATCTTCAGACCTCGTACTCCAGGGTGTAGGTGCCGCTGCCATCCTCCGCCCAGTCGACCGTCGCCGCACCTTTCGCGCCCGCGTACACGCCGGTGCCGTCGAGAATCTCGATCACGGCCTCGACGCCGGTCCGGTAGGCGCCGACGTGCCGCAGCACCAGCGTTCCCCCGTCGGCGACGATCTCCTCCAGCGCGGTCGTCCACGCCACGTCGTCGCCGTAGGACATGAGGTACCGGCAGCTGCCGATGCCGGTGACGTCACCCGCGTAGGCGAACTGGACGTGCGCCTCGGTGAGCTTGCGGCCCTCGACCTCTTTGTAGGACCGGCCGTCCCACGTCTTCTCGTCCCAGCTCTTCACTTCGATGGTTCCGGTTGCCTTCATGCGGACCACTCTGCTGGCAGAAGCTGACAGTTCGTGTCAGGTTTGTTCCATGAAGTCGAGCCGGCTCATCCAGGTTCTCCTGCTCCTCCAGTCGAGGGGCCGGATGACGGCCGACGAGCTGGCGTCCGAGCTCGAAGTGTCGGTTCGCACGATCTACCGCGACATCGAGTCGCTGAGCGCCGCGGGCATTCCTGTGTACGCCGATCGCGGGCCTTCCGGCGGCTACCAGCTGATCGACGGCTACCGCACCCGGCTGACCGGTCTTACGGGCGCGGAGGCCCAGTCGTTGTTCCTCGCGGGGCTGCCGGGACCGGCCGAGGAGCTGGGGCTGAAGGAGTTCGCCGCCGCGGCTCAGCTCAAGTTGCTCGCCGCACTCCCGACCGAGCTGAGATCTCGTGCCGAGCAGATTCGCCAACGCTTCCACCTCGACACCCCGACGTGGTTCCGCGGCGACGAACCGACCGAGCACCTCGCCACGATCGCCGACGCCGTCTGGGAACAGCGTCGTGTGCGGATGACCTACCAGCGCTGGGGCAACCAGACGGTCGAGCGCTCGGTCGACCCGTACGGACTGGTCCTGAAGGCGGGCACCTGGTACTTCGTCGGCAGCGGCCGCACCTACCGCGTGTCCCGGGTTCTTTCGCTCCAGTCGCTCGGGGAGTCGTTCGAGCGGCCCGCGGACTTCGACCTGGCCGCGTTCTGGTCGGAGTGGTCCGAGCAGTTCGAGGCGCGCATGTACGGCGAGCGCATCACCGTCCGCATGACGCGAGCAGGCCTCGACAAGACCCAGTACCTGCTCAGCGGCTACCAGGCGCGCGTGATCAGACAGCTTGCGCCGGAGCCTGGCGAGGAATTCGGTTTCCCGACCGAATCGACTCGGCACGCCGTCGCTGACCTGCTCAAATTCGGTGCCGACGTCGAGGTGATCGCTCCAAACGAGTTGAGACACGAAATCATGGCGACAATCAAGGCGATGCACGACGTCTACAACGATGCGAAGCTACGCGCATGGTTCCGCTGATCTCGTTGAACAACGGAGTACGGATCCCTCAACTCGGCTTCGGCGTCTTCCAGGTGCCGGAGGACCAGGTGGCCACCGCGGTCACGCACGCTCTGGACGCCGGCTACCGCAGCATCGACACGGCCGCCGCCTACCGCAACGAGACCGGGGTCGGCGACGCGATCGCCGGCGTCCCCGACCTGTTCATCACGACCAAGCTGTGGAACGCCGACCAGGGCTACGACTCGACGCTGCGCGCGTTCGACGCGAGCATGGGCCGACTGCGCCGCGACGTGCTCGACCTCTACCTCATCCACTGGCCCGTCCCGTCCCGCGACCTCTACGCCGAGACGTGGCGCGCGTTGGAACAGCTCTACGCCGACGGCAGGGTGCGCTCGATCGGCGTCTCGAACTTCCAGCCGCGCCACCTGCAACGGTTGTTCGACGAGTTCCCGACCGTCCCGGCGGTGAACCAGATCGAGCTGCACCCGTTGCTGCAGCAGGACGAGATGCGCAGGGTCCACAGTGCACACAAGATCGTCACCGAGGCGTGGTCGCCACTGGCCCAGGGTGCGTTGCTGGGCCGGGTGGAGATCACCGGGCTGGCCGAGAAGTACGCCAAGACCCCCGCGCAGATCGTGCTGCGCTGGCACGTCCAGCTCGGCAACGTCGTGATCCCGAAGTCCGTCACTCCCTATCGGATCAAGGAGAACTTCGACATCTTCGACTTCGAGCTGGCGCAGGACGACATGACCGTGATCGCCGAGCTCGACAACGGGACCCGCACCGGCCCCGATCCCGACCGCTTCAACGCCGCTTGACCAGATCCTCGATCTCGTCCGCCGCCTTGGCCGCGCCACCGGCCGCCTTGATCGCGCTGCTGAGCTCTTCCGCGCGTTCGCGGTGGCGCGGCTCCGACAGCACCTGATCGACCGCTCGCCCGAGGTTCCTCGGCGTGCGGAGGGTGATTCCGGCTCCCGCGCGCGCCACTCGCATGGCCGCCTGCGCCTTGTCCAGCTCGCCCGGCACGACGACCATCGGCACGCCCGCCTCCAACGCCGCCAGCACGCCGCCCCAGCCGCCGTTGGTGATCATCACGTCGGTCTTCGGCAGCAGCAGGTCGTGGGGGATGAACTCGGCCGCTCTCGCGTTGTCCGGCAATGTCCCCAGAGTTTCCGTTGGTGCGCCACCGGTCGTGACGACCACCAGTGCGTCGTGGTTCTGGAGCGCCTCCATCGCGGGTTTGATCAGGTCGTCCGCTCCGGTTTCGAGCGTCCCCTGCGTCACGTGCACGACGGTCCGGCCGTCGAGCTCCGGCCACCACTCGGGTACGTCTTTCCTGGTCGTCGGGCTGATCAACCGCCCGACGAACCGCGCCTGGCTCGGTGGCCGCACGGTCTCCAGCTCCCGAACCCCTTGCGCCAGCAGCAGATCCGATGAGTAGAAGGCTTCCAGCGCGCCGGATTTGGGCTTCAGCCCCACTTCCGCGCGCATGCGGTTGAACATCGGGTCCGCGATCAGCCCCGAGACCATGCGGACGAGGGGCCTGCTGGCGACCAGTGGCGTCGGTGAGACCGTCACCCACGGCACGTTCTTGATCTCGGCGGCCATCGCGGCACCGAACGCCAGGTGGTCTGTGACCACCAGGTCGAACTCGGCCTCCAGGACGTCCTTCGCTTGTGCCGCACCGGTTCCTACCAGCACGTCGCGGACGTTCGCGAAGTTCGCCCGCATGCCCTTGCCGTCCCCGATGCTCGGAAACGTCTTGTTCAGCTCGGCGTCGTCCCAGTCCTTCGTCCAGGGCAGGTATTCCGCGCCCACGAACTTGTGCCGGTACTTCGCGCCGGTGTGGACCAGGACGTCGTGCCCGCGCCTGACCAGTTCGTTCGAGACCGCTGCCATCGCGCCCACGTGCCCGGCGAACGGCAGCGACGCCACCAAGATCCCCATGCCCGTCTCAACGCTCGGCTCGAGCGGCGGGTTCCACGTTGGGGTGACGTCGGGTTGCCGCGGCGGCTGATAGCCGAAGAATCAGCGGTATGAAGCACCTGCTGAGCCGTCCGCTCGTCGTGGACTGCCTGCTGGTGCTCGCGGTGCTGGCCCTGCACACGCCGTTGATGTTCCTCAACGACTCGAAGCTCCGCCCGCTGAGCTGGCAGGTGCTGCTCGAGGTCGTGGCCGCGCTGTCGTTGCTGCTGCGCAGGCGGTATCCGGCGGTCGTGTTCGCGGTGGTGCTGGAGGTGATGGTCGTGCAGGCCTCCCTCGGCGACCCGCACAACGGCAACATCCTCGCGATGCTCGTGGCGCTCTACTCGTTGTCGACCAGAGTGGCTGTGTGGCTGGCGGTGCTCGCGACGGTGCTCGTCCTGTGGGCGGGCATCTTCGTGCCGGGCGTACCTGATCGCACGGTCGACGTCGGGTTCTGGCTGAGCAGCTGGATCACCCTGTTCTGCGTGACCTCCGCGCTCGGCCAGGCGCAACGGAGGAGCCGGCGACGCAGGGAACGTCTGGAGCAAACGCTGGGCATGCTCGACGAGGCGCACAAACGGCTGGCGGAAGAAGCCGTGATGGGCGAACGCAACCGGATCGCGCGCGAGATGCACGACATCGTGGCGCACGGCCTGAGCCTGATCGCCGTGCAGTCCGGGGTGGCGCGCGCGTTGCTCACGTCGAATCCTCAGCAGGTGGCCGAGTCGGTGGGGATCATCGAACGCACGTCGCGCGAGTCGCTGGCGGAGATGCGGTCGATGCTGGGCGTACTGCGGCAGTCCGATGAGGACGGTGGTGAGCCGCAGCCTGGACTCGGCCGGATACCGGAGCTTCTGGCGCGTGCGCGGGAGTCCGGTTTGGACCTGGAGGTGCTGCGCGACGGCGATCCGCCCGACCTGCCACCCGGTCAGGCGCTCGTCGCGTACCGGCTGGTGCAGGAGGCGCTGACGAACGTGCTGAAGCACGCGGGTCCGGTGCGCACTCAGGTGTCGTTCGTGTGCCGCCCGGACCGGCTGGTGATGGACGTGTTCAACGAAAGTCCTTCCGTTGTGCCTGTTGGCGTCGTGAGCGGCGGGCATGGCCTGGTGGGCATGAGGGAGCGGGTCGGGATGTACGGCGGTGTGGTGTCGGCGCGGCATGTGGACGGCGGGTACCGGGTGACGGCCGAGCTGCCGGTGGAGGCGCGATGACGACCACTTCGGTGCTGGTGGTGGATGACCAGGTGCTGGTCAGGGCGGGTTTCGTGGCGTTGCTGAACGCGCAGCCCGACCTGTTCGTGGTGGGGCAGGCCGACGACGGCGAACAGGCCGTGCGGCTGGCGCGCGAGCTGGAGCCCGACGTCGTGCTGATGGACGTGCGCATGCCGCGTCTGGACGGTGTCACCGCGACCCGCGAGATCGTCGGTTCGGGGTCTGCCGCGTCGATCCTGATGCTGACGACGTTCGACCTGGACGAGCACGTGTTCGCGGCACTTCGTGCTGGTGCCTCAGGTTTTCTTCTGAAGGACACGCCACCTGAGGAGCTCGTGCGCGCGGTTCGTCTGGTCGCGTCCGGCGAGGCACTGCTGGCGCCTTCGGTGACCCGTCGGCTGATCAGCGAGTTCGCCGCGATGCCCGAGCCGGCACGAGGTCTGCCTGAGTCGTTCTCCGCTTTGACGGCGCGGGAGGCGGAGATCGTCTCGCTGGTCGCACGTGGACTGTCCAATGGGGACATAAGCTCGAAGCTGTTCCTGTCCGAGGCCACTGTGAAGACCCACCTCAACCGCGCGATGACGAAACTCGGGCTGTCGTCGCGTGCGCAGGTGGTCGCCTTCGCGTACGAGGCGGGCCTGGTCAGGCCGGGCGGCTGAAACTTCCGCGGTATGCGCGGCGGGCATTTCGCCGTCCGCCGTGGTAGGGCTTTTCCGTTGTGACGTCGGCACTCTTCTGGGCAAGGGAAATCCACTTGTCCGAGGGGAAACCGATGTCAGTCAACAGAGTGCTCGTCCAGGTCGCCGCGCTGGGAATGGCTACCTCGGTGCTGTTCGGGGTGGGGGACTCGTTCGCCCACGCTTCGCCGGTCGCGGTCGCCGACTTCCCGGCCGCCGCGCTGTCCGACGACGTGGACTGGGCCGCGGTCCAAAAGGCGTTCGGTGATGCCGAGCTGGAAGAGGCCCAGAGCGCGACCACCTTCGCTCTCGCTCGCATCGCCAAGCGCAGGGGAACGTCGTTCACGGACGTGCTCGACGAGATCGGCGCGGGCGCCGCCGACCACTCCCTCTCGCCCGAGTGGGTCCTTCGGCAGGCCCGCGACAACGACTATCCGGTGAACGACACGCCTTCCATCGGCTCTCTGGCCTACTTCGACGACGGTCACCTCGCTTACGTGGCAGCGGTGAACGACGACGGCACCGTGACGCTGGAGGACTACGGCCGGTACACCGGCGACGGCTACCAGAACTACCGGCAGCCCACCTCTTCGGTGTCGAACTTCATCCACATCGGACAGACGCGCAAGCAGGAGTGGCTGTCCGGCGCCTTCGAACCGTCGTCGCCGGGTGTGCCGCGCGACATCTCCCAGGATCCGGTGCTGGGCAACGACTACAAGGCCGAGGAGATGTTCCGCACGTACGGTCACGGGTCCGCGAAACTGGCCGATTTCCAGCAGTGCGGCACCTACGCCGAGTGGTGGATCATCAACCGCGCAGGCGGCGACTACTCGGGCTTCTTCGAGAAGACCAACCTGCTCAAGGTGAACAAGCACGTCGGCACCAGCGCCGGTTCCGCCGGTCGGATGGACGAGCTGTACACCGACATCGGCGTGAAGGTCGACAAGACCCCCGCCGTCGGCGCCGTGGCGACTTGGGACCCCGGCGACTCGTTGCTGGGCTCTCCGTTCGGCCCCGACGGCCACGCCGCAGTCGTGTCCCGCGCCTACCGCCTCAACAAGTCCGACCAGGCAGCCATCGACAAGCTCGCGTCGTCGAAGTACCCGGACGCCCGAAAGCTGAAGAAGTACATCGACGACGCCGCCGCCTCCCCGTCGACCCCCAAGATCACCTACGTCCTGCTGGAGGACTACAACGGCTTCGGTTCGCCCCTGAGCTACGGCCAGAAACTCCTCCGCGCCGACCTGGTGAAGCACTTCATCCACCTGGGCACGTCAGAGCTCGTGAAGCCGATCACCCCTGACCAGCGCCTGGACAGGTTCCTCACCGAACGCCCGACCCTGGCAGGCCTGCTGGGCGACCAGACCGGCACAGAAACCGTCGGCGACCAGGTCAAGCGCCTGTACCGCAACGGCGCAGTCGTCTACAACACCGCCACCAAGCAGTTCGGCTACACCCTGACCGCCGGCGTGACCCAGGAACAGCGCGCGGCCATCAGCGCCGACAAGGCCGCGGCCACCCCGGCGGAAGCCACCGCGCGAGAACGCCTGGAAGCCCAGATCCAGCGCATCAACGACCAACTGACCGCGGCCAAGCAGAAGTACGCGGGCAAACAGCAGTCCAGCTTCATGACCGACGCCCTGACCGCCCTGACCACGAAACTCCTGCAACTCCAGTCCAAGCTCGTCACCACGATCGCCTAGGAGCAAGCCATGTCGAACCTCGTCACCAAGGTCCTGGCCGCAGGCGGCTTCGCCCTGGCAGCAGCCCTGGGCCTCGCAAGCCAGGCCAACGCGAGCGAGCCCCCGGCCGTCGACCAGCCCGCCGACCCGCTGCAGACCTGGCAGGAAGAGGCGGACGACCTGGAAGAACAGCTGGCCGCCCTGACCCAGGACGTAGCCGAACTCCCACCGGCCGTCCCAGCCGCCCAGCCCGCCGATGCCGCTGCCGCATCGCCTGCCGATGCCGCCGCCCAGCCTGCCGATGCCGCCGCCCAGTCGCCAGTGCAGCCCGTCGTGCAGCCCGCCGAGACCAGTGTCCAACCCGCTGACCAAGGTCCGCCGCCTGCCGACCCCGGTCCGCCGCCGTCCGCAACACAGCCCGATGCCCAGCCTTCCCTGCCGAGCGAGCAACCGGCCGCAGTACCCGCGGCGGACGCTGCTCCGGAGCCGGTGGTGGTGCCCGCGACACCCTCTGTCTCGCCCCCAGCGCAGGTGGCGGAGGCACCCTCGGGGCCAGTCGCGGAGTCGGTGCCAGTCACCGAGTCTGCGCCTGCGGCCGAGTCGGTGCCTGAGCCGGCGCCCGTGGCTGACCCGGTATCAGCACCGGTGGCCGAGGTGCCCGCCGCCAAGCCTGCCGACGAACCCACCCCCGAACCGACCCCGGAACCCGCTCCGGCAGACACCGTTTCCAACCAGGTCGTGTCGCACGCCGAGCCCACGCAGACGGCCGAACCCGACCCGCTCACCGATGGCATCGCCAAGGCAGTCGCTGATGGGCTGACGTACGCCGTTGATCGTGCGGACGATTTGCTGGACGAGGCGGACAAGGCCCTGGACCAGGTTGGTGCGGACGCACCGGCTGAGCCTGAGCCGGTGTTGGCTGTGGAACCTGTGCCTGTTCTGGATTCGCCGAAGCCGAGCGGACCGGACCCGCTGACCGATGGCATCGCGCACGCGGTCGCCGACGCACTGACCTATGTCACTGATCAGGGCTTCGACG
This sequence comes from Lentzea sp. NPDC051838, assembly GCF_040681245.1. Lineage (NCBI taxonomy): Bacteria > Bacillati > Actinomycetota > Actinomycetes > Pseudonocardiales > Pseudonocardiaceae > Lentzea > Lentzea sp. NPDC051838. The sequence goes on from NZ_JBFAYI010000002.1 coordinate 101,683, forward strand.
CGGCGAACGCATTGCTGGGCGAGGCGGACAGGGCTCTGGACCAGTTCGATGCGGAGGCGCCGTCGCCGAAGCCGGTCGAGCCGGACCCGTTGACGGATGGCATCGCCAAGGCAGTTGCCGATGCCCTGACGTACGTCGCGGACCACGCGGACGGTCTGTTGGACGAGGCGGACAAGGCGCTGGACCAGGTCGAGCCGGAAGCCCCCGCTCAGCTCGACCCGCTCGACGCCGCGGTGGACCAGGGGCTGGCCGCGCTCGACGGTCTGCTGGACGAAGCCAACAAGGCTCTCGACCGGATCCAGGACGAAAACGCGGCGCCCGAGCCGGATCCGGCGATCGACGCGGTGGAGCCGGTGATCGAGTCGGTCTATCACCAGGGCGTGGTCCGGGTCGAGGTAGTGACGGTGCACCAGCCGACGGAGATCATCATCTACGAGACGCTGCCCGAAGTGGTGGAGGTCCGTCAGCCGGTCACCGACGCGATCCTGGTCGACACGGCGGACCCGGCTGACGCGGCAGACCCGGCCGAAGCGGCGGGCCCAGTCGACACGGCGGGCCCAGTCGAGGCGGCTGACCCCGTCGAAGCGGCCGACCCGGTCGAAGCGGCTGACCCTGTCGAACCCCAGCCCGCAGCCATCCCAGCCGAGGTCGTCAAGAACGCCATCGGCCAGCCGATCCACCCCAAGAAGGAGGACGAACTCGCCTACACCGGCGCCGGCGACCTGCTCCCGATCGGCCTCGCAGGCCTGAGCCTCACCGGCCTCGGCCTGCTCCTGGCCCGCCGCAGGCGCTACCAACAGAGCAACTGAAGGAGAGGGCGGGCCGGAAACGGCCCGCCCTCTACGCCTTCGTCGACAGCACCTGCCCCAGAGCCGCCTCGACCCCGTCCGGACCGTCCACAACGGACACCGAACCGCCGGTCGTCCCAGCGATGTCGTCCAGCGCCGCGCGGTCCACCTCGGAGCCGATCGCGATGAAGCTGACCGCCAAGTCCTTGCCGTGCAAGCGATCCTTCAGCGCGGCCAGGTCGATGCCACCGTCCGAGGTGCCGTCGGTGATCACGACGACCCGGTTGACCCGCCCGGCGACGAACCCGTCGTGCGCTGTCTCGTAGCAAGCCGCCAGCGAGGTGTAGAGCTGCGAGCCGTCAGACGTCTTCAGTCCGTCGATCGCACGACGCAACGCCTCGCGCTTCTCCGCCACCGGCCCGGCTCCGACCAGCTGCTTGTAGGGCTTCGAGCCGTCCAGGTCGCGCGCGAACTCCCAGAGCCCGAACGACCCGGACACCGATCTGTCCACCTGGCCGCGCAACGCGGCCTTCACCTTGTCCAGCCTGGGTTTCATCGACGTCGACACGTCCGCGAGCACCGTCACGACCTGCCCGCCGCGGTCCGCCGACGCCCACGCCGACGAGATCTGCTGCGTCGTCACGGCGTCGGCCGCCACGAGGTTCTCCGTCACTGCTGCCCAGGACACGCCGGGAGACGGTGACGGACGGTCCTGAGTGGACTCGACGCGCAAACCGCCGGAAGCCAGGATCTTCTGCTGCGCGGGCTCGGTCATGAACTCGCGGAATGCCTGCGCCGCACGCACTTCCGCCTCGCCGACCTCGGAGCCGCCCAGCGCGATGTACGGGAAGTCCGCCACCGGCGCCGGCCCGACCGGCAGCACGCCCACCAACGGCTTCGACGGCGCTTCCTTGCCGGTGTTGTGCTTGTAGAGGTCCACTTCGGACACCGGCGTCACGCTGAAGCCCGCCGCGTTCACGGTCGCGCTGTCTCCCAGGCGCCGCAACGCGTCCCGCGTCGTCCCCGGCACCTCGGGCGGTACGGCGGCGGCGAGCTTCGACAACGCCGCCTTCGACGCCTCGGAACCGAGCGACTCGGCCGTCACGGGTCCCTTGCCGCCGGCCAGAGCGGACTGAATCGCCAGCGCGGACGCTGTGTTCGCGGCCGGATCCGGCATCGCGACGCTGAACCGTCCCCAGCCCTGGCCGAACTTCTGCCAGTCCGTGACCTCCGGCATGTCGGACCACTTGAAGTCCTTCAGCACAGGCGCGGCCGCCTCGGGCGCGGCCAGCAGCACCGGTGACGTCCCGATGGACTTCGGCGCCGAGCCGACGAGCTTCGCGTTCAGCGCCGTCAGCCGGTTCGCCCACAGCATCGAGTCGGGCACCCACGCGTGGGGCCGCGCGCCGAGCTTCTCCGCGTCCCACGAGGTCGTCAGCCCGTCCAGCACCGCCGATGAGTCCAGGGAAGTGACCTCGACGGCGATGCAGTGGTCGTACACAACGGGCCGCGTGGCGCTCCATGCGCGCGCGACATCCGCAACAGCCTCGGCAACACTCGGCGTCGCCGCAACGCGCAGCACCGAGTCGCCCTCACTGCAGTTCTGAGCCAGCGCCCTCGCTCGGCTGTCGAGCACACCACCGGCCCACGACCAAGCGAGCCAGCCGAGGCCGATCAGCACGACGAACACGACGATGAGCACGGGCCACTTGGCGATCCCGCGCCGCACCCTCGCCCGCAGCGCGCGGTGTCGAGACATCGATCCCTCACAACTACTCAGCGGCCCCCGACGACCGCCAATCACGCTAACAGGTGAACTCCGTCAGCGAAGTGAAGTCACTCTTTGTATCGACTGGCAAACGAACACGAGCCGTTCTCGCAACGGCTGAGCCCGCGAGGCGAACGACGCCTGCCTCCGCACGTACTCCGCCCGCCCGTCCGGCGTCTCGATCAGCACGGGGGAGTACCCCAGGTCAGCCAGGTCGTACGGCGAGGCCTGCATGTCGAGTTCGCGCACGTCAGCGGCCAGTTCGAAGCAGTCGGCGACCAGGTCCGACGGCGTCGCGGGCTCCAGCTTGTACGCCCATTTGAACAGGTCCATGTTCGCGTGCAGGCACCCCGGCTGCTCGTTCGCGACCTGGTCCTCCCGCGTGGGCTGCAAGGCGTTGCGAGGCCGCGCGGGCTGCGTGAAGAACCTGAACGCGTCGAAGTGCCCGCACTGGATCCGGCTCGCCTCGACCACCGCGTCGGTGCCGTCACTGCCCAGGCGCAACGGCCACGCGTTGTGCCGGACCTCCTCGGGCTGCTGCCGGTAGACCATCGCCCACTCGTGCAACCCGAAGCATCCGAGCCGCGCCGGCCTGCTCAACGTCGCCGTGAGCAGCGCCCGCACGAACTCCAGCGTCTTCTCGCGCTGCTGAAAGAAGCTGTCGACGTCGAGCGTGACGCCCTGCTCAGTGCGCTTGTAGTGCGGAAACTCCAGGTACTCGTCCGCGTCCTCCAGCACGACGCCGGGCCCCGGATGCCACCGTTCGAGCCGCACAGGCCGATGGCTGTAGTACGTGAAGAGGAAGTCCATGACCGGGTGCTTCTCGCGCCGAAGCTTCCGTTCCTGGTGCGGCCCGGTGAATCGCCGCATGCGCGCGACGTGCGAATCGCGCAATTGGTGCCATTCGGCTCGGGTCAGGACCTCCACGGGCGATTACCGTACGCGCATGGTGAAGAGCAATGCCTCCACGGTCGCCCAGTACCTCGCCGAACTGCCTGATCAGCAGCGTGCCGAGGTCGAGGCTGTGCGCGACGTCATCCTCGCCAACCTCCCCGGCGGCTACGTCGAGCAAATGGACTGGGGCCTCATCACGTACGCCGTGCCCCTGGAGGTGAGCGGTCCGACGTACAACAAGAAGCCGCTCATGTACGCGGCCCTCGCCGCGCAGAAGAACTACTACGCCGTCTACCTGACCACGGTGATGGAGGAGTTCGAGGAGCCCTTCCGCGCCAGGTACGCGGCCACCGGCAAGAAGCTCGACATGGGCAAGGCCTGCATCCGCTTCAAACGGGTCGGCGACCTCGCGCTGGACGTCATCGGCGAGGAGATCGCCCGCCTCCAGGTGCCCGACTTCCTCGACTGGCACGCCGAGAACAGGGCTAAAGCGGCGGCACGAGCCCGTTGAACGTCCGCGCGCCGTTGCAGTGCGGGCACTCGCGCCCGTTGTCGACGGTCCGCGGCGCACCCCCGATGATCGCCAGCGTGGGCGCCGCGATGTAGCTCGCGCCACCGCACAGGTGACACACCGTGCGCGGCTCGGGCGTGACGGCGAAGAGGTCGTCGGCGTCTTCCTCGTCCTCGAAGTCGTCGTCCTCGGCGAACTCGTCCTCGTCGTCCTCGCTCATGGTGCACAACCTAGTGGGTCGGCCGGGACTCCTGCGCACGCTGTGCCCACCGCGGGTCGAGCGAGCCGAGCAGTTCCACCTGGCGTCGAAACGTGGTGAAGCGCAGTTCCTCGCCCCTCCGACACCTCGATGAACGGGTGGCCGCCGTCGAAGTTCTCGAACCCGACCATCCAGGTCGCGCCGATCTGCTGCCTCAGCGCCTCCAGCCGCGCGGCCGACTGCTCTTTCACGACGCCGCCGAGGCAGGCGCGCGGTGCAACGAATCGAAGGTCGCCTCCTCACCACACGAAGTGCACACGACCCGTGGTTCCAGCACGGCGCCACAAGAGTGCTCCCACACGAGCGGGAGGGGTCCCTCTGTCACGTAGGTGTCGCCCCACTCCTTGAGCATCAGCATCACGTTGTGCAGCGCCCGGCCCGACTCGGTCAGGTGGTACTCGTACCGCGGCGGCTGCGACGAATACTGGACCTTCTCCAGCACGTCGGCGGCGACCAGCTTCTTCAGGCGTGCGGCCAGCACGTCGCGGGAGGCGCCGGTGTTCTCCACGATCTGGTCGAACCGGGTGTTGCCGAAGAAGACCTCGCGCAGCGCCAGCAGCGACCACCGCTCGCCGACGATCTCCAGCGCGTTCGCGATCGAGCAGCTTCGTGGAGCCATGTGACGATGCTATCAGCGGGTTGGGAAATCAAACTGACGAAGCCGGAGTTGGTTTGAAAAGACAACTCAGGAGGTAGTCATGGACTTCAAGGGTCAGACCGTGCTGGTGACCGGCGCCAACCGCGGGCTCGGGAGGGTGTTCGCCCAGGAGTTCGTCAAGCAGGGTGCGAAGGTCTACGCCGGGGTGCGCAATCCGGCGTCCGTTGTGGACGAGGGGGTCGTTCCGGTCCGGCTGGACGTGAGTGACCAGGTTTCGCTCGAGGCCGCGGCCAAGGAGCTCGGAGACGTCTCGATCGTCGTCAACAACGCCGGCGTGCTCGTCGCGGGCGCGGACGTTGACAGCATCAAGGCAGAATTCGAGGTCAACTTCTTCGGGCTGGTGCGCGTGACCGACGCGTTCGCGCCCATTCTGAAAGCCAATGGCGGCGGCACGCTCGTCAACGTCCTGAGCATCCTCTCGTTCGTCGGCAAGGCGGACTGGCGCGGCTACGCGGCGTCCAAGGCGGCGGGCTGGTCGCTGACGAACTCGACGCGGCAAGCCTTGCGGGAGCAGGGAACTCACGTCATCGGAGTGCACGCCGGGTTCATCGACACCGACATGGTCTCGGACGTCACGGCACCCAAGATCGCGCCCGAGGACGTCGTTTCCCAAGTGCTGCAAGCGATTCGGAATGGTGATGACGAGGTGCTGGCGGACGACCGCACTCGTTCGGTGAAGGCCGCACTGGCCTCTTGAGACAGTCGGCTCTGCACACCGAAAGCCCTTCTGGAACTAGGTGTTCCCCCTGAGCGTCCGGCGTAGGTTTCCGCCGCATCCAACCGCCGCGGGAGCGTTCTCACGTTCGCCTCCGCCTGGGGCGCTTAGGGGAACAGCGATGCTCAACAGACGAAGTGTGCTCGCCGCGGGAGGCGTCGCGGCGGGAGTGTTCGGTGTGCCGCAACTGCTCGCGCCCGCAGAGGGTCACGAGGACTCGACGCACAGTGAGCACGCGAAGGCGTTCGTGGAGTCGAAGACGTTCAGCGGCACAAAACCGGAGATAGTGCCGTGGACACGCGCGATGCCCGTGCCGCCGGTGCTCAAACCGTTGGTGTCCACCGCGAAACAAGAGGTCTACCAGCTCTCGATCGAAAGAACGACGGCGGAGATCCTGCCCGGCCTCAAGTCGCCGGTCATGGGTTTCGGCGGTCAGTTCGTCGGCCCGACGATCAGGGCCAAGACCGGCCGCAAGACGCTGATCATGTTCCAGAACAAGATGGACGAGGCCGCCAACGTCCACCTGCACGGCGGTCACGTGGCGCCCGAGCACGACGGCCACCCCAAGGATCTCATCGAGCCCGGCCGCACCCGCCTCTACCTCTACCCGAACTCCCAGCAGGGCACGACCCTCTGGTACCACGATCACAGCCACGGCAGCGAAGCCGCGCACGTCTACTTAGGACTGCACGGCGCCTACGTGATCGAGGACGACTCCGAGAAGGCGCTGAACCTGCCGTCCGGCGCCTACGACATCCCGATCCTCCTTCGCGACATCCAGTTCGACGACAGCGGCAACATCGTGGTCTTCGACGACCCCAGCAAGCGCACGGTCGTGCTCGCCAACGGCGTCCCGCAGCCCTACTTCGAGGTCGCGGCCCGCAAGTACCGGTTCCGCCTCATCAACTCCGCCAACCAGCGCGTCTTCAAGCTCAAGCTCGTCGGCGACAAGTTCACCCGCATCGGCTCGGACGGCGGCCTGCTCGCCGGAACGCTCGAACAGGACGAGCTCGTCCTCTCCTCGGCCGAACGCTCCGACGTCGTCATCGACTTCTCCAAGTACCCCATCGGTTCCAAGCTGATCGTCACCGACGCCGTGGCGGGTGAGATCCTCCGGTTCGACGTGGTCCGCCGCGCCTCCGACTCGAGCCGCGTCCCGGCCGCACTGCGCCCGTTGCCCGCGATGCCTTACTCCACAGTGGACCGCGAGGTCGACCTGTCGTTCGTCTTCAAGCCCAACGAACGGCCCGACGGCGTGATCAACGGCAAGGTCTTCGACATGGACCGCGTCGACTTCACGATCAAACGCGGCACCACCGAGACGTGGCTGATCAAGAGCTCCGACCCGACCGGCGTCAAGCACAACTTCCACCTGCACCTGGTCCAGTTCCGCGTGCTGGAGCGCAACGGCGGCCCGCCCCTGCCCGGCGACGCGGGCCTCAAGGACACGATCCCGATCACCGCGGGCGAGACGGTGAAGGTGCAGGCCACGTTCACCGGCTACACCGGGCGCTACGTCTACCACTGCCACTTCCTCGAACACTCGTGGATCGGCATGATGGCGCAGCTCGAAATCGTGCCTTAGCTGACCTGGCGCCGCAGTTCCCACACCACGTCGACTCCGACGCGGTTGCCGATCGCGGGCTCGCGCGGCGGTGTGCGGCGGCCGATCTCGGTGAACCCGAGACGCCGCGGCACACCGCTGCTCGCGACGTTGGCTTCGTCGTGCCAGATCTGGACCCTGCGCACGCCCTCGAGCGAGAACGCGAGCTCGACCAGTTGCGAGGCCGCGTTCGTCGCCAGGCCACGGCCCGTGTGCGCGGGATGCAGCCAGTACTCGATCTCCACGAGGTCGTTCTCGTCCGTGCGGTCCGCGGTGGCCACGCCGACGATCTCGCCGTCGACGGTGATCGCGTGGTGGAACATCGTGCCGCGTTCCCACGTGCTCACCGCGATGCCGAGGAACCCGGCGGCGGTCGACGCGTCGTAATCGCCTGCCGCCCAAGGCATCCACGGCCGCAGATGCGGGAGCGACTCCTGAACGACCCGGATCAGCTCGTCGAGGTCGGCTTCGGTCAGCCTCCGCAGCTTCATCATTCGATGCTATGGGTGAAGTAGCGCGTGCCCACCGAGACCACGAGCAGGTACTGATGCCTGCTCGTGATCTCCCGGTGCACGCGTACCCGATCGACCTCAGTGGCCTCGTGGTGCAGGTAGTCGACGGCCGGGAGTGCGCGCTCGAACTCGTCTGGCACCTGGCCGGCTTCACCCCAGCTCAGCCGCACCGTCCACCGATTGTTGCCGAGATAGCCGTCGTAGGCGACGCTCGGCAGAAACGACGCGTCGTACTTGCGAGTTCCTTCCGGCCGGCCGTGGAATTCGTGGTAGTAGTCGAGCGCCATGCCCAGGTCGTTGGCTTTCGGCCACCCGGCGGTGATGAGGGCGTCGTTCAGCGACTGCGTCCGCGCGGTGAAGTCACCGTCGAAACCGTAGTAGCGCGTTGTGCTCCAGTAGCAGCTCACGTCCCACCACTGCTTGGTGAAGATCCCCTTGGTGTTGCCCGGCTCGAGGGTGCAGGAGTCCTCCGTCGCGCTCGGCCCGCGTTCGAGCCACTCGAGCGCGTCGATCGCGGCGAACGTCGGTGTGGTCTGGCCGGCCAGCTCGGCGCGCACAGGGCCGAGCGCAGGCGGTTTCACGAGCCGCTCGGCCTGTGCACGCGGATCACTGACCGCGCACGCCGCCGTCACCGCGAAGATCAGCGGTAACAGCACCATCCTCCCCATACTTCACTTTGTAGCGCAGATGCGTGACGCCCACGCCCTCAATGACCGAAAGCGGTCCCTCCAGCTCGAAACCCTTGCCCGGCGCGAAGAACGGGGTTCCGCCACCGAGGATCACCGGCACCAGGTCGAGGAAGATCTCGTCCACCAGTCCGGCGTCGAGAGCCTGCCGGGCGACCTCACCCGAGTTGAGGCCCACGACCTTGTCGCCGGCCTTCACCCCGGCGATCTCGATGGCCTTCTCGATGCCGTCGCTGCAGAAGGTGAAGTGCTCGTTGTCCTCCAGCGGCCGATGGGTGAGCACGACGGTGTGCACGCCCATCGGGTGCTGTCCGCCCCAGCCGTTGGTGAAGTCGTAGAGCCTTCGTCCCACCACGAGCGCGCCGGTCGCCTGGACCATCCCGCTGAAGTAGGCGGCGCTCGCCGGCGTGAGGTGGAAGGTCATCGAGCCGGTGGGGACCGTGTACGCCACGTCGCCCGACTCGTACCAGCGGAACAGCTTGTCGAAGCCGGAGAACTCCGGACCCGAGACGTAACCGTCGATCGAGGTGCTCGCGCCCGTGTAGACCTTGCTCATCGGTGCCTCCTGTGTCGTGTTCCTGTACCGGCACGTCGAACCAGGAGCGGGCCGGATCGACACCGGGCCCGGGAGCACATACCGATCAGCCGATGGGGTCCGGCAGCTGGGTCACCTCGTAGCCGCAGTCGAGGACATCACCGGTGGCCGGGTCGCGCAGCTCGACGCGCCACTTCGACGCGAACTGCTCCACGCCGTGGTGCATCGGGATCGTGCCGGACAGCAGGACGGTGCCGGGCTTGAGCAGGCCCAGGTCGCGCAGCCGGTCGACCCAGTACTGCGGGGTCAGCAGCTCGGCGAGCGTGCCGCGCTGGATCTCCACGCCGTCGGCCCACGCGGTCAGCTCGATCTCGTCGATGCGGTCCGCGACGTCCGACAGGCGCCACGCCTTGCGGCCCAGCACGTCCGGGCTCGCGTTCTTGCTCCACGCGACGCCGTGCACCTCCAGCGCGCGGTCCGTGTGGTCGCACGCGACGGTCAGCAGCACGTCGTTCTCGGTGACGATCAGGGCCCACTCGGCCTCGCCGGACGTCTTTTCGTGCTGAGCCGGGACCGTCGTCGTCTGCTGCGCGAGGTACGGCGAGACGGGGTAGAGGCTCGGCGTCACGGACGGCGCCGGCACGCCCAGCTCGGCGAGTTCGCGCACGTGAGCGGCCACGTCGTCCTGGCTGCGACCTGCATACCCGCCGTTCAGCAAGGTCGTCACGGAGACCTCGGCAACGGTGCCGTCGGGAAGGTCGAAGGCCAGTGTGCAAGCGGTAGACATGCGGTACTCCTTGCGCATACGAGTTGTATACAGGCAGTATTACCGCATGCCGCCCCACACAGCAACGACACCAACGCCACACGACGTACCTCGTTCAGCGCTGGTACGCGCGTTCGTGGCCTCGCTCTCCGGTACCGCTCTGGAGTGGTACGACTTCGCGATCTACAACGTCGCCGCGGCCGTCGTGCTCGGCCCGTTGTTCTTCCCGAGCTCCGAACCGCTCACCGCCACACTGCTCGCGTTCTCGACGTATGCGGTCGGCTACCTGTCCCGGCCGCTCGGCGGGTTCCTGTTCGGCAGGCTCGGCGACAAGATCGGGCGCAAACGCGTGCTCGTCACGACGTTGCTGATCACCGGTATCGCGACGCTGCTCATCGGCCTGTTGCCGACGCACGCCGCGATCGGCGGAGCAGCGGGTGTGCTGCTCGTGCTGCTGCGGTTCGCGCAGGGCGTCGGGCTCGGCGGCGAGTGGGGCGGCGCGGTGCTGCTGTCCAGCGAGTACGGCAACCCGAAGCAGCGCGGTTTCTGGGCGTCGGCGGCTCAGATCGGCCCGCCCGCCGGCAACCTGATGGCGAACGGCGTGCTCGCGCTGCTCGGGGTGGCGCTGTCGGACGCGGCGTTCATGTCGTGGGGCTGGCGCGTGGCGTTCCTGCTGTCCGCGGTGTTGGTGATCTTCGGCCTGTGGATCCGGGTGAAGCTGGAGGAAACCCCGGTCTTCAAGGCGATCGAGGAGCGCGGCGACCGCCCGTCCGCGCCGGTCAGCGAGGTGTTCCGGACTCAGCGCCGTCCGCTGGTCGCCGCCGTGCTGTGCCGCGTCGGTCCGGACGTCCTGTACGCGCTGCACACCGTGTTCGTACTGACCTACATCACGACCCAGCTGAAGCTGCCGCGCAACTGGGGTCTCATCGCGGTGCTGATCGCCTCGGGCTTCCAGCTGTTCCTGATGCCGCTCGCGGGCTGGCTGTCCGACCGGGTCAACCGGCGCGGTCTCTACGCGGTGGCCGCGGTGTGCGGCGCGGTGTGGCCGTTCCTGCTGTTCCCGCTGATCGACACCAAGTCCTGGCCGTTGATCGTGCTCGGAGTCGTTGTCGGACTTGGCTTCCACGCGTTCATGTACGGACCGCAGGCGGCGTTCATCGCCGAGCAGTTCACCGAACGCCTCCGCTACACCGGCAGCTCGCTCGCCTACACGCTGGCCGGCGTGATCGGCGGCGCTGTGGCGCCGTTGCTGTTCACGGCGCTGTTGGCGAGCTTCCACACGTGGGTGGTCGTGGGCGTCTACGTCAGCGTGGCGTGCGTGGTGACGCTGATCGGTCTGCGCCTCGGCCGCGATCCTCAGCCCGAGGAGGAGATTCAGCCGTTCAGCAGCACTTTCAGCGTGGTGTCCAAGTGAGCGGTGATCGCCGCGGTGGCCGCGCCGACGTCTCCGGACTCGAGCGCGGCCACGATCGCGTTGTGCTCGTCGATCACGGCCTGCTGCCTGTTGTGCGCCCGGTACAACGCGACCACACCCGCGCGCACCTGCCGTGCGCGCAGCCCCTCGTAGGTCTTCGCCAACAGCTCGTTGCCCGTCGCCGCCACCAACAGCGCGTGGAACTGCCTGTCGACGTCGATGAACTGCCGCGGGTCCTCGACGAGCCACCGCTGCTGCTCGATGAGCTCGACCATCTTCCGCAACGGCACAGTGCCCTCGGCCATCGTGCGCTCGGCCGCATACCGCTCGACGACACCACGCAGCTCCATCAGCTCCGTGATCTGCCGCGACGACAACGGCGCGACGTACGCGCCCTTCTTCGGCACCAGCTGCACGAGGTCTTCAGCCGCGAGCAGCAGCAACGCCTCACGAATCGGCGTGCGGGAGACGCCGATCTGGTTGGCGACGTCCTGCTCGCTGATGAACCGCCCCTGCATCTCGGGGTCGGCGAGGATCGTGTCCTTCAGGAACTCGTAAGCCTTTTCCCTGCCGGACAAGCTGTCTGCAGCCTGCATACAACATGTATACCAGAGGAGGATCATGCGCATCGCGCTGTCTCAGATCAGCTCCACCGCTGATCCGGCCGAAAACCTGGCCACCGTCCGCACCCAGGTAGCAGCCGCGGCAGTCCAGGGCGCTCGCATTGTGCACTTCCCGGAAGCCACTCAGTGCCGTTTCGGCGTCCCTCTCACCCCGATCGCCGAACCGCTGGACGGCCCGTGGGCCACCGCCGTGCGCTCAATCGCCGACGAACACAACGTCGTCGTAGTAGCCGGCATGTTCACGCCGGGCATCGACGGCCGCGTAGCCAACACCACTCTCGTGACCGGCAACGGCCTGCACCTCGGCTACGACAAGATCCACCTGTTCGACGCGTTCGGTTTCCGCGAGTCCGACAGCGTCACCCCAGGCGACAAGCCCGTGACCTTCGACGTCGACGGCACCACGTTCGGCCTCGCCACCTGCTACGACGTCCGCTTCCCCGAACTCTTCCGCGCCCTGGCCGACACCGCCCCGGTGATCCTCCTGGGCGCCTCCTGGGGTGCGGGCCCCGGCAAAGCCAACCAGTGGGACCTCCTGACCCGAGCCCGCGCCCTCGACGCCACCTCCTGGGTCCTCGCCTGCGGCCAGGCCGACCCCGGGATCGATTACGGTTCCGCCCCAACGGGAATCGGCCGCAGCGCCGTGATCGACCCGCTCGGCACGGTCCACGAGCGCCTCGACGGCCCGCCCGGCACAATCCTGTCCGATGTGGACGTTCCGCTGGTCGACGAGGCCCGTGTGATGTTGCCAGTCCTGGCCAACCGGAGGCTCTAGATGCGTTCGGAACATGAGTTCTTCCCGGTGGACGCCGTGGCCTGGAGCCCGGCCGACCCCGGGATCACCGAGCGAATCCTCAGCCACGACCCGGAAACCGCGACCCTGACCCGAATCGCGCGCTGGCAACCGGGCCTCGAAACCTCAGGCGTGATCCGCCACGACTACCACGAGGAGGTCTACCTCCTGGAGGGCGACCTGACCGACCTGACCCTCGGCAGAACCTTCGGCCCGGGCCACTTCGCGAGCCGCCGCCCGGGAATGCCGCACGGTCCATATCGGACGGACAAGGGCTGCGTGATGCTGGAGATCCGCACCGCCTGACGCCTACCGCCTGACGCCTACCGCCTGACGCCTACCGCCTGACGCCTACCGCCTGACGCCTACCGCGCGAGCGCGTTCCGGTAGACGTGCCACGCGATCACCAGGTCCTGCATCGGCAGCCCGGCTGGGCTGTACACGGTGACCTGGTCGGCATGAGTTCTGCCGGGGTGGTCGCCGCGCAGCACCGCGCCGATCGTCGTGTCCGCCTTGACGTGCACGCGCCGGCCCGGATCGGACGAGCCGGCAGCCAGCACGGCGGTCAACTCGTCCGCCAGCCTGGGCAGGTCGATCTCGGCATCGCCCGCGCCCACCACCATGACCATCGCCCCATGGTGCACGATGGTGGATCATGAAGGGGTTGATCATCGACTTCGGCGGCGTGCTCAGCACTCCGTTCGAGGACTCCGCGAAGGCGTTCTGCAAACGAGAGGGCATCGAGCCCAACGCGTTGACGAACGCGCTGAAAACCAACGCGGCCCTGGTCTCAGACCTGGAACGCGGGGCAACGACACAGCAGCACTTCAACGAGGTCATCGGGTTGCAGCTGAAGCTCTTCCCGGACGACCTGGTCGAGCGGATCACCCGCGGGATCGCGCTGCGCGAGGACGTCGTCAGAGCGGTTCACAACACCAGAGCCAAGGCCGTGGTGCTGACGAACTCGCTGGGCTCCGAGCCGTTCGACCTCTACGAGCGCTTCGACCTGGACATGGACGTCATCGCGTCGGACCGCTACAGGATGCGCAAGCCGGAGCCGGAGATCTACGCCCTCGCGGCCGCCACCATCAAGACCGATCCGAAGGACTGCCTGTACGTGGACGACTCGGCGAAGTTCCTGGAACCGGCCAGCGCCCTGGGCATGACCACGGTGCTCGCGACGAGCCCGGAGGTCACGATCAAGGCGCTGGCCGAGTACTTCTGAACCCCAGTACTTCTAGACCCAGCGAACGTGGGTGCCGTCGCGCACGGTGCCCACGTACTCCTCGACGAGGTCCTCCAACGCCACGACGCCGAACACGGTGCCGTCAGCCGACACCGCGCGCGCGAGGTGCGACTGCGCGCGACGCAGAGCAGCCAGGGCCTCGTCCAGACGAGCGTCAACGGGCACCTCGGGCAGCCCGCGCACCCGAGCCCGCGGCACCAACGTCGCGGCGCCCTCCAGGTCCAGCACGTCCTTGACGTGCAGATACCCGATCAGTCCGGCATCCGACAGCACCGGGAAACGCGAGAACCCGGTCGCGGCCACGGCGGCTTCGATCTCGCCGACCGTCGGAGACGCCGACACGGTGGTCAGCCGGTCGAGAGGCACTAAAACGTCGGCCACCGTGCGTTCGGCGGAAGACAACGTCTGCGCCAGGCGACGGTGTTCCGAGTCCTCCAGCAGGCCCTCGGAACGGGACTGGCCGATGAGCAACGCCAACTCGTCCGGCGTGTAGGCCGACTCCAGCTCTTCGACGGGCTCCACGCCGAACCGGCGCAGCACCCACCGGCCGGCCAGGGTGAACAGGGCCAGGGCGGGCGCGATCATCCGCGAGAAGCCGTAGTGCACCGGGACGAGCCACACCGCGGCTCGTTCGGGGCCGGCGATGGCGAGGTTCTTCGGCACCATCTCGCCGAGGATCGTGTGCAGGGCGACGACGATGACCAGCGCCACCGCGAACGCCACACCGTGCACCACGGCCAGCGGCAGGCCAACGGCGCCGAGGGGGCCCTCAAGAACCGATGCCAAGGCAGGCTCGGCGATCGCGCCCAGACCCAACGAACACAAGGTGATGCCCAGCTGCGCGCCCGCGATGAGCAACGGCAGCTGCTGCGAGGCCTTGATGGCGGTGCGGGCGCGGGCAGAACCCTTGTCCGCCAAGGCTTCCAACCGGTCACGACGCGCGGTGATCACGGCGAACTCGGCACCGACGAAGAAAGCGTTGCCGGCCAACAACAACACAACAACCAAGAAATTCACGACGACACCACCCGCAGCTCGGCCACGCGGTGGCGGTCCATCCTCATCACGGTCACCCTCCAGCCGTCGACGCGGATCTCGTCGCCGACGTCGGGAATCCGGCCCAGCCGCGACAGCACCAGACCGGCCAGCGTCTCGTAGTCGCCGGAGGGCATGTGGAACCCGGTCGCCTCTTCCACCTCGTCGTCGCGCAACAACCCCGACACGAGCCAACTGTCCTTGCCCAGCGACCGGACGGGCGGTGCCTCGCCGCGGTCGTGCTCGTCGCGCACGTCGCCGACGATCTCCTCGACGACGTCCTCCAGCGTCACCAGACCAGCCGTGCCGCCGTACTCGTCGACGACCAGCGCGGTCTGCAGGCCCGAAGCACGCAGCCGGTCCAGCAGAGCGTCACCCTCCAGCGTCTCCGGCACGGAGTACACGGGACGCGTCAGAGCGGAGAGAGGAGTCGTCCGGCGCAGAGCAGCGGGCACGGCGAATGCCTGCTTCACGTGCACCATGCCGCGTACGTCGTCCAACGAACCGTCGTGCACGGGGAAGCGCGAGAAGCCGGTCTCGCGAGCCTTCAGCACGAGATCGGCGACCGTCGCGTCGGCGCGCAGAGCCTCGACGCGCACGCGTGGCGTCATCAGCTCGCCGGCCGTGCGGTCACCGAACCTCAACGACCGGTCCAGCAGCACCGCAGTGCCCTGGTCGAGAGTCCCGTGCTCGGCGGACGTCCGCACCAGCGCGCCCAGCTCCTCCGGCGAGCGCGCGGACGCCAGCTCCTCGACCGGCTCGACGCCGAAGCGGCGCACCAGCCAGTTCGCGGAGCCGTTCATCCAGTTGATCAACCAGCGGAAGACCGTGGAGAACGCCGCCTGGATGCCGACGACGAGCCGCGCGGTCTCCAGCGGCTTCGCGATCGCCAGGTTCTTCGGCACGAGCTCGCCGAAGATCATCGACAACGCCGTGGCGATCGCCAGCGCCAGAGCCAGCGACACCCCGCTGGCCACGGCATGAGGCACGCCCACACCGGTCAGTCCCGGCTCGATCAGCGCCGCGATCGCGGGCTCCGCGATGTAACCGGTGATCAGCGTCGTCAACGTGATCGCGAGCTGTGCGCCCGAGAGCTGGAACGACAACGTGCGGTGCGCACGATCGATCGTGCGAGCTTTCGCGTCACCGACCTCGGCGACGTGCCGCTCGACCGTGCTGCGTTCCAGAGCGGTCAGCGAGAACTCCGCCGCCACCGCGATGAAGGTGCCCGCTGTCAGCGCCACGACGGCGAGCAGACCGAGCACGCTCAGAAGTATTCCGGTCACCTGCGCGCTCCAAAGCGACTAGGGACCGGGCAAATATGCCAGCCAGGGCCAGACCCCATGGGGACGGCTCAACTCCTCGTGAACTAAGTACGTGATTAGCCAGACGAGTCTAATTGTGGGCAGTCGAGGCCCTGAGCACCACCTCGCCCGCCACACGGACGGTGCGGGCCTCGTCACCACCGGCGTCCAGCACCAGGCCCGCCGCGAGCTCGCCCATCTCCTCCAACGGCAGCCGCACGGTCGACAGCGCAGGCACCGTGTCGCGCAGCGTCGGAATGTCGTCGAACCCCGCGATCGACATGTCCTCCGGCACCCGCACACCGCGTTCCCGCAGCGCAGCCATGGCGCCCATCGCCATCACGTCGGTCACGGCGAACACACAGGTGGCCTTCGACTTCGACCCCAGGAGCTCGAGAGCGGCCTCGTACCCGCCGTCCCGGGTGAACGCTCCGTTGATCACGACGGGCGGCGCGATCCCGGCATCGGCGAGCCCCGCCTTGAACCCGGCGAGCCGATCACGGGCCACCACGAGTTCCGAAGGTCCACCCAATACGGCGAACTTCTTGTGCCCGAGCCCGGCCAGCGCACGGGCCAGCGCACGGCCTCCCGCACGGTTACCGGGAACGACCGTGTCGGTACCGAGCTTGGCCTGGGACACGCACGCGACCCGCCCGCCCTGCTCGGTGAACGCGTCGATCTCGGCAGCCAGCCGCGACTGCGACGCACGGTCCGTGGTCCGCGAACCCGCCAACACCACCGCACGCGCCCGATGCGCACGCAAAGTAGAGAGCAGCTCCACCTCGCGCTCGGGACGGCGACCGGTCGTACCGAGAACGACGACGAGCCCGGCCTCCTCCGCCACCCGCGTCACGCCGGCCGCGATGCACGAGAAGTACGGGTCGGTGATGTCGTGGACGACCAGCCCGACCATGGAACTGGAGTTGCGGGCCAACGCCTGCGCGGACGCGTTCGGCACGTAACCGAGCTGCTCCGCGGTGCGCAGGACGCGGTCGCTCAGCTCCTCGCTGACCTGTCGCGTGCTGCCGTTGAGCACGCGCGAAGCGGTCGCCAGCGACACACCCGCCTGCTTGGCCACCTCGGCGAGCGTCACCTGTCGTGCGGACACGACCACCTCCATCAACGCGCAATTGAGCGCTGAGACTAACTCGCGCGGAGGTTGACGGCCGTCAAGCGCCGCGATTAGCGTGGCGGAAAGCGCTTTCCAGCGCTGCTTCCAGGGAGGTGTGATGGCGGTTCGGACCATCGGAGTGGCGGTCAACGGCGTCACCGGGCGGATGGGTTATCGCCAGCACCTGGTCCGGTCCCTCCTCCCGCTGCGCGACGAAGGCGTGCGGTTGCCGGACGGGACCGTGATCAAGGTCGAACCCGTGCTCGTGGGTCGCAACGCGGACAAGCTCAAGGAGATCGCGGAACGGCACGACCTCGCGCGCTGGACCACGGACCTCGACGCGGCGCTGGCCGACCCGAGCGTCGAGATCTACTTCGACTCGCAGGTCACCTCGAAGCACGTCGAGTCGATCACCAAGGCTCTGAACGCGGGCAAGCACGTCTACACCGAGAAGCCGGTCAGCGAAACCGTCGAGGAAGCCGTTCAACTCGCTGAGCTCGCCGACGCCAAGGGGCTGAAGCACGGCGTGGTCGCGGACAAGCTCTACCTGCCCGGCATCCGCAAGCTCAAGCGGCTGATCGACGGCGGCTTCTTCGGCCGCATTCTCAGCGTGCGCGGGGAGTTCGGCTACTGGGTCTTCGAGGGTGACTGGCAGCCCGCGCAACGCCCGAGCTGGAACTACCGGGCGGAGGACGGCGGCGGCATCGTCAGCGACATGTTCTGCCACTGGAGCTACCTGCTGCACAACCTCTTCGGGCGCGTCGAAGCGGTCACGGCGAAGGCCGTCACGCACATCCCGACGCGCTGGGACGAGCAGAACACCGAGTACGCGGCCACCGCTGACGACGCCGCGTACGGGATCTTCGAGATCGAGAACGGCGTCATCGCCCAGATCAACTCGTCCTGGTGCGTGCGGGTGCGCCGCGACGAGCTGGTCGAGTTCCAAGTGGACGGCACCGAGGGGAGTGCGGTCGCGGGGCTGCGCGAATGTTTCGTGCAGCCCCGCGCCGTCACGCCGAAACCGGTCTGGAACCCGGATCTCCCGGTCACGCACCCGTTCCGGGACCAGTGGCAGCAGGTGCCGGACAACGAGGAGTTCGACAACGGCTTCAAGGTGCAGTGGGCGGAGTTCCTGCGGCACGTCTACCAGGGCACGCCGTTCCCGCACGACTTCCGCGCGGGCGCGCGGGGTGTCGCACTCGCGGCCGCCGGTCTGCAGTCCTCTTCGGAGGGTCGGCGCGTGGAGATCCACGATGTCTGAACGGGTTGTGTTCGCCGCGGCACACGTTGTGGCGAAAGACGAACGCACGGTCGACTGGGACGCGACTTTGAGGTTCCGGCACCACCTGTGGTCGCACGGCCTGGGTGTCGCGGAAGCGATGGACACCGCTCAACGCGGCATGGGCCTCGACTGGCCGACCGCCGCCGAGCTGATCCGCCGCAGCGCCGCCGAGAAGACCGGACGGATCTGCGCGGGCGTCGCCACTGATCACCTGACCGGCGAGGTCGATCTCGACGGCGTGCTCAAGGCCTACCTGGACCAGCTCGACGTCGTGCAGGAGGCGGGCGCGCAGCCCGTCCTGATGTGCTCGCGGCAGCTCGCGGCGACCGCTCGTGGACCCGAGGACTACGCCGACGTCTACGGCAAGCTGCTCGACAACGTCAGCGAACCGGTGATCCTGCACTGGCTCGGCACCGCGTTCGACCCGGCGCTGGCCGGCTACTGGGGCGCGGCGGAGGTCGACGAGGCCACCGACAACTTCCTGGCGATCATCGCGGCACGTCCGGACAAGGTCGACGGCGTGAAGGTGTCGTTGCTCGACGCGGACCACGAGATCGGGCTGCGGCGCCGGCTTCCGGCCGGAGTGCGGTGCTACACCGGCGACGACTTCAACTACCCGGAGCTGATCGCGGGCGACTCGGAGGGCTACAGCGACGCGCTGCTCGGGATCTTCGACCCCATCGCGCCGGTCGCCGCGACCGCACTGGCGAAACTGGCAGAGGGCGACACAAAAGAATTCCACCGGATCATGGCGCCGACAGTTCCGTTGTCACGCCATCTGTTCAGCACACCGACCTACTACTACAAGACCGGCGTGGTGTTCCTGGCGTGGCTGGCCGGGCACCAGGAACAGTTCCTGCTGCTCGACGGCCTGGAAACCGCCCGCAGCGTCGAGCACCTGGCCGAGGCGAAACGGCTCGCGGAGATCGCGGGTGTGATCGAACCGGAGTTCGCGGAACGGCGGTGGCGGCAGTGGCTCGCCTCTCGCTGAACCAGGCGACGATCAAGCGCGCGTCCGTCGCGGAAGCAGTCGACGGGTGCGCGCGGCACGGCATCGAGTCGATCGGGTTGTGGCGCGAACCGGTCGCGGACGCCGGCCTCGCGCGCTCCGCCAAGATCGTCCAGGACGCCGGGCTGCGGGTGTCGTCGTTGTGCCGCGGCGGATTTCTGACGGCGGTCGACAACCGTGCCGCGCTGGACGACAACCGGCGCGCGATCGAGGAAGCGGCGGCGCTGGGCACCGACACGCTGGTCATGGTCGTCGGCGGCGTGGCGGGCGACAAGGACCTCATCGGCGCACGTCAACGCGTCGCGGACGGCATCGCGGAGCTGTCCGTTGAGGCAAAGGCCTCCGGTGTCGTGCTGGCGTTGGAACCCATGCATCCGGTGTTCTGCGCGGATCGCGGTGTGCTGTCGACGTTGGCGCAGGCGCTGGACATCGCGGAGAAGCACGAGTCGGTCGGCGTGGTCGTGGACGCGCTGCACGTCTGGTGGGACCCGGCGCTGGACGAGCAGATCGTGCGCGCGGGGGAGCTCATCGCCTCGTACCAGGTGTGCGACTGGCTCACCCCGGTGCCGGCGGACGTGCTGCTGGGCCGCGGTTATCCCGGTGACGGAGACATCGACCTCGACCGTTTGACCAGGCACGTCGCCGCGACGGGCTATGCCGGCGACATCGAGGTGGAGATCTTCAACGCCGACATCTGGGCGGCGGATTTCGACGAGGTGATCGAGGAGGTGGTGCGCAGGTACCACTCCATTGTGGAACCAGCGCTGTAGTTCAACGCGGGGAAGCCGGTCGTCGACGGCGGCGACGACCGACCCCGGCGTTGGTATGTATATATCCGAAAACCAGAGGTCTTTGGTCCAGTTTTCAGATAAATCTCAGGAATCAGCCGCCGTTGACGAACCTGTAAACCTTTGCACGGTGTTTCGGCTTCGTGGTCGTGATCTTGATGACGGCGTCGAACATGGACCGGCCGAGCTCGGCGCGACCTGCGACAGCGGGGTGCGTGGTGCTGAAGTCCTGGTCGTTCTGCGCCTTGTCACCGGCGAACGTGCCGGACGCGAACATCGAGTAGATCAAGATTGCCCGATTGTCCTCGCTGAACATGATCCCGGCTTCATTTCGGCCGTCCTCGAACCACCCGGCCTTCGTCGCGACGCGCAGCCGCTCGTTGGTCGTGAGGTTCAGCCGCACGCCGTCGGTGAAGCTCGCCGTCGCCCGCAGGATGTTGAGCAGGTAAGCCGTCGACGCCGCGGACAGCAGCTGGCCGTCGACCAGCTTCGACAGCAACGTGTGCATCTCGCGCGCGGTCGTGGTGCCGAGGAAGAACCGGTTCGGGTTCGCGACCGGCACGACCTGCGTGTGCACGAAACCCTTGTCCCGCAGGATCTGGTTCAGCTCCAGCGCCGGCACGACCAGGCCGCACAGCCGGACCGCCGTGTTGTCCGAGACCGTCAGCAGGTTCGCGAGCGCGTGGCCGACCGTCACCTTGCTCGGGTAGGCCCCGTCGAGCGCGAAGATGCCGTCGGTGTCCTGGATGACGATGGCCTCGGTGACCTCGACCTGGTCCGTGAGCTTGATCAGCCCGCGGTCCACCTTGTCGAGCACGGCGACCGCGACGGCCACCTTGTTCACGCTGTAGGCCTCGACGACCTTGTCCGCTTCCTCGTCGACGGCGGCCCTCGTGTTGCCGTCGAGGTCGGCCACGGTGATCAGGGACGACCACGTGCCCCGGGCTTTTCTGACCTGCCTGCGGTAGACCTGCGCCACGCGCTTGCGTGACCTCTCCGCGCTGGTCGGGAAGCGCTCGATCTCGACCTCCCCGTCTTCCTGCGCCTGTGCTGCACCGGTGGAGCCGAGCACGGCCGTCGCGGCCGCGACGGATCCCAGCCCGAACACGGACCTGCGGTTCAAAGTCATGCGAGGTATCAAAACAGGCGGCACTGACACTTCCCTGACTAGGGTTCCGATCATGGAAAACGTCTTCGTGGTGACCGGCGCGTCTCGCGGAATCGGGGCGGCTACCGCTGCTTTGGCTGCTGATGCGGGGTTTCGCGTAGTCAGGGCGTCACGCTCCGCTGAAGAATCTGTCGGTGACCGCGGCTGGGACGCGAAATGTGACGTTTCCTCGTGGGATTCCGTGCAGGAGCTCATGTCGCGAGTGGAGTCCCGTTGGGGCCGGATCGACGTCGTGTTCGCGAACGCGGGCATCTCGGTCGACACGTCGTTCGTGACGGACGCGGGTGCGAAACCCGCTGAGTGGACCGACATGGTGGTCACGAACGTCTGCGGGCCCGCGTTCACGGCACGTGCGGCGATGCCCGCGCTGATGCGGTCCGGCGGGCATCTGGTGCTGACCGGATCCGCCGCGGGTCGCGGGGTGCGACCGGGAAATCTCTATTCGGCCACGAAATGGGCGATCACGGGGCTGGCGCAGGCGATCCGGGCCGAGGCGGTCGGTACCGGCGTGCGGGTCACGGTCGTCCAACCCGGACTCGTGGACACCGACGCGATTCCGGCGTCCCGGGCTGCCGATCCGAAGCTGGAGCCGGAAGACGTTGGCAGGGCTGTGCTTTACGCGGTGTCGCAGCCGTCCACGGTGGACGTGAATGAGATCCTGATCCGGCCTACCGGACAGGCTGCCCATCGCTGAGGGGTTCAAGATCGGGAGCTGCTCGAGGCCCCGCCCGCCCAGGGGGCAGACCGCCACACCCCTCGGAGCTGGCGATCTTGGTGGACGGGGTGAGCGTGCTCGCCGTCCAATCGTTGTGTCGCAGGGTCTTCGGGTCCACGGCTCGTGGTGTTCGCGCCCGCTGCCGAGTGGTGCGCGGCTCCCAAAGCACAGGACGCGGTCGACGTGCCGATGCTCGTTTTCGCGGGCGAAGCGGACACCGTGACGCCGGTGGCGCAGGCGGAGTTGTTGCGCGGCGCCGCGGGCCCGGTCGACCTGCGGGTCGTACCGGGCGCCGGGCACTTCAGCTTCATGCACGCGCTCCCACCTGGTGTCGCGGAGGATCCGGGGTTCGACCGGGAGCGGTTCCTCGCCGAGCTGGTCGAGGAGACGGTGGAGTTCGTCAGGCGCTGACCGCGGGCTTGATGTTGTGCCACAGGTTGAAGAGGTTGCCCGGGTCGTACTGGGCCTTGATCTCGGCGAGCTTGTCGTAGTTCTTCTTGCCGTAGCCCGCGACGACCCGGTCGGCGCCTTCGTCGCCGATGAAGTTGAGGTAGACCGCGCCGGTGGACCACGGTGCGAGCACGTCCTTCAGGTGGTGTGACCAGTCCCGTGCACGCTGGTCGTCCGCCGGGTCCGTCCACAGTCCCAGCGGGTGCGCGACCCAGGGCGTGTCGCGGTTGGCCATCGGCCAGTCGGTGGCGCTACGGGCGACCGCGCCGCCCCACGGGATCATGCCCTGCTGCGACGGCGACGGGGTGATCATCAGGCCGGACGCGGCGCAGAACGCCCGCACCGCCTCGTCCGGCAGCGACCGCAGGTACTCGGCGGACCAGTAGTTCCGGAAGCCGGGCGGGTCGTCCAACATGGACTGGAAGTCGGCGTAGGGGATGTCGGTGACGACCACCGTGGCCGGGTCGAGCGCGGCGAGCGGGGCGATGAGGCTCGGCAGGTCCTCCGCCTTGCCCATGTAGGTGACCAGCACGCCGCAGCAGAGCTTGCCGACGAGCTCGGGCGGCACGAAGTCCTCCGGCGGTCCGGTCAGGTAGATCGCGCCGCCGCCGACCTCCTCCGGCGCGGTGTCCATGAAGTCGCGGTAGGCGAGGACGGCGGCCTCGCCCTGGTCGGCCGGCCACAGCAGGAGCGCGAAGGAGAAGTCCGGCAGCGGGTGCAGCCGGAACGTGAACGACGTCGCCACGCCGAAGTTGCCGCCGCCGCCGTGCAGAGCCCAGAACAGGTCGGTGTTCTCGGTCTCGCTCGCCGTCACCGTCCTGCCGTCGGCGAGCACCAGGTCGACGGCGAGCAGGTTGTCGCAGGCCAGCCCGCACTTGCGCTCGATCCAGCCGGACCCGCCGCCGAGCGTCAGCCCGCCGACACCCGTGGTCGACACCCGGCCGCCGGTCGTGGCGACGCCGAGCGGCTGCGTGGCGCGGTCGAGCGCACCCCAGTTGGCACCGCCTCCCACCACGGCGCTGCGGCCGTCGGGGGAGATCGAAACCCCGTTCATCCGGCGCATGTCGAGCACCAGACCGTCCTGCACGAGGCTCGCTCCCGCGACGCTGTGACCACCGCTGCGCACCGCGACCGGGAGTCCTGAGCTCTGGGCGAACGCGAGTGCTTGCTGCACGTCGGCGGTGTTCGCGCACTGGGCGATGACCGCGGGTCTGGTCTCGATGGCGCTGTTGAAGACGGCCCTGGTCTCCTCGAACGCCTCGTCCTGCGGGGTGAGGACGGTTCCGGAGAAGGCGGCACGCAGGCTTTCGATCATGGCTCGAACCTCCTTGTGTGACTGGTGTCACACAGGGTGCGCCGCATTCGGCCTACTCGCGCGTCCGGTAAGAACTCCCTAACACCTCTGAGCAGCGCTGCAGGAGCGCACGCAGCTGAGCGCGCTCCTCGGCGGTGAACGCGTCGGCCAGCTTCTGCTCGACCGCGACCGCTTCGGTGTCGGCCTCGCGGAACTTCGCCTGCCCGGCCTCCGTGAGCCGGTTCTCCAGCACGTTGCGCTGCCACTGGTGCGGGGTGCGTTCGACGAGGCCCAGTGCGACCAGGTTCTGCAGGATCGTCGTCATCGTCTGGGGCGTGACCAGGCATTGCCGGGCGAGTTCCGCGGCGGGCGCCCCAGGGTTCTCGCTGAGGGCGAGCAGCGCCGAGTACTGCGGCACGGTCAGGCCCGCCGGCTTCACCGCTGATGCCTTCGCGGCCATCAGGTCCTGCTCGGCGCGCTTGATGTCACCGCCGATCCGATCACCGCTGCGCATCCGTTCATCGTAGAAGTGTGGTAAGAGTATGGATAGTTATCAGAACTCTGATAGCTATCAGTGCTCTTACTGAGGGGAAGTCATGCGCGTTCTTTTAGCCGTTCTGGCGGCGTTCTTGCTGCTCACGGGCACGGCTTCGGCTACTTCGAGGCACATCGCGGCGTCGTCGCCGTCGCTGCACCCCGAGGGCGTGTCGTGGGATCCGACCCGCGGGCAGTTCCTGGTCAGCTCGATGCGCCACGGCACGGTGTCTCTTGTCGGTGTGGACGGCCGGGTTCGGCCGTTGGTCAGCGGTACCCGGATGGTGTCGACGTTCGGCATCCAGGTGGATCGCGGCCGCGTGCTGGTCGCGTACGGGGACATCGGTTTCGGTGAGCGGTCGGTGCCCGGCCAGTCCGGGCTGGGGATCTTCGACCTGCGCACGGGGCGTGCGTTGCGGTTCGTGGACGTGCCTGGTGGCGCCAACGACGTGGCGGTCGACCTGTTCGGCAACGCCTACGTGACCGGGCCGGCGGGCGACACGATCTGGAAGGTCACGCCGTCGGGCTCCGTTTCGGCGTTCGCTTCGGACCCTCGGCTCGCCGCGGCCATCGGCAACAACGGAATCGTCTGGGACCCCAGGGGATTCCTGGTGGTCGGCAACTACACGACCGGTGCGCTGCTCAAGGTCACGCGGGGCCACGTCGACGAACTGCCCGCACCGAAGCTGGTGGGTGCGGACGGCCTGACGCTCACGCCCCAAGGCCTTGTGGTCATCACCAACAGCCTTGGTGCGCCTGGGAAGAACGCCGTCACGGTGCTCGACACGCGCACGTGGAAGGTGAAGTCGCAGCGTTCGTGGCCGACGCCGCCGACTACCGCCGCTCGCACGCCGCACGGCACTTATGTGGTGAGCGGGCACCTCGACGTGCTGCTCAACGGCGGAACGACCGACGAGTTCAGCCTCGACCGATGAGGCTCACCCTGCGTCGTTCGCGGTCGATGTCGGTGACGACGACAACCACCTCGTCGCCGTCCTGACCGAGAGCGGGCAGGGGCGCGAGACCTTCGACGCCGTCTGCCACTTCGACGAAGACCCCGAACGGGACCACCTTCGTGATGCGGCCGCGCAGTTGCTGTCCGACCGCGACGGCGTCCGCGAATGCCTGGAAGGGGTCCGGCTGCGTTGCCCGCAACGACAGCCGGGCCTCCATGTTCCAGGTGTCGTACTGGAGGAATTCGGTGGTGACGCGTTGCCCGACCTGCACGACGTCAGACGGGTCCGAAAAGCGACGCCAGGACAGTTCGGGGAACGAGATGAACCCGACGCCGGGGAAGAACGGGTGGTCCGGGCCGTCGTCGAGCCGCACGAACACGCCGAACCGCTCGATCGCCGCGACCGTGCCGGACATCGGTGTGCCGAGACGCAGCGTTGCCAGGAACGCGTCCAGTTCCGGGTGCTCGTGCGGGTTCACGCGGCGCCGCCGATGAACTCGATGAGCAGCCGGTTCACCTCGTCCGGCCGCTCCAGATACCCGATGTGCCCACACCCAGGAACCTCCACGTAGCGCGCACCGGGGATCGCGTCCGCCACCTCGCGCGCCAGGCGGGGTGGCAGGACGAGGTCGTCGGCGAACCCGATCACCAGCGAGCGCACGGTGATCGCGCGGTAGGCGTCCAGCCGCGGCTCGAACTCGCTCAACGCGAGCTGCGCGCGGCCGCCGGCACTCAACGACGAACCGCCGAACTCGTACATCTGCAACCAGTCGCGGGCCACGACCGGGTCGGACAGCGTGGCAGGGGAGAGGTTCCGCATCACCGAGGCCACCGCGTAGAACGACGGTGGTACCTCGATCCCCTTGTCGTAGAGGTCCATCAGGCTGCGCGTCCACGCCTGCTGCACCGGGTCTGGGCGCGAAGAGGTCGCCATCATCACCGCGGACCGCACCAGCGAAGGGTGCGACAGTGCCAGCTCCTGAGTGACGCGCGCGCCCAGCGAGGTGCCGATCACGTGCGCCGGGCCGCCCAGGTGAGCGATCAGCGCAGCCGTGTCGGCGACCATGTCGGAGATCGTGAAGCCGCCAGCGCACTCCGACGACGGCTTGATGCCTCGGTTGTCGAAGTAGGCGACGCGGTAACCGGCCTTCACCAGCGCGGGCACCTGGTAGGTGCGCCAGACGCGGCCCGGGCTGCCCGTGCCCATGACCAGCACGACCAGGTCGCCGGACCCCTCGGTCTGGACGTTGAGCTCGATGCCGTTCAACGGGACGATCGCCATGCTCAAGATCCTAGAAGCGGCACAGCGCCTTGATCTCCGCCGCGTGAGACGGGTAACGCGCGCACAGGTCGTCCGCGTGCCCGAACGACACGATGTCGTCCGTGTACGGCGGCACCACCACCGTGCCGACCAACGACCAGTCACCACTAGGCGCGCTGCCCTGCCACACGCCCGCTGGTACGACGACCTGGGGGTTCGAAGCCGAGAGCAAAGGCTCAGCCACCGACCCGTCCGGGAAGAGCAGCAGCATCTGCAACGGCGACCCGGCGTGGAAGTTGTAGATCTCCAGGTGTTCCAAAACATGCATGCCGGAGAAATCGGGACGCTGCAACAGGTACGCGATCGCGGACACCTCGGACGAGCGGTGCGTCTGCGCGAAGTACCCGCCCTCGACCGGAAGCTCCTGCATGCCCAGCGACGAAATCAGCTCAGAAGGGGTCACGTCATCTCCGGAAGCGGTGAACCGTGCACGACGACCATGCCCTTGCCGAGCCGCTTCGCCGTGTACATCGCGGCGTCCGCGGCACCGAGCACGTCGTCGGCCGTAACTGTGGGATCGTACGAAAGTCGTTGTGCCACACCGATGCTGGCGTGCACGTGGTGGATCCGGCCGTGCACCTCGTGCGGGTGCGACAAAGCAGTCAACAAGCGCTGTCCGATCTCGTCGGCGTCTCCGCCGTCGATCAGCACTCCGAACTCGTCGCCGCCCAGACGTGCCACGACGTCCTCAGGCCGCACGCTGTTCTCCAGCCGCGCCGCGACGTTGCGCAGAACGACGTCCCCCTCGGCGTGGCCGTAGCCGTCGTTGACCGCCTTGAACCCGTCGACGTCGATGAACAGCAGGATCAACGGCCGCGAGCGATCCTCGACCGCCAGCGCGCGATCCAGCCTGTCGCGGAACAAAGAGCGGTTCGCGACGCTCGTCAACGGGTCGTGCGTCGCCTCGTGCCGCAGCCGTTCGCGGCTCACCCGAAGCTCGTCCATCAGCCGGACGTTGTCCATCATCGTGAGCAGCTGACGCACGATCACGAAGCACACCACGGCGAACCCGACGTAGATCTCCACCGGGTTCAGGCGCCCGCCCGTCGACGTGTTCCACAGGACGAACAGGCCGGTGATCGCGAGCGGCAGGTACGGCACGAACAGGTGCATCAGATCGGCCATGCGCATGCGGCCGGGCGTGGGTTCCAGGTTGCGGACAGGAGCGAGCGCGCTGAGGAAGAAGAAGGCCGGGCACAGCATGAAACCGATGTCCGCGGTCGCCGGGATCGCCGTGATCCCCTTCGAGATGTAGAACGCGAACACCCAACCCGACGACGACTGCGCGATGCCCGCCAACGCGACGAAGAGCATCGGCCACTGACGCACGGACTGATGCGTCCACGACATCACGACGATCGCCACGAGCAGCACGAGGTACGCGGCGGGATGTGCGACTACCGTGGCGAAGCCGGGCCCCGAGGTCGCCCACTTGCGGGTCAGCGACTCCAGCGCGGACACCCACGTGAGCACGAACAGCGACCCGATCACGATCAGCCCGTCCAGCACCACGACCGTGCGGCTGCGGTAGTTCGGCAGCAGGTCGTCGGCGCGGCGCTGTTGCGCTCGCACGACCAGAGCGGCCAGGCACAGGACCGGCACCATCGTGAACCCGAGCGGCGCGATCGTGGAGGAGGGCAGTTGCACGCCCAGGATCTGCTGACCCCAGATCCACGCCGACAGCCCGACGGACAGGCTCGTCATCGCCGCCGTCATCAATCCGTTGCGTTGGCGCGCATAGGCAATGAGAGCTGCCACGGCGAAGACGAGCTGCACGACCTTGTCGATCGCGACGCCGATCTCACGCGGCGCGGCGAGGGCGGTGAGGATGGTGACCGCCATGAAGGTGCCGACGCACCCCGCGACGAGCCAGAACCTCTTCACCGCATCTCCTGTGATCGAAACCCGACCACCGTAGTAACGCCGACGTGGACTTGTCGAACCGTGTCGATGTGTGTCGCCCGTGGGAGTACCGGATATGGTTCGAACTGTTGTTCGTTCCGGTCGTGGGGAGCTGTTGTGCGCGTGTTCGGGGTCGACCCCGGTCTGACCAGGTGCGGCTTCGGCGTGGTCGACGGCGGGCCGGGCCGGACTGTGCGCGCGGTGGCCGTCGACGTCCTGCGCACGCCCGTGGACGCTGATCTGTCCGTGCGACTCCACGAGCTGTACATCGGCGTGTGTGAGTGGCTGGACCGTTATGAACCGCAGGTCGTCGCCATCGAACGCGTTTTCGCGCAGCACAACGTCCGCACGGCGATGGGCGTCGCGCAGGCGTCCGGTGTCGTGGCGTTGGCGGCGGCGCAGCGCGGCCTGCCCGTCGAGTTCCACACGCCGTCCGAGGTGAAGGCCGCGGTCACGGGGTCGGGGCGCGCGGACAAGGCGCAGGTGACCGCGATGGTGACCAAGCTGCTCGGGTTGAAGGTGGCGCCGAAGCCCGCCGACGCGGCGGACGCGCTGGCGCTGGCCATCTGCCACCACTGGCGCGCGCCGATGCGCAACCGCCTGCAGGAAGCCCAGGCCAAGGCCGCCGAGCTGGCCCGCGTCCACAAAGCCAAGCTCGCTGAAGCCAGCAAGCGCACGAACGTGAAGTCCGGAGGAACCAGGTGATCTCGTCACTGCGCGGCCAGGTGCAGCACGTCGGCCTCGACCACGCCGTCGTCGAGGTGGGCGGCGTCGGGTTCGCCGTCCAGATGACGCCGAGCACGCTCGCCACCCTGCGCCGCGGCGAGGAGGCGAGCCTCGCCACCACGCTGATCGTGCGCGAGGACAGCCTGACGTTGTTCGGGTTCGCCGACGCCGAGGCCCGCGAGCTGTTCGGCCTGCTCCAGACGGTCAGCGGCATCGGCCCGCGGATCGCGCTCGCGACGCTGGCGGTGCTGGAACCGGACAAGCTCCGCCACGCGCTCGCTGAAGGCAACATCACCGTGTTGACGCAGGTCCCGGGCATCGGCAAGAAGGGCGCGGAACGCCTCATCATCGAGCTCCGCGACAAGGTCGGCACCCTCCCGACGCCCACCACGCCCGCGCACAGCCAGACGCGTGACCACGTCGTCGAGGCGCTGCTCGGCCTCGGCTTCCCGGCGAAGGCGGCGGAAGCGACCGTCGACAACGTCCTCGCGGACAACCCCGACCAGTCCACGTCCGCGGTCCTCCGCCGGGCTCTCGCGACCCTGGGGCGCAAGTGACCGAGGACGAGCTCAGCCCCTACGCCGTTCCCGCGGAGCGCGACCTCGAGACCTCTCTCCGGCCCGCTGACCTGCACGAGTTCGTTGGGCAGCACCGGGTGCGAGAACAGCTCGAACTCGTCCTCCACGGCGCGATGCGACGCGGGACGGCCCCGGACCACGTGCTGCTCAGCGGCCCTCCAGGCCTGGGCAAGACGTCGCTGGCCATGATCATCGCGAAGGAGCTGAACAGCGCCATCCGCATCACCAGCGGCCCGGCGCTGGAACGGGCCGGCGACCTCGCGTCGATGCTGTCGAACCTGGTCGAGGGCGATGTCCTGTTCATCGACGAGATCCACCGCATGGCCCGCCCGGCCGAGGAGATGCTGTACCTCGCCATGGAGGACTTCCGGGTCGACGTCATGGTCGGCAAGGGCCCCGGCGCGACCAGCATCCCGCTCGACATCGCGCCGTTCACGCTGGTGGGAGCCACGACGAGGTCGGGTGCACTGACCGGCCCGTTGCGGGACCGGTTCGGTTTCACCGGTCACATGGAGTTCTACAGCGCCGAAGACCTCGACCTCATCGTGAAGCGCAGCGCCAAGATCCTCGGCGTGGATCTCCACGACGACGGCGCGATGGAGATCGCCGGCCGGTCCAGGGGCACCCCCCGCATCGCGAACCGGCTGCTCCGCCGGGTTCGCGACTTCGCCGAGGTCAGGGCGGACGGCAGGGTCACGGAGGAGATCGCCAAGCACGCGCTGCAGGTCTACGACGTCGACGAGCTGGGCCTCGACCGGCTCGACCGCGCGGTGCTGCACGCCCTGGTCAAGAGCTTCAACGGAGGCCCGGTCGGCGTGGCCACCCTCGCGGTCGCCGTCGGTGAGGAGCCGACCACCGTGGAAGAGGTGTGCGAACCGTATTTGGTGCGGGCTGGCATGCTGGCCCGGACACCACGCGGCCGAGTGGCGACGCCCGCCGCGTGGCACCACCTGGGGCTGGAGCCGCCCGCCGGTGATCAACTGTGGTGACCTGGCACAATCGGTGAAAGCACCTGGACATATCGGACGTGCGTCGAGGCATGTCCACTTGATCGGAGAATGATGGGCAACCTTTCGTCTTTGATGTTCCCGCTGCTTCTCGTTCTGCTGGCGGTGCCGCTGTTCCTCAGCGCGCGCAAGCAGAAGCGGGCGATGGCCGAGCAGAAGAACCTTCAGGACTCGCTCGCTCCCGGCGACAAGGTGATGACCACGTCGGGTCTGTACGGCACCGTTGCCGACGCCAGCCACGACACCACCATCGACATCGAGATCTCCGAGGGTGTCGTCACGCGGTGGCTGCGCGCCGCCATCCGCGAGAAGGTCATCGACGCGGATGAGACCGTCGTCGAGGAGGAGAAGGCGGACGAGGAGGCCGAGGTGACCACCGCACAGGTCGCCGAGCCCCTGGACCACAACGCCAAGAAGTAACGACATAAGCTCGCACTCCTGGAGTTGGCAACTGTGAAATCCGCCAACTCCAGGTAGTGACGCGCAGCTCACGCGGCGCGCGTTACGCTGCGCGCTCGGAAACCATCGCTACTAGGAGACGGACGGATCGTGGCACCTCCGGCCGGGCAAATTCGCCCTGCGAAGTACTTGGCGAGTTTTGTCCTCATCGTGGTCGCTCTTTACGCCCTGGTGTTCTTCACCGGGAACGGTTCGGCCAAACCCAAGCTCGGTATCGACCTCCAGGGCGGCACCATCGTCACGCTGACCGCGCGTCAGGAAGACGGTGCCCAGCCCAGCGAGGACGCGCTGAACCGCGCACGCGACCTGATCGAGGTCCGCGTCAACGGTCTCGGTGTGTCCGGTGCCGAGGTCGTGCGCGACGGCAACAACCTGACGATCACCGTGCCCGGCGCGGACAGCGAAGGCGCGAAGGGCCTCGGCCAGACCGCTCGCCTCGCGTTCCGCAAGGTCCTCGGCCAGCCGATCCCGGCCGCCGCGGCGCCGAACACGCAGGCACCGTCGTCGAGCACCCCGCCGTCGAGCGGCGCGAGCACTCCGCCGTCGTCTCCGAACCAGACCGCGTCGAACCCGTCGTCGAGCAACGCCCCGCAGGGCCGTCCCGCTCCGAACCTCGCCGCGCAGCCGTCGAGCACGCCGCCGTCGAACAGCACCGCGCCGTCGGCGAGCACGCCGCCGAGCACCCCGTCCGCTCCCTCCAACGTCGACCCGAAGCTGGCGAAGGAGATCCAGGAGGCCAAGGCGCTGCGCCAGGCCACCGACCAGCAGATCCTGCAGCAGGCCGCGCTCATGCTCGACTGCACGCAGCCGGACCCGTTGCGCGGCAACGACGACCTGGACAAGCCGCTCGTCACCTGTGACGAGAAGGGCGAGTTCAAGTACATCCTCGCGCCGGTCAACCCGCCCAAGGAAGACACGCAGACCAAGGCGGACGACTACTCCACCTACTCGCGTCTGTCCGGCGAGGACATCAACAACGCCGCGGCGAACAAGAACCCGAACGGCACCGGCTACGTCGTCAACCTCGACTTCAAGTCCGACGGCGGCACCAAGTGGGGCAAGTTCACCTCGGCCAACGTCCAGCAGGCCGTCGCGGTCGTGCTCGACGGTGAGGTCATGTCCGCGCCGACCATCCAGTCGGCCATCACCGGTGGCTCCACCGAGATCAGCGGCAAGTTCACGCTGAAGGAGGCGCAGAGCCTCGCGAACACCCTGAAGTACGGCGCGCTGCCGCTGTCCTTCGACTCGTCCGAGGCGCAGACGATCTCGCCGACGCTGGGCCTGCAGTCGCTCAAGGCGGGTCTGATCGCCGGTGGCATCGGCCTCGCGCTGGTGTTCGTCTACTGCATGTTCTACTACCGCCTGCTCGGCATCATGACGATTCTGTCGCTGGGTCTGTCCGGCCTGATCGTCTACGGCGTGCTGGTGCTGCTGGGC
The DNA here is from genome assembly GCF_040681245.1 of Lentzea sp. NPDC051838. Taxonomy (NCBI): domain Bacteria; kingdom Bacillati; phylum Actinomycetota; class Actinomycetes; order Pseudonocardiales; family Pseudonocardiaceae; genus Lentzea; species Lentzea sp. NPDC051838. The sequence goes on from NZ_JBFAYI010000002.1 coordinate 134,529, forward strand.
CGCTGGATCGGGTTCACGCTCGACCTCGCCGGCATCGCGGGTTTCATCGTCGCCATCGGTATCACCGCCGACTCGTTCATCGTCTTCTTCGAACGTCTGAAAGACGAGGTGCGGGAAGGCCGGACGTTCCGCTCGGCCGTGCCGCGCGCGTGGATCCGTTCGCGCCGCACGATCCTTTCCGCCGACGCGGTCAGCTTCATCGCCGCCGCCGTGCTGTACGTGATCGCGGTCGGCCAGGTGAAGGGCTTCGCGTTCACCCTGGGCATGTCGACGGTCCTCGACCTCGTGGTCGTGTTCCTCGTGACGCACCCGCTCGTCGCGATGGCCTCGAAGTCCAAGTTCCTCTCCAACCCGAACCTGTCCGGCCTGGGCGGTGCCGCGCGCGAGGGCGCAGCACACCGCGCCGCCGGTACCGGCAAGACCGCCGTGAAGGAGGCCTGACATGAGCAACGTGTTCACGCGCCTCTACGTGGGCAACGGCGCTTTCGACATCGTCGGCAAGCGCACGCGCTGGTACATCGTCTCCAGCATCATCCTGCTGGTCTGCATCGCCTCGATCATCTTCAAGTGGTTCAACCTCGGCATCGACTTCGAGGGCGGCACGAAGATCTCGATGCCGTCCGTGTCGGCGTCGAACGCGAGCATCAGCACGGCCTCCGTCGAGGACGCGTTCGCCAAGGCACTGCCCGGCAAGAAGCCGAACGCCGTGCAGGCCGTGGGCCAGGGTGACAACGCGACGATCCAGATCAAGTCGCCCGCGCTCTCCGTCCAGGAGGTCGCGACCCTCAAGACCGCGCTCACGCAGGACACCAACCCGAAGGGCGGCCAGTCGGCGATCTCCGACAGCGCCGTCTCGGCGTCCTGGGGCGGTGAGATCAGCCTCAAGGCCCTGTGGGCGTTGTTCTGGTTCTTCGTCGCGGTGACGCTGTTCCTGGCGTTCTACTTCGAGTGGCGCATGGCCGTCGGCGCGCTCGTCGCCGTCTTCCACGACGTCATCATCACCGCGGGCGTGTACTCGCTCGTCGGCTTCGAGGTGACGCCGGCGACGGTGATCGGTCTGCTCACCATCCTCGGCTTCTCCCTGTACGACACGGTCGTCGTGTTCGACAAGGTCAAGGAGAACACCCGAGGCCTGCTGGGCCTGACCCGCCGCACGTACGCCGAGGCCGCGAACCTCGCGCTGAACCAGACCCTGATGCGCTCGATCAACACGTCGCTGATCGCGCTGCTCCCGGTCGTCGGCCTGCTGGTCGTCGGCGTCGGCATCCTGGGCGTCGGCACGCTGCAGGACCTCGCTTTGGTGCAGCTCGTGGGCATGTTCATCGGTGCGCTGTCCTCGATCTTCATCGCCACCCCGGTGCTGGTCGACCTGAAGAACCGCGACCCGAAGTACATCGCCCAGGCCAAGCGCGTGGCCACCCGCCGCGCCAAGGCCTCGGCTCCTTCTGCCGAAGAGGGCATCGAGTCGGTCGACGAGGACGCCCTCGCCGCCGACCTGCGCCAGGAAGAGGCGATGGCCGCCGCCGCGTCGGTGCCTCACCGCACCGCCAAGGCCGCGGACTCCCGCCGCCGACCGACCGGAAAGCGTCAGCGTTGAAGTTGGATCGTGCTCTGGGACTGATGCGTGAGGTCCCCGACTTCCCCCAGCCGGGGGTCGTGTTCCGGGACCTCACGCCCGTCCTCGCCGACCCGGACGCCCTGCGCGCCGTGGTCGACGCCTTGCAGGACAAGATCGACGACAGCACCCAGGTGATCGCCGCCATCGAGTCGCGCGGCTTCCTCCTGGGTGCTGCTCTGGGTTACGGCTGGCGCTACGGCGTCGTGCCGCTGCGCAAGCCGGGCAAGCTGCCGGTGGTCGCGGACTCCCAGGCGTACGGCCTGGAGTACGGGACCGCGTCTTTGGAGCTGCCCGCGGACGCGATCGTTCCCGGACAGCGCGTGGTCGTGGTCGACGACGTGCTGGCCACCGGTGGTACCGCCGAGGCCGCGTGCGCGCTGGTGGAGCGCGCTGGTGGGATCGTGACGGGCATTTCCGTCGTGATCGAGATCGCGGCGCTGGGCGGCCGGTCGCGGCTGGCCGGTCGCGACGTCCAGGCCTTGATGAGTGTGTAACTGCGCGTCGTCGCTCTATCACTGAAAGCGACCTTGCCGTTAGCGTCTGCGCGGCAAGGTCGACTTCATCTGATCGGAGAACGTTTCGTGCGCAGGATCTGGGGGATCGCCGCCGCTGCGGCAATGGCTGTGGGCACCGCGGTGACGGTGACGCCGTCCGCGATGGCGGACCCGTGCGGCTACTTCGAAGCGCCGTCCGGCGGCGTGCAATGGGCCTTCTACAACCACTGCGGCCCGACGACCGTGATGATCAAGGTTCGCAACAACTGGCCCGCCGCCAACTACAACCAGTGCGTGCGGCCCGGCACGACGCCGCTGCGTTACGACGCGGCCACCACGGACTTCGCGTGGTACATCGGCGAGCCGAACTGCACGGTCTGAGCGTCAGCGCTCAGTCGTCTCGCGGTAGCCGCTGTGCAGCCATTCAGTCCGGCTGACCACGGCTGGCACGGGAATCGGAAGTCGCGCTCCTTCGAGCGCGACTTCTTCCGTTTTTCGGAGCATGCCGGTGTCCGGGCAGAACTCCAGGCTTCTGGTCCGGTGACGTTCCTCGTCGAGGTGCGTCACGGTGGTGTTTTCTGATGCGAGGTCTTCGCAATTCGCAAGGTGCAGCAGCAGTAGGCGTTGCAGCTGCGGCGTCACGACCTGCAGTTTCCAGATCTGCTGGATCGTGTTCATGATCGTGTGCGTGGTCGTCTTCTCGCTGAACCTGGCGAGCTCGATCTTGAGGCTTGTTTCGTCGGTGGCGGTGACGAGGAGCTCGGCCGCGAGCTCGCCGGGCCCGAAGTCGCCGCTGGGCTCGACCGGTTGGCCTTCCTCGGTCATCAGGATGCGGCCCGAGCCGTCCGGGGCGATCCAGTCGTGGCGTTCGTACGGCTCGACTTCGCCGGTGACCGTGCTGCCGCCGGACCGTTGCAGGTAGTGGCTGATCCGCAGGTACACGCCCTTGGTGTGGACGTAGTGGTACGGGCCCGTGCCTTCGGGTGCCGGCGCGTTGGCGGTCTTCTCCGCCAGGTCGCGCAGGAGCTCTGCCATGCGGTCAGGTTATCGGCGGCGGCGCCACGAAAGCCGCTCCCACGGAGACGAACACCAGCGTCACCAAGCTCGCCGGCGCGGTCACCACCGCGATCTCCCACAGCTGCGGCTTCTTCGCGCGGCGTAGCAGCAGGAAACTCATGCTCGTGGCCAGCGTCCAGCCCACCGCCGAGCCGATGGCCGACCTCGGATCCACGTGGCTCGGGTCGTCCAGCGCCAGGTAAGCCATCGCGCCCAGCCACACCGCGGTCATGGCTCCGCACCAGAGCAGCGTTCTCACTTGTTCGAATTTACCGGTGCGTCGAGAGAGAAGAGCAATATCGGCGCATATGACTTTTTGCCAGTCTGTTCACCCGAACGTGTAGCGCCTGACGTGCGTTTATGTCGTGATCTTGCTGTACGGTCGAACATGTGAGCGAAACTGATGATGTCCCGATAATTGGCCATCTTGAGAATGCCTGCGGCCGTTTCACCCGGATGAGCGGCTTCGTGGAGCGCGGCCAATCCCTACGGTCGGTCGCATGAGCGCGATCACCTCCACGGCCTACAGCCGCGACCTGGGCGATGAGCTTCGCCGCCTGCGCGAGAAGTTCACGACGCTGAACGGGTTCGCCTTCGCCGAGCACCTCGGCTGGGACCCGAGCAAGGTCTCCAACATCGAGAACGGCAAGGCGCGGGCGAGCGAGATCGACCTGATCCAGTACCTCATGACGTGCGGGCGGGACACGCCCTTCTTCGAACGGTTCCGCGACCGCTACCGCTACGCCTTCGACCCGTACGTCGTGACGGTGCCGGACAACCTCCGCACCCTCGCGATGACCGAGGCCCAGGCGAAGAAGATCACCTGTTACGACGTGCTGTCGGTCCCTGGTCTCATCCAGACTCCCGAGTACTCGCGGGCACTGTTCGGGACGGGACGCGGCACACCGGCAGAGATCGAGGAGGGCATCAAGTGGCGCCTTGAGCGCCAGACGATCCTGAGGCGGGCACAAGGCCGTCCGGAGTGCTTTTTCTACGTACACGAGCTGGCCCTGCAGCTTCGGGTGGGCGACGACCGGATCATGGACGAGCAGTACCTTCGCATGCTGTTCAACACGCACATCCTGCGGATCGTGCCGATGTCGGCGAGCCCAGCCGCGATCAGGATGTCCGCACGAATGCTGTTCAACTTCGAAAAGCAGATACCGGTCGCGTACTGCGAGACAGACATCGGAAGGGTTTTCGCTCACGACGGCGCCGCGATCGCGGACAGCCGGGAGACCTTCAAGTGGTTGGATGCCCTCGCGTTGGATGAGGGACAATCGCGGAGCATGCTGGCGAGCTACGTCAGCGGACTCCGGAAGGACTCCCATGAGCCACACGCGGAGCTGGCGTAAGAGCTCCCGAAGCGGTCCCGAGGTTGACAGCGCGTGCGTCGAGGTGTCGCTCGCCGGGGATGCTCTCGTGCGGGACTCGAAGACCGCTCCCGGTGACGTGCTGGCCTTCTCACTCTTCGCCTGGCGCGCGTTCGTGGTGAGCGTCGCCTGACCCGATCGCTGACCTGACCCGATCCGTGCGCTGATTCCTGGCTGCGGAATACATTGGAGGGCCGTTCGGCGCGGCAGCCACGGCCTTCCGCACCCACATCATTCGGGTTATTCGGGCGGTGCTCAGATCGCTTGCCGTGGACATCCACCCCAGGCATCCACCTGCCACGTTGGCCCGATGTCGGCCCCGACCGGCCTCCGCGCTCTGTCCAGGATTCACCCCGCGACGGGATTTGGTCCTGGGACCGCCCCTATCGCTGACCCACCTCGGTCTCGACCTCGCTCCTGCCCCGACCACGCCTCGCGCATCGAGTCTCCGCCTCTCCTGCCGCAGCTCCGCGTCTCTGCGGTCATCCGCGCTCTGCGCTCGTTCGGTTTCGACGGCGCCGGTCGTCATGCTTTCGCCGGACCGCTTGAGGAGCAACCGGCTTAGTGCAGTGGCGATGAGAGAGCCGATGCCGGGCCGCGGATCGATGTGGTCGGGATCGTCGAGGGCCCAGGTAGCGATCGTGCCCAGCGACAGGAACGTCATCGCCGCGCACCAGCGAAGCGTCCTCGCGGTGCGCGCCTCTCAGCCCTTGCCGGTGTGCTGTTCGGCCGGGTTCGGGCGTGGCGGTTCGTTGCTAGGTGGTGACATGTCGCCGCCGGTGATCGCGCTCCAGATCGCGAACACCGCCAGCAACGGCGTGAGGAACGCGGTGAGCTTGGCCGAAAGGTTCTCCAGGCCGTAGAGGCCGAAGAACCGTTGCAGGCGGCTGCCTTTGCCGATCGTCACGCCGTCGAGCGAGGCCTTGTCCATGCGGACGCCCACGATGACGAGCACGAGGGCGAACAGCGCTGCCTGCACCAGTGAGCGCCAGTCGTTGTTGCCCACGAGCAGGGCCGCCCCGCCGTTGAGGCCGGGGCCGACGGAGTACAGGAAGATGATCGGCAGCACCTTGAGCACCCCTCGGCGGCCCGGCAGGTGCTGCCACGCGAGGCCGGTGGCGGCGATCGCCGTCACCCACTTGATCGCCTCCCACTCGACGTCGGTGACGATTCTCATCAGCACGGAACCCCTGATTTCCAGGGTGAGCAGCGGGTACGCGACGTAGAGCATGACGATCAGGCCTGCCCCGGCCAACGCTGCGGCTGTGAGGCCCAATCGGACCGCCGTGGTCATGTTCCCCAGCGGCCTGCCCGCTGGGCCCGCCGCGAGCAGCACGTCCACGGGCGTAGGGCCGTTGCTGTCGTTCGGCTCGGCATACCACCTGGTGGCGTCCGCTCGCAGTTCGGCCAGGTCGACGTCGTCGCCCTTGCCGAGCACGGAGACCTTGCCCGCCTTCATGACCGCGCCGGCCAGCGCCAGCAGACCCCACGTGAGAGGCCAGACCGGCACGGTCCAACCCAGGACGACGATGTCCCACCACACCGTTCCGACAGCGAGCAGTGCGAGCGCCATGACCAGCGCCCGGTCGTCCACGGGCGCGTACTTCCGCCGTCGGATGAAATACCACAGAGCCGCCGAGGTGAGTCCGAGTGGAAGCCACTTGCCCTCGACGAGCAGGTACCACGAATGACGTCGGTAGCTGTCGTCCACAGCCACGGTTTCCAGCCAACCGAGCCACTCCCGCTGGCCTACGTTCCACCAGGCGATCGTGTACCGCTCGACCGTCAGCACCGCGGCGGCGGCGCAGCTCGTGACCAGTAACCACACCGGCAGGTCATGGGGACGTCCGCGCCCCAGCAGTCTCTCGAACGCCTTGCCCGTCGCAGCCAGGAACAAGAACGTCGACAGGAGCGCGAAACCGATCTCGAACGCGGTCAGGTAGAGCGGACCTGCTCCGCTGTGCGCACGGAGAACCAGGAACAGCGCCATCCCGAGGCCCACCAGCCTCGCGAAAGCCCGCGGCAGCCACCAGACGGTCGCCAGCTTCAGCAGGGCGAGCACCTCGGCGATGTTGAACCACCAGTGCACGAACATCCAGTCGATCGACTTGTTGTTGTGAACGATCGTGATGAACACGTCTCCCGCGCCGGTGACTGCGAAGAGGACGACGAGCGGCCACACAGCCCGTATAGCTACACCGGCTGACGGCGCACCACGCCGTTCGCGGCGGAGGAGGTAGAGCGCGAGGAGGATGCCGAGCAGCGGAGACACCGTGGAGAAGCCCAGGGAAATGAAGCTTCCCGGAGGCTTTGTGACCGCGAACGCCGCGACGACCTCGTCATCGGGCTGCAGGGATGCGGTGACCACGCGTGCGCCGCCGTCGATCGCCGGGGTCAGCGAGGACCACCGCAGGCTGTCGGGACGGGCGCTGACCGACTGCCACGGTTGAGGAGAGGCGAGCCAGCCGGCCGGCGCGGAGACGGTCACGTCCCAGTCGGCCATGCGCAGCAGGCCGTCGGGCGGCTCCACGGCCAAGAACCACCGGTCCTCGTCCACCCGCACGTAGGTCGTGCCCGCCCAGAAGACACCGGGGCCGTTCAGATCGGCCCCCACCTGGTCAGTGACCTCGACGACCTCGTTGTCGTAGTCGATCCGGGTGGTGTTCTCGCGGGTCTCGGACGCGCTCCTGGTGTTGTGGAGCAGGCATGCGAGCAATGCGCGGCGATCCGGGTCCGCCTCGTGGTTCAGCAGCTTCTCCGCGCCGGCGTTCGACGTGGGGATCCGCACGGTCAGGTCGCTGGTGAGCCTGGGATAGGTGCGGCCCTCGCTCACGATCTTGATCTCGGCGCGCACGGTCACGCGCTCGAACGACTTGGTCGCACAGCCGTTGGGGCCGTATCCGGCTGGGCCGGACAGGGCATTCCAGCCGAGAGGGACGCCGATGGCGATGGCGAAGAACGTGAGCAACAGCAACAGAAGACTCGCCACGCGCAGCATCCGCGTTCTGAACATGATCTGGCTATCGGATGCACACGTCGGCTGTTAGTGGGGAAGGTGGTTTTCACCCGAATGAGCAGCTCCGTGGAGCGGGGCGATCTCCAGCGTCAGCTCAGGATGTGCTTGTGCGTTACTCGAAGGCCACTCGCGGTGACGCCGTGCTCTTCTCGATTCAGTCGCGGAGCGCGTTCGGGGAGGGCGTCGCCTGATCGGCCCAGCAAAAGTTCAGGAGGCGTTCACCGTGTGAGCTGCGCCGCTCGGCGCGCGTTCGGAAGTTTCGTCACCGTAAACGCGTTATCCTCGGTACTCGCGAGACCCGAGGAGCGTGGGGTTGAGTCAAGACACCGAACCCGCTGCGACGGTTGTTCAACCGTCGGCTACCCGGCGTGTGCGCGCCCGCCTTGCGCGGCGTATCACCGCCCAACGTGCGGCCCCGGTGAAGCAGGTCCTCGAACCTCTCGCCGCTGCACACTACGACCTCCATCCCAAGGCCGATCTGGCGCTTCTGCAGCACGCGTATGACGTTGCCGAGGAGAAGCACCGCCCGCAGCGCCGCAAGTCCGGCGACCCGTACATCACCCACCCGCTCGCCGTGGCGACGATCCTCGCCGAGCTGGGCATGGACACCACGACGCTGGTGGCCGCGCTGCTGCACGACACCGTGGAAGACACCGACTACTCGCTGGGCCAGCTCAAGGAGGACTTCGGCGAAGAGGTCGCCAGGCTGGTCGACGGCGTCACGAAGCTCGACAAGGTCAAGCTGGGGGCAGCGGCCGAGGCCGAGACCATCCGCAAGATGGTCATCGCGATGGCGAAGGACCCGCGGGTTCTGGTCATCAAGCTGGCCGACCGGCTGCACAACATGCGCACCATGCGGTTCCTGCCGCCGGAGAAGCAGGCCCGCAAGGCACGTGAGACGCTCGAAGTGCTCGCGCCGCTGGCCCACCGCCTGGGCATGGCGACGGTGAAGTGGGAGCTGGAGGATCTGGCGTTCGCGATCCTGCAGCCGAAGAAGTACGACGAGATCGTGCGGCTGGTCGCCAAGCGCGCGCCGTCCCGCGACACGTACCTGCGGACCGTCGTCGAGGAGCTGAACACGCAGCTCGAGGCCGCGCGGATCGTCGCGAAGGTCGAGGGCAGGCCGAAGCACTACTACTCGATCAACCAGAAGATGATCGTCCGGGGTCGGGACTTCGACGACATCCACGACCTCGTGGGTGTGCGGATCCTGGTCGACGAGGTGCGCGACTGCTACGCGGCGATGGGCGTCGTCCACGCGGCGTGGCAGCCCATGCCCGGACGGTTCAAGGACTACATCGCGCAGCCCCGGTTCGGCGTCTACCAGTCGCTGCACACGACCGTCATCGGTCCCGACGGCAAGCCTCTGGAAGTGCAGATTCGCACTTCGGAGATGCACCAGCGGGCCGAGTACGGCATCGCGGCGCACTGGCGGTACAAGGAAACCAAGGGCACGCACAACGGCAAGTCCGTCGAGATCGACGAGATGGCGTGGATGCGTCAGCTCCTCGACTGGCAGCGGGAAGCCGCGGACCCCGGTGAGTTCCTCGAGGGGCTCCGGTGGGACCTCGCCGCGCGCGAGATCTTCGTGTTCACGCCGAAGGGTGACGTGGAGACGTTGCCGACGGGTTCGACGCCCGTCGACTTCGCCTACTCCGTGCACACCGAGGTGGGGCACCGCTGCATCGGCGCCAGGGTCAACGGTCGCCTGGTCGCTCTGGAGCGCAAGCTCGAGAACGGCGAGGTCGTCGAGATCTTCACCTCCAAGGCGGAGGGTGCGGGCCCGTCCCGCGACTGGCTGAGCTTCGTCGCGTCACCGCGCGCCAAGGCGAAGATCAAGCAGTGGTTCGCCAAGGAGCGCAAGGAAGAGGCGATCGAGCAGGGCAAGGACGCGATCACCAAGGAGGTCCGCCGCGTCGGGCTTCCGATCCAGCGCCTGGTCAGCGTCGACTCGATGCAGGCCCTGGCCAAGGAACTGCACTACCCGGACATGAGCGCGCTGTACGCGGCGGTCGGGGAGGGGCACACCTCCGCCCGCCACGTCGTGCAACGGCTCGTGGCCCAGCTCGGCGGTGTCGACCACGCCGAGGAGGAGCTGGCCGACCGCGCCACCCCGTCGACCGTCACCCGGCGCCGCCCCACCGGCGACGCGGGCGTGATCGTCAAGGACGCGGGCGACGTGTGGGTGAAGCTCGCCCGCTGCTGCACTCCGGTGCCGGGCGACGACATCCTCGGCTTCGTGACCAGGGGTGGTGGCGTCTCCGTGCACCGCACCGACTGCACGAACGCCGACGAGCTGCTGAAGTCCCCGGAACGCCTGCTCGACGTCGAGTGGGCGCCCAGTGCCTCCAGCGTGTTCCTCGTGGCCATCCAGGTGGAGGCGCTCGACCGGCACAGGCTGCTGTCCGACGTCACGAAGGTGCTGGCGGACGAGCGCGTGAACATCCTGTCGGCGTCGGTGACGACGTCGCGCGATCGCGTGGCCGTCAGCCGTTTCTCGTTCGAGATGGGCGACCCGAAGCACCTCGGGCACGTCCTCAAGGCGGTGCGGAGCGTGGAAGGCGTCTACGACGTCTACCGCGTAACCTCAGCCTCGTAATTTCAACGATGAAGGGAACCTTCATCCACGTCAGGTGGATGAAGGTTCCCTTCATCGTTTTCTAGCGGCGGGGGATGCGCCAGGTCTGGGCCGCGGTGCCGTTGCACCACCAGATCTGGAGCCGGGTGAAGTTGTCCGACCAGCCGTTGCGGACGTCGAGGCACTGGCCTGACTTCACGTTCACCAGCGAGTTGCCCTGCACGCGCCACTGCTGGGCCGGCGTGCCGTTGCAGTCCCACAGCTGCACCGCGGTGCCGGGATCGGTCCAGCCGTTCGTGACGTCCATGCACCGGCCGAGCGCGCGCAACGACCCGTCCGCGTCGAGCTTCCAGTCCTGCGCGCCGGTGCCGTTGCAGTCGTAGAGCCAGATCGCCGTGCCCGGCCACGTCCGCGCGCCGTCGATGTCGGCGCACTTGCCCGCGAGCCCCTGGAGCCGGTCCGCGGGCCTCGGCAGCACCCACTGCTGGGAAGCACTGCTGCCGCACGAGGACATCGACAGTTGCCCACCGGCCGTCAAACACCGGCCACCGAGCTGCAACGTGCCGTTGGAACCCGCTGTCCAACGCTGACCCGCGCAGTCCGACAGCACGGCCAGATCACCTTGCACGGCAAGGCATTTGCCCAACGCGCGCAACGTCCCGTCCGGCTCCGCGGTCCACCGCTGGGCGGCGGTCTTGTTGCAGCTCCACAGCCCGACCGGCGTGCCGTTGGCGGAGTTCGCCCCCGCCACGTCCACACAGGCGCCGTAGTTGTTGGTCAGCTGGCCGGTGGCGCCGTTGGGGATCCGGAAGTCCGGCTGCGCGAACGTGCCCGACAGCCGGATGTCCCGCGACGACGCGCCGACGGAGAACGTGAACGTCCCCGAGGGCACGCGGAACGTGCGCTCGCCGGTGTCCCAGATCGCGAACGCCCGCCGGTCGAGCGTCATCGACACACGAGTCGAGGCTCCGGGATCCAAAGTCACCTTCGAGAAGTCGCGCAGCTGCCGCGGCGGCTCACCCGCCGAGCCCGGATACCCCAGATACACCTGGGGCACCGCCGATCCGCGCCTTGTACCGGAGTTGCGCACGGTGAACGACACGCTCACCGCTCCGTCCGGTGCCGACGCCAGCGCGAGGGCGCTGTAGGCGAACGACGTGTAGCCCAGCCCGTGTCCGAACGGGAACATCGGCGCGGTGCCCGTCGCGTCGTACCAGCGATACCCGACCTGGAGCCCCTCGGTGTAGTTGTAGTTGCCGCCGACGCCGGGGTACTGCTCCTGCTGCTGCATCGGGTCGTGCCCCAGGTCGACGGGGAACGTCACCGGTAGCCGCCCGGACGGCTCCGCGAGGCCCCACAGGACGTCGACCAGCGCGTTGCCGCCCTGCTCGCCGGGATACCAGGCCTCCATCAACGTCGACACCGAGGACAGCCACGGCATGGTCACCGGGCCGCCGGTCTCCACCACCACGATCGTCCGCGGGTTCGCCGCCGCGACGGCGCTGACCAGCTCGTTCTGGTTGCCGGGCAGGTCGATGTCGAACCTGTCCTGGCCTTCGGTCGTGCGGTCGCCGACGACGACCACGGCGACCTGGGCCGTGCGAGCCGCCGCGACGGCGGCGTCGATCTCGGGATCGGCCCCCGCGGGCGCGAACCAGTCGAGCCCGAGGTTCGCGAACCCGCCCGACTCGGTGTAGTCGACCTGGATCTGGTGCGGCACACCGGCTTGCAGCGTGACGGACCCGGTGCGGGTCAGGGTGCCGTGATCACCCCAGTTGTCCACGACGAGGCCGCCGTCGAGGTAGAGGCGGCTGCCGTCGTCGCTCGTCAGCGCGAACTCGTAGGTTCCGGTGGCCGGTGCGGTGAGCGTGCCGGTCCAGCGACCGGACCAGTTGTCCGCGTTCACGCCCGGCGCGGGTGATCCGGCCTGCCAGTCGAAGTCGATGACGCTGTCCGCCCTGGACGCCACCGCCGCGCCCTGGAGGCCGCTGTTGTTGTAGAAGTCCGCCCGCAGGTTCGTGATCGCGCCGGCGGGCACCGTGAACGGTTCGAAGCGCGCGCCCCGGTGATATGTCAGACCGTTGCCGAGCCTGGCGCGCAAGGCGTCCACCGGTTTGACGGTGTACGCCGGATAGGGCGTCACGCGCGAGCTACCGTCACCGCCGGTGTGCGCGACGTCGGCGTAGATCCCGGACAGCGCAACCGTTGTGGTCGCGTTGGTCAGCGGCAGCACGCCGTTGTCGTTCTTCAGCAACACGGTTCCGGCGGCGGCCTGGGCACGGGCGACTGCGGCGTGCTCTGCGGGGTCGAAGTGGATCGACGGCGCCGGATCGAGCGCCCCGATGCGGGCCATCATCCGCAGCACGCGCCGGGCACGTTCGTCCAGCACGGACTTGACGAGCTCACCGGACCGCGTGGCACCGGGAAGCTGCGCGAACCAGAAGGTGCCGCCGAACTCCTGGTCCAGCCCGGCGAGCACGGCCTTCACGCTGGAGTGCGTGGCCGGGTAGTCGGAGCCGACCGTGCCGGTGAATCCCCACTGGTCGGTGAGAATGTCGTTGAGCAGAGGGAAATGTTCGCACGCGAACGAGTGCCCGACCTGGTTGTAGGCGCACATCACCGACCAGGCGTCGCCCTGCTTCACCGTCGTCTCGAACGCGGGCAGGTAGATCTCCCGCAACGTCCTGTCGTCCACATTGGAGCTCGCCGAGGTGCGGTCGTTCTCCTGGTTGTTGGCCGCGTAGTGCTTCACCTGCGCCGCGACTCCCTGACCCTGCACACCCGCCACGAAGCTCGCGCCGAGCTGGCCCGCGAGGTGCGGATCCTCGCCGTAGGTCTCGAAGTTCCGCCCGGCCTGCGGCACCCGCACGATGTTGACCATCGGCGCGTACAGCACGTGGTAGCCGCGTGCCTTGGTCTCCTTGCCCATGAGCGCGCCCGCCTGGCCGGTGAGAGCGCGGTCGAACGACGCGGCCATGGAGACGGGCGCGGGGAACGCCGTAGCCGGCTGCCCGTCGCGCACGCCTGCGGGGCCGTCGGTGAGGCGCAGCGCCGGGATGCCGAGCCGGGGAACCCCGGCGACGTACCCGACCTCGTTGTGGCCGATCGGGGTGGTGATCCCCCGCAGCAGGGTGACTTCCTCGTCGATGGTCATCTGTTCCAGCAGGCCGTTCACCCGTTGCTCCAACGAGATCTGGGCCGCTTCGGTGGTGGTCGCTGTGGCGGCCGAAACCGCGCCGGACAGGAGGACAGCGATGGCCGCGATCCTGATCGAGGACGCGCGGGATCCAATGTGGACAGTCATTGTCCGTCTCCCCTCGCACTACGGGGAGAGTCTGCGCGCGCGACTCGCCGTTCTTGATCTCTTATGAATGTAAGTGGCCAATATGCGTAATGTCAGCGGCCGTACGACTGACATGTAAGGGAAGGAGCGTCCGCCGCGAGGGGAGATACATCCGTGGTCCGAGTTCTGAACGTCGTGGCACACCACGACGACGATCTGCTCTTCCTCAGCCCAGCCCTGATGAAGGATCTGCGCGACGGCAACACCGTGCGCACCGTGTTCCTCGTTGCTTCCGACTACCACACCTATCCCACGTACATGCAGGAGCGGGAACTCGGTGTGCGGGAGGCATATGCCGCCGCGGCCGGGATGTCCGCCGTGCCGTGGCGCTCCCACGCGTACGGGGCGGGCAACCTCTCCGCGACGCTGTGGACGCTCGGCAACCGCGTCTCGATCCTGGAGAACCGGTTGCCGGACGGCGCCACCCCACCGGAGAACCGCCTCTGGTTCCTCTACGCGCGCAACCAAACCCTCACCGGGCGGCCGCTGGACTTCACCGCCGCGCAGACCCCCGACCGGGCCGCGGTGATCGCGTTCCTGCGCGCGGCGATCGCGGACTTCCAGCCGGACGTCATCAGGACCACCGACCCGTCAGCCGACCTGCAGCTGCAGAACACGCCGTCGCTGGCGCTCGAAGGCCTGTACTTCCACCGTGATCACGTCGCGGCGGCGCGGCTGGTGCAGACGGCGGTGCTCAACGTCTCGCCGGTGCCGCAGATCGTCTACTACCGCGACTACACGATCCGCGACGAGGCGGGGAACCAGACCGCCGCCGACACGACGTTCAAACGGGACACCTTCCGCACCTACGCGGTGCACGACGTCGACATCTGCCCGAACGGTGGCGTGAACTGCCCACCGGCGGGCGGGTTCTACGACGACCTGATGAGCAAGCAGTACCTCGCCGACGCCGCGTGGTTCGGCGACCGCGCGATCCCGTTGCCCGAGGACGACCCGACCAAGCCGTGGCCGGTGATCGGCCAGTTCTTCAACGTCCGCAACCGCGGCACGAACCTGGAGCTGGCCGTGAACAACGCGGGGCTCGGCGACCTGGAGACGATCATCGGCTGGCCGCACACCGGCACCCAGAACCAGCGGTGGCGGTTCGAGGCGAACGCGCAGGGCTGGGAGCTCATCGCCAACCACTCCGGCAGGGCGCTCGACTGCCCGGGGTCGAGCCAGAGCAGCGGGACGGGGTTGATCCAGTTCGGGCGCACCGGCAGTCTCAACCAGACGGTCCGGCTGCGCGGCAGCACGGCGTCGGGCTGGCGGCTGCTGTTCGCGCACTCCGGGCTCGCGGTCGCGGTGCAGGGGAGCGGGAACGGGGCGCCGGTCGTGCAGCAGACGTTCACGGGCGCGGCGAACCAGCTGTGGGACCTCGTGCCCGCTTAGGACACCCGTGCAACTGCGGCCCGCCCGCTGATCACTGCTGGCATGGTGGCGCCCGTCAGACCAAGATCAACCCGCCTGGGGGCGAACGTGAAGAAGCTGATGGGGTTGGCCGCTGCCGCGACGGCGGTGGCGGCGGTGGTGCTGCCGGGCACCGCGGTGGCGGACGACCGGGTCTGCGAGGCCTGGGTCGAGTCGGCGCGGAACTACGGTCACGCGATCTGCCGCGGTGGCAGCGGCAACTACCACTACGTGATCGTCAAGTGCCAGAAGGGCGGCAACTCGTTCTGGAAGGCCGGGTCGCACGTGCCGCCGGGCTTCCGGTCGTCGGCGCAGTGCGACAAGTCCCAGGGCTGGATCGCCGTGGAGGCCCAGGCGCAGATCGCCTGACGCTTCCCGGAACGCGAAACGGGCCCCTGCTCTCCGAAAGCAGGGGCCCGTTTCGTGTGTGAAGAGTTAGTTCGCGACGAGCGCCGACTTGATGTCGACCGGGGTCTTCGGCTTGCCGTCACCCTGACCCGGCTGCTGCGAGATCGTGCCGGTCTTCGCGACCTCGTCGATCTTCTTCAGCGACTCCTCGTCGACCGTGCCGAAGATCGTGTACTTGGCCTGCAGGTTCGAGCCGTCGCCGTAGACGATGAAGAACTGCGAGCCGTTCGTGTCCGGGCCCGAGTTCGCCATGGCCAGCACGCCGCGGCCGTAGGTGAGCTCCGGGTAGACCTCGTCCTTGAACGAGTAGCCGGGGCCGCCCATGCCGTTGCCGCCGGGGTCGCCGCACTGCAGGACCTGGATGCCGGTCACCACGAGGCGGTGGCACGTGGTGTTGTCGAAGTACTTCTGCTTGGCCAGCGACACGAAGTTGTTCACCGTGCAGGGCGCCAGCGACTTGTCGAGGGTGAACTTCAGGTCACCGATCGAGGTGCCGAGCGTGACACCGACGGTGCCGGTGGCGGGCTGCTCGCCGTTCGCGGGCGGCGTGTTCTCCTTGGCCGCGGGCTCCTGGCCCTTCGTGTATTCACAGTTCACCTTTTCCGGGAGCGCCTGCGCGCGCTTCGGAATCTGGTGCAGAGCCGTGGGGATGTTCTCCGCCTTGTCGACCGCTTCGTTCTGCGGGGTCTCCGAGGCGGAGGCGTCACCGTTGCCGAAGTCGTGAGTCGCGAGGAACCACACACCACCTCCGACGAGCGCAACAACGACGACCGTCGAGACGACGGCGATGATGCGACGCTTCTTGGCCCGCTCATGGCGGTACACCATCTGACGCTCAAGCTTGCGCTTGGCGTTCGCGCGTCGCTGCTCGTTGGTGGGCACGTGCTCCCTCCCCAGGGACTCATGCGAATAGGGCGGTCGGCTCGGGAGTCTAGGGCCTGGGCATATGAGCTTTGTGTGGTGGTTAGGCTGTCGTTAGCAGAGGAGGTCATTTTCGTGCTCGTGATCGGGTTCCCCACTGGTGCGCTCCAGGCGAACTGCTTCGTCCTGGCGGCCGGTGAGGGCGAGCCCTGCGTGATCATCGATCCCGGTCAGGACGCGGTCGAGCCGATCGAGCAGGCCTTGGCCAAGCACCGCCTCGCGCCGGTCGCCGTCCTGCTCACGCACGGGCACTTCGACCACACGTTCTCCGTCACCCCGGTCTGCGACGGCAACGACATCCCCGCCTACATCCACCCGGACGACGTCGAGATGCTCGCCGACCCGCTGAAGGGCATCAGCCGCGAGTCGGCCGCGTTCTTCGGCGGCAATCTCGAAATGCGGGAACCGTCGGAGGTCCGCTCGCTGACCGACGGGGTGGAGCTCGACCTCGCCGGGCTGAAGATCGCCGTCGACCACACGCCGGGCCATACCGGCGGGTCGGTGATGTTCCGCTCCGGCGTGCAGGAAGGGGGTCGCCTGGTGATCTCGGGTGACACGCTCTTCGCCGGTTCCATCGGACGCACCGACCTGCCTGGCGGTGACCACTCGCGCATGTTGTCGTCTCTGCAGGACAAGGTCCTGACCTTGCCCGACGACACGGTGGTGCTGCCCGGCCACGGCCCGACGACGACCATTGGCCGCGAGCGTGCGACGAACCCGTACCTGCTTCAGCTGCAGGATGCTCCGGCCGCCCCTCACCGAGGACTTTGAGAGACGTGTTTTCCGCACCCAAAGGCGTTCCCGACTACATCCCGCCGACGTCCGCCGCTTTCGTGCACGTTCGGTCGACGCTGACCCGTGCCGCCGAGCTCGCGGGTTACGGCTACATCGAGCTGCCGGTCTTCGAGGACACGGCGCTGTTCGCACGCGGTGTCGGCGAGTCGACCGACGTCGTGTCGAAGGAGATGTACACCTTCCAAGATCGCGGCGAGCGGTCCATCACGCTGCGTCCCGAGGGCACCGCGGGCGTGATGCGGGCCGTGATCGAGCACAGCCTCGACCGCGGCCAGCTGCCGGTGAAGCTCTTCTACGCGGGCCAGTTCTTCCGCGCCGAGGCTCCGCAGGCAGGCCGGTACCGGCAGTTCCACCAGGTCGGCATCGAGGCGATCGGCGTGGACGACCCGGCGCTCGACGCCGAGGTCATCGCGGTCGGCGACGCCGGGTTCCGCGCGCTGGGCCTGACCGGGTACCGCCTGGAGCTCACCTCGCTGGGTGACGCGAACTGCCGCCCCGCGTACCGCTCGTTGCTGCAGGCGTTCCTGGCCGAGCTGCCGCTGGACGAGGCGACCCGCCAGCGCGCCGAGCTGAACCCGCTGCGCGTGCTCGACGACAAGCGGCCCGAGGTGCGTGCGCTCGTCGCCGAGGCGCCGCTGATGGTGGACCACCTGTGCGACGCGTGCCGTGAGCACTACGAGCAGGTCAAGGGCTACCTGACCGAGCTGGGCGTGAAGTTCGTCGAGAACCCGCGCATGGTCCGCGGCCTCGACTACTACACGAAGACGACGTTCGAGTTCGTGCACGACGGCCTGGGCGCGCAGTCGGGCATCGGCGGCGGTGGCCGGTACGACGGCCTGATGGCGCAGCTCGGCGGCCAGGAGCTGTCCGGCGTGGGCTTCGGCCTCGGCGTCGACCGCGCTCTGCTCGCGGCGCAGGCCGAGGGCGTGCTGCCGGAGTTCTCGCGCGTGGACGTCATCGGCGTGCCGCTGGGCGAGGCCGCACGGGCTCGTCTGGTCGCGATCGCCGGTGAGCTGCGGGCGGCCGGCGTGCGCACGGACCTCGTCTACGGCGGTAAGTCGATGAAGGCGGGCTTCAAGGTCGCGGACCGGTCCGGTGCGAAGTTCGCGCTGGTGCTCGGCGAGCGCGACCTGGAAGCCGGGCAGATCGGCATCAAGACCCTGGCCACGGGCGAGCAGGTCACCGTGGCGCTGACCGACGTGGTCGAGGCGGTGCGGAAGGCGCTGTGAGCCAGGACGACAAGAGCACGGGCGACAAGAACGACAAGCTCTCACTCGATCTGCTGGACAAGGCGACCGTGCGCAAGCGTGCGCGCATGGTCGCGATCGGCGGGATCATGGTCGCCCTCGCGTTCGGCGCGATCGTGGGCCTGATCGGCGGGCGGTGGCCGGGTGTCATCGCCGCGCTGATCGTCGCCGTGCCCGTCGTGCTGCTGGCGATGTCCGAGGCCCGCCGCACGGTGTGGCTGGAGGGCACGCGCGTCAACGTGCGCGCCTTCGGGACCCGCACGGTCGACCTGGCCACCGCCGACACCCTGGACCTGCTGGTCACGGACCTGCGCAACGCGCGGACCGTCGGGCTGTTCGTGCGCGGCGGCAAGAAGGCGATCAACATCGCGTTGTCGATGTACTCGGGCGTCGGCGGCCGGGAGATGGGCATCTACCAGCTGCGCAGGCTCGCCGACTCGCTGGCGGCCAGGGGCGACACGCCGGGGCTGGTGTTCTCGGAGCTGCTCGTGGCCCAGCTGCGGGCCGAGGCACGAGGGCTGGCCGCGGCCGACCGTCCGTTGTACCGGCTGGGGTCGCTGGCGCCGGCGGGGCGGATGGCGCAGAAGCTCCATCCGGACGCCGTCTCGAAGTTCGTGACCTCGCTGGACTGAGCTGGTGCCGTTCCGCAGCGGCGCGCGGCTGCGCCTCCGGCCACCCCGGCCTGCTCGGCGCACGGTGGCGCTGCCGCGTCCTGCGGCGGTGCTGCTGGTCCTCCTGCTGGTCGGCGCGCTCGGGGCGGCCTATCAGCTGTACCTGAACGGGATCCCGGGCACGCCGCGGCTGCCCAAGTGGGAGGACGAGCTCTTCCCCAACCCCGTCGGGTCGTCCGTGGGCGTCCTCGCGCCGCCCGGGGTCGTCTTCCGGCAGCGCGTTTCGCTGGGCAAGGTGGAGCACTACGGTTCGGACACGCCCGTGCGGACGTTCGGCGAACCGGACCCGATGCTGGGGCTCGACCCCGGCACCATCCACCTGTCCCTGCAGTTCGTGGAGTACGAGCCCGTCCCGTTCGACCTGGTCCTGGCGCTGGAGGGCGGGGCGCGGGTGCCGGACGACACCGCGGTGCGCGCGTTCAGCTGGGACGCGGACGGGGCCCAGGTCGCGGTCGACGGTCCCTTCGCCGACTACGTCGTCCTGCACGTGACGCCCAAGCCGCCGTTCGTGCACGAGAACGGCGAGACCTCGCGGTGGAGCATGGACCTCGAGGTACTTCTTCGGCCGCAGTGGCCGTTCGCGGTACGTGACAACGCACGAGCCGTGTTGCGCACCCCTCTGTTCCACCCCTTCGCTCAGTGCGCCAACCTCAGCACGTTCGTGCGGAACCTCAAAGAGGGGATCAGGCAGCCCGGTGCGGGCTGTGATCGGCCCGAGCAGCCGCTGGAGGAGGAGACGACGGTCCTGCTGGCGATGGAACGCGCCGAGTGGAAGAGCGACCTGCTGTTCCCGGCTCCTGGCGAAGGCGTGCGCAGCGACCTCTTCGACACCGCGACCTGGTGGACGACCTCCGGCGCGATCCGGGTCACCGGGAACTACGTCAACATCAACGCCGAGGCCGCCGGGCAGAGGCTGCTGTTCCTGTCCGGTCTGCTGGCGGGTTTCGCACTGGGCCTGGTGCCGGTGGCCGTCGAGAAGATCAGGTTCCCCAGAGGCCGGAAGGCGGTGCGGGGGAGAGGGTCGCTGTCTCGTCGGTCGTGACCGGTGCGCCACCGATGAACTTCGTCAGCCCCGTGCCGTGCTCGACGCGGCCGGGGAACGGGTCGCCCGCCGTGGCGCGCATCAGCTGCTGCATCGGCAGCCCGGTGTGCGACGCGAAGATCACGAAGTTGCCGAATCGGCGGCCGCGGAAGACGCCGGGCTCGGCGAGCACGCAGACGTGTTCGAACACCGCGCGCACGGTCGCGCACTGGGCCCGTGCGAAGTGCAGGCCGTTGCCGTCGCCGATGTTCGCCGCGTAGACGCCGTCCTCGACCAGCGCCGCCGACGCCTGGCGCACGAACTCGACCGACGTCAGGTGCGCGGGGGTGCGGGCGCCCGCGAAGCAGTCCGTGACGATCAGGTCGAACGACGCCGGGCGCGCTTTCACGAGCACAGCGCGCGCGTCGCCCGTCGTGATGCGCACGCCCTTGGGCGGCGGCAGTTCGCGGCGCACGAACGCGATGAGACCCGCGTCGATCTCGGCGACCTGTTGAGACGCCCGAGGCACTGTCGCGGCCACGTAGCGCGCTAGCGTGAGAGCGCCACCACCCAGGTGCAGCACGCGGGAAGGCGCGACGAGGTCGATCAGGTGGCCGAGGCGGCGGACGTACTCGAACTCCAGATAGGTCGGGTCGTCCAGGTCCACATGCGACTGTGGGGTTCCGTTGACGCGCAACGTCCACGAGTTCCTGCCGCCCAGGTCGGGCACCAGTTCGGCCGTGCCGGAGTCGATCGACTCGGTGATCGCCTCGGTGTCGGGCCGTTGTCTTCCCACTGCTCTATTGTCTCATCGCGTGTCTCGGCCCAGAGGAGGACCTAAGTGCAGGTTATCGCGAACATCCTGATCGCCTTGGTGGCGTTGATCCACATCTACATCGTGGTGCTGGAGATGTTCCTCTGGACGACACCGCGCGGCCAGAAGGCGTTCGGCATCACGGCGGAGTTCGCCCAGGAGTCCAAGGCGCTCGCCGCGAACCAGGGCCTCTACAACGGTTTCCTGGCCGCCGGCCTGATCTACGCGCTGATCCGCCAGGACTTCGGCGCGTCCGTGCTGTTCACGGTGTTCGTGATCGTCGCGGGCATCTACGGCACGTTCACGGCGAGCCGGAAGATCTTCTTCGTGCAGGTGGTGCCTGGCGTGCTGGCGCTGCTCTTCGTGCTGCTCGCCCGGTAGCGCCTTCGGCAGGTCGTTCCCACGGCCCCCTGTCGGGGTCGTAGCCGATGAAGAGGTCGCCCTCGATCCGGTTCCGCCGCTTGGCCGCAGGCTTTCGGGCAGGTTTCTCGGGCACCGCGGGCACATCCGGAACTGCCGGGGCGACCTCTTGGCGTACCGCGACGAGTGCGGCCAGAGCCGTCGTCACCGGTACAGCCGCGACGAGGCCGATGCTGCCGACCAGCGTGCGCACGATCTCCTGAGCGATCTGCTGCGCGGTGAGGATCTCGCCCATCGACCGGCCCGCCAGCGAGATCGCCAGCAGCAACGGCAGCGCGGCACCCGCGTAGGCCATCACGAGCGTGTTGACCACGGACGACATGTGGTCGCGCCCGATCCGCGAGCCCGCCGCGAACAGCTCGCGCCACGTCAGCTTGTCGTTGGCGCGCCGCAGCTCCCACACCGCGCTGGTCTGCGTCACGGTGACGTCGTCGAGCACGCCCAGCGCGCCGATCAACGTGCCCGCGAGCAGGAGTCCGCGCGTGTCGATGTCGGTGCCGAGCACGGTGACGAGGTTGATCGTGTCCTCGTCGAGCCCTGTCAGCGACGCGAACGCGCTGAACGACGCGCCCAGCACGCCGATCAGCGCGAGGCTGACCAGCGTTCCGAGCACGGCTGTCGACGTTCTCGCACTGATCCCGTGCGTCAGGTAGAGCACCACGAACATGATCAGCCCGGCGCCGACCACCGCCACCAGCAGCGGGCTCTTGCCGGCCAGGATCGACGGCATCACGAACAGCACCAGCACCACGAAGCTCAGCAGCAACGCGCCGATCGCCGCGAGGCCCTGCCACCGTCCCAGCAGGAGCACGGCCGCCGCGAACAGCACCGCCAGGATGACGAGCGACCAGCCTCGCTGGAAGTCCACGATCTGGTACGACTCGGCCGCTTGAGGCTGGCTGCCCGAATAGGACAGCACGACCTCGTCGCCGAGCTGGAAGTGCGGCGCGCCAGGGCCGTGCGGGCTCGGGATCGTGATGCTCTGACCGTTCGCGTCGCCGTCGGTCATCCGCACGGTCACCGCGATGCACTTCTCGCCGCAGTTCTCGGCCACGCCCGTGACCACCGCGCTGACCGGCTTCTGGTGCAGCCCGATCGCGGCGCCGGTCTTCTGCTCGTGCCCGAACGGGTAGAGCAGCGCCGCGCCGACGAGAGTAGCGAGCGCCAACGGCACCAGGAGCCACATCAGCAACGTGCGCACGCGCTCCGACGCGGGTTCCTCGTCCTTCAGTGCATGGCTATGCCCGTGACCGTGACCCACGCGCGACATCCTGCCTCATGAGGTGTTCGACGGCCGTGATGGCCGCTCTGTCGTCATTGGACTTCGCGGCGTGAACAGGGCGAACGACCTATCCCAGGTGGTTCGTCGAGGGTCGTACCATCCGCTTGGGCGCGCGCCAAACCCAAGGGGGTTCCGGAAAGAAGACTCACATGCGCAAACTGGTCATCGTTTTGGTGGCTGTCGTCACCGCGCTGTTCATGGCGACAGTGCCCGCGGGGGCGGACGCACCGAAGTTCCACTCGGCCGCCGGCAGCGTCACCGGCTCCGGTGCGCTGACCGTCTCGTTCGACGAGAGAGGTCTCGGGAACGAGAACATCGACTACACGCTGACAGCCGACGCCTCGGCGGTCTTCGCGTGCATCAACGGCGGCGGCAACCACCCGCAGGCCGCCAACAAGGAAACGGTCAACTCCGAAGTGTCGGCCACCGGCTCGTTCGAGCCTAGGAACGGTCGCGTGCGGGCGAGCCTGACCACCGGTGCTCCCTCGGCCGGAGGTTTCAGCTGCCCAGGTGGTCAGCGACTCGTGCTGGCGAGCGTGACGTACACGAACATCGTGCTCACGGACACGACCAACGGCGTGAGCACCTCGATCTCCAGCGTGTCGCGGACGTTCTTCGCGGTCTGAGCGATCACGTCCTCATGAGGTTGGCGATGGCCGTGGCAGCCGTCGCCAACCTGTTCTCGGTCAGCTTCAGCCACGGGACGCCACGCCGCGTCAGCTCGCGTTCGAACAGGCCCGTCATCCACTCGCGCAGGTGTTCGCCGTCGCGCCAGCCGTCCTGTTCGAACGGAACGCCGACGTGATCGGTGAGCAGGTAGAGGTCAGGTTCGCTGCCGGTGAAGATCTCCGGACGGAAACCGAGGTAGCGCTCTCCCCACACGGTCGCGGCGAACGCGTCGTTGTCCGCTATGACCAGTGGAGCGGTTTCGTGCGCTATGCGGCGTTCCTGTTCGTGCGCAACGTCTTCGAAGTCGCCCAACGTCCACACCAGACTGTCCACGGTGGCCTTCGCGTCGAATGCTCGAGCTGACTGCAGCTTGAGCTCGGTGTGCTCGCGGCCGTACTCGGGGATCCACGGCGCTCCGAAGTGGTCCGCGAGCTGCCTCGACAGCGTCGTCGTGCCGGTGCTCTCCGCGCCGACGACCACGACCTTCCAGCCGAGTCCGCGCTGGGTCGCCGGCGCGAGGTGGTGCCAATTCGCGACGGGATCAGTCCTGACGGCGGTGCCGGAGACGGGGTGCGCGAGGCGATCGAGGTCGACGAGCACGTGCTGCGCGCCGAGCCGACGGGCAAGCTCGTCGCCGTACTTCTCGCTGGAGAACACGACGTCGACAGGTGCCTGGGACGGATCGCCGTCCGCGATCGCGCGCCGGGCCAGCACCGCTCGCGTGAGTGCGACGTGCAGGCTCCAGATCTCGTCGGAGTCGAAGTCCATCGGGTGGTCGTCGAGGTCGCCGATGATCCGCACGCCGGGGGTGTCGCGGTGGGTCTCGGTCAGCCAGCGCACGCGGTGTTCGAGCGGGATCAGTTCGGACGACGCCCCGAGCACGGTGACCGTCGTGCGCTCGCTGTTCGCCGCCGCCGTCTCGATCAGGTGGTGATGCCCGTTGTGGGGTGGGTAGAACTTGCCGAGCACCAGCGCGTGTTCGAACGTCATACGCGTACCACGTCCCGCGTCCACGAACGCAGCCCGATCACGCACAGCACCATGAACCCCACGTACAACACTGCTGTCAGATAGAGGTCCTTGTAGGCGTAGAGCGGCACGTAGATCACGTCCGCGGCGATCCACAGCCACCAGCACTCGACCTTCTTGCGCGCCTGTCCCCACGTGGCGAGCAACGACAGCACGGTCGTGATCGAGTCCCAGAACGGCACGGTCGACTCGGTGAAGCTGACGAGAATCCAGTGCAGCAGAGCGGTTCCGAGCACGCCGGCGACCGCGAGCCAGATCCACTGCTGAGTCGTCGTGCGAGTCACCGGCAGCGTGCTGTGCTGGTCACCGCCGCGCAGCCACGCCCACCAGCCGTAGAGCGCCAACGCGATGTAGACGACCTGGAGCCCGGAGTCCGCGTAGAGGCCGCTGGTCCAGAACAGCACGAGGAACGCGACGTTGTTGGCGATGCCGATGGGCCAGTTCCAGTGGTTCTGACGGGCGACGAGCCACACGCACAGTGCGCCGGTGATGAAGCCTGCTACCTCAACGGGTGACACGCGCTCTCCTTGACCGATGTTCGAACATGTGTTCGAATCGATGGTGTGCGATGGGACGGACAGAAACTCGAGGCAGAGCCGCAGCAGGCACTACCGGGGCTACCGGGACTGGTGCGCAGCGTACGAACTCCTGAGTTCGCGGACGTGGTGTTCCACGAGGTCCGCGCCAAATCCGTGCTCAACGGAGTTCCGGGGTCGTCGCTGCCCTTCTCCTGGACGGTGAACCCGTATCGGGGCTGCTCACACGCCTGCACGTACTGCATGGACGGTGACACCCCGATCCTGATGGGCAACGGGCGCACCAAACCGTTGTCCGAACTGCGGGTCGGCGACGAGGTCTACGGCACCGAACTGGTCGGCAACTATCGCCGCTACAAGCTGACCACGGTGCTGGCCCACTGGGAGACGCGCAAGTCCGCGTACCGGCTGACGTTGTCGGACGGCACCTCCGTGGTCGCGTCCGGCGACCACCGCTTCCTGACCGACCGCGGCTGGAAGCACGTGACGGGCGAAACGGCCGGGACGGGCCGGCGTCCGCACCTCACGACGGGCAACAAGCTGATGGGCACGGGGGCTTTCGTCGAGCAGCCCGACGTGACCGACGACTACCGGCGCGGCTACCTGCGCGGGATGGTCGACGACGAGAACGAGTTCCGGATTCCCTTGGCCGACATAGAGGCCATGGACCGCACACAGGAGTATCTCGACTACTTCGGTGTGCGAGAGGGGAGGGGATTTCTGCACCAAGTGCGCGAGCTCGCGCACTGGCAGATAGCCCCGAACCCCGACTGGCTCAAGGGATTCCTGGCCGGTGCGTTCGACTACCTGGGGACCTGCTCGCGCAGCATCCTGCGGATGTCGACGCGCAACGCGACGGTGGTGGAAGCGATCTGCCTGGCGTTGAAGCACTTCCACTTCGACTTCGCGATCGAGGAGCTCAAGCGCCGTCGTGGCGTGCGGGTCGTGCGGCTGCGCGGCGGGCTGCGGGAGAACCTGCGGTTCTTCCACACCGTCGACCCGGCGATCACCCGCAAGCGCGACATCGACGGCGTGGCGATCAAGTCGCAGCAGCCGCTCGGCGTGGTTTCCGTTGAGCCGCTTGGCGAAATGGCGCTGTACGACATCACGACCGGCACGTCGGACTTCATCGCGAACGGCGTGGTGTCGCACAACTGCTTCGCTCGCAAGACGCATTCGTACCTGGATCTGGACACCGGGCACGACTTCGACACCCAGCTGATCGTCAAGGTCAACGCGGGGGAGGTGCTGTCGCGTCAGCTTCGTGCTCCCAAGTGGAAGCAGGATCACGTCGCGCTGGGCACCAACACCGACCCGTACCAGCGGGCGGAGGGGCGGTACGCCTTGATGCCAGGGATCATCGAAGCGCTGACCGCCTCTCGCACCCCTTTCTCGATCTTGACGAAGGGCACGGTGCTGGCGCGCGATCTGCCGCTGTTGACTGCTGCGGCTCAGGTCGTGCCGGTGGGTATCGGGGTGTCGCTGGCGTTGATGGATCGGGATCTGCACAAGTCCTTGGAACCCGGCACGCCGACTCCGGCTGCTCGGCTGGAGCTGGTGCGGAAGGTGCGCGAGGCCGGGTTGCCGTGCGGGGTGTTCATCGCGCCGGTGCTGCCGGAGCTGACGGATTCCGTTGAGCAGCTGGACTTCCTGCTGGAGCAGATCGCGGCCGCGGGCGCCACCGGCGTGACGGTGCTGCCGTTGCACCTGCGTCCTGGTGCTCGGGAGTGGTTCGCGGCCTGGTTGAAGCGCGAGCACCCGGATCTCGTGGAGACGTACCGTTATCTGTACGGCAACGGGTCCTATGTGGACAAGCGGTACCGCGAACGGTTGCGGGCGCGCGTGGTTCCGCTGATCGAGAAGCACGGCCTGGCGCCGCGCGGGCGGTCGACCGACGCCGTCACCGGAGTTCCCGGCGACGACGACGGCGTGTGGCCGGACGGATCGCTGCCGGTGGGTGTGCCGGCTCCTCGCGTGGACCAGGAACAGCTCACCCTGCTGTGATGTTTCCGAGCTCCGGCTCGCTGAAGTGGAGGACTTCGTAGACACCCTCTTCCCCGGGGTGTTCCTCCCAGAGTTCGAAGCGCACGACTGTGTTCGTGGCGCTCGCTCCGCTCACGCGGCGAGTTCGCCTGGAAGCTGGCCATCCGCTCGCCGCTTCGCCCTGATTGGGCTTCGCCGAATCACGACGAAGAGGCAACCGGACGACCAGCGCGAACTCGCGACACCTCGCATGCTCGAAGATGCTCAGGCCCAGTCGCCCCGGACCGTCGGCCTGCCGAAGCTCGCCAGGATGTGCTGGAAACCGCCGCCGCGGTACAGGAAGTCGGCCATGCCTTTCGCGGTGTTCCAGACGTAGAACGGCGCGTACTGCGTGTCCCGGATCAGGTACGCCTTGAACCCCAGGCCCGCGAAGTCGTCCAGCGCGTGGCCGCGGGTGCGGACCCGTTCACGGATGATCTCCATGTCGTAGTCCGCCGGCAACGCGATCTCGTACTGCATTGCGATCATGCTTCATTTCTACGCCCAGCCGCCCTGCACCATCGTCTGGAACTTCCACTCGCCGTCGACCTTGGTGAGCAGGTCGCCGTAGCGCACTGTCATCCCGTTGATCGTTCCGTCGGTGATCACGAACACCAGGTTGTCGTTGATGAAGTGCGGCGTCCTGGTGGACTCCATCTGCACGTCACCGCCGAGCTGTTGCCCCATTTCGGTCAGGAACCGCTCGCGGTCCCACGACGTCGCCGAGCCGTCGGTGACCGTGTTGATCGGGAACAGCGCCATGTCGGCCATCTTCTCGACGTCGCCCTGGACCGCCAGCTCGTCCCAGCGCGCGAACCACTGCATGACCTCTTCGTACGACATACCGTACATTGTACGGAACTTAGGCCCTGCCGACCACTGCTGTCGTGTCTTCGCTGGTCACGAGGTGTGCTTGGAGGCCGGCAGCGGTGAAAGCCGCCAGCGCTGAGGGTGCCTGGCGCTCGCTCGTCTCGCTCATCAGGTGGCCGCCGGGCTTGAGCCACGTCGCCGCCTGCTCGGCCACGCGTCGCATGACTTCGAGGCCGTCCGTGCCGCCGTCGAGGGCAACCCTGGCCTCGTAGTCGCGGGCTTCGGTCGGCATGAACTGGATGTCGTCGGTGGGCACGTACGGCACGTTGGCGACCACGATGTCGATGGTGTGCCGCAGGTGCGTGGGGAGTGCGTCGAACAGGTCGCCCTCGTACACGTTCGTGAGGTTCTTACGCGCGCACGCCACGGCCACCGGGTCGACGTCGGCGGCGTAGACAACGGCGTTCGGCAGCCTGTGTTGGAGGACTGCGCCTACTGCGCCTGATCCGCAGCACATGTCGACGACCGTCTTCGGATTCAGCTCCGTGGCGAGGTCGACCAGCAGTTCGGTGCGGTGACGTGGCACGAACACGCCTTTGGTGATCGTGATCCGCTGCCCGCAGAACTCGGCCCACCCGACGACGTGTTCGAGCGGCAGCCCTCGCGTTCGCTGGGTGACCATCTCTTCGAGGTGGTCGGGGGAGGTCGCGGCCTCGTGCAGGAGTGCGGCCTCGTCCTCGGCGAACACGCAGCCCGCGGCCCTGAGGCGATCAACAGTGCTCATCGCGTCCGGACGGTACCCGGCGCATTTACAAGCAGGCTTGACTGTTTGTTTGTGGGCCGGAACACTCGACCCCGTGGAGACGAGGCAACGCCAGGCCGACCGCAGCCGCGAGACCAAGCGGAAGCTGATGGAGGCGACGGTCGAGTGCCTGGTGGAACGGGGCTGGTCAGGCACCACGACCACCGAGGTCGCCGAACGTGCCGGGGTGTCGCGGGGCGCCCAACTGCACCACTTCCGCACCCGCGGCGAACTGGTGGCGGCGGCCGTCGAACACGTCGGCGCGGAGAGCGTCGAGGTGCTCAAGCGCCGTGCCGCACTGGCCGAGAAGACCACGCACGCCGTCGTGGAGCTGATCGCGGACTTCCACGCGAGCGACCTGTTCACCGCCGCTTTGGAGCTGTGGGTGGCCGCGCGCACGGACGCGGAACTCCGTTCGCTCGTGTTGGAGCTCCAGGCGCGGTTGGGTCGCGAGGTCTACGGGCTTGCGTTGGAGCTGCTGGAGGTCGACGACACACGTCCGGGTGTGAAGGACGCCGTGCAGGCAACCCTTGATCTTGTGCGCGGGCTGGCGCTCGCCAACCAGCTCGCCGACGACGCCAAGCGCCGGGCGCACGTCGTGCGCTACTGGGCGAGGATGCTGGAGGAGCAGCTGTGATCACGGAACTGCTGGTCGACCTGGAAGCCGAGTCGCGCTCACTCGACGCGCTGGTGGCCGGCGCCCCGGACTGGACCCTGCCGACGCCCGCCGAGGGCTGGACGATCGGGCACCAGATCGGGCATCTGATGTGGACGGACAAGGCCGCCCTGCTGGCCATCACCGATCCCGAGGCCTTCCAGGCCCAGCCGCTGGCCGGCGACATCGTGGACCGGACCGCGGCCGAGGCGGCGGTTTTGCCGGATCTGTTGGAGCTGTGGCGCGCGAGCCGTGCCGCGGTGCAGGAGGCGCTGGCTTCGGCTTCCGGGAAGATCGTCTGGTTCGGGCCGCCGATGAGCCCGGCGTCGATGGTCACCGCCCGGATCATGGAGACCTGGGCGCACGGGCAGGACGTTTTCGACGCACTGGGTGTGGTGCGGGAGCCGACCGCGCGAGTCCGGCACGTGTGCCACATCGGGGTGCGGGCGATGGGGTTCGCGTTCCTGCTCAACGGGTTGGCGGTGCCCGAGGCTCCGGTGCGGGTCGAGCTGACCGCGCCTTCGGGTGAGCTGTGGACGTGGGGGCCTGAGGACGCTTCGGATCGGGTCACCGGGCCTGCGCTGGACTTCGCCTGGTTGGTGACGCAGCGGCGCAACCGCAAGGAGTTGGCGGTCGAGGCTGTCGGGTCGGTGGCGGAGGAGTGGGTGCCGATCGCGCAGGCCTTCGCGGGACCGCCCGGAGGTGGCCGGTGATGGGGCTGGTTGGCGGAACTAACCGGTTGGTTGGCCGGACTGACCGGTTGGTTGGCGGAACTGACCGGTTGGTTGGCGGAACTGACCGGTTGGTTGGCCGGACTGACCGGTTGGTTGGCCTGGCCCGGGGAGGCGAGCGGTGATCAGGATCGGCAATGCGTCGGGTTTCTACGGCGATCGGCTGTCGGCGATGCGCGAGCAGCTGGAAGGCGGCCAGCTCGACGTCCTGACCGGCGACTACCTCGCCGAGCTGACCATGCTCATCCTCGGCCGGGATCGCATGAAGGATTCCTCGCTGGGCTACGCGAAGACGTTCCTCCGTCAGATGGAGGACTGCCTGGCGCTGGCGCTCGACAAGGGCGTCAAGATCGTCGTCAACGCAGGTGGACTCAATCCCGAAGCCCTCGCGCGCAAGCTCAGCGAACTCGCCCCCGATGCGCTGGCCGGCAAACTCGGCGCCAAGGTCGGGTATGTCATTGGCGACGATCTCAAGAGCCGATTCCCGGAAGCCTTGACCGCCAACGCCTACCTCGGCGCGTGGGAGATCGCGGAGTGCCTCGACCAAGGCGCACAGGTCGTGGTCACCGGGCGAGTGACGGACGCGAGCCTCGTGGTGGCCCCCGCGGCGGCTCACTTCGGCTGGGCGAAAGACGACTGGGACAAGCTCGCCGGAGCCACCGTCGCCGGGCACGTGCTGGAGTGCGGGACGCAGGCGACGGGCGGCAACTACTCGTTCTTCACCGAGATCGACGTGACCCGGCCGGGCTTTCCGATCGCCGAGATCGACGAGGACGGATCGTGCCTGATCACCAAGCACGACAACACGGGTGGCGCGGTCACCATCGACACCGTCACGGCCCAGCTGCTGTACGAGATCGGGGCGCCGGAGTACCTCGGGCCGGACGTCACGACCCACTTCGACACGATCAGGCTCGACGAGCACCCCAGGGGCGTGCGGATCAGCGGTACCAAGGGAAGCCCGCCGCCGGACACGCTCAAGGTGTGCCTGAACACGTTGGGCGGCTTCAGGAACTCGACCACGTTCGTCCTCACCGGACTGGACGTCGACGCCAAAGCCGATCTCCTGAAACGGCAGCTGCAGGAAGCCATCGGGGACGAGGGGCTCACCTGGACCCTCGCGAGGACCGATCGCCGAGACGCGGACACCGAAGAACGGGCCAGCGCGCTGCTGCACGTGACGATCAAGACGAAGGATCCCAAGCGGGCCAAGGGGTTCAGCCGGGCCGCGATCGAGCTGGCACTGGCGAGCTATCCGGGGTTCCACGTGACGGCGCCGCCCAGCGATGGGACACCGTTCGGTGTGTACAAGGCGGCGTACGTGCAGCGCGACGAGGTCAGTGCCAAGGCGGTGTTGCTGTGAAGAAGCCGTTGGGAACGATCGTCGGGGCGCGCAGCGGCGACAAGGGCGGGGACGCGAACCTCGGAGTCTGGGCACGCACAGAGCAGTCCTACGAGTGGCTCAACGCCTTCCTTACCACCGAAAAGCTCAAGGAACTGCTGCCAGAGGCGCAAGAGGTCACCAGGTACGAGCTGCCGAACCTCAAGGCGCTCAACTTCGTGTTGCACGGCCTGCTCGGCGAAGGGGTGGCGAGCAGCACGCGGTTCGACCCGCAGGCCAAGGCGCTCGGTGAGTGGTTGCGCAGCAGGGAAGTCGAGATTCCGGAGGCGCTGCTGTGATCACCAAAGACCTCTACGACGACCGCAAGGAGCTCCGCCAGCTCGTCCGGGACTTCACGCAGAAGGAGATCGTCCCGCACATCGCCGAGTGGGAGAACAACGGCGAGGTGCCGCGCGAGCTGCACGAGAAGGCCGCGAAGGTCGGGTTGCTGGCCGTCGGGTTCGAGGACGGTGATCTGCTCGACACGGTCGTGCTGACCGAGGAGATCATCCAGGCCGGCGGGTCGAGCGGGCTGATCGCGGCGCTGTTCACGCACGGCATCGCGATCCCGCACATCTGGCAGAGCCAGAACGACGACCTGATCGAGCGGTTCGCCAAGCCCGCGATCAGGGGCGAGAAGATCGGCAGCCTCGCGGTCACCGAGCCGGGTGCGGGGTCGGACGTCGCGAACATCCAGACCAGAGCGACCAGACAAGGCGATCACTACATCGTCAACGGCACCAAGACGTTCATCACCTCGGGGTACCGGGCGGACTTCGTCACGACGGCGGTCAGGACGGGAGAGCCGGGCTACCAGGGCATCTCGCTGCTGGTGATCGAGGACGGGTTCACCAGGCGCAAGCTCGACAAGATGGGCTGGCACTGCAGCGACACCGCCGAACTGCACTTCGACGACGTGAAGGTCCCCGCGAAGAACCTGGTCGGCGAGGAGAACCAGGGCTTCGTGCAGATCATGCGGCAGTTCCAGGTCGAGCGGATCACGATGGCCGTCGAGGCGTACGCGACGGCGCAAAGAGCTCTGGACCTGACCGTGGAGTGGACGCGGAACCGGGAGACGTTCGGCAAGCCGTTGATCAAGCGGCAGGTGGTCGGGCACAAGCTCGCGGAGATGGCGCAGAAGATCGACCTCGCGCGGACGTACACGCGGGAGATCGCGGCGCGGATCAACCGGGGCGAGGACGTGATCACCGAGGTCTGCTTCGCCAAGAACGCGGCCGTCACAACATGTTCAGAGGTCGTTGACGCCGCTGTGCAGCTGCACGGCGGCATGGGGTACATGCGGGAGTCCGAAGTGGAGCGTCACTACCGGGACGCCCGCATCCTCGGCATCGGGGGCGGGGCGAGTGAAGTGATGACCGAGCTCGCGGCACGACGATTGGGGTTCGCCTGATGGGCAACAGGGAGGCGCTGCTCGCGAAGATCGCGCAGCTGGACGCCGAGCACGCCAAAGCGCTCGCAGGAGGTGGACCGAAGTACGTCGAGCGGCACCACAAGCGCGGCAAACTGCTCGCGCGCGAACGGGTCGAGCTGCTCGTCGACGAGGACAGCCCGTTCCTGGAGCTGTCGCCGCTCGCCGCGTGGGGCACTGACTTCCCGGTCGGGGCCAGCGTCGTCACGGGCATCGGCAGGATCGAGGGCGTCGAGTGCGTGATCGTCGCGAACGACCCGACGGTCCGCGGCGGCGCGTCCAACCCGTACACGCTCAGGAAGTCCCTGCGAGCCAACGACATCGCGCTGCAGAACCGGCTGCCGCTGGTCAGCCTCGTCGAGTCCGGCGGAGCGGATCTGCCGACGCAGAGCGAGATCTTCATCCCCGGCGGCCGCGCTTTCCGCGACCTGACACGACTCTCCGCCGCCGGCATCCCGACGATCACGGCCGTGTTCGGCAACGCGACCGCCGGTGGTGCGTACGTACCGGGCATGTCGGACTACGTGATCATGGTCAAGGACCGCTCGAAGGTGTTCCTGGGCGGCCCGCCGCTGGTCAAGATGGCGACCGGCGAGGACTCGGACGACGAAAGCCTGGGCGGCGCGACCATGCACGGCGCGACGTCGGGCCTCGCGGACTTCGTGGCCGAGGACGAGACCGACGCGATCAGGCTCGCCCGCAGGGTCGTGGCCAGGCTGAACTGGCGCAAACAAGGCCCGGAACCGGCAGCGGTCGAAGAGCCGAAGTTCGACGCCGACAGCATCCTGGACATCGTCTCCGAGGACCAGCGGGTGCC
This sequence comes from Lentzea sp. NPDC051838, assembly GCF_040681245.1. Taxonomy (NCBI): domain Bacteria; kingdom Bacillati; phylum Actinomycetota; class Actinomycetes; order Pseudonocardiales; family Pseudonocardiaceae; genus Lentzea; species Lentzea sp. NPDC051838. The sequence goes on from NZ_JBFAYI010000002.1 coordinate 167,877, forward strand.
GTTCGACCCCAGGGACGTCATCGCGAGGCTCGTCGACGGCTCGCGGTTCGACGAGTTCAAACCCTTGTACGGCAACAGCCTCGTCACCGGCTGGGCGAGGATTCACGGCTACCCGGTCGGCATCCTCGCGAACGCCAGAGGAGTCCTCTTCAGCGAGGAGTCGCAGAAGGCCACGCAGTTCATCCAGCTCGCGAACCAGAGCGACACGCCGCTCGTCTTCCTGCAGAACACCACCGGCTACATGGTCGGCGCGCAGTACGAGCAGGGCGGCATCGTCAAGCACGGCTCGATGATGATCAACGCGGTGTCCAACAGCCGCGTGCCGCACCTGACGATCACCATGGGCGCCAGCTACGGCGCGGGCAACTACGGCATGTGCGGCAGGGCGTACGACCCGCGCTTCCTGTTCACCTGGCCCAACGCCAAGTCGGCCGTGATGGGCCCCGCGCAGCTCGCCGGCGTGCTCTCGATCGTCGGACGGCAGGCCGCCATGGCGAAGGGCCAGGAGTACAACGAGGAGCACGACGCCGCCATGCGCAAGATGGTCGAGGCGCAGATCGAGGAGCAGTCGCTCGCGCCGTTCCTGTCCGGGAAGTTGTACGACGACGGCGTGATCGACCCGCGCGACACCAGAACCGTTCTCGCCCTGTGCCTCTCCGCTGTCCACAGCGGACCGATCAAGGGCGCCGACGGCTTCGGCGTCTTCCGGATGTGAGACCCGTGATCAAGACTCTCCTGATCGCCAACCGCGGCGAGATCGCCCTCCGGATCATCCGCACCTGCAAGGCCGACGGAATCCGCACGGTCGCGGTGTTCTCCGACCCGGACGCCAACGCGCCGCACGTCGCGGAGGCCGACTTCGCGGTCAACCTGCCGGGTTCGACGCCGAGTGAGACCTACCTGCGCGCCGACCTGATCGTCGAGGCGGCGACGAAGGCCGGAGCGGACGCCGTTCACCCCGGCTACGGGTTCCTGTCGGAGAACGCCGACTTCGCCAGGAAGGTCCAGGCGGCGGGCCTGACCTGGGTCGGCCCGGAACCGGACTCGATCGAGTCGATGGGCTCGAAGGTCGCCGCGAAGAAGCGGATGGCCGCGGCGGGTGTGCCGACGCTGCCGGAGCTCGACCCCGAGACCGTCACCGAGTTCCCCGTGCTGATCAAGGCATCGGCGGGCGGTGGCGGACGCGGCATGCGAATCGTCCGCGAAAAAGCCGAGTTCGCTGACGCACTGGCCAGTGCACGCAGAGAAGCCGAGTCGGCCTTCGGTGATCCGACGGTGTTCTGCGAGCCGTTGCTGGAGCACGCCCGGCACGTCGAGGTGCAGATCCTCGCCGACACGCACGGTACGGTCTGGGCGCTCGGCGAACGCGAGTGCTCGATCCAGCGCCGGCACCAGAAGATCGTTGAGGAGTCGCCCAGCCCGGCCGTCACCGACGACATCCGCAAGCGCTTGTTCGCTGCCGCGACGGCAGCGGCCGAGTCGATCGGGTACGTCGGCGCGGGCACCGTCGAGTTCATGCTGAAGGGCGAGGACTTCCACTTCCTGGAGGTCAACACCCGGCTGCAGGTCGAGCACCCGGTCACCGAGCTCGTGCACGGCGTGGACCTCGTCGAGTGGCAGCTCCGCATCGCCGAAGGCGCCGAACTGCCGAGGGAAACCCCGGAACCGCAGGGGCATGCCATCGAGGTCAGGCTGTACGCCGAGGACCCCGCGAACGACTGGCGCCCGGCCAGCGGCACGCTGCACCGGTTCCACGTGCCCGGTGACATCAGGCTGGACAGCGGCGTCGAGGACGGCTCCGAGATCTCCGTCTTCTACGACCCCATGCTGGCCAAGGTGATCGCGTACGCACCGACGCGCGCCGCTGCCGCCCGCAAGCTCGCGACGGCGTTGGAAAGCGCTCGGATCCACGGCCTGGTGACCAACCGCCAGCTGCTCGTGGACATCCTCCAGAACGGCGCTTTCCTCGACGGCGACACGCACACCGGCTTCCTGACCGAGCACGACTTCACCCGAACCGTTGACCCGCAACCGTTTGCGCTCGCCGCCGCACTCGCTCAGGCGGCCACCCGGAAGCTCGGGCACCTCCCGCTCGGCTGGCGCAACGTCCGCTCCCAGCAGCCGAAGACGAAGTTCCTGTTCGGGGAAACCGAGATCGAGGTCGAGTACGACCCGAAGCAGGCCACGCCGGACGTGGTGATCCTGGACCTGGCGGGTGTCAGGACGCCCTTCCAGGTGGCGAGGTACGGCGACCTGGTCGAGGTCGACTCGCCGCGTGGATCCGTCACCCTGAAAGCAGTGCCGCGCTTCCCCGAACCGGAGACGAAGCTCGCACCGGGCGCCACGATCGCCCCGATGCCCGGCACGGTCGTCCGCGTGTCAGTGAGCCAGGGCGACACAGTGGCAGCGGGACAGGAGCTTCTCGTCCTGGAAGCCATGAAGATGGAACACCGCGTGCTCGCGAACAACGCGGGCACCGTCACCGAGCTCTTCGTCGAGCGAGCACAACAGGTCAACGCCGGCGACGTCCTGGCCGTAGTGGAGGAACAGTGAGCTTCGTCGAGTCCGAGGAGCGGATCGCGCTCCGCAAGGCCGTGTCCGAGCTGGGTGCCAAGTACGGCAACGAGTACTTCCTCGCCAAGGCCAAGTCGGGGGAGAAGGCCACCGAGCTGTGGGAGGAAGCCGGCAAGCTCGGCTACCTCGGCGTGGCCGTGCCCGAGGAGTACGGCGGCGGTGGCGGCGGCATCGGTGACCTCGCGGCGGTGTGCGAGGAGCTGGCCGCGGCCGGATGTCCGTTGCTGCTCATGGTCGTCAGCCCGGCGATCTGCGCCACGGTGATCGCCCGGTTCGGCACCGAGGAGCAGAAGTCCCGGTGGCTGCCCGGTTTCGCGGACGGCACGCTGAAGATGGCGTTCGCGATCACCGAGCCGGACGCGGGATCGAACTCGCACCAGCTGCGCACGCACGTCAAGCGCGACGGTGACGACTGGATCCTCAAGGGCACCAAGACGTTCATCTCCGGCATCGACGAGGTCGACGCCGTGCTCGTGGTCGCGATCCAGCAGACCGGGCCGGTGCTCGTGGTCGTGCCGACTGATGCCGAGGGCTTCACCTGGCACCAGATCGAGATGGACCTGGTCGTGCCGGAGAAGCAGTTCACGCTGTTCTTCGACGACGTCAGGCTGCCGTCCGACGCCGTCGTGGGCTCGCCGGACCAGGGCCTGCTGCAGGTGTTCGCCGGTCTCAACCCCGAACGGATCATGGGCGCGAGCATGGCCACCGGCTCGGCGCGCCTCGCGATGAACAAGGCCGTCACCTACGCCCAGCAGCGCAAGGTGTGGGAGAACCCGATCGGGTCGCACCAGGGTCTCGCGCACCCGCTCGCGAAGATCCACATCGAGATCGAGCTGGCCCGGCTGATGACGCAGAAGGCCGCCGCGCTGTACGACAGCGGTCGTGACAAGGAGGCCGGAGAGGCCGCCAACATGGCCAAGTACGCGGCGGGAGAGGCCATCGCGGCCGCGGTCGACCAGGCGATCCAGACGCACGGCGGCAACGGGCTCACCACCGAGTTCGGGCTGGCGTCCATGCTCGGCATGTCCCGGCTGTCCCGCATCGCGCCCGTCAGCAGGGAGATGGTGTTGAACTTCGTCGCGCAGAACTCGCTGAAACTGCCGCGGTCCTACTGAGAGACTCCCCGCATGGGGACTTTCAACTCGTACGACGGCACGAAGCTCGCGTTCCACGGCCCGTCCGGTTCAGATCCGTTGATCTGCCTGCCGGGCGGGCCGATGACGGCATCGGCCTACCTCGCGGCACTTCCGCTCGACAACCTGCTCCGGCTCGACCTGCGCGGCACCGGCGAGTCCGAGGAAGCACCGCTCGAGACCTACCGCGCGGACCGCCAGGTCGAGGACGTGGAAGCGCTTCGCCGCCACCTCGGGCTCGAGAAGATCCGGCTGCTCGGCCACTCCGCGGGCGGATCACTCGCGATCCTCTACGCGACGCGATACCCGCAGCACGTCGAGGAACTCGTCCTCATCGCACCGAGCCCGCGCGTCGTCGGCATCGACGTCACCGACGACGACCGTCGGACGATCGCGTACAGCCGCAGCGACGAACCCTGGTACCCCGAGGCCATCAAGGGGTTCGAGCAGATCTGGGCGGGCGACGCGACACCCGAGGCGTTCGACACGATCGCCCCGTTCTGGCGCGGTCGTGGAGCGGACGAGGTCGAGGACGACCACGCGACCAACGAAGTAGCCGCCGAGCAGTTCTACGCCGAGGGTGCGCTCGACCCCGAAGCGACCCGCGCGGCACTCAAAACCCTTGACGTGCCAACGCTTCTGCTGTTCGGCGAGGTCGACGTCGCGATCCCGCTCAACCGCGCGCACGAGTACGCGGAACTGCTCCCGCACGCGCGGCTCGTGATCCAGGCCGGCGCCGGTCACGCACCCTGGCTGGACGACTCCGAGGCGTTCGCGGGCGCCGTCCAGCGCATCCCGTAGAGACCGGGACCGAAGTCGAGCGCGGCGGCGTGCGCGTAGCCCCAGGTGTCGATCGGGGCCGGGCGGGCGCCGCCGAACATTTCCGTCCCCGCCGGACCGGACGCGAATTGCTCGCAGGTAGCGGGAGGGGACTGGAATTTGATCTCCAGCACGTAGTCGTGCACCCGTTCCGCGAACCGGCGGAAATGCGAGTGCTCGACCGTCGGATGTGGATAGATCAATTCGTACTCGATCGCGATCGAGTCGCCGGGGGAGATCGGTTCGTCGAACAACAGCTCCGCGACGAGCACGCCGTTGGTGCGCTCGCGGGCCACCCTGCCGACCCGGCACGAGCGGACCGCGGTCAGCGCGGGCAGTGCTGATCCGCTCTCGTGGCACAGGATCCAGCGGTCCACGCCGGCTGACGTCGCCTGCATGACCTGACGCGACCGGACGCCGCGCACCCCGCCGCAGGACGCGACGTCCACCCTGTCGTGCTGGGCGGTCAGGATCAGCCCCGAGCCGTCCCACGGCGCCCGTGCCGACAGCTCCCGCCTGCGTGAACGCCCGCGCGGCCGTGGTGGGCCCAGCAGCCTCGACAGGGAGGCTTCCGGCACGCCGAGCACGTCCTCCAGATGGGCCAGCGCCATCAGCGACTCCGGCCGCTCGGGTCTGCGGCGACCCGACTGCCAGTAGCTCAGCGCTGTCACGCTGATCGGCGCGCCGCGCACCCGCAGACGGTGCTGCAGCCGTTCCAGACTGAGACCCCGAACCTGGATCGCGACCCGCAACGCGTCCGCGAACGGACCCGTCACCAAGAGGTCGGCGAGCTCCTCGCGAGGTGGGTAAATCGTCAGCATCACGCCTCCGTTTCACGGAGTCAAGATCGGAAGGCTATCGGCAGCAAAGGGAACGCGGTACAGCCGATCGGCGGTTTCGGGCCGCTGGCAAACCCGGAAAGTTCAGATCTCGGGTCTATTACGCCGCCAATAGTCTCGATTGGGTTCCTGAGCATCCCTGCGACGAACAGGACTACGCAATGCGCAAGACAGCAATCCTGGTGGGCTCGGCGGTCATGGTCGCCGCCTTCGCGGCACCCGCGCAGGCGGCCGTCGGTGAGATCCTCACCTTCCAGGGCGTCCAGAACATCCCCGGCAGCTTCGTCGTGAAGTTGAAGGACAACGGAGTCACCGCGAGTGCCGCAACTCTCGGTGCACGGTTCGGCGGTCAGATCGGGTACGTCTACGACGCCGCCTTCAAGGGCTTCTCGGTCAAGATGAGCGACGCCCAGGCACGCAGACTGGCCGCTGACCCGTCGGTCGAGTTCGTGGAACGCGACCAGGTGCTCAGCATCCAGGCCACCCAGGTCAACCCGCCGTCGTGGGGCCTGGACCGGATCGACCAGCGCAACCTGCCGCTCGACCAGCGCTACACCTACAACACCACCGGTTCCGGCGTGAACGCCTACGTCATCGACACCGGTGTCCGCATCTCGCACCAGACGTTCGGCGGCCGCGCCAAGAACGGCCGCGACTTCGTCGACAACGACGCGATCGCGCAGGACGGCAACGGCCACGGCACGCACGTCGCCGGCACCATCGCGGGATCGCAGTACGGCGTGGCGAAGAACGCGAACATCATCGCGGTGCGCGTGCTGAACAACCAGGGCTCCGGCACGCTCGCCGGGGTCAACGCGGGCATCAACTGGGTGGCCGCGAACCACGTCAAGCCCGCGGTGGCCAACATGTCGCTCGGTGGCGGCGCGAACGCCTCGCTCGACAGCGCGGTGCAGGGCGCGATCACGCGCGGCGTCACGTTCGCGGTGGCGGCCGGCAACGCGAACACCAACGCTGCCAACACCTCGCCCGCACGGGTGGCGGCGGCGATCACCGTGGGTTCGACCGACCGCAACGACGCGCGGTCGTCGTTCTCCAACTTCGGTCCGGTCGTGGACGTGTTCGCACCCGGTCGTGACATCACGTCCGCGTGGAACACCAGTGACACGGCCACGAACACCATCTCGGGCACCTCGATGGCGACCCCGCACGTCGCCGGCGTGGTGGCTCGTTACCTGCAGGGCAACTTCAACGTGACGCCCGCGCAGGTGTCGGCCGCGATCACCTCGAACGCGACCAACGGCAAGGTGACCAACCCCGGTGCGGGTACGACGACCAGGCTCCTGTACTGGCCGCCGACCAGCTGACCGGCTGAAGATGTGCGGCCCCGGTTCCCTGTGAACCGGGGCCGTTTTCCCTGCACTGAAAGGAATCCGCCTGTGAGAGCCCTGCTGGCAGTCGCTGCCCTGGCGGCAGCTGTCGTGGTCGCCCCTGCGTCAGCGGCCACCTCGTCCTACATCGTGGTCTACAAAGACGGTGCCATGTCGTCGTTCAGCGGCACGGTTGAGCACCGGTACACGAGTGTTCTCAACGGTTTCAGCGCGCGGCTGACGGCTGCGCAGCTTCGTGCCGTGAAGGCCGATCCCAACGTGTCCCATGTGGAGCGTGACGGGATCGTGCACGCGAACGGCACGCAGCTCAACCCGCCCTGGGGACTGGACCGGATCGACCAGCGCGCGTTGCCGTTGGACCAGAAGTACTCCTTCACGAGCACCGGCCGCGGCGTGAACATCTACGTCATCGACACCGGCATTCGCGTGACGCACACGGACTTCGGTGGTCGGGCGAAGAACGGCTACGACTTCGTGGACAACGACGCGATCGCGCAGGACGACAACGGGCACGGCACGCACGTCGCGGGAATCGCCGTGGGTGCCAAGTACGGCGTCGCCAAGCACGCGACCGTGTGGGGTGTGCGGGTGCTGAACGGTCAGGGCTCGGGCACGATCTCCGGTGTGATCGCGGGCGTGGACTGGGTGACGAAGAACGCCGTCAAGCCCGCCGTGGCGAACATGTCGTTGGGCGGCAGCGCTTCCGCCGCGCTCGACACCGCGGTGAAGAAGTCGATCGACTCCGGTGTTTCGTACACGGTCGCGGCCGGCGGCAGCAACACCGACCCGGGAAACTCTTCCCCGCAACGGGTTTCGCAGGCGATCTGCGTGGGTGCGTTGACGCAGACCGACACCAAGGCGCCGTCGTCGAACTTCGGCCCGCTGGTGGACATCTGGGCGCCGGGCGTGAGCATCCCGTCGGCCTGGAACACCAACGACACGGCGACCGCGACGTTGAGCGGATCCTCGATGGCCGCACCGCACGCGGCCGGTGTGGCGGCGCGCTACCTGGAGTTCAACCGCGCGGCCACGCCCGCAATGGTGGAGCGCGCATTGGTTACCACGGGTACTCCCGGCACGCCACCCGTCACTCGTATCCTTTACTGGCCGCCATCTCTGTGAAGCGTGAAAGTTTCGAAATGACAAGCGCGTCCAAGTTCTAAGACACCCTTGGCAGGAACCGGATCTCTCCATAGCGTCGAAAGTGTTCGTTCCCCTGCAAAGAACGGAATGCACATCATGACGCGAAAGATCCGGTTCCTGGCCGGTGCCGGCGCGGCGACTCTCGCCCTGTCGGTTCTGATGGTCCCCTCTGCTTCCGCCGCTGAAGGAGAGGTGCTGTCGCTCGGTTCTCCCGAGAAGATCGCCGGCAGCTTCATCGTGAAGCTGAAGGAAGGCAAGACGAACTCGCACGCTCTCGCCTCGCGCTTCGGTGCTTCGGTCGAGCGCGAGTACACCAGCTTCGGCGGCTTCAACGTGAAGCTGACCGAGAAGCAGGCCAAGCGCCTGGCCGCCGACCCGTCGGTGGAGTTCGTCGAGGCCGACCAGGTCGTGCACGTCCAGGCGACGCAGACGAACCCGCCGTCGTGGGGTCTCGACCGCATCGACCAGAAGAACCTGCCGCTGGACCAGAAGTACAGCTACACCTCGACGGGCGCGGGCGTGACCGCGTACGTCATCGACACCGGCGTGCGCATCAGCCACTCCACGTTCGGTGGTCGCGCTTCCAACGGCAAGGACTTCGTGGACAACGACAACGTTGCCCAGGACGGCAACGGCCACGGCACGCACGTCGCCGGCACGATCGCGGGCTCGCAGTACGGCGTCGCGAAGGCCGCCAAGGTCGTCGCGGTCCGCGTGCTCGACAACAACGGCTCCGGCACCCTCGCCGGTGTCGCGGCGGGCATCGACTGGGTGGGTGCCAACGCTGTCAAGCCGGCGGTCGCCAACCTGTCGCTGGGTGGCGGCGCCAACGCCACGCTCGACACCGCTGTCCGCAACGCCATCGCCAAGGGCGTGACCTTCGCGGTCGCGGCAGGCAACTCGAACGCCAACGCGAGCACCTTCTCGCCGGCCCGCGTGACCGAGGCGATCACCGTCGGCGCCACCGAGCGCACCGACGCCCGCGCGTCCTACTCGAACTTCGGTTCGGTGCTGGACATCTTCGCGCCGGGCTCTGCCATCACGTCGGCGTGGAACACCAACGACACGGCCACCAACACCATCTCGGGCACCTCGATGGCGACCCCGCACGTGGCCGGTGCCGCGGCGCGGTACCTGTCGACGAACAAGACGGCGACTCCCGCTCAGGTGGCTTCCTACCTGATCGCGCAGTCGACGCCTTCGAAGGTGACGAACCCCGGTTCCGGTTCGCCGAACCGACTGCTGTACCTCGCGCCGACCGCGTGAGTCTCTGATCGGGAAGGCCGCGGCTTCGGTCGCGGCCTTTTCGTGTTCTTGCGTCCGTGCGGCGGCTGACTCTGCGGAAGTTCATCGAGGACGACGACTGGGCGGGGCACGCCGAGTTCCTGGTCGCCACGCACGCCGACGTGCTGGATCGGCGTGAGGAGCTCGACGACATCGGCTACCTGCTGGCGCGGTGGCGGCCTCCGACCGAGATGCTGGTGCCGTTGCGGGACAACGAGGAACAGCTCCTGCCCGCCGTGCTGGAACTCCTCGACGGCGCGGAGGGCTCGCGGCGGTTCCACCTGCTGACAGCGCTGTACGCGTGGGATCGCGGCTCCCTGGCGCCGGGGTCCACCCGGCCGCGCAGCCTGATGGACACGCACCTGGAACACTGCCCGCTGATCGTGGAGGACCGGCGAGACCTGCTCGCGGCCGGACGGCGGATGTCCTGCTACGCGGGCTGGAAGGCGTTTGCGGAAGACGAGGCGGTGAGGGCGTGCTGGAAGGTCTGAACACCGTTGCGTGGCACGAGATCGACCACGCGTACGGTCCCGCGCTGGACACGCCCGGCCACCTGAGGGCGTTGCTGTCCAACGATCCCGAGGTGGTGTCGCGGGCGATCCTGGACCTCGACCGGACCATCTACGAGGAGGGCGGCTTCGTGTGCCCGGCGGCCACGGCGGTGCTGCCGTTCCTCGCCGAGGTGATGCCCGCGCTGGACGCCGCGTCACGGGCGGGGGTGGCGGACCTGGTCACGCGGATCGCCTACTACGGGGACGCCGAGCAGGTCGACGCCGGCTGGCACGAGGCCTGGGCGAAGCTAGAGGACGCGTTCCGCGACTGAGAGCGCCACGAGATAGAGGGCGACCATCAGCCCAGCACCGATGTACGGCCAGTAAGCCCGCGGCTCTCGCAGCGCGCGGAACCACGTGGCGAAGGTCGCGGACAGCCCGATGACGACGGTTCCGACCGTCGACATCATGAACGGCGCGAAGCACACGCCGGAGCACGCCTGCACGGGTGTGAAGCCCAGAACGCCGAAGAACAGCACGCCCACGGCCACGACGAACATCACGAGCATGCCGAAGATGGCCACGGGAAGTCGCATGCGGAGACGGTAGCCAACGGAGATCACCTTCGCTGCCGAAAGCCTCGCGTGAAACCGTGCGCGGCGCCCAACCGACCGAGATCACCTTCGCTCCCGAAAGCCCTGCGTGAAAATCTGTCGGTGCCCCCAGCTAGCCTTGACGGCAAAGCTGACTTCGTCTACAAGGAGCCACCACCGTGTTGCGCACGCACGAGGCCGGATCACTCCGGGCCGAGCACGCCGGGCAGTCCGTCACCCTCACCGGGTGGGTCGCTCGCCGGCGGGATCACGGCGGTGTCATCTTCATCGACCTGCGTGACGCGAGTGGCGTGGCCCAGATCGTGTTCCGCGAGGGCGAGATGGCCGAGCGCGCGCACCGGCTGCGCAGCGAGTACGTCATCAAGGTCACCGGCGACGTGAGCAAGCGGCCAGAGGGCAGCGAGAACCCCGAGCTGCCCACCGGCGCCATCGAGATCTACGTGAGCGACCTCGAGGTGCTCAACGAGGCCGCGCCGCTGCCGTTCCAGGTCGAGAGCGACATCGAGCCGGGTGAGGAAGCCCGCCTCAAGCACCGCTACCTCGACCTGCGTCGCGAAGGCCCGGCCAAGGCCATCCGGCTGCGCAGCGAGGTCAGCCGCATCGCGAGGACCGTCCTGCACGACGAGAAGTTCGTCGAGATCGAGACGCCGACCCTGACCCGCTCCACGCCCGAAGGCGCCCGCGACTTCCTGGTGCCGGCGCGTCTGCGTCCGGGCTCCTGGTACGCGCTGCCGCAGTCGCCGCAGCTGTTCAAGCAGCTGCTCATGGTCGGTGGCCTGGAGCGCTACTACCAGATCGCGCGCTGCTACCGGGACGAGGACTTCCGCGCCGACAGGCAGCCGGAGTTCACCCAGCTCGACATCGAGATGAGCTTCGTCGAGCAGGACGACGTGATCGGCCTGACCGAGAAGCTGCTCGCCGCGATCTGGAAGGAGACCAAGGGCGTCGACATCCCGGTGCCGTTCCGCCGCATCTCCTACGCCGACGCGATGGCGAAGTACGGCTCGGACAAGCCGGACCTGCGGTTCGAGCTGGAGCTCACCGACCTCACCGAGTACTTCAAGGACACGACGTTCCGCGTGTTCCAGGCGCCGTACGTCGGCGCCGTCGTCATGCCGGGTGGTGCGAGCCAGCCGCGCCGCACGCTCGACGCGTGGCAGGAGTTCGCCAAGCAGCGCGGCCACAAGGGCCTCGCCTACGTGCTGATCCAGGAGGACGGCACGCTGGGCGGACCGGTCGCGAAGAACCTCACCGACGCCGAGCGCGACGGTCTCGCCAAGGCCGTCGGTGCCTCCGCGGGCGACTGCATCTTCTTCGGCGCGGGCGACCCGCGTGACGCGCGTGCCCTGCTGGGTGCGGCTCGCGTCGAGATCGCGCACCGCGTCGGCCTGATCGACGAGAACGCCTGGGCGTTCGGCTGGGTCGTCGACTTCCCGATGTTCGAGTCGGTCGACAAGCTGGAGGCCGGCGACGTCGCGGTCGGCGGCGGAAACTGGACGGCCCTGCACCACGCGTTCACGAGCCCGACGCCGGAGTGGATCGACAACTTCGAGACCGACCCCGGCAATGCGCTCGCGTACGCCTACGACGTGATCCTCAACGGCAACGAGCTCGGCGGTGGCTCGATTCGTATCCACCGCGCGGACGTGCAGCAGCGCGCGTTCAACGTCATGGGCATCGGTGCCGAGGAGGCGCAGGAGAAGTTCGGCTTCCTGCTCGACGCGTTCAAGTTCGGCGCGCCGCCCCACGGTGGCATCGCGCTCGGCTGGGACCGCCTCTGCATGCTGCTCGCGGGGGCCGACTCGATCCGCGAGGTCATCGCGTTCCCGAAGTCCGGCGGCGGCTACGACCCGCTGACGGCGGCTCCGGCGCCGATCACGCCGCTGCAGCGCAAGGAAGCCGGCGTCGACGCCAAGCCCCAGGAAAAGGCACAGGACAAGGGCGAGAAGGCGTAGGTCGTGTCTGACGCACGCCGTTCGGCCGGAGTCGCGGCCGGGAGGTCCGGACGTGGTGCCGCTGCGGCGGCACCGCACCGGGCGGACTCGCCGGGCGCGGCCTGATGCTCAGACTCCGCGTGGTCTGCCCGGCAGACCAGTCCGAAGCCGCGCTGAAGATCCTCCGCGACCACGCGGGGGCCACTCATCTGGTGGTCCTGCGTGGCGCGGCGATCGATCCCGCTGGTGACCTGATCACCGCCGACGTGGCGCGGGAAGCGGTCGACGAGATCGTCGGCGCGTTGTGCGACCTGCACATCGACCACACGGGCGGCGTCACGATCGAGACGATCGACACCTCGCTGTCCGACGCGGCCGACCGCGCGGAGGAGCTCGCACCCGGCGAGGGCTCCGACGTGATCGTCTGGGAAGAGCTGATCGCGAAGTCCGGCGAGGAGTCCCGGCCCAGCGTCACCTTCCAGGCGTTCCTCACCATCGCCTGCCTGCTGGCGGCGGTGGGCGTCGCGACGAACTCGCCGGTCACGATCGTCGGCGCGATGGTGGTCGGCCCGGAGTTCGGGCCACTGGCAGCCATCGCGGTCGGTCTCGTGGCGAAGCGGTGGGACCTGGTCAAACGGGCATCGATCGCGCTCGGCATCGGGTTTCCGCTCGCGATGGTGATCACGTCGGTGCTGACGTGGTTCGGCGAGCTCGGCGGACTGTTCGACAAGGCGGCGCTGGTGAACGGTCACCAGGTCGATTTCGTATACCAGTTCGGACCGTTCTCGCTGATCGTCGCACTGCTGGCGGGCGCGGCGGGCATGCTGTCGATGACGTCGGCGAAGTCGGCGGCACTCGTCGGGGTGTTCATCTCCGTCACCACGGTGCCAGCCGCGGGGTACGCGGCACTGGCCGCGGTTCTCGGAGTGTGGGACAGAGTGGGGCCGGCGGTCGCCCAACTGGGTATCAACTTGATCGGTATTGTCGCGGCCGCCGCGTTCGTTCTGTTGATCCGCAGGCACAGGGCAACGGATGGTGTTTCCACACGTCCACTGTCCAAGGGGTGATCCGGAAACAGCGCGAGCCGTTATCAACGAGTGGTGGTAAGCGCAGCCTGGCCGGATTAGCGTCGGTCCGGCTCAGGGACATGGGGAGTAGGGTCGGAGGGGATGAGCGTGGAGATCACCGCGGGCCCTCCCGACACGACTTCACCTGAGATCGCCGAAGCTGTCGAAGCGGCCGAGCGGGTACTGACCAGGCGTTTGGGCGCACAGGTGCGCCTTGCGGACCCCGAGGCTCTCGGGGGTACCGGTCGTTCCGTCGTGATTCGCGTCAGAGTCGCCTCCTCGCCGTTCTCCATGCCCCGCACGCTGGTCGTGAAGCGCTATCCGGCGGGAACGGGCGACCGCGACCCGTGGGCGCACGAGGCCGTCAGCCACCAGCTGCTCACCGCGCTGCCCGCCGAGGAGCGCGCCACCCCGGAGCTTTTCGCCCACGACGGGGCGACGCGGCTGGTCGTGCTCGAGGACCTGGGCCGGGCGCCGAGGTTGTCCGAGAAGCTGCACGCGAAGGACGCGCGCGCTGCCGAACGTGGCCTGCTGTCGTGGGCCCACGCCATGGGCCGCCTGCACGCCACGACGGCGGGCCGTGATGCGGACTTCGACGCGTTGATGCGCCGGGCCGGTGCGCAGTGCTGCCAGGACCCGATCGCGGTCGACGTGCACGCGGCCATCGCCGGATTACCCGCGTTGCTCGAAGCCACGCTGGGCATCGAGACCTCCTCGCAGGCCAGCGAGTTCGCCTCCGCGGCCGCCCGATCCTTCAGCACGTCACGACGCCGTGCGTTCAGCCCGTCGACGTCCTGTCCGGACAACCACCTGGTCACCTCGCGCGGTGTCCGGTTCGTCGACTTCGAGGGCGGGTGCGTCCGCGACATCGTGTTCGACGCGGCGGCGCTGCGAGTGCCGTTCCCGTCCTGCTGGTGCGGGTGGGGGCTGCCACCGGGCATGTCCGAGGCCATGGTCGCCGCGTGGCGCGCCGAGGTCGGGTCGGTGTGGCCGGAGATGGACGACGACGCGATCCTCTTACCGCGCCTGCTCGAAGCCCAGCTGCTGTGGGTGTGGCTCGCGACGTGGCGGGCGCTGTCCAAGCCGATGCCGAGCGTCGACAACGCCCCACCGCGCAGTGTCGTGCTGACTGGGCGGTGGATCAGGCTCCGCTCCGACGCGCTGATCCTGGGTGAGAAGACGGTCGCGTCGCACGCCGACTCGGTGATCGGCGCACTGGCCGACCGCTACGGCGCTGAGGTGCTCGAACTCCCTCTTTACCCAGCATTTCGCTGAACCGTTCCCGCACGGTCATTCCCGGATCACCGGGCACGCTGATCCTGAGTCGTGTGCTGGTGTTACTCGGTGACTCGACAGCGGTCGGGATCGGCGACCTCGTTCCCGGCGGGTGGCGCGGCTTCGGCCCGATCCTCGCGTCCGCCTACGCGGGCCACGACTCCTCGGGCAACGGCTACCGCAACTACGCCGTCTCCGGCGCGCGGCTGGCCGACGTCAGACGCACCCAGCTGCCGCAGGCCCTGCGCGACGAGCCGAGCGCGGCCGTCGTCATCGCGGGCGTCAACGACACGCTCCGGTCCGACTTCTCCGTCCGCCAGATGCACGAGGACCTCGACACGATCTGCCGTGAGCTGACGGCCGCGGGCGTCTCCGTCGTCACCGTGCGGTTCCACGACCAGGGCCGCGTGTTCAAGCTGCCGGGCAAGCTGCGCCGGGTGCTCAAGGAACGCATCGACGAGTACAACCGCGTCGTCGACGTCGTGGTCGCACGGCACGGTGTGCGGTGCGTCGACCTGCACACGTTGCCGGGTGCGTACGAGCTGGAGACGTGGGCCGTCGACCGGCTGCACCCGTCCGAGCTGGGGCACCGGATGCTCGCTCAAGCGTTTGCTTCAGAGCTGCGCGCGCTGGGACACACGATCGGCGACGTCAGCCTGGAGTGCTCGGGAGGGCGCGAGCTGACGGTCTGGCACCACGTCGCCTGGCTGCTGCTGAAGGGCATCCCGTGGCTGTTCCGGCGGGGCGCGGACCTGTTGCCGTTGCTGTGGACCGAGGAGACCTCAGACGCGCAGCGAGACGGTGAACGTGGTCTTGCCTGGGACGCTCTGCACGGACACCTCGCCATCATGCGCGCCGACGACGGCGGCCACGATGGACAGCCCCAGCCCCGTGCTGCCGGCGGCGCGTGACCGGCTGCTGTCGCCGCGCGCGAACCGTTCGAACACCTCCAGGCCCTCCGGGATGCCGGGGCCGTCGTCGGTGACGGTGAGGTCGATTCGTCCATTGTGGACTGCGAGGCCGGTGGTGACCGTGGTGCCGGGCGGGGTGTGGGTGCGGGCGTTGGAGAGCAGGTTGCCCAGCACCTGGTGCAGGCGCTGAACATCGCCCTCGACGGTGACGGGTTCCTCCGGCAGTTCGATCTTCCAAAGGTGCTGGGGTGCGGAGATGCGGGCGTCGCCGACGACGTCCAGCACGAGCCTCGACAGATCCACCTCCTCGCGTTCCAACGGGCGGCCGTCGTCGAGGCGGGCGAGCAGCAGCATGTCGTTGACCAGCGACGTCATCCGCACGGCCTCGGACTCGACGCGGCCCATCGCGTGCGCGATCTGGTCCGGCACCTCCTCCTCGGACCTGCGCGTCAGCTCGGCGTAACCGCGGATCGCGGCGAGCGGGGTGCGCAGCTCGTGCGAGGCGTCCGCGACGAACCTCCGGACGCGGGTTTCGCTGTCGTGCCTGGCTTTCAGCGCGTCGCCGACGTGACCGAGCATGCGGTTGAGCGCGAGGCCGACCTTGCCGACCTCGGTGTCCGGGTCGGTGTCCGGCACGCGTTCGGCCAGCGCGACATCGCCTTCGTGCAGCGGCAGCTCGGAGACTCTCGTCGCGGTCTCGGCGACGCGGTCGAGCGGGATCAGGCTGCGCCGGATGATCCGCTGGCCGACGAGCGCGGCGGCCGCGACACCGGCCGCGGTGAGGGCGACGAGCAGCCAGATCATCTGCCACACGAGCCGGTCGACCGGGCCCGACGGCATGCCCTTGATGCGCGTCTGGTCGACGTTGACGCGGAAGTAGCCGACGTCCTTGCCGAAGTCGACGGTGTGGCTGCCGGGGCCGAGTTCCTTGAGCTCCTCGGTCTCGTGAGCGTTCAACGGGCGTGGCTGGTTCCAGTACGGCAGCTCGATCGTGCCCTGCACTGTGCCGTCGGCGCTGATCATCGCGTTGAGGCCCGGCGCGCGGCCACCGATCGGCGGCGGCTTGATCTCGCTGATCTGGCGGTCGAGGTCGTGGGTCAGGAAGCCGTGCAGCGCGAGCACCGCGACCACGCCGGTGACGACGGACAACGCCACGATGACCGCGATCTGGCCGACGATCAGCTTGGCGCGCAGGGTTTTAGGCCGAAGGCTTGAGGACATAGCCCGCGCCCCGCATCGTGTGGATCATCGGTGCGCGGCCGGCGTCGATCTTCTTGCGCAGGTAGGAGATGTAGAGCTCGACGATGTTCGCCTGGCCGCCGAAGTCGTAGCTCCAGACGCGGTCGAGGATCTGCGCCTTGCTCAGCACGCGGCGCGGGTTGCTCATCAGGTAGCGCAGCAGCTCGAACTCCGTGGCGGTCAGGGAGATCTGCTCACCCGCGCGGGTGACTTCTCGGGTGTCTTCGTTCAACTGGAGATCGCCGACGACGAGCCGTGCGCCCGCGTCCTCCTCCGTGACGCCCGTGCGCCGCATGAGTGCGCGCAACCGCAGCACGACCTCTTCGAGAGAGAACGGCTTCGTCACGTAGTCGTCGCCGCCCGCGGTGAGGCCGGCGATGCGGTCCTCCACGGCGTCGCGTGCGGTCAGGAACAGCACCGGCAGGTTCGGCTGCTCCGCACGCATCCGGCGCAGCACCTCGAAACCGTCGAAGTCCGGCAGCATCACGTCCAGAACGACCGCGTCCGGCCGGAACTCACGCGCGGTCTTGACCGCCGTGGAACCGTCGAGCGCGGTGCGGACGTCCCATTTCTCCATGCGCAGCGCCATCGTCATCAGCTCGGCCAGAGTGGACTCGTCGTCCACCACGAGCACCCGCACGGGCTGCCCGTCAGGCCGTCGGAGTTCGGATTTCATCGTGCGCATGGCTCCTATGGTGGCTGGTGAGCCTGTGTACCACCTGTGAGAGCCGTCCACCGTTCGGGCGATCGGCGGTTACGTCAATTGTGAGCAGCTATGTTCGGTTTGAGGCCCGACGATCTGACGGAGGTGAGCGGCCTGCGCACGTTCACGCTGACCGTCATGGGGTCCACCGACCTGCACGGCAACCTGTTCAACTGGGACTACTACCGCGACCGCGAGTTCGACGACTACGCGCACGACGACGTGGGGCTCGCGAAGATCTCGACGCTGGTCTCTGGGGTGCGAGACGCCGTCGGGCGCCATCGGACGTTGCTGCTCGACGCCGGTGACACCATCCAGGGCACGCCGCTGGCCTACTACTACGCGAAGGTCGAGCCGATCACGCGAACGCACGTGCATCCGATGGCGGCCGCGATGAACGCGATCGGGTACACGGCCGCTGCGTTGGGGAACCACGAGTTCAACTACGGGCTCGAAGTGCTCCGAACCTTTGAGCGGCAGCTGGACTTCCCGCTGCTGGCCGCCAACGCGGTCGACGTGTCCACCGGTCTGCCGGCGTTCCAGCCGTACGTGATCAAGACCGTGTGGCGGACGGGTGGGCCGCCGTTGCGGGTCGGGATCCTGGGGCTGACCAATCCCGGGATCGCGGTGTGGGACCGCGCTGTGGTCGAAGGGCTGCTGACGTTTCCCGGGCTGGTCGAGCAGGCGCTGCACTGGGTGCCGGAGGTGCGGTCCAAGTGCGATCTGGTGATCGTGGCCGCGCACTCCGGTGCGGATCTGTCGTCGTCGCTGGGTGATCAGGTGCCGTTCCCGGAGAACTGCGCCGAACTGGTCGCGGAGACGGTGCCGGGGATCGACGCGGTGCTGGTCGGGCACGCGCACGTGGAGATTCCGCAGCGGTTCGTGCTGAACAAGGTGACCGGGCGGCCGGTGCTGCTGACCGAGCCGCTGTACTGGGGCAAGCGGTTGTCCGTGATGGAGTTCGACCTGGAGTTCGACGGCCGGTGGTCCGTGGTGTCGTCCCAGTCGTCGGTGCTGTCGTCCTCGTCGGTCGCCGAGGACCCGCGAATCGTGCGGCTGTTGCGCCATGACCACGCGAAGGTCGTGAACTACGTCAACGGCCGGATCGGTACCTGCCTCGAGGCGATGTCCGCCGCGCGGTCTCGGTTCGAAGACACACCCGCGCTCGGGTTCATCAACCACGTGCAGGCGTTGGAGGTCGCGAAGTCGACCTCGTTGCCGGTGTTGTCGTTGTGCGCGCCTTTCAACCGCGGGGCGGCGATTCCGGGCGGGGAAGTGTCCATAAGGGACGTTGCCGGGCTGTACCCGTTCGACAACACGTTGCTCGGTGTGCGGTTGACCGGTGCGCAGCTGCGGGACTTCCTGGAGGAGTCGGCGCGGTACTTCCGGCAGGTTTCTTCCGCGGGGCCGTTCGAGGCTGCTGAGGTGTCGGCTGACGTGCCGGACTACAACTTCGACATCGCGTACGGGTTGTCGGCGCCGTTGACGTACGACATCGACATCGCCCAGCCCGTCGGGTCGCGGATCGTCGGGCTGGCGTACGACGGCGTGCCGGTGCTGGACTCGTTCGAGTTCGCGGTGGCGGTGAACAACTACCGGCAGGCCGGCGGTGGCGACTTCCCGCACATCGCCTCGGCGCCCGTGCTGCACAACCAGCAGCAGGAGATCCGGCAGTTGCTGATCGAGTGGGTGAAGGCAGCGGGTGTGCTCGATCCGGCGGCGTTCGTGCGGTCCGATTGGCGGCTCGTGGCCTCTGGTTCGCCCGTGATCGTTTCCACGAACGAGTGAATTCGGGCGTGTTGTCCTGGGGGTTCTGCTCCAGGTGGTGGCATGGAGTCGGCCGAATGAGATAGGTCAGGCGCGTGCAGTTACCGCAGCGCGTCTTCGTCGGCGCTCTAGTCGTGCCGATGCTGCTCGCCTCGGTGGGCACGGTGTTCCGTCCCGAGGTCGAGATCGCGGCCGGTCATCTC
Source organism: Lentzea sp. NPDC051838 (assembly GCF_040681245.1). Taxonomy (NCBI): domain Bacteria; kingdom Bacillati; phylum Actinomycetota; class Actinomycetes; order Pseudonocardiales; family Pseudonocardiaceae; genus Lentzea; species Lentzea sp. NPDC051838. The sequence continues at coordinate 187,222 of NZ_JBFAYI010000002.1, forward strand.
GTGTTCGCGGTGCGGTCGTCCGAGATCGTGCTGGCCGGTACCGCCGGTTCGGCCGCCGAGCGGCAGGACGTGGTGGACGCCGTGCGCGGCCTGACCGACTCCTACCGCATCACCGACATGATCACGCCCAACGCGGGCGAACGGATGCCGGTGTCGCCAGGTGTCGCGGCAGGCCTGCTCGGGGTGGTGCTCGACCACGGCGTCTCGGAGTTCACCGGCGTCGTCCACAAAGGACACCTGACCGCGTCGGCGCGAGTCGCGGACCCCGAGCGCGCGGGCCTGCTGAGCGACGCCCTGCGCGCGGCCGCCACGGGCCTGCGCGTCGACGAGGACTTCACTTCGGACTAGGAGCTCTTGCGTTGTTCGGGTTCTTCATCCAGATGTTCCTGCTGTGCGCGGGCGCCTTCCTGGCGGGCGTGCTGCTCACGTGGCTGACCATGCGCTCGCGAGCTGCCGAACCTGTTGCCGAGACGCGGTTGTCGATCATGGAGGAGCCGGTGGTGCCGGCGCCCGCGATCAAGGCCAACTCGCGGACGATGATGTTCCACACCCCGGAGTCGCCGTACTACAAGCGGATGAAGGGCGACGCGTTCTTCCATTCGCCGGAGGACGCGCGCCGGGCGGGCTACACGATGTGGACCCCGCGGCCCCGAGTTCCCGCCACCACCTAGAAATCCGGGGACAGGCGGCCGTTTCCGGTGTGGTCCGAGTGAGGTTCGACGTCAGCCGGACCGATCAGAGCCCGTCCGACTCGTTCGCCGCGGCCAGCGAAGCCGTCGGCGCGGTGCGTCAGGTGCTGCGCGACCACGGTATGTCCGACGCGGCGGTCGAACGGTCCCAGCTGGGCCTGAAGAGCTCGTGGACCTCCGGCGTCGCCGGCGGACCTCGCGCCAGGACACGTCGTGGTGGCGGCGGGGGTCGTTCTCGGGTTCTCGATCAGGCACCAGCTCGCCGGAGCCAGGCGTCGAGTTCTAGGTAGTCGGCGTCGGTCAGGCCGTGGCGCGGGTCGACCTTGTGCAGCAGGGCTTTGGGGTGGTGCTCGGCGACCCAGGCGCGGTCCCTGCCGGTGATCTCGTCGTCGACCCAGGCGAACGGTCTGGTCCCCGCGAGTGTCACCAGGCCGCGGGTCTTCCAGTGCAGGCCGTCGTGCGGCTCGTCGTCCGTCCACGTGGCCACTCGTAGCGGTGGCAGGCCGAGCAACGGTGCGATGTGTTCGTTCGCCTCGTCCATCCACGTGGTGGCCCAGACGAGCTCGCTCGGCAGCGCTTGGAGCCACGGGCCGTGCATCGGGTCGAGGCGAGCGAGGCCTGGGGCGCCGGGGACGCCGTCGCCGAACGGGAGCAGGGGGCCGTCGACGTCGAGGAACAGCAGCGGAAGTCCGGTCACCGCACCGTCGCCTCGTAGGTGCGCCAAGCGGTGCGCAGGCCTTCCAGTTCGAAACGGGGGAACGGCCTGCGCCACTCGCGTTCGTACTCGGCCTTGCGGTGGAAGTGCCAGCGGTGGACGGCTGGTTCCGCCTCGAAGTCCACCTGGGCCTGGGCCTCGGTGACGACCGGGATCTCGCGGTGCTGGTCGGCGATCCGGATGTCCGCCCTGCCCGCCCGCACGGTCCAGGTGAGCGACAGGTCGGCCATGGCGGGCACGGTAGGCCGCGTCTCGTAGGCTCGGCGAGTGATTTCCGACGTGATCAAGCCCGGGCTCGACGTGCTCTTCTGCGGCATCAACCCCGGCCTCGTGTCGGAGGCGACCGGTCACCACTTCGCCCGGCCCGGAAACCGGTTCTGGCCCGCCCTGCATTTGTCCGGTTTCACGCCGCGGCAGTTCGCGCCCGCCGAGCAGGCGCAGCTGCTGGAGCTGAACCTCGGCATCACGAACGTCGTCGCGAGGGCGTCCGCCAAAGCCGACGAATTAACAATTGACGAAATGAAGGCCGGAGCCGTGGAGCTCACCGAAAAGGTCGAGCGGTATTCACCGAAGGTTCTCGCGGTGCTCGGCGTGACGGTGTACCGGGCGGCGTTCGGGCGCAAGAAGGCGCAGGTCGGGCCCCAGGCGGACCTGGTGGGCGGGGTGCGGGTGTGGATCCTGCCCAATCCGAGCGGGTTGAACGCGCACTGGCAGCTGCCCGCGCTCGCCGAGGAGTTCGCACGTCTCAAATCGAGTCTGTGAACAAAGGTTCACATTCATGCCCACTGAAAGTGGGCGGGACGGTACAAACTCTGGTCTGGTTGCACTGACATCTGCGGCCATTCGAGTGCTTTCACCCGGAAGTGGAACCGAGGATCGTCGAGCTGCGTCAGAATTTGGCAATGCCGCGCAGAACTTCGTGAATCTTCAACACTGGTGGGGGCGCAGTGGAGGTCAGGATTCTGGGGCCGGTCGAGCCGTCAGTGCCGCCGAAGCCCGCGCAGATCCTAGCTGTCTTGGCGGTCGAATGCGGGAAGATCGTGCCTGTCGACCGGCTCATCGACCTGATCTGGGGCGAGGAGCCGCCGCCGCAGGCCCGCAAGTCGCTGCAGGTGCACATCAGCAGCCTGCGCAGGACGGGGCTGCCGGTCGAGCACCGGGCCGCGGGGTACGTGCTCAACACCGAGCCTGAGAACGTCGACCTGCACCTGTTCCGCAAGCTCGTGACCCAGGCGCACGACGAGGCCGATCTCAAGACCAAGGCTGACACGCTGCGCCAGGCGCTCGACCTGTGGCGCGGCACGCCGGTCGTGTTCGCGCAGACGTTGGACGTACAGCGGCTCGCGGCCGCGGAGCAGTGGGTCGACGTCGAGCTCGCGCTGGGCAGGCACGCGGAGCTGATCGACCCGCTCGGCGTCTTCGTCACGGAGTACCCGCTGGCTGAGCGGTTGCGGGGTCAGCTGATGGCCGCGCTCGCCAGGGCGGGGCGCCGGGCCGACGCGATGCGGGTGTTCCGGGAGACGCGCAAGGTCCTGGTCGACGAACTGGGCGTCGAGCCGGGCGAGCAGCTGCAGCAGCTCTACCGCGACGTGCTCGAAGGCGCGCGGGACAGCCGGCGCAACTACCTGCCGCGCGACGCGGGCGACTTCACCGGGCGCGACAGGGAACTCTCGAGACTGCTCGACAGCGATGGCGGCGTCTGGTGGATCGAGGGGCCGGCGGGCGTCGGCAAGAGCGCGCTCGCGGTGCACGCGGCGCACAAGATCGCCGACCGGTATCCGGACGGGCAGTTGTTCGTCGACCTGCACTCGCCGTCAGGGGCGCTGGACTCGTTGCTGCGCGCCATGGACGTGCCCAGCGAGCGGATTCCCGAGTCCGCCGAGGAACGCGCGGCGCTGTGGCGGGCCACGGTCAGCGGGCGGCGCGTGGTGATCGTGCTCGACGGCGTCACGAGCGTCTCGCAGGTCAGGCCGCTGCTGCCCGGCAGCCCCGGCTGCCTCACGCTGATCACGAGCCGCAGCCGGTTGTGCGGGCTGGAAGGCGTGCGACGGATCCCGCTCGACGTCCTGAGCAGCGACGAAGCCGTCACGCTGCTCAAGCGCATCCTCGGCGACGACAGGGTCGCGACGGAACCCGACCAGGCCGAGGAGGTCGCGCGGCTGTGCGGGTACCTGCCGCTCGCCGTGCGGATCACCGGCGCGCGACTGGCCGGACGCGCGCACTGGCCGGTGTCGAAGCTGGTGCGGCGCCTCTCCGACGAACGCAGCAGGCTCGACGAGCTCGTTGCGGACGATCTCGCCGTGCGGTCGAGTCTGGAGCTGACGTACCGCGCGCTGGACGAGGACACCCGGCGCGCGTACCGGATCTTCGGGTTCCTCGGGCTGCCCGAGGTGCCGAGCTTCCTGTGGGCGCACCTGCTCGACGAGGACGTGCTGGACGAGCTCGTCGACGCGCGGCTGCTCGACGTCATCGGCAGTGCCCGGTACCGGATGCACGAGCTGGTGCGGCTGCACGCCCGTGAGCTCGCCGAGGCCGAAGACCCGCGACAGGAACGCGAAGACGCCGTGCGCAGGGCCGTGGTCGCCGCGTTGTCCACTGTGGACGGCCTGACCGAGCAGCTCTTCCTCGCCGTGCCGCGCATGCAGGACTCGCTGGGGATAGTGACCACGGCAGCGCGCCCCGCCGACAAGGACGCCTGGTTCGCCCGCGAGGAGAACCTGCTCACCAAGCTGGTCGAACGGGCGGCGGAGCTGGGGCTCGCGGAGATCGCCTCGCAGCTCGCCGAGGTGCTGGTGTTCGCCTGGTTCGGGCTCCGAAACCGTTACGAGGCCTGGGAACGAACACACACAGCGGCGCTGGAAGCCGTGTGGAAGACCGGAGACCTCAGGCTCGAAGCGGTGCTGCGGTGCAGCCTCGGCCAGATGCACTACAAGCGGGACAACCTGGCCGAAGCGCGCGAGTGGTTCGACACCGCGCAGACGTTGTTCGTGAACCTGGGCGACAAGCGCGGCGAGGCCGTCGCGATGAACGGCATCGGCATGGTGTGCCGGGATCTGGGCGAGTACCCGTGCGCGTTGGAGGCCCTGGGCCGGGCTCGCGAGCTGCTGGAGTCGCAGGATCCGGAAGGCGTCGCGCACGCGCTCTACGGAATCGGCTCCATCAAACGAGAACTGGGCGACGACGAGGGTGCCCTGGAGACCCTCACGCTGGCCGAAACGACCTATCGCGCGGCTCAGAGCCGGCGAGGTGAAGCGCTGGCAGCGCGCGGAATCGGGCTGGTGCACCGCGCCAGGGGTGAGCTGGACCTCGCCGAGGAGCACATCGTGCGCGCTCACGAGATGGTCGCGGGCACCGGCGACGAGCTGCTCGGCTGCTACACCGCCCAGGCGTGGGCGAAGGTGTTGATCCGCAAGGGTTCGTTCGACCCGGCGCAGGAGCTGCTGGGCATCGCGATGGACGGCTGCCGCGACGTCGGCGACCGGTTCGGCGAGGCGCTCGTCCGCCGCACGCTGGGGGAGTGGCGGCTCGCGGCGGGGGACTTCGCCGGTGCGCGGGTGGTGCTGACCGAGGCTCTGGCGGCGTGGTCCGACTTGGGGCTGCCGTTGTGGCGGGCACGCACGCTCAGAGACCTCGGCGCGGCCCACGCCTGTCTGGGGGACGTGTCAGGCGCGGACCGCAGCTGGGGTGAAGCAGCCGAACTGTTCACGCGGCTGGGCACCCGTGAACTGGGGGAGGTGCCCGGCTGGCGCGCTCAGTGGGCGCTGGTCAGCCCGTGATCTTCTTGTACTTCCACGGCGCGTAACCGCCGTCCTTCAGCGTCGCGATCGTCACGGTCTCGTGGTCCATGTCGGTCGCGGTGCTGCCCTCCTCGTAGATCCAGACGGAGGTGTGGGCGGTGTTCGCCCACTTCTCGAACAGCTTCACGTGGCCGTTGCGCAGGATCATGTCGCCCGGCTTGAGGTTCGCCCACGAGATCCTCGTGGCGACCTCGTCCAAAGTGGACGTGGTACGGCTGGACGTCAGCTTCCACGCCATGGACACGAAGCCGGAGCAGTCCGTGCGGTACTGCTTGCCGTGGTTGACGTCCCACGCGGAGGCGGTCTGGCTGTACGGAACCTTGCGGTCCCACCAGTTCTTCGCCCGGCTGATGACCTCGGTGCGGCTGATCGAACCGCCGTAGCCCGCGGCTGCGACCTCGACCTGCCCGATGGTGCCCTCTTCCGGCGCCGCCTGGGCGATGCCGGTGACGCCGGACAGCAGTCCGAGCGAGAGTGCGGTCGCCGCGACGGCGTGGCGAATGCGCATCGTTGTTGCTCCGATCCCCTGGTTGATGACGACCGGGACTGTCCACGACCGCGCCAAAGATCGGCCAAAGACCGATTTAGGCGTGCCTTTACCGCTCGTTCCTAGCTTCTGCCGCACTTCGGTTTGGGCATAAGGAGAGAGCATGTTCGTTCGCACGATCGCCGCGGTGATCGCGATGTTCGCCGCTCTGCTGATGGGCGCGTCCGTCGCTTCGGCGGCACCGGCCAAGTACACCCACGCTCAGGCGACCGCGCAGCTGCGCGCGGCCGGCATCACCTGGTCTTCCAGCGGTGGCTGCAGCGACCGCAACCGTCCGAACTGCACCTCGTTCGAACAGGTCAACCAGACCACCATCGCCGGCGCGAAGACCTTCAAGAGCGCGTCGGGCTGTGCGCTGAACATCTCCGGTGGCACCGAGACCGGTCACGCGTCCGGCACCTACTCGCACTGGAACGGCTACAAGCTGGACTACTCGCTGTCCAGCTGCGTCACCAACTACATCAAGTCGAAGTTCGCGTCCATCGGCGGCAACAAGTGGAAGTCGAACGCGGGCAACATCTACTACCTCGAGTCGAACCACTGGGACGTCACGTACTACAACTGCGGTTGCTGAGCTGACGCACGGGCCGGTAGAAGTGGACGGGTGACCACACTCGGCGCTGTCTACCGGCCCCAGCTTCCCCCTGAGAACCTGCGTTCCGTCGTGCTCGCCGCCGAGGAGTCCGGTGTGGACTCGTTGTGGCTGTGGGAGGACTGCTTCCTGGAGAGCGGCATCGCGTGCGCCTCCGCCGCGCTGGCCTGGACCTCCCGGCTGAAGGTCGGCGTCGGGCTGCTGCCGGTGCCGTTGCGCAACGTCGCGCTCACCGCGATGGAAGCCGCGACGTTGGACCGGTTGTTCCCCGGCCGCGTCACTCTGGGGGTCGGCCACGGCCTGCAGTCGTGGATGGGGCAGGTCGGCGCGCGGGTGTCGTCGCCGCTGACGTTGTTGCGCGAGTACACGGATGCGTTGCGCGCCTTGCTGTCTGGTTCCTCGGTGACTTGTTCCGGCACTTATGTGTCGTTGACCGGCGTTGCGCTGGACTGGCCGCCTCACGCGCCGATGCCGATCTACGTGGGCGGCCTCGGCCCCAAGACGCTGGATCTCGCCGGTGAGGTCGGTGACGGCACGATCCTGGACGCTTCCGCTGATCTCTCGCGTGTGCGTTCGACGCGGGCTTCACGTGAGCACCCGATCGTCGTCTACGTCGAGACCGACTCGCGGGACCGCGCGTTCGTCACGGACCTGGTCGCTTCCTACGCCGCCGCGGGCGCTACCAGCGTGATCTTGCAGCAGTCGGCCACGAGCGAGGACCCCGAAGGATTCGTCCGATTCGTGGGTTCACTCGATGGAGTGAGTGCATAGCGCGGTAGATAACGACGGATACCTCCTTGCGATGGAACGGTCGTGGGCCTTTCGTCGCTGTTCGGGGAGGTAAGCATGCTCGGGCGCAAGAACCGCCGGATCACGGAGCTGGAGCGGGTAGTGGAAGGCCTGCAGGAGCTGCTCGCTCGAATCGGTGACGCCCGAACAGCGCAAACGCACGCGCTGGAGGAGGTCGACCGCGCCGGAGCCGAGCTGGTGGCGTTGCGCCACCGGATCAAGAACGCGCGCTCAGAGCTCCAGCCGTTGAAGGAAGAGCTGACGTTCCAACGGGCCGGCGTGTTCCGCACCGACGCCGCTTTGGACCACCAGGCTCAGCTCGACCTGATCCACAGCGAGATGAAGACGCTGATCAAGACCGGAGTCGCGATCGAAGGCGGCGGCGAGGTCACCTACAACGGGTCGGACGCCACCGGGCGCCGGCTCGTCGAGGACTGGTCGGCGCTGATGCTCCGCTCGTACAACTGCGAGGCCGAGAACTGCCTGCGCATGCTGCGAGCCGGTGGCCTGGACGCAGCCCGCAGGAGGCTCGATCGCGCGGCGTCGGCGATCGAACGGCTCAGCGGCACGTTCTCCCTCCGGATCTCGCCCCGCTACCAGGCTCTTCGGTCCTACGAGCTGGAGCTCACCGCCGACCACCTTCAGCGCAAGGCCGAGAGCCGCCGCACCCGCCGCATCGCCTCCTGACGTCTGGGGGCACTTTCTGTGCGTGCCTGAGGTCCTGCCGGCGTTCCCTGTGAGCGTTCGCGCAGGTGGATGACCCTTCACCACCCTTTCACTAGGTAACTAGTGAAAGGGTGGTACGGTGGCTCCCATGGGACTGAGGGAGCATCCGCCCGTCGTGGCGGAGAGCCTGGGGAAGAAGTACTCGCGGGGCTGGGCGTTGCGGGACTGCACGCTCCAGATTCCGCAGGGGAGGATCGTCGCGCTCGTCGGGCCGAACGGGGCCGGCAAGAGCACGCTGATGGGCATGATCACCGGACTGCTCCGGCCCACCGCGGGCCGGATCGAGGTGTTCGGCGACGTGCCGAACGGGCGTGGGATGCACGCCAAGGTCGCGTTCCTGACGCAGGCCAAGCCGCTGTATCCGCAGTTCACGGTCACCGAGACGTTGCACTACGGCCGCAACGCCAACCCGACGTGGGACCAGCGGTACGCCGAAGACCTGATCCGGAAGGCACAGGTCCCCACGCAAGCGAAGGTCGGCACCCTGTCGGGCGGCCAGCGCACGCGGGTCGCGCTGGCCCTCGCGCTCGGCAAGCGGCCCCGGCTGCTGATGCTCGACGAGCCGTTGGCGGACCTCGACCCGTTGGCGCGCGAGACCGTGCTGCAGACGCTGGTGGAGGAAAGCAGGGAACACGGCATCACCGTGCTGCTGTCGTCGCACGTGCTGGCGGAGCTGGAGAACGTGTGCGACCACCTGGTGCTGCTCACGAACGGGCGGGTGCGGCTCGCGGGTGACGTTCACGAGCTGTTGCGGGAGCACCCCCAGTCGAGCCTCAGCCAGCTCGCGTTGGCGCACATGCGCGAGGAGGTGGCGGCATGACCTGGATCGTGTGGCGTCAGCAGCGTCCTGTGTTGATCACGCTGGCCGTCGGGCTGGTGGTCGGGGCGGCGACGATTCTGCTGCTGCGGATGCTGATGATCAACGACATCAACGCCCGCAACCTGCTCGACTGCGTGGCCAAGGGCATCGACGCCTGTCAGGGCAGTGCGGTTCGCGAGTTCCAGAACAGCTGGTTCGACGTCATGCACGTGGCGCTGGCCGGGATGCTGGTCCTGCCGCTGCTGGTCGGCCTCTTCGTGGGCGCGCCGCTGTTCGCGCGGGAGTACGAGCAGGGCACGCACACGCTGGCGTTCACGCAGTCGGTGAGCCGGACCCGGTGGATGGTGACCAAGTTCGTCGTCGCGGGCCTGCCGGCGCTGGTCGCGGTCGGGGTGGCGCAGGTCGTCGTGCGGAGCTGGCTGCTGGCGGCGGGGAAGCTGGGGCCGTTCGCGGCGGGGCCGTTCTACCTCACGAACTTCGAGGGCAGCGGCGTGTCGCCGATCGCGTACACGGTGTTCGCCTACACGCTCGGCATGTTCGCGGGCGCGTTGTTCCGGCGGACGCTGGTGGCGATGACGTTGACGCTCGTCATCTTCGTCGCGGCGCGGTTCGTGCTCAACGGCGTGCGGCGCCTCATGCTCACGCCGACGCGCGTCGTGTACGACGACCCGATCGACTACAGGATCGAGCGGGGGCCGCTGTACGTCGACGGCGGCTACCTGACCCCCTCTGGTGCCGAGGTGGATCCCGCGTCGGTCTCGGGGAAGCTGAACTGCGCCGGGCGCTCGTACAACACGGGCGATCTGGTCGCGTGCTACCGCGAGCACGGTCTGGTGAAGGCGTACGTCGACCAGATCCCGGTCAACCAGGTGATGACGCTGCACCTGGTGGAGGCGTCGATCTTCGCCGGGGCGGCGGTGCTGTTCGTGCTGGGCTCGGTGTGGGCCGTGCGCAGGCAGGTATGACCTGGAGTGGACGGGTGGACACCTATGCTGAGCGGCGTGATCGAGTTTCGCATCGATCGGCACTCCGGGGTGTCCACCTATCTCCAGATCGCCGCACAGGTCAAGCAGGCCATGCGGATGGGGTTGCTGGGGCCCGGGGACAAGCTGCCGACGGCACGGGAGGTGGTGGAGGCCACCAGGGTCAACCCCAACACCGTGCTGAAGGCGTACCGCGAGCTCGAGCACGAAGGTCTCGTCGAAGGCAGGCGGGGGATGGGCACGTTCATCACGGCCTCGCTCGCGACGGAGGCCACGCGCGCCGACGCGCCGTTGCGGCAGGACCTCGACCAGTGGATGGGCCGCGCGGTGGGCGAGGGGTTGTCGGTGGACGAGGTCGACGCGATCTACACGGACGTGCGGTCCGCGCATTACTAGAGTCCATTGTGGAGTGTGGATGAACGACAGTCCGGTGCGCGCTGAGGGCGTCGCCAAGCACTTCGGCCGCCTGCGCGCGCTCGACGACTGCACGTTCGAACTGCCGGAGGGCAGCGTCACCGGGCTGGTCGGGCCGAACGGGGCGGGCAAGTCGACGTTGCTGTCGCTGATCGCGGGACTCGCGCAGCCGACGCACGGCTCGGTGAGCGTGCACGGGACGCCGGTGCGCGGGCGGATGCACCCGGACGTGTCGCTGCTGACCCAGAAACGGCCGTTGTACGAGCAGTTCACCGTGCGCGAGGTGATGCGCGCGGGTGCGGCGATGAACGACCGGTGGTCGGCTGAGCGCGCGTTCGAGGTGCTGGATCTCCTTGCGGGCGTGGACAAGGACGCCAAGGTGCGCACGTTGTCCGCCGGCGCGCGCACGCAGGTCTCGATCGCGTTCGCGTTGGGACGGCTGCCGAAGGTGTTGCTCCTCGACGAGCCGTTGGCGGACCTCGACCCGTTGGCGCGCGACGAGACGTTGCGGATCGTCATGACCGACGTCGCCGAGCGGGGCACGACGGTGCTGCTGTCATCGCACCTGCTGACCGACCTCGGTGACGTGTGCGACCACCTGCTGCTGCTCGACGAAGGCCGCGTGCAGGTGGCCGGGGACATCGAGGAGATCCTGGAGGACCATCAGGTTCTGGTCGGGCCGGCCGAGGCGTTGCTGGAGACGGACGGCGTGGTGGTCGACTCCTCGCGCACGCCGCGGCAGATGACCGCGATGGTGCGGGGCGGGTCGGTGCATTCCGGCTGGGAGAGCACGCGTCCGGATCTGGAGGGCCTGGTGATGGGCTACCTGCGGGCGTCACGCACCCGCAGGCTCGCGCGCCAGAGTCAGTAGATCGCCTTGTGCAGGCCCTGGATCAGGGTCTTGTACAGCTCGCCCGCCGCACCCCACCGCGTGAGCGCCGCCCGTGCCGCGTTCGCTCCTGCCGCGCCGTGCACGCCACCGCCCGGCCACGCGGAGGAACCGGCCAGGTAGAGGCGGTCGAACGGGGTGTCCGCGCGGCCGAGACCGGGGACGGGCCGGAAGACCAGCTGCTGGTGGATCGCGCTCGTGCCGCCGTTGACCGAGCCGATCTCCTGCGGGCCGAGAACGCTTCGCCGCAGGATGCGGGACCGGAAGCCGGGCGCGCGTTCCTCGATCATCAGTTCCAGGCGGTCGGCGCGCCGCTTCAGACGCTCCGCGGTCCAGTTGCCGCCCAGCGGTACGTGCGTGTACGCCCACGCGGCTTCGGTGCCGGCGGGGGAGCGTGACGGGTCGGTCGTCGTCATCTGACCCATGACCATGAACGGGTTGCGCGGCACCTTGCCGCACGCGAGCTCGTGGGCGACCGTGGCCAGGCCGTTGACGTCGCCGCCGAGGTGGATCGTGCCTGCCTGCGCGGCTTCCGGGTTGGTCCACGGGATCGGGCCGGACAACGCCCAGTCGACCTTGATCGTGTCGCCGTCCCACTGGAACCGCTTCAGGTCCTCGGCCAGCCGCGACGGCAGACCTTCCTCGCCGATCAGGTCCAGGTAGAGGTTCGGTGCGGGGATGTCGGCCAGTACGGCCCGGCGTGCGCGCACTGTCGAACCATCTGCCAGACGCACACCCACGGCGACACCGCGCGCGTGCAGAACAGACGTCACCCGCGCGCCCGTTTCGATGCGGCCGCCGTAGCGACGTACGAGAGAAGCCGTGAGCTCACCAGCTCCGCCCCGAGGCACCGGGTTGCCGACCTCCTGCGCGAGCATCGCCAGCAACCAGCCGAAACCCGCGCCACCGGCCTGGTCCGGGCCGAGGTCCGTGTGCATCGTGTTGCCCGCCAACAACACACGAGCGCCCTCGCCCTCGAAGAGCTCCTCGCCCAGACGCCGCACCGGCAGCGTCAACAGGCGCGTGAGCCTCAACGCGTCACCAACGCCTGCCTTCAAGAGAGACAGACCGCCACGCACCGGTGGGAACGGACGCAACAACGAGTTCAGCACGGCGTCACGTACGGACAACCAGCGCGTGTATTCGGACTGCCAGCGATCGGCGTCGCCGTGACTGAACGTACCCACGGATTTCGCGGTTGCCTCGACCTCACGAGAGAGGAGAGCCACGCGATCGTCCGGCAGCACGTGAGCGAGCACGGCCGGTGCGTGCTGCCACTGCACGTCGAGGTTCAACGCACTGAGGACGGGTGAACCGAGGCCGAGGGGGTAGAACGCGCTGTAGACGTCGTTCGTGAAGCCGGGCGCGGTGATCTCGGCGGAGGCGACTGCGCCACCTGGCGTGTCACGTTGCTCCAGAACGAGCACGTCCCAGCCCGCGTCCGCCAGCAGAGCCGCCGCGACCAGGCCGTTCGGGCCTGAACCGATGACGACCGCGTCCACCTCAGTCACGCGCGCCTCCAGAAAATGCCGTGTGTCTGGCCACTTTTTCAGATCTTGACGCGCCTGGGTGCCCCGTCTGGACGTATCCGATTGTGATGGACGACGCCGTATCTCATTTCGTTCGGCACCGAAGAGCTAGCACACTCCGTAGTCGAGCGGTAGTCACATGAACCTTACGTTCCTGTGTTCCGTACCACATAGAGAGGCATTATGTGACGCCTCAACGAATACTGAGCTACCGCTTAGTATGTTCGCCGCTGATCTTCCGACAAGGACTGCTGCATGCCCTTCCGCCGCCGTGTACTGCCCCCTGCTTTAGCGCTCGCCGTCCTCGTGGCCGGCTGTGGCGCGAAGGAGGATGAGAAACCCCAGGTCAAGACCGGTCCGGGCGTAACGGCTGACACGATCTCGCTCGGGATCCTCACGGACATGACAGGTCCCTTCAAGGCGTCCGCGATGACGCGCATGAAGGGCTACGAGCTGTACCTGAAGCAGATCAACGACCGCGGGGGCATCTGCGGTCGCAAGGTCGAGCTCAAGCTCAAGGACCACGCGTACGACGTGCAGAAGGCGCTCGACGCGTACTTCGACCTGGAACCGCAGGTCCTGGGCCTGCTGGAGTTGGCGGGCACGCCGATGACCGCGGCCATCGAGCCCGACATCATGCAGACCCGCACGCTCACCGCGCCCGCGTCGTGGGCCGCGTCGCTGCTCGGCAACCCGCACATGATGATCGTGGGCACGACCTACGACCTCGACGTCATCAACGGACTTGATCACTACAAGCGTCGCGGCGTGATCAAAGAGGGCGACACGATCGGTCACATCTACGTCCAGGGCAGCTACGGCGACAACGCCGTGGAGGGCAGCCGGTTCGTCGGGCAGCAGTGGAACATGAAGATCGCCGAGCAGCCGATCGACGAGATCAGGGCCGACCTGTCGCAGCAGGTCGCGTCGCTGAAGGCACAGGGCGCCAAGGCGATCGTGCTGAGCACCGCGCCCGCCCAGACCGCGGCCGCCGTGGGTGTCGCCGCGGCGTTGAAGTGGGACGTGCCGTTCATGGTCAACGTCGTGGGCTACGACCCGGCACTGCTGGAGTCGCCGGTCGCCGCCGCCGTGGAGAAGCAGGTCTCCGTGGTGACGTCCGTGGCGCCGTTCACCGGCTCCCAGCCCGGCCCGCGCGAGGTGGCGGCGGCGTTCAGCAAGAACTACCCGAACGACAAGCCCGCGCTGTACGTCGACCACGGCTACACGGTCGCGAAGGTCTTCCTGTCGGTGGTGGAGAAGGCCTGCAGGAACGGCGACCTCACGCGCGACGGCGTGCTGAAGGCGTTCCACGACACCAACGGCCTGGACACCAAGGGGCTGACCGGCACGCTGCACTACTCGCTGGTCGGACGACCCTCGTCCACGCAGTCGTACATCACCAAGGTCGACAAGTCGGCGCCCGGTGGTCTGACGACCGTCGAGGAGCTGTTCGAGTCGGAGCTGGTGAAGGCCAAGGGCACCCGCGCGAAGTAGGTTCCGGGCGAAGTAGGCACTGACGAGAGAGGCCCCTTTCCACAGTCGGAAAGGGGCCTCTTCCTCGTCGGTTCTCCGCCTACTTGCCGAAGCCCGCCTTGCGGAGCGCGTCCGCCATCGAGCCGTTCGCGGGCGGGGGCGAGTTGCGCTGCTGCCCGCCACCGCGCTGCTGGCCGCCACGCTGCTGCGGACGCCCGCCGCGGTCACGCCCGCCGCCACCGCCGCCCTGCTGCTTCGGAGCGGGCTTGCCCGGCTCGTCGGTCAGGCGCAGCGTCAGGCCGATGCGCTTGCGGGCCTCGTCGACCTCCAGCACCTTCACCCGCACCACGTCGCCGGACTTCACGACGTCGCGCGGGTCCTTCACGTAGGTGTTGGACAGGGCCGAGATGTGCACGAGGCCGTCCTGGTGCACGCCGATGTCCACGAACGCGCCGAACGCGGCCACGTTCGTCACGACGCCCTCCAGCACCATGCCGGGCTTGAGGTCGGCGATCTTCTCGACGCCGTCGGCGAAGGTCGCGGTCTTGAAGGCCGGGCGCGGGTCGCGGCCGGGCTTCTCGAGCTCGCGCAGGATGTCCGTGACGGTCGGCAGACCGAACTGGTCGTCGACGAACTGCTCCGGCCGGACCTTCGTCAGCACCGCGGTGTTGCCGATCAGCTCGGCACCGGCCGACTCCTGGATGCGACGCACCACCGGGTACGCCTCGGGGTGCACCGAGGAAGCGTCCAGCGGCTCGTCACCGCCGCGGATCTTGAGGAAGCCCGCGCACTGCTCGAACGCCTTCGGGCCGAGCCGCGCGACCTCCATCAGGGCCTTGCGGGTCTTGAACGGACCGTTCGCGTCGCGGTGCAGCACGATGTTCTCCGCGAGACCGGCGGTGATGCCGGAGACGCGGGTCAGCAGCGGCACCGACGCCGTGTTCAGGTCGACGCCGACCGCGTTCACGCAGTCCTCGACCACCGCGTCCAAAGAACGCGACAGCTTCGCCTCGGCCAGGTCGTGCTGGTACTGGCCGACACCGATGGACTTCGGGTCGATCTTCACCAGCTCGGCCAGCGGGTCCTGCAGACGGCGGGCGATCGAGACCGCGCCGCGGATCGACACGTCCAGGCCAGGCAGCTCGGACGACGCGTAGGCGGACGCCGAGTAGACCGACGCGCCCGCCTCCGAGACGACGATCTTGGTGAGCTTCAGCTCCGGGTGGCGCTTGATCAGGTCGGCGGCCAGCTTGTCGGTCTCGCGCGACGCCGTGCCGTTGCCGATCGCGATCAGGTCGACGTTGTGCTGCTTGGCCAGCACCGCGAGCTTGGCGATCGACTCGTCCCAGCGGTTCGCGGGCACGTGCGGCTGGATGACGCCGTGCGCGACGACCTTGCCGGTGGCGTCGACGACCGCGACCTTCACGCCGGTGCGGTAGCCGGGGTCGAGACCCATCGTGGCGCGCGTGCCGGCCGGGGCGGCCAGCAGCAGGTCGCGCAGGTTCGACGCGAAGACGCGAACGGCCTCGTCCTCGGCGAACGAGCGCAGGCGCGCGCGCAGGTCGATGCCCAGGTGCACGAGGATCCGCGTCCGCCAGGCCCAGCGCACGGTGTCGGTGAGCCACTTGTCGCCGGGGCGGCCGCGGTCGTCGATGCCGAAACGGGAGGCGATGCGGACCTCGAACGTCGACGGACCCTCCTCGCGAGGCTCCTCCGGCTCCAGGACGAGGTCGAGGACCTCCTCCTTCTCGCCGCGGAACAGCGCCAGGATGCGGTGCGACGGGAGCTTCGCGAACGGCTCGTCGAACTCGAAGTAGTCCGCGAACTTGGCGCCCTCGGTCTCCTTGCCCTCGCGGACCTTGGAGACGACGCGGCCGCGCGTCCACATCTGCTCGCGCAGGTCGCCGATCAGGTCGCCGTCCTCGCCGAACCGCTCGACCAGGATGGCCCGCGCGCCCTGCAGAGCGGCCGCGACGTCCGCGACCTCCTTGGCGGGGTCGACGTACTGAGCGGCTTCTTCCTGCGGGTTCAGGCCGGGGTCGCCCAGCAGCGCGTCGGCGAGCGGTTCGAGACCGGCTTCCTTCGCGATCTGGGCCTTGGTGCGGCGCTTCTGCTTGTAGGGCAGGTAGAGGTCCTCGAGCCGCGCCTTCGAGTCGGCGGCGAGGATCTGCGCCTCGAGGGCGTCGTTGAGCTTGCCCTGCTCGCGGATCGAGTTGAGGACGGCCGCGCGGCGCTCTTCCAGTTCGCGCAGGTAGCCGAGGCGTTCCTCGAGCGTGCGCAGCTGGGCGTCGTCGAGACCGCCGGTCGCCTCCTTGCGGTACCGGGCGACGAACGGGACGGTCGCGCCACCGTCGAGCAGCTCGACAGCAGAGCTGACCTGGCCGCTGGCCACGCCGAGCTCGTCAGCGATCTTCTGGTGGATGAGCGTTGTCACAGCGCGCCATTCTGCCCGCTGTCCGATTCGACGTGGCACGGTGTCCAGGTGACCATCGCCGAGGTCGTCCCCTCACTGCTCTCCGGCCTGGACGTTCCGGGTGCGGACAACACGCTCGACCTGCCGTCCGCCCGGCGTGTCGTGCTGCTGCTCGTCGACGGGCTGGGGCACGAACTGCTGCGCTCGCACGCCGAGCACGCGCCGTTCCTCGCCGGTCTGGGCGGCCGGGACGTCGACGCGGGCTTCCCGTCGACCACCGCGACCAGCCTGGCCTCGATCGGCACCGGGCTGCTGGCGGGCGAGCACGGCATCGTCGGGGTCTCGTTCTCGGTCGGGGACGAGGTGCTCAACGCGCTGACCTGGACGCGGGCCGGTGATCGCCACCACGACCTGCGCAAGACGCTCGTGCCCGAGGTCGTCCAGCCGCACCCGACGCTGTTCGAACGCGCCGCGGCGGCGGGGGTGGCGGTCAGCACGGTCGCCCCGCTGACCCAGCGCACCAGCGGGCTGACCAGGGCCGTGCTGCGCGGGTCGTGGTTCCGGGGCGCGGCCGGGTTCGGCGACCTCGCGCTGGGCGCGGTCGCCGCCGTCCAGCAGGACCGCTCGTTCTGCTACGCCTACCACGCGGATCTCGACATGATCGGGCACATCTACGGGCCCGGCTCCGACGAATGGCTGCTGCAGCTGGAGTTCGTGGACGCGCTGGCCGCCCGCATCGCGTCCCGGATGCCGGCGGACTCGCTTCTCGTGGTGACGGCGGACCACGGCATGATCACCGCGGACGACCGGATCGACTTCGACACCGAACCCTTGTTGTGGCAGGGAGTCCGGACGATCACCGGTGAACCGCGGGTGCGTTATCTGCACACCGAAAGTGATGAGGTGCTCTCGGTTTGGCGCGATTTCCTCGGTGATCGCGCGGATGTGGTCCGGCGTGAGGAAGCTGTGGAGCTGGGCTGGTTCGGCCCGGTCAGCCCGCTGGCGCTCGACCGCATCGGAAATGTTGTCGTGGCAATGAAAAACTCGGCGGTGGTCGTTCGCGGCCAGGCGGAACCCGTTTTCAGTGCGATGAACGGGTTCCACGGGTCTCGAACGAGACAGGAATTGGCGATTCCACTGCTGGTGCACGCCTCCTGAGGTCTCAAATGGGCGGTCGCGGGCATTCCGTCGTTATCTTCTGACCGTGACGGAAATCCGGCTGCTCGGACCTCTGGAGGTGCTCGCGGGCAGCGGCGAGCGGGTGCGGATCGGCAGCACGCGGGACCAGAAGGTGCTGGCGGCGCTGGCGCTCGCGTCCGGGCGGCTGGTCGGTCTCGACCACCTGGTGGCCGTCGCGTGGGACGTCGATCCTCCTTCCACGGCACGGCATCAGGTGCAGAAGTCGATCGCGTCGCTGCGAGCGGTGCTCGGTTCGCCGGTGATCGTCACGGACGGCACGGCCTATCGGGTCGTGGCCTTCACGGACGTCGCGGCTTTTGAAGATCGGGTGCGGTCGGCTGCCGCGCTCGAGCCCGCGCAGTCGGCCGCGATCCTGCGGATGGCGCTGGAACTGTGGCGTGGACCGGCGTTGTCCGGGCTGGTGAGCTCGGAGCTGCGGGTCGACGCCGACCGGTGGAACGAGCGGCGGATCTCGGCCACCGAGCAGTGTTGTGCGCTGGAGCTGGGGCTGGGGCGGCATCGCGAGCTGGTGCCGGAGCTGACGGCTCTCGTGGCCGAGCACCCGTTCCGCGAGGGGCTCGTGGCGTTGCTGATGACCGCGCTGTACCGGTCTGATCGGCAGGCCGACGCGTTGGAGCTGTACCGGGTCACGCATCGGCGGCTCGTCGACGAGCTGGGGGTGGAGCCGGGTCCGGTGCTGCGCGAGGCGCACGACGCGGTGCTGGCGCAGGACGACGGTGTGGTCGTCTCCTCCGTGGTTCCGCGGCAGTTGCCCGCCGATCTGGTGCGGTTCACCGGGCGTTCCGAGCATCTGGACTCGTTGGACGCGTTGCTGGAATCCAGTTCGACAGTGGTGATCACGTCGATCGCTGGTGTGGCGGGCGTGGGGAAGACCGCGTTGGCCGTGCACTGGGCACATCGGGTCAGCGAGTCCTTTCCGGACGGTCAGCTGTACGTGAACCTGCGGGGGTTCGACGACGCGCCGCCGATCACGCCTTCCGAGGCGCTGACGGGGTTTCTGCGGTCGTTGGGCGTCACGCAGGTGCCCGGCGACGAGCTGGAGCTGGCCGCGCTGTACAGGTCGGCGCTGGCGCGCAAGCGGGTGCTCGTGCTGCTCGACAACGCCGTGTCCGAGGACCAGGTGCGGCCGTTGCTGCCCGGCAGTGCGGGGTGCGTGGTCGTGGTGACCAGCCGCAACGACCTGCGCGGGCTGATGGCCGTCGACGACGCGCACCGGCTGGAGCTGGACGTTCTGACGCCTGGTGAGTCGGCAGCGCTGATCGGCCGGATGCTGGGTCCCGCGCGGGCGTCGGCCGAACCGGACGCCGTGGCGGCGCTGGCCCGGTTGTGCGGGCATCTGCCGCTGGCGTTGCGGGTGGCGGCGGCGAACCTGGCCGCGTCGCGGGACCGCGTGGCCGATGCCGTGGCGGCGCTGGAGGGCGACGACAGGCTGTCTCTGTTGTCGATCCGCGGCGACCAGCGCGGCGTGGTGTCGGCGGCCTTCGAGCTTTCGTACCGCGAGCTCGCTGACGGGCCCGCGCGGCTTTTCCGGTTGCTGGGTTTGTTGCCGCGCAACGACTTCACCGTGCACGCGGCGGCCGCGCTGCTGGGCGAGTCGCCGGCGGTCGCCGGGTCGTGCGTGGCGGCGTTGGAGATCGTGAACCTGGTCGAGCCGCACACCGCCGGGCGCTATCGGCTGCACGACCTGCTGCACCTCTACGCCCGCGGGCTCGGGGCGGACACCGCGGCGAAGCAACGGATGTTCGACTTCTACGTGCTCACCGCCGACGCGGCTCTGGACCTGCTGATGCCGCGCATGCTGCACGCCGAGCGCCCGTCGCGGTCGGTCGAGGTGCCGCCGTTCGCGGACCAGGCGGCCGCACTGTCCTGGTTGGACAGTGAGCGGGATGCCATGGTGGCGCTGGCGTTGACCGGCTGCTGGCACATGGCGGACGCGCTGCGCCGCTACCTCTGGATGCGCAGCGACCACGAGACGGCTCGCGCGGTGTCCTCCGCCGCGCTGCGGCACGCCGAGGCCGAAGGCGATCTGGTCGGTCAGGCGACGATGGAGTCCGCGATCGGCACCGCGCTGATGGGATCGGACGCGGGGGCGGGAGCGGAGCACTTCACCCGTGCGGCCGCCTTGTTCCGCTCGGCCGGTGACCTTGTGGGCGCGCACCGGGCGTTGCACAACCTGGGCGCGTGCCACGTCGTGCAGGGGTATCCGGTGAAGGCCCTGGAGGTCTACCGCGAGGCGTCCGCGCACCAGGTGGGAGCCTCGGACACCGCGCTGATGATGGTGACGGTGGGCCCGGCGATCGTCGCGACCGGTGACCTGCACGAGGCGATGGCGACCTACGACAAGGCCATCAAGCTCCTGCCCGACGACATCCCTGCGCTCGGCTGGACGGGCGAGGTGGCGCTGGCCCTCGGTGACGTGCCGCGGGCCCGCGACCTGATCGCCCGCGCGGCGGCCGGCGCGGCGGGCGTGCCGCACTGGGAGCTGTGCGTGCTGCACGACGAATCGTTGCTGCACCTGGACACGGGCGCGTCGGCCGAGGCTCTCGCCGTGGCGACCCGGCTGCGCGACAAGGCCATCCACACGTCCGCGAACTCGCACTACCTGCTGCGCGCACTCGACGTCATCGGCAACGTGCACCGCCACGTGGGCCGGCACGACCTGGCGATCACGACGCTGACCCGTGCGGTGTCCGTGGCCGTGGACCGTTCGATGGCCTATCAGGAGGCGTGGCTGCGGGTGTCGCTCGCCCGTGCCTTCCTAGCTGCGGGAGACGTGCTGGAGGCCGCCCGGCACGCGCACCTGGCGTTGGAACTGGCTGTCTCGCGCGGCTTCCGGGTGATCCACGCCCGCGCTTCGACGACTTTGTCCGTGCTGGGCCAGAAGTCGCTGCTCTCGGAAGCGCTGGAGATCGCGTTGTCGACGGGGCATGCCCTGGCGCAGGCCGAGGCGTGGTTCCTGATGGGCTCACGTGCTCGTGCCGCCGAGATCTTCCAGCGCTGCACGGGTTCGGCGCTGCACGCTCCTGCCGGCGTGCTGACGCTCGAGCCTTCTTGTACGTTCTGCTCGTGATCTCATTGCCCGGACCTGTCGCTTTCGTGCTCGGCGGCGGAGGAAGTCTCGGCGCCTCGCAGGTGGGCATGCTGCGCGCGTTGCAGGAACACGGCGTGCGCCCGGACCTCGTCGTCGGCACGTCCGTAGGGTCGGTGAACGGCTCGTTGCTGGCGCTGGACCCGGAGAAGGCGGCGTCGCGGCTGGCCGTGCTGTGGGAGGGCATGACCAGGCAGCGCGTGTTCCCCGGCGGCCCGATCGCGCAGCTCCGGTCGTTGCGGACTCACAAGACCTACCTGTTTCCCAACGCGGGCCTCGCCGACGTGCTGGAAGAGGGTCTGGACGGGTGTTCGTCGTTCGATTCCTTGACGCTGCCTTTCGGCGCGGTGTCGGTGGACTGCGTGACGGGTGAGGCCGTCAACATCACGTCCGGCTCGTTGGTCCCGGCGATCCTGGCCAGCGCGGCGATTCCCGGCATCTACCCGCCCGTGCGCATCGACGACCGCGTGCTCTACGACGGCGGCGTGCTCGCCAACGTGCCGATCCGGCAGGCGCTGGCGATGGGCGCGCAGTCGTTGGTGGTGCTGGACTGCGCGTTCCCGGGCCACCTGCCGACGGTGCCGGAGACGCTGGCCGAGACGCTGCTGTTCTGGGCGACCCTGGGCATGCGCAACCAGGCGGTGCTGGAGGTGGAGCTCGCCTCACGTGATGTGCCGGTGCTGTACCTGCCGGGGCCGCCGGTGCAGGCCGTGACGCCGCTGGACTTCTCGCACACCGCGGAGCTGGTCGAGGCCTCGTACGTGGCTTCGGCGGCGTTCCTGACGTCGGTGGAGATCGCGGGCGCCGGCCTCTACGGCCACCCGTCCCACGGCTGATCGGGTGAACGTCCGGTGACGGGCTAACAGCGGACGGGCCTGTTCGGACGTACTTCACACACCTGAACAAGTGAGATCGCGCCATCACCTCGCGGTCGCGTCCTTGGAGTGCGCGACATGACGTCAGCCGAGCAGGAGCTGCTCGAGGAGATGAAGCCGGGCGCGAGAGTCGAGTTCCGCGGCGGCGGCAGGGAAATCGGAGCGGGTTTCCTGGCCCGGCAACTGATGCGCGGTGAAGGCGACAGGCCGCGAACGCTTTGGCTGTTCGAGGTGACCGTGGTGGGCAAGCTGGACCTGGAGGCCGGTGAGGTCGGGTTCCCGGTGGAGTTCGAGGGCTGCTCCTTCGACGACGTGCCCAACGTCGAACAGGCGGAGCTGGCGGGTCTGTACTTCGTGAACTGCCGGCTGCCCGGCCTGAGCGCGTCGCAAGCGCGGTTTCGGGACGGCCTGGCGTTGAACGACTGCCAGGTGAAGGGACGCGTCGAGCTCACCGGCGCACATGTGTCAGGGCAGCTGGACATGAAGGACTGCCTGATCGAAGGGCCGCCCGACGGCGCCCTGAAGGCGGACGGGTTGCGGGTGGACCTGGACTTCCACTGCACGGGCGAGTTCCGGGTGACCGGTCTGACGCACATGATCGGCGCGCACATCGGCGGCGAGTTCGTCTGCGACGGCGCCACCTTCCGCAACCCCGGCGAGGACAGTGCTCTGGAACTGGGTGGCCTCGTCGTGGAGGAGCACGTCTTCTGGCGCAAGGGGTTCACGGTCGAGGGTGTGGTGGGCCTGAGCGGTGCGACGATCGCTGGACGGCTGATCTGCCACGGCGCCCGCTTCCTCGGCTCCGAAGGCAAAGCGCTCGTCGCGATCGGGATGACGGTCCGGCAGGAGGTGGAGTTCTCAGAGGGGTGCGAGGTGACCGGTGAGCTGAGCCTCGTCGGGTGCCGGTTCGGCGGCTGGGTGAAGCTCACCGGTGGCGAGTTCTCGAACCCCGATGGTGTGGCGATCAACCTCACCCGCTCGGTGACATCGCTGAACCTGGTGCTGCGCTACAAGACCGTCGTGCGCGGTGAGCTTCGCCTGGCCGGCGCTGTGGTCAACGGCCTGGTGGGCGCGCAAGGCGCCCACCTCAAGAACGAGAAGGGCGTGGCGTTCAACGCCACCGGGTTGAAGGTGCGCGGCGACCTCAGCCTGTCGGTCCGGAAGAAGAAGTGGTTCCACGCACACGGTCAGGTCGTGCTGAGCGGTGCGCAGATCGGTGGCGACCTCGACTGCACGGGCGGGCGGTTCGAGAGCGACGTGGCGGAGGCGTTGATCGCTCGAGGTGTCCACGTGGCCCGGGACGCCAAGCTCTGCAAGCCCTTCGTCGCCCACGGACACGTCGATCTCGCCGGTGCGCAGATCGACGGCAAGCTCGACTTCACCGGCGCCAGGCTGAAGCACGACGACGTCGCGGTGCGGTGCGACCGAGTTCAGGTCGGCCACGCCGTGCGGTTCGACAAGGTGCGGGCGGACGGCTGCGTCAGGATGTGCGACGCCAGGGTCGGTTCCGAGATCACGTTCCACAAGGCCCGGTTGCGCGGAACGCCGTCGCTCAAGCTCAAGGGAACGCAGGTCCGCGGTGCTCTGCGGCTGGAGTTCGCCAAGCCGCCCGTGGGACTGCTGGATCTGCGTCAGGTGCGGGCGGGGTCGTTCGGCGACAGCGAGACCGACTGGTCGGAGGGGAGCATGCTCGATGGGTTCGTTTACGGCGAGCTGCGGGACAAGTCGATGGAGTTGGACAAACGGCTGAAGTGGCTGCGCGACGTGCACGCCTACGTGCCGCAGGTCTACCTGCAGCTCGCGGCCACCTATGCGACCGCCGGTCAGCACGACGAGGCGACCGATGTGCTGATGGCCAAGGAAGACGTGCGGCGCCGGTCCCTCGACGGGGGAGTGCTCGGCAGGTTCTACCGGATGGTGTGGTGGGTGCTCAGCCCGACCGTGGGGTACGGGTACCGGCCGCTTCGGATCCTGTGGTGGCTCGGCGGTCTCGTGCTCCTGGGCGGTGGGTGGATCTTCCGCGTGCTCGGCCACGAACCCGGCAACTTCGCCAAGATGAGGGGCGAGGTGCAACCCGACTGGTTCGACCCGTGGCTGTACACGATCGATCTTCTCCTGCCGGTCGTGAGCCTGAACCACAGTCAGCTCTGGGCGCCGCTCGGTGCGGCCAAGTGGTTCTCGCTCGCCTTCACGCTGCTGGGGTGGGTGCTCGCCATCTGCCTGGTCACCGGGCTGGGTCGGCTGTTCAAGCGGGATGAGCGTTAGACATCGGCTCATTTGGAGCCTTTTTCGATTCAGTTGGTCGTGTAACTAGGTCATACCTCCGAGGACCTATTGAATTCCGGCCGCTGAGTGGCGTAGACCTTTGCGCGGTAACACCGAGCACGTCTTCCTACCGCCGCAGGAGGCGTCCACCAGGAGGCTGGCTCGTGCGCAAAACATTGCGTCGTCTCGGCGTGTTGATGACCGCCGCTCTACTCGTTGCAGGCGTGAGCACTCCGGCGCGGGCCGAGGTGCTGCATCCACGGCAGGACTGGTTGCGGGCGTCGACGTCCGGTCTGTTCCTGCACTGGGGCATGAGGACGAGCCCGGGCTACACCAGTTGCAGCGCTTGGGAATCCGCTGTGACCGGGGGTGGCTGGTCGGCCAAGTACTGGGTGGACGAGGCGAAGAAGCTGCACGCGCAGTACCTGGTGCTGGCGTCGTTCCACAGCAGGCTCGGGTACGCGCGGGCGTGGCCGTCGGCGATTCCCGGGACTTGTTCGACGAAGCGCGACTACCTCGGTGAGCTGATCGAGGCCGCGGACAAGGAAGGTCTGAAGGTCATCAACTACATGACCGACGACCCCCAGTGGCACAACGAGGGCGGGCACGAGTGGCTCGACTCGGCCGCCTACTCGAAGTACAAGGGCAAGACGGTCAACCTGCAGGAGCGGCCCGGGTTCGGGCAGTTCAGCTACGACAACTTCGTCGAGGTCATGCAGCGGTACCCGAAGCTCGCCGGGTTCTGGATCGACAACGACAACGCCTACTGGGAGCAGAACGGTCTGTACGAGCGGATCCGCAAGGACCGTCCGGACATGGTCCTCAGCAACAACAACGAGGACACGCCGATCATGGACACGATCAGCAACGAGCAGAAGACCGGCATGACGCCGAGCTACGACTACCCGCAGGCGGTCTACACGGCGGCGCCGCGGCTGATCGAGGCGTGCTTCAAGCTGCCGAGCGGCGGCGCGTGGTGGTACTCGGGCTCGAACTCGACCGTCGACTACAAGCTGACGCTGGGGCGCCTGATCACCAACGCCGGCAGTGACGTCAAGGCGTTGATGGCCGAGACCGCGATGGTCAACGGCAAGTTCCCGTCGAACCAGCAGACGTTCAACAACTTCACCGACACCTACCTGCGCGACATCTGGGAGTCGATCGGCGGCACGTCCGGCGGTGGCTACAACAACGGCGGCCTCAAGCCCGGCTTCTGGAACGACGGCGCGCACGGCGTCACGACGGTCTCCAAGACCAACCCGAACCTCAACTACGTCCACGTGATCACCAAGCCGTCGGGCAGCACGTTGAAGGTGCGGGACAACGGCTACAAGGTCAGCAAGGTGACCAACCTGCGCACCGGCGCGGCGGTCAGCTGGACCCAGTCGGGCGGCACGATCACGCTGAACGGCATCTCCAACTGGGACCAGTACGACACCGTGTTCAAGGTCGAGACGGCCGGGCGCGAGGGGATCATCGCGCCGTCGTCGTACACGATGAGCGCGTCGGCTTCAGGCAGTGGTCACCCGGCCTCGGCCGCGGCGGACGGCAACTACCAGACCTACTGGGACGCGACGGGTGCGGGCACGGTGTCGCTGCGCTTCGACCTCGGCTCGGCCAAGAAGGTCTCGTACGTGGCGTTGAACCAGCGCGAGGACTCGACGACCTACCCGGCGTCGAACTCCGCGCGCATCAAGAACTACAACGTCTACACGTCCAACGACGGTTCCAACTGGACGAACGTGAAGTCCGGCTCGCTGCCGAACCACCGCGGCGTGCAGTTCATCGACCTGCCGGCCAACACGACCGCGCGGCACATCCGGGTCGAGAAGACGTCCACGCAGGGCAAGGCGCAGCTGCGGGTCGACGAGGCGTGGCTCGGTTCCGGTTACGCCGGTGGCGGTGGCGGTGAGCCCACGCCGGAGACGCGGTACGAGGCGGAGAACGGCGTCGTCACCCAGGGCGCTGTCGAGTCGAACCACGCGGGCTTCTCCGGCACCGGCTTCGTCAACTACGACAACGTGTCCGGCTCCGCGGTCGAGTTCAAGGTGAACGCCGACGTGGCAGGGCCGCGCCAGGTGACGCTGCGGTTCGCCAACGGCACCACGGCGAACCGGCCGCTCGACATCTCGGTCAACGGCCAGCTCGCGGTGGACGAGCAGGCGTTCGCGGGCACCGGCGCGTGGACGACCTGGCAGTCGGTGACCGTGACGCTCGACCTGCAGGCGGGGGAGAACACGGTCCGGGCGGTCGCGACCACGGCCAACGGCGGCCCGAACCTCGACTACCTGGAGATCTGAGCCAGCGCGCGCTCGATGTTGTGATCGGCGATCTCCCGCATCGCGTCGCGGTGCGGGAAGTCGCCGTCCAGCAACCTCAGCGGACCCTCCACAAGGGACAGGTACTGCGCCAGCCGGTAGAAGCTCAAGCGTTGCGGATCAAGGCTCGCGACAGGTCTGTAGTGCGGGCCGAACCGCAGCTCCAGGAACGCGTGCTCCCACTCGACGTCGAAGAACATCGCGCCCTCGATGTCGATCAGCACCGGTCTGCCGTCGGCGACGAGCACGTGGTCCGGCCCGAGTTCGCCGTGGATCAGCCCGTAGCTCGTGCGCGGTTCGATCAGCGAATGCCGTTGGCGCAGCTCGGTTTCCAGGCTGGAGCGTTCGGCGGCGATGCGCGGCACCCGCTCGCAGCACGCGTCGAGGTGGTTCAGGGCGCGCTGCAGGATCACGTCCGGCACCGGCGGCGCGTCGGTGGGCTGGAGCGCGCTCGGGCGGCCGTAGCGCGCGCTCTGCCGCTGGTGCACGGCTTGAAGGTCGTCCCAGAACCGTTCGAGCGCCTCGGTGTCGTGGTCGAGCACCTTCTCCAGGAACTCGCCGCCCAGGTCCTCGACGACGATCGTGTCCCGGTCGACCAGCACGAGCCGCGGCACGCACGCCCCGGCCTCGGACAACGCGGTGTGCGCGGTCAGGAACAGGTCGCGCCCGCTCGCGTTGCCGAACAACGGGTCGTACTCGTGCTCCGGCCAGTAGTCCTCGCTCGCCCGCCACACATAGGCAACGCCTGTTGTGCCGTCGTCGAGCGTCAGCCGGTAGACGCCCTTCTTGCTGCCGCCGTGCAGACGAGCCACGTCCCGCAGCTCTCGTCCATATGCCGCCTGTGCGGTGTTTTCAAGGTCGGCGACCCCCAGATGTGCCACGCTCCGGAACGTTAGCGGCGGGCACATAAAAACAGTGCCAACACCCGAAGTGCGAGCGGACACGAAGAGGTATGACGACCGAAGACGACCGCGCGTTGTGGTCGCAGGCCGCTGGGGGCAGTGCCCACGCCTTCGGAGTGCTGTTCGACCGGCACGCGAAGGCGGTCTACAACCACTGCTTCCGGCTGACCGCTTCCTGGGCTGAGGCCGAGGACCACTTGCAGGCGACCTTTCTGCTCGCCTGGCGCAAGCGAAGAGACGTGCGGCTGGAGCGCGAGTCCGCGCTGCCGTGGCTGCTCACGGTGGCGACGAACGTGGTGCGAAACGAGCAACGATCGTTCAGCAGGCGCATCAAGAACCTGCGCCGCGTGGGCGAGGAGCGACCGGTGCCCGACCACTCGGACCAGGTGGCGGAGCGGCTCGACGACCAGCGGCGGATGAAAGAGCTGTTGCAGGCCGTGGAGTCGTTGCCGCGCAACGAACGTGAGGCGCTCGCGCTGTGCGTGTGGTCCGAGGTGTCGTACGCGGACGCCGCTGCGGCGCTCGGGATCACCGAGGGCAGCGTGCGGGCGCGGGTCAGCAAGGCCAAGTCGAAGCTCCAGCAGCACCGCGAGCTCGTACACACCGTCGCACTCTCCGGGGAGGACCGATGACCAGCATGCTTCCACCCACTCGCGACCTCCCGCCGGGCCGCCACTCGCAGATCAGGGCGGAGCTCGAAGACGCCGTCGTCGGCGGCGGCAGGCGATCGAGGCTCGCCGTGCCGATCCTCGCCGCTGCCGCCGCGGTGACCACCGTCGCCGCGAGCATGGTGATGCTGCGGCCGTCGGCCTCCGAGCCGTCGCCGGCCGTCAACATCACCACCTCACCCGCGGCACCCACGTCCACGCAGTCCTCGTCACCCACGCCGGGCTCGCCGTCCTCGCCGCCGCCGGGGTTCCCCGACCCCACGAAGCCCGACATCGACATCAAGGCCGAGATGACCCCGGCGATCGAGGAGGGCTGCGCCAAGGTCGCCGGGGTCGGCAAGGCGACGCTGTACCAGCTGCTGAGCGCGGAGACCACGTGGGCGCTGCTCTACACCGACAAGGAGGCGTTGTCCTGCGACGTCGGTAGGGGCGACAAGAACTACAGCGCGGCTGTCAGCCAGACGAGCGTGCCGTTCCTGCCAGGGCACTTCTCCGTTGACGTGCGGAACTTCGGTCCCGGTGGTGACGTCGTCGGCGGGCCGTCGTGGGAGCGCATGCCGGGCTACCGGACGGTCGTCGGCAGGATCGGGCCGAAGGTGAAGAAGGTGACGTACACCGTCGACGGCCAGACCGTGGAGGCGAAGATCGAGCGCGGCACGTACGCCGCGCGCATCTCCTACCCCTCGAACTGGACGGGTCCGAACCAGTCGCCCGAGGTCGTGCGCGCCTACGACGAGAACGGCGAGCTGCTCGGCAGCAGCACCGACCTCGAGAACACCTGCTACTACACGCCGAACGACATGAAGGTCGTCTACGGGACCCGCAAGCAGGAGAACGCCGACTGCAAGCCCGTGTCGCCCTGGAGGTGAGACTGCCAACGGCCGCTACCAACCGGTTGGTCCAACCGACATACTGGTTGGTATGACGACTGTGGCGAACTTCGGCGGCACCAGCCACTACGCGGACCTCGACGGGCCCGTGCACTGGGTCGACTTCGGCGGACCGGACGACGGACCGCGGATGGTCCTGGTGCACGGGCTCGGCGGCTCGCACCTGAACTGGGCGCTGCTGGCGCCGTTGCTCGCCCAGAAGGCGCGCGTCACGGCCGTCGACCTGGCCGGGCACGGGCTGACGAACCCCGAGGGCCGTCAGACCACGGTCCAGGCCAACGCGAAGCTGCTCGGCCGGTTCCTCAAGGAGGTCGTCGGGGAGCCGGTGATCCTGGTCGGCAACTCGATGGGCGGGATGATCTCCCTGTTCCACACCGCCTACAACCCGGACCTGGTCTCCGGCCTGGTGCTGGTGGATCCCGCGCTGCCGATGGTGCTCGGGACGCGGCCGGACCCGACGATGCTGGGCACGTTCTTCATGTACTCGGTGCCGGGTCTGGGCGAGCGGTTCCTCGCGAAAGCCAAGGCCGTGCCGGCCCGCAGGCAGGTCGAACGCCTGCTGGAGCTGGTCACCGCGGACCCGTCGAGCATCCCCGAGGAGCTCAAGCAGGCGAGCGAGCACCTCATCGGTGAACGGGCCAAGATCGACGGGCTGGACACGGCGTTCCTCGCGGCCGCGCGCAGCACCGTGTTCACGACGTCGAAGCGCGGCGCCTACTACGCGGCGATGGCCAAGCTGCGGGTGCCGGTGTTCCTGATGAGCGGCGACCGGGACCGGCTGGTCAACGTGGCCGCCGCCCGGCACGTGGCCCGCAGGCACCCGCACTGGCGTTACGACGAGTACGCGGGCATCGGTCACGTGCCCCAGATGGAGATTCCCGACGTCGTGTCCGAGCGGGTCTTGGACTGGATGGACGCCAACCGCTTGATGACCGAGGCCAGCTGACCCAGCGTGAGCCGCTCCCGCACCACGGGAGCGGCTCCGGTCAGCACGAAGTGGTCGTCCAGCTGCTCGACACCGGTCAGCTCGATGCCGCGCGGCAGATCCGGCACCGCGAACACCCGCGCCGGCAGCCACTTGTGCAGCTTCACGTGCAGCTCTTTGCCAACCAACCGGACAGTTAACGGGAACCAACTGACCGGTTGTAACTCCGGAATGTCCGAAAAATCCACTTCCACGCGGAACTCGACCGGCGACGACACCAGCGTCGCGGGCGGGTTGACGTGGACATCGCGACACACGACGGTCGCGCGGCGAGCACGCCAGCGCGACCACCGCACGTTCTCCAGCTCGATGCGGACGTCGTCGACCTGGCCGAGCGCCAGTCCGAGGGCGCCCAGCCGTGCGTCGAGTCCTACTACGGTCAGGTGCAGGTCGTGCGCACCCGCCTGAACCGTCAGTTCGTGTCTCAGGCCGTTGTCTCCGGCTTCACGCCGTTCACCGACGGCTTGGCGGCGGCCTTGGTCGTCGCGCGGACGGCCCGCGGCTTCGGAGCGGGCTTGGCGGCCGTGGTCTTCGCGGCGCCGGTCTTCACGACCGTGGTCTTCACGGCGGCGGGCTTCGAAGCGGCAGGCTTGGCGGCGGCCTCAGCCTTCTCCTCGGCCTCGGCGGCGAGCGCGACCATCTCGTCGAACCCGGCGCGGATGCCGTCGGCGAGCAGCTGCACGTCCGGGACGCCGTCGAAGTCCGCGTTGATGCCGAACGTGAACTTGTCCAGGTAGGAGAAGATGCCGACGGTGATCCGGATCGTCGAGGCGACCGGCACGTACGGGAACATCTCCACCAGCGGGCGGCCGAGCATGTAGAGCGGGATCCGCGGGCCGGGCACGTTCGTGGTGACCGTCTGCAGGATCTGCTGCGGGAAACGCATGGCCGTGCGCGAACCCAGCGCCATCAACGTCGGCGCGGCGAAGTTCGACAGGTTCGTGATCACGTCGGCACCGGCGGCCTGGCGCGAGTTCTTGAGGTCGTCCATCTGGGACCGGATCGACGCGAGGCGCTTCACCGGGTCGGCCTCGCCCACGGGCAGGTTCACCAGCACGGCGCTGACGCGGTTGTTCAGCTCGTTGTGCTGGTCGGCCTTGCGCATCGACACGGGCACCATGGTCCGCACGACCATGCCGTCGGTCAGCTCGCCGCGCTTCTCCAGCAGATCCCGGAAACCACGCGTGATCGCGGTGAGGATGACGTCGTTGACGGTGCCGCCGGCGACCGAGCGCACCTTCTTGATCTCGGCGAGGTTCGCGCGCGCCCACACCCAGCGGCGGTGCGGCCCGATAGGACCGTTGAGCGACGTCGCCGCCCGCGTGACCAGACGCCGTGCGGTACCGGGAAGAGAACCGAGAACGGACTTGCCGAAGTCGACGATCTCGTTGAGCGAGCGCATGTTCCGCGCGACGGCGGGCAACGCGGACAGGTGCTGCACCGGCGTCACGATGGCGTCGCGCACCCCGTCGACCACGAGGTCGAGCGTGGAGGGCGTCGGCGTGGGCGTCCACTCCTTCGGCTCGGGCAGCGCGGTCTCCTGCTTGAAGTCCAGCAGCAGCTGCAGCATGTCCGTTCCGGACACTCCGTCGATCATGCAGTGGTGGACCTTGGAGATGATGGCCCAGCGGCCGCCTTCGAGACCCTCGACGAGCCACGCCTCCCACATCGGCTTCTTGTCGTCGAGCTTCTGCGCGAAGATCCGGCCCGCGAGGTTGCGCAGCTGGTCCTCACCGCCCGGCGACGGCACCGCTGTGTGCCGCACGTGGTAGAGGATGTTGAAGTGGTCGTCGTCGACCCAGACCGGGCGGCCGACGTGGAACGGCAGCGCCTTCACCTTCTGCCGGTACCGCGGTACCTGGTCGAGCCGCGACACGAAGAGACGGATCACGTCGCCGTAGGACGGCGCCGGGCCGTCGAAAACCAGGACGGAACCGACGTGCATGGGCACGTTCTCGTCCTCGATGAAGTAGAAGCTGGCGTCCAGAGAGCTCATCCGATCCACTCGAAAAATGGTAGAGGAGCTTTCCATCTGAATCGACGTCCATGCAGGTGAGAGGCACTGCACACGTGTGAGGTTGCCAACGTGTTACCTGGACGTGGCGAATCGAGACTCGAAAGTACTGGCGAAAAGATCGTTCACGAAACATCATGGACTCACTGGGCAACGTGGCCCAGGGCGCCGGCTCGGGGTTGTCGACGTGTGGGGAGGCTCCTATGTCTGCCGTACCTTCAGACGAAGTCTTCGACGTTCCAGTGTCTCCTTTGCACCTCGTCAGAGGCACTGCGCCGGGGCTGTTCTGGTACCTCACCGAGCCCACCCGCGCCGCCCTGGACGTCGGCGAGTTCGTCGCCACCCGGTCGATGCTGCGCGGTGCCCCATCGGGTGACGGTCACCCGGTCTTGGTGTTCCCGGGTCTCGGAGCCACCGACTCGTCGACGGTGATGCTGCGCCGCTTTCTGTCCGGTTTGGGCTATCAGGTGCACCCGTGGCGCTTGGGGCGCAACATCGGCCCGACGCGCCGCGCCGTCGACGGCATGCACGCTTTGGTCAAGAAGGTGTCCGACGAGCACGGCGGCCCGGTGTCGATCGTGGGCTGGTCGCTCGGCGGCATCTTCGCGCGCGAGATGGCGCGCGACCACCCGCACCGCGTGCGCCAGGTGATCACCATGGGGTCGCCGTACAACATGTCGGATCCCGTGCAGTCACGGGCGATGCCGGCGTTCGCGTTGTTCTCGCGCCTGCACATCCCTCGCGATGAGTTCCCGCCGCTGGAGTCGACCAGGCCGCCGATCCCGGTGCCCGCCACGTCGATCTACTCCAAGACGGACGGCATCGTCTCGTGGGAGTCGTGCGTCGAGGAACCGGGCCTGCGCCGCGAAAACGTCCAGGTGTCGTCCTCGCACCTGGGATACGGGTTCAACTCCACCGTCCTGTGGGTGGTGGCAGACCGGCTGGCGCAGGCGGAGGGCACGTGGGCACCCTTCGCCGCGCCGCCGGGTATGGCTCGGTTGTACCCGCGAGCCGCCTGATGTCCGATCTGGAGCCGGCGAGAGACGCCGACGGCGCTGACCGGGCGAACCTGACCCGGCTCCAGATCCAACTGCCAGGGCGGCGATTCGGGTGGTGCGGCCACCTGACTGTGTGACCACACCACTCCGCGAGCCGCCTAGCTCGTCATCGGCTTGCCGTTCGCCGTGACGTTGGTGAACTTCAGGCCGTCGACGTTCTTGACGGTGTTGGTGGTGGAGCTGACGGTGAACTTGGAGTCCTTCAGCTCCAACCCCTTCACGTGCTCCTGCGAGAGGCCGGACACGTCGAGCACCTTGGAAGCCTTGGTGCTGCCGCAGTTCGAGATGTAGAACGGGCCGAACTTCGGCACGTTGTTGCCCGTCTGCGAGTTGTAAGTCGTTGTCACGTAGACGAACGCGCGCTCGAACACGCCGGACACGCTGTCGAGGTTGATGTTCTGGCTGAAGCCGCCGCGCTTGGTGTTCGACTTGACGTACAGGGCGAACTTGGTGGCGCCGACGCAGTTCAGCTTGTAGCCGTAGACGTTGCGGATGCCGCCGGTCTGCTCGGAGCCGCACGTGATGGCGCCCCAGTTGCCGTTCATGCGGCAGTTGACGACGACGAGGTTCTGGCACGGCACGTTGACGCGGCGGCCGTCCTCGTCGCGGCCGGACTTGATGGCCACGTTGTCGTCGTGGGCGCCGAGGTCGCTGTTGGCGATCACGATGTGGTCGCACGACTCCGGGTCGCACGCGTCGGTGTTGTTGGAGGCCGTCGACGGGTCGGTGTGCACGTCGTCGACCGTGACGTTCTTGCAGAGCGTGGGGTGGATCTGCCAGAACTTCGGGTTCTTGAGCGTGACGCCCTGGATCAGCACGGTGTCGCAGGAGTAGGGCTCGATGAACGTCGAGCGCATGTTCTTGCCGGAGCCCGGAACCACGCGCTTCTCGGGCGGGGTTCCCTTGGCCACCAACGACTCCAGGTACGAGCGGTCGCTGCCCTTGTTCCACGAGCCGGTCGCGCCGGCGTCCAGGGTGCCGCGACCGGTGATCGCGATGTTGGTCTGCCGGTAGGCGTAGACCATGGGGGAGCGGTTCATGCACTCGATGCCCTCGTAGCGCGTCAGCACCGTCGGGAACTTCGAGGCGTCGCCGGAGAACTTGAGCAGCACGCCGTCCTCGAGGTGGAAGTCGACGTTGCTCAGCAGGTGGATCGCGCCCGTGACGTAGGTGCCCTTGGGGACGATCACGTGGCCGCCGCCGGCCGCGTTGGCCGCGGCGATGGCCTTCTTGAAGGCATCGGTGTTGTCGGTCTTGTTGTCGCCCTTGGCGCCGTACGCGGTCGCGTCGAAGTTCTTGTCGGGGAACGACGGGAGCTTCGTGTTCCGCACGATCTCGTTGGCCGCGGGCCAGGGCAGTTCGGGGATCGCCGCTGAGAGCGCCTTGGGTGCCGCGAGCGCGGTCTGAGCCAGTACCGGTGTGGCGATGGCGGCCACGACGGAGGCTTTCATCAGCAGTCGACGGTTGATCCTGCCGTCCATTCGACGTCCTCTTCCACAGTGAAGGCAACGTTGAGCGGCGGCGTTTCAGAAAAGACTGTAAACGTTTGCGGTCCGCTCTACAACAACCGGAAGGCGGCTAGCGCCAGGCGGACCCGTCCGACGTCTGACACGTCGAGGACCTTACCGATCTGGTCCAGGCGGCGGGAGACGCTGCTGTGATGCAGGTGGAGGAGGTCCGCGGCGCGGCGGAGGGAGCCGGTGGTGCAGTAGGCGTCCAACGTTTCGAGGTCGTCGGCCGAGAGCGCCGAGATGGTGGCGACGTCGGCGTTCGCGCGCAGGACGGCCTCGGGGAGGTGGGCGAGCAGTGCCAGCGCGCCGAGGTCGGGGTAGTGGATGACCGGGGCGCGGGCGGTGGTGAAGCGAAGGGCGGTCCGGGCCTCGGACCAGGCGTGGGCGGGGTGGGGGTCGGCGCCGAGACCCGCTCGGACTTCGGCTGGGAAGTCGGACAGCCTGGTCGCGAGCAGCACGCCCACGCTGTTCACCGGCGCCGCTTTCACCAGGTGCGACGGGCAGACCGCGGCCGCCACCCGGTCCAGCGGGAGCTTCGAGCTGACCGCCGCGACCAGCACCGGTCGTTCAGGCGCGAAACCCAGCAGCCGCAACGCCCGTGCGCGCCCCGCGTCGTCGCTGTCGGCGCTGATCACCAACTCCACCAGTGCGGGATCGGCCATCGTGGTGCGCGCGGGTCCGTAGCGTTCGACCACCGCTGCGGCTGCGATGGCCAGGCGGTCGAGCAGCACCTCGTCGAGCGGGTTGGAGGCTTCGGCGCGTTCCAGCCAGACCAGGCCGATCTCTTCCTCATCGAGGGTGATCGCGGCGCTGGAGGACGGCGTGCCCGGCTCAGGCGCCGGGGTGCCGGCGGGCGACATGCGGATCACGCTACCCGTGCTGTGCAGGCGGATGCCCACCACGCACTCTGCGAGCCCCGCGGAAGCCCTTGCCAGAGCGGCGAGATCGACGCGGCGGCGCATCAGCGTGTCGTAGAACATCACGACGCGGATCGCGCCCTCGACGTGCGAGTCGAGGTTCGACAGCCGGGTCGCGAGCGCCTCCATGCCGACGACGATAGCGACGATCGGTGCGTCACCGGACCGGATTGCGCGACGCGCGTCGGCTGAACGACGAGGCTGTGCTCGTGAGGATTGAGGGCATGGATCCCGAGTTGGAAGCGTTCGTCCCGTTGTTCCCGAAAGCCGACCTGACCGACGTCGAGAAGGAGCGACAGTTCCTCGCCGAGCTGGCCGCGGGCATCCCGGCGGAGACGGACGGCATGGAGGTCGAGGACCTCCTCGTGCACGACGTGCCCGTGCGGATCTACCGGCCGCACGGGGCGCACGGCACGGTCATCTGGATGCACGGCGGTGGCTGGTGCATCGGCGACGTCGTGACCGAACATCCGTGGGCGTCCCGGGTGGCCGCGCGAAGCGGTGCGACGGTGATCTCGGTGGGCTACCGGCTCGCCCCGGAGAACCCGTTCCCGGCCGCGCTCGACGACGCGTGGGAAGTACTCCTGTGGGCACACGAAAACGCGCCTGATCCGGACCTGATCGCGGTGGCCGGGCACAGCGCTGGCGGTGGGCTCGCGGCGGCGCTCACCCTGAAGGCACGCGACGAGCAGGGGCCGCCGATCCGGTTCCAGCTGCTGCACCAGCCGGGGCTCGACGACCGGCTGACCACGTGGTCGGCGCGGCACTTCACCGAGACGCCCTGGTACAACCGCGCCAAAGCGAAACAGGCCTGGGAGCACTACCTGGGCGGACAGCCGGCGACACCGTACGCGGCGCCGGCGCGGGCCGAAGACTTGAGCGATCTCCCTCCCGCCTACATCGCTTCCGCCGAGTTCTGTCCGAACCGCGACGAGAACATCGCCTATGCGTTGAGGCTCATGCAGTCGGACGTCCAGGTCGAGCTGCACCAGTGGCCCGGCACGTTCCACGGCTCGCAGGCACTCCTGTCCGCCGACGTGTCGCAGCGCCAGTTCGCGGAGATCGGTGACGTGCTGAGGAGGGCCCTGGCGTGAAGGAACTGGAGGCGATCCACCAAGCCGGAGTGCCTGGCGTGTGGGCGGAGATCAGGGACGGCCGCGACGTGTGGCGGGGCGCGGCGGGAGAGGCCGCGCCGGGCATGCGGCACCGGATCGGCAGCGTCACCAAGACGTTCACGGCCGCGGCGATCATGCTGCTGGTGGAACGCGGGAAGATCGGGCTGGACATGCCGGTCCACGGTGACGCCACGGTCCGGCAGCTGCTGAACATGACCAGCGGGCTCGCGGACTACCGGTTCCTCGCGTTCCCGTCACTGCTGGAGGGCTCGGCGCAAAGCCTGGAGGACAACCAGTTCCGGCACTTCTACCCGCGCGAGCTGATCAAGCTCGGCGTCGACGCGCCGCGCGTGCAGCCCGGCGTCTACTCCAACACCGGCTATCTGTTGCTGGGCAGGCTGATCGAGCGCGTCACGTCGATGACGGCCGAGCGGTGGATCACGCGGAACGTCGTCGAACGGGCCGGGCTGCGCAACACGATGTTCCCGACCGGGTCGCGGATCGAGGGGCCGCACGCGCCGATGCACGAGGCTCTCTTCGGACTGCTCGACCCGCCGCGCGACTACAGCGTCTACGACATGTCCTGGGTCGGTGTGTCGGCGTCGCTGATCTCGACGATGGAGGACCTCAACGACTTCTACGCGGCGCTGCTCGACGGCAAGATCGTGTCGCGGGAGTCGTTGGCTGCCATGCAGGAGACCGGTCCGGTGGTCGCGTTCGACGGCTCGACCGTCGAGTACGGGCTGGGGTTGCACCGGCACGGCGATTTCTGGGGCCACGACGGATCGGTGTGGGGCGCGGGCACGTGGTCGTTCCACAGCGCGGACGGCAAGCGACAGGTGTCGCTCGCCGTCAACCTCCAGCGCTGGAACAACCCCGCGATCGACGAGGCCTTGCAGGCGTTTCAGCGGAAGGCGTTGCGCGTGTAGGTCAGGCTGAAGCTGCCCTTGTTGGAGAAGTACCTGTCGACGAGCAGCGCCGGGTCCGTGGCCATGAAGCCCTTGTAGATCGGGCCGTCGTCGTGGTCGTCCCAGCCCCACGGCGCATTGGCGGCGTTGTCCTTGCCGTTGTCGCCGCGGAACGTGCCGAACGACGCGTACGTCTCGGAGTTGTTGCGGCGAGCCCACATCCCGTTCGGGGCGAGCGTGTCGACCAGGCGGTAACCGACGGTCCGGTCGTTGCCGCCCGACGGGACCTCGCCGGTGGCGGCGGGGTAGTAGACGACGCCGTCGCCGCCGGGGAAGTCGTTGCCGTTCCAGCGGTACAGGCCGTGCCCCTTGGCTTCCTGGAAGGTCGTGGGGCGGCCGCGGTTCAGCAGCAGCGTGCCGTCGATGGTCTCCGCGCCGTTCTGGAACGTCGACCCGGCCGGCACGTAGGAGTAGAAGTCGCTGTGCGCCACCGTGACCATCGCTTCGAGCTTGCCGAGACCGCCGTCCTTGCGGACGGTCAGCAGCATGCCCTCCAGGTCGTTCTCGTGGGTCCTGGTGCCGAACGGGTCCGGCTCGTCGTCCCAGTCGCGCGGGTGGAAGAAGCTGTAGACCAGGAACCAGTGCGTCGACGTCTCGACCACGGAGTAGTAGGAGGCGCCGGTGAGCTTGCTCAGCTGGGTCTGGTTCTCCCAGTTGTTCAGGGTGTTCCAGTCGCCGTCGAAGTCCACAGTGGACAGGTAGTCGGCGTCGTAGTCGGAGGAGTCCGTGTCCTGGAAGTGGACGGGGGCCCAGTAGAACGCCAGGTCGTAGTCGGACACGGCATGGGCGGGGGTGGCCGTCGCGGCGATGAGAGCGATCGCCAGCAGGGTGGCGCGGATCGATTTCACGGCGCCGGAGACTAGCTGTAGATGGTGACCGTCAGCCTGGGGTTTGAGCGAAAATCAATCGACTCGTAGGCAACGCGCGCGAGCGGCATCGACCCCGCCGCGGCCGTCAGCGTCGTCTCGATCTCGTTGCGCTCGTCCTCGGTCAGGTACGGCCAGAACGAGCTGTGCCAGATCACCGTGTACGTGCCGCGCTCGTCGGGCGGGACGAGGTTCTCCCGCAGCCACCGTCCTGCCGGCGACCGGTCGACCTTCACGCCGACCTTGGCGGCGAGCTCGATGGCGTCGTCGAGGTCCCAGCGCAGCGAGTCGTGCTCCGGCGGGATGAACGAGTGCAGGATCATCGCGTGCTTGGCGTCCGACGGGTCACGCGGCTGCAGGTCGCAGCCCGCGCGGTCGACGATCTCCAGCTCGGGCGGCTGCGGCCCGACGGCGGCGAGCCTGACCGGGGAGTCCTTCTCGCCCCACTCCCAGCCGAGGCCGAACCAGCGGTAGCGGTCGAGGATGAGGTTGAGCCCGGCACACGCCCCCAGTTCCAGGAGCCGGACCTTCGGCGCGCCGATCATGGTGAGGCCTCTCAAGAGGTACCCGGCGGTCTTCGGCTGGTGCTGCTGAACCGTGCGGTCGAGCGCGGCCAGGATCTCCCCGGCGTTCTCGACGATCGCCCGCCTCGCCGCCAGCCACGCCAGCAGCGCCGTGGAGTCCGACTCGCCGGCCATCGCGGCGGCGTGCGCGCTGGCGAACCGCTGGCTGAGCTCCGGCGCCTTTCCTGACAGCATCAGGAGTCTCACCCCGGCGAGCGCCTGGATGCCGAACAACGGACTGTGCACGGCGCTGTGCGAACAGAGCAGGTCCGCCACCGGCCCGCCCCGGTCGAGCTCGCTCGCCAGTTCCGAGAGGATGCGCGCACTCACCGGCGCGCTCGTGCGCAACCGCACCGCGAACGTGCGCAGTGTGGAGGCGCCGATGCCTGCCGCGGTCACGCTCCCCTCCCTTCTTCGGCAAGGGACTTTACAAGGGCGTGAACGCATTCTTCCCATCTGAGACCGGGCGTGGCGCCAGAAGCCGCTGGGTATCGTGCGGCCTGTGAGCGAGTTCCTGGAGCTGTCCGCGGCCGGTCCGGTCGCCACGTTGACGATCAACCGCCCGGCCAAGCGCAACGCGATGAGCTACGACATGTGGTCCGCGATACCTTCGTTGCTTTCGCGTGTTTCCGCAGATGAGAGCATCCGCGTGCTGGTGATCCGGGGTGGGGAGCACTTCTCCGCGGGCGCCGACATCGCCGAGTTCTCGACCCTCCGCCGGGGTGCCGCGGGTGCTGCTCACTACGGCGAGGCAGTGCACAACGGCGAACGCGCCATTGCCCAGCTGGACAAGCCGACGATTGCCGCGATTTCCGGTTTCTGCGTCGGCGGTGGGTGTGAGATCGCCCTCGCCTGCGACATTCGGGTGGCATCTTTCGATGCGCGATTCGGCATCACGCCCGCGAAACTCGGCATCGTTTACAACTTCACCTCCACCAAGGCGCTCGTCGACGCGGTCGGCCCGGCGTGGGCGAAGCAGATCCTGTTCTCGGCGGATTTGATCGACTCGGCCACGGCGTTGCGCATCGGCCTCGTGAACGAGGTCGTCGAGTCGCTGGACGCCCGTGTGAAGGAACTCTCCGAACAGATCGCGGGCCGCGCGCAGGTGTCGGTGCGGGGTGCGAAGAAGATCATCAACTCGATCACCGATGGCGGGCACGAGGACGACTTCGTGCGGGCGTTGTACGCGGAGGCCGCGTCGAGCGCCGACTACGAGGAGGGTGTCAGCGCGTTCCTCGAGAAGCGTCCGCCCCGGTTCTGATGACGTCGTCACGGGTGCCGCTGGAACCGATGCCGCGCAAGGTGATCGCCTGGGTGGCGGCCGGTATCGCGCTGTTCACGATCGGGCTGGTCGTGCTGCTGTGGTGGTGGGGCACGGCCGGGTTGTCGGGCAAGGAGCTGGTGACCGCGAGGCTGGACGCGTTGCGGACCGGGCTGAGCATCGGCATCGGTGGTGGCGGGGTTTTCGCGCTGTATTTGGCGTGGCGACGGCAGCACGCCACCGAGATGGGGCTGGTGCAGAAGGAACGCGACCAGGCTGACGTCGAGCGTGCTTTCGAGCTGCAGCGCGAGGTGGCGGCGTCGACGGAACGCGATGCCGCTGCCCGGCGCGTCACCGACCTGTACACCAAGGCGAGTGAGCAGCTCGGGTCCGAGAAGGCGCCGGTGCGGTTGGCCGGGATTTACGCGTTGGAGCGGCTCGCGCAGGACAACGCCGAGCAGCGCCAGACCATCGTCAACCTGCTGTGCGCCTACCTGCGGATGCCGTACCAGCCGCCCGGTGACGAGCCCGATGGCGAGCGGGAGGTTCGCCGGACCGCCCAGCAGGTGCTCTCGTCCCACCTGCGGCCTGCCGATGAAGCGAGGTACTGGCCGGAGGTCCTGACCCTGCACCTCGCCGGCGCAGTCCTGGTGGACGCGGACTTCCAACGCTGCCGATTCGGCGATGTCGACTTCAGCAAGGCTGTGTTCGCCGGTGCGGCCAACTTCGAGGGAGCGGTTTTCGCCGGGTTGGCGGCATTCGGCTGTGTGGAGTTCGAGCGTGCCGCGTACTTCAACGGCTCCGAGTTCGCGACCACGGTGGTCTTCACCGACGCCACGTTCCACGGGGTCGAGTTCAACGACGGCCGCTTCGGCACAGCGCAGTTCAGGCGAGCGAAGTTCCGTCAGGGGGACAGCGGATACGACCACCCCGGCGACTTCTTCACCCATGCGGACTTCAAGTCCGCGGCGAACTTCCAGCAGGCGAAGTTCGACACAGGAGTGGACTTCACGGCCGTGACCGGTGTGAGGCCGAGCCTCGGTGGTGCTCACTTCGGAGGTCGCACCCTGTTCGATCGCACCTCGGCCGCCACACTCCGTCTGGCGGGAGGTCCAGACTTCAGCGCACGGGTCTCAACCGGCGATGTGGCCGACAGCTCGACCTGGCCCGACAACTGGGTCATCGGCGAGGACGGGGTGATCACAGAGCGGCCGGCTGAGACCTGAGCGCGAGGGCTGGAGAAGCAGCCCCCGCGGTTCCGGTCAGTGGAACGTCACCGTCAGCTTGTTGCAGTCGCGGCAGCTGTACATCACGCGGTTGCCCGGCTCCTGGTCGTGCTTCGACCAGCTGTAGGCCTTCGGGCAGTTGCGCGCGATCGCGTTGCTGTAGGCCGTCTTCGCGTCCCGGTTCGGGTTGACGCACAGCATCGGCTTGCCGGTGGCGGGGTGCCTGCGCAGGTTCGCGGCCGGGCAGTCGGGGAGCAGCGCCTGCGGGCAGCCCGCGGTGCCGCAGAACTGGCCGTTGGGCGGTGGGCCGTTGGTGGGGTTGATCGTGACGGGCACGTTGACGGCGTTGACGTAGCTGACGTTGTACCAGGGCGCGGGGGTGTCGGCGGGGTCGAAGTTGAACTCCGCGAGGCTGACCGGTTGTTCGCCGGTGGTGCAGTGGGACGGGCGCGCGCCGCAGTCGCCTACCAGGCAGTGGAAGGTCGAGCCCGGTTCGCCGGTGCAGTGCTGACGGGCGAAGAACTTGCCGCGCCAGTGGTTGCGCGGGCCCAGCGGGATGCGGACCGACGCTGACTCGCCCGCCTTGAGCATCGGCAAGGACGAGAGGTTCTGCGAGCCGTCGGCGTTCACCGCGCTGCCCACCCAGATCGGGCCGCCGGTGGAGTTGACCAGGGTGACGGAGTACGGCGGCGCGGCCGAGGCGGGGGACGCCAGGAGCGAGCCGACGAGCGCCAGGAGCAGGACCATCCATTGTGGACGTAAGAGTTCTCTCACGACCACGAAGCTATGGCCGCGAGCAAGACCGAGGAACTTCGGTGCTACCCCAGCATTTGCGCGAGCGCCCGGTGGAACACCTCGCGTTCGGAGCTGTCCAGCGACGCCAGCATGCTCGCGTCCACCTTCTGGATCGCGGCCAGCAGCACCATGGCCGCACTTCGTCCCTCGGCCGTCGGGCGCAGCAGCACCTGCCGCCGGTTGGTCTCGCTGCGTTCGCGGTCGCAGTAGCCGAGGGCGACGAGCTGGTCGGCGAGGCGGCTCGCGGCCTGCTTCGTGATTTCCAGCCTCGCGGCGAGCTCGCCGACGGTACCCTCCTGGCGCGCCAGCTCGATCACGAACCACAACGCCGTCGGTGGAACCGGGCGGTAGTCCTGTGCCTCCAGGGCTTGGTGCATCGCCTCGCGGTAGCGGCGAACGACGACGACCAGGCGCTCCGGCGTGGTCCGCGCTCCTCGATCACCCGTGACGACCTCCGGCGGCGGCGAACTGGGGAACGACCTGGGCTGCATGCGCCGACGATACATATAGATGCGGACAGTCTCATAGTGCGACTGTCCTAAGTATTGACAGTTCGTCCCGGTCGCTCGTACGGTCCGTGCGTGCTCCAGTACCGGTTCGTGATGTGTGTGAGCGCTCTCGCGATCGTGTTCGGGTCCGCCCTGCCGGTCAACGCGACGGCGACCACCGCTGTGCGCGCGGAGTTACTCAAGCCGGCGAAGGCCGGCTGTCAGAAGGTTCTGAAGGCTGGGCGGAAGGTTCCGCCGCGCTGCCGTCCGTGTCCGAAGTCGCTGAAGGGGACAGCGATGAAGGCCCAGAAGAAGGCCCAGAAGAAGAGGATCAGGCCACCGAAACGGTGCGTGCCGGTGCCGGACCTCGTGGTCCTGCCCACGGCCGCCGACGGTCCACCGGCGCGCAGGCGCCGAATGCTGACTTGGGGAAACTCAGCATGCGCAAGCACAGTTGTCTCGCCGCCTCGGCGATCCGTCAGACGATCAGCGGGACGAACTTCCCGGAGGCGGCTCGCCTCGCCCATGCCGCACTGGACGCGCCTTCGTGCCGTGCTGACCCGGTCTGCGTCTGGAGGGCGCTGATCTGTCTGGTCGCCGCCGGTGACCTGGTCGCGGCCGACGCGAACGCGGACCGGCTGCCCGACGGCACGATGCGCAGCCAGATCCGGGCGCGGGTCGCCCGGATGTCCGGTGACCTCGCCGCTGCCCGCGACCTGCTGGAGAGCGCGCCGGCGGGGGTGAAGTCGTTGCGGCTGCTGTCCGTGGCGCTGCTGGTCGAGGTGCTGGTCGACGCCGGTGACGTGGACGAGGCCGAGAAGACGTTGCTGGCCGACAAGCTCGACAACGCGCTGTGGCAGCCGTCCGTCCTGCGCCCGGCGTTCCTGACCGCGCGTGCGGCGGTGCACCGGGCGAGGGGCCGTCCGCTGGCCGCTTTCGTCGATCACCTGGTGTCCGGTCACGACCTGCTCGCCATGGGGGTGACGAGCCCGGCGATCGTGCCGTGGCGCGGAAATGCCGCGCTGGCGGCGCATGCCGCGGACAGAGTCGAGCTGGCACAGCGGCTCGCGGCGGAGGAACTGGCCGCCGCCCGGCGCTGGGGCGAGCCGCGCACCGTCGGCGCCGCGCTGTGCACGCTCGGCCGGGTCGGTGGAGGTGACGGTACAGCGCTGCTCTCCGACGCGGCCGATCTCATGACGGTGGCGGGAGCCCGGCACGAACTGGCCGCCATCCGGCTCGAGCTGGGCCGCAGGCTCGCGGCCCGGGGCGACGACGGCGCGGCACGCGGCGAGTACACGTCCGCGCACACCACCGCGTCGCGCACCGGCAACGAACGGCACCTCAAGCAGGCCGAGGACGCGCTCGCCGGCCTGCCGCCCGCGGCCGCGAAAACGCTGACCAGGCAGGAAGACCTGGTGGCGAGCCTCGCGGAGGCCGGGTTGAGCAACCGTGCCATCGCGCAACGCCTGTTCCTGACCGTCAGCACCGTCGAGGTTCATCTGTCCAATGTGTACCGAAAGCTCCGTGTCAACGGCCGCAACGACCTCTCCAGAGCACTGCGATGAACGCACCCTGCGCGCGGTCGGGCTGACCCGTCGCGGCACGGACCGCGCCACCGCCATCGCCCTCGCCCGCGAGGTGCTGCGGTCCGGTGCCGCGGACAGCGATGTCCAGCACTGCCTGCTCGTGCTGACGTACGCGGGCACACCTGCCGGGAAACCGGACCTCACCGCACCCAAACAGGCCTGCGAACTGGTCGAGCAGGGGCGCTGCGACGAGGCGCTGGACGTGCTGCTCGCCTGTGCCGAGTCGCCGGAGTCGCTGTTCGCGAGAGGGCGCCTCAACCAGGCGGCGGGTCAGCACGACCGCGCGTACGCGGACTTCCTGGCGGTGGGCAGGGCGGCGGAGGCGGTGGGCATGGCGAATCCCGCTGTGATGCCCTGGTGTTCCGCGGCGGCCATCAGCGCGCACGAGACGGGCAGGGCGGTGGTGGCGCGGTCGCTCGCGGAAGCCGAACTGGTCGCCGCTCGCCGCTGGGGTGACGCGCGCACCGTCGGCCGTGCGGTGCACGCGGTCGGGCTGACCGGC
Source organism: Lentzea sp. NPDC051838 (assembly GCF_040681245.1). Lineage (NCBI taxonomy): Bacteria > Bacillati > Actinomycetota > Actinomycetes > Pseudonocardiales > Pseudonocardiaceae > Lentzea > Lentzea sp. NPDC051838. The sequence goes on from NZ_JBFAYI010000002.1 coordinate 231,659, forward strand.
GACCCTGACCGTGCTGTCACGCGGTTCACCACGGCCGTTCGGCTGCTGGGTGACGCGGGAACGCCCGCCGAGCTGCTGTCCGCACGGCACCACCTGGCGCAAGCGCTTGCCACGCAGGGAAGACACGCCGAAGCGATCGAGGTCTGCACCGAGTCCCTCGCCCTCGCCAAGACGAATCCACTGTGGACCCGGCAGGCCGAGGAGCTGGGTGCCCGGCTGGAGAGGCTGAGCAGGCTCACCCCGCAGGAGTCGCGCGCGGCGGCGCTCGCGTGCGGCATGAGCAACCGGGAGGTCGCCGCCGAACTGGGGGTGACCACCAGAACCGTGGAGCTGCACCTGACTCAGGTGTACCGCAAGCTGGACGTGACAGGGCGGCGTGAGCTGAACCGGGTGATCCTCCGGCTCGGCGTCACGCCGCCCTGAGTTCGTCAGCCGCGAACGAACTTCCACTTGAGGTTGATGACCCCGCGGTCCGGGTCGGCCAGCTTGCGGAACGCGGGCAGGCTCAGGTCGATGTGGTCACGGCCGCAGCCCATGCACTTGTCCTTGACCTTCGCCCTGACCGTCTTGCCGTTGAACGTCGCCACGACGAACACGTTGCGGCACAACCGGTCGTTGTTCGGGTTCGGCGCGGTCCAGTAGACCGGCGACACGGCCACCAGCACCTCGCTGCTCGCGTCGACGGGGTCGCCGCACGCACCGGTGCCGCGGTCGTCGTAGAAGGTCGCCTTGCCGTCGACCACCTGCCCGAACGGGATGGCGGCGTTCGCGTCCACCGCCGCCACCAGCGTCAGGGCGGAGGCCGCACCGATCACGGTCAGGAACTTTCGGGTGAATGTCATGTGTCCCAAGCTATTCAGCCGGAAGCACCCTGCCCATCTCGGTGCGACCCCAGGATCAGCAACCTGGATTTCCCTGTCGTGGCAACGTGAACAGCGTGACCGAGTACGGCGGAACGCCGGCGTTGAACGAGTCCGCGCCGACGTTGCGACACGACTCGGCCATCCGCACCGCGCCGGGGTTCTCCCTGGTGTTGGCCGAAGTGAAGCGTTCCGGCGCCACCGTGCGCACCTGAGCGCGCCCGTTGCCCGTGAACCCGCGCAACAGGATCCTGGTGTCGACGGCGTCGCCCGCTACGGGCGACCGGTTCACCACCAGCACGTGCACGGTGCCGTCCGGTGCCCTGGTCGCGGTCACCGCCAGCTTGCCGTAGTTCTGGCGGCAACGGTCCCGCGGAGTGCCTTGCCCGTCGCACATCTCGGCCTCGTCGGGACTCCGTTGCGGATTCCCGGCAACGCTCTGCCGGACTCGGACCCCGCCCGCGTCGAACAAAGGCCGGACCGCCTCGCGGGCCCACGCCTCGGCGGAGTAGACCCGGCCGCGGCCCAGCAACGTGTACATGCCGTCCGAGCTCAGGTCGTTGCCCTCGACCCACGGCACGCCGAGTTCGAGGTAGTCGATCCACTGAGTCGCCATGTACAGCGCGTGGGTCATCGAATAGGTGTACTCCGGATACACCCCACCGCCATCAGGACCCCACAACGCACCGTACTCCGACACCGCCACGTACGGGTTCCCGGCGGCGTTGCGCCGGACCGAGTCCTGCAGTTCCGCGAACTTCCGCCGTTCGTTCGCCGCTCCCAGTACGTGCCAGTCGTGACTCTCCACAGTGGAGTCCCAGTCCGCCGTGCCGCTGCCGGAGAAGTGCGTGTACGGGTGCGCGGTCAAGCAGTCGAAGGCAACGCCGGCCGTCACGAACGCCTGCTTGCCCCACGAGGAGCACACCTTCAGCGACGGGTCGACCTGCCGCATCGCGTCCCGGAACTGCACATAACCCTTGTGGGCGGAGGTGTACGACGCCACGACCTGGGCGCCACGCGGCGGGATCATGCCGTGCTGCCCGTCGCCGAACGCCACCGAGCCCCGGAACTCGTCGAGCACGAACTGCCTCGCCTGCGGACCTCCCAACGAGTCCACGCGCTGCCACACCTCACCACCGACGCGCAGTTCCAGGTCCTGCACGGACGGGTAGTTGAGGTCGAACACCTGCCCAGCGGTGCCGTCGCTGGGCACGTCCGCGGTGCTGCCGCCGCACTTCCCGTCCGGTGTGGACAGTTTGCCGAGCCGTTCGCCGGAGATCCGCCGCGTGCCGCCCCGGACGTACTGCTCCAGCGCCTCGTCCTCGTTCTGCGACATCCAGTACCGCTGGTTGGCGTGGTAGTTCTCGTTGCCGAGCTCCCACCGCGTGACGTGGTACGGCTGCGGATGATCCGCGGGTCGGCGCTCGGCCCAGTCCACGCCGCCGTTGGGGTTCACGCCGTCGCCCGCGGGCGTGTTGAGGTACTCGACGAGATCGGCCGCGTCCGCCGCGGTGCCGATCGCCATCGGCACCATGATCTGCGCCTGCGCCCCGAGCGCGGCGGTGAACCGCATGTGCTCGTCGAGCCCGTACGTCGGCAGCCGTCCGTTCAGCACGTCGTCCGCCGGGTCGCCCGCGTTCCCGAGGTCGATCCGGCCGTCGCGCTGGCATCTCCGTTCGGCGCCGATCGTGCCCTTCCACTGAGTCGTGTTAGCGACCGTGCCGCCGGGCCAGCGCAGCACCTTCACGCCCATCGACCGCGCTTTCTCCAGCGCGTCCGGCACCGGCCGGTCGTTCACCGGGTCCCACGTGCCGTACCCGTCGAACGTGTACCGGTGGTTGACGCCGAGGAACGCGCCCGGCACCGGACCCTCGTCCTCCCCGGTGAACACGGTGATCTCGGCCGGTGCGGCGGAACTGCTCGGCGCCACGACGACCGTGGCCGCGAGCGCCAGCGCGAACGCGTTGTGCAGCCTCATGGTCAGCCTCCCTGCACGTGTGCGGCGGCCCAGCAGTTCTGCGCGCAGCTCGCCAGCTCCCGCAGCGGTCCTGCCAGCTGTCCCGCCCGTGGTGCGTTCGGCTTGTTGTTCTGCTGCAACGGATCGACTTTCAGGTCGTAGTACTCCTTCTCGCCGTTCGCGTACTCGACGTAGAGGTCGTCACGAGTGCGCACGGCTTTGTACGACGGCGGGCCGGCGGCAAGGTCCTCGAAGTCCGGATCGTCCGCGCTCGCCTGGGGTTTGCGGTGCTCGACCAGCGCGGCGTTGCGCCAGTTCGGCTGGTTCTGGTTCCTGATCAGGGGCAGGAGGCTGCGGCCGTCGCGGTCGGGCGGGTTCGCTCCGGCCATGTCGAGGAACGTGGCGAACAGGTCGACGTTCTGCACGATCTCGTCGCGCACGAAGTCACCGTTTCCCGTTCTGCCAGGCCTTTTCACCAGCAACGGCACGTTGACGTCGTGGTCGTAAGCGGTGCCCTTGCCGCGGATCAGCCGGTGCTGCCCGAGGTGGAACCCGTTGTCCGAGCCGAAGACGATGAAGGTGTCGTCGCGTTCGGCCGGGGTCAGCTTGGCGAGCACGCGTCCGACCAGGTCGTCGACCGACTGGACCATGCGGATGCGGTTGCGGAAGTCCTGGCGCAGCTCGTCGGTGATGCCAGGGCCGAGCGGATCGCGCCGCACCCAGCCGGGCTTGTCGGCGGTGTCCTCGTCGAACGACGGCAGCTCCTGTGCCACGTCGATGCTCGGGCAGCTCGGACCACCGCAGTCACCCTGGGGGAACTCGCCGCCGGGCCGGTCGCGGGGTGCCGGTGGGAACCGCGGTTCGCCTTCACCGGGCTGGAACGGCACCCGCGCGTGCGGCGCGAACGGTGCCACCTGCAGGAAGAACGGGCTGTTCGGGGCCTGCCGGCGGGACCGGTCGAGGAAGTCCTCCGCCGTGCGGGCCAGGCGGTCGGTCAGGTAGACGTCCTGGCCTGGCTGCAGCCTCTTGACACCGGTCTCGCGGACGTAGTCGGTGATGCTGTACTTGAGCTCGTTGTAGCCGCCGCCACCCGCGACGTGCCACTCGTCCCAGCCTTGCGGCACCTTGAAGTTCTCGCCGACCGGGTACTCGTTGATGTACTTGCCGAGGTAGCCGGTGCGGTAGTTCTGGCGGTGCAGCGCCGCCGCGTAGGTGCGGTCCTCGTGGCGTTCGAAGGCCGCGTAGCCGCCGTTGTCGGTGCCCACGTTGGTGAGCACGCCGGTGTTGTGCGGGTGCTCGCCGGTGAACATCGACGCCCTGGACGGGCAGCACAGCGAGTTCGAGACGAAGTAGTTGGTGAACCTGGTGCCGTTGTTGGCCAGGGACCTGGTGTTGTCCATGTACTTCAGCAGGTCCGCCGACAGGTCGTCGACCAGGAAGAAGATGATGTTGGGGCGGGCTGCCTGCGCCTGCAGCGGGGTGGCCGTGGTGACCAGGCCCGAGAGGAGCATGAGGACTAGCGCGAACCGTCTCATGCTCCCTGGACGCTAGTGACGGCGCAGGCAGCCCGGTACTTCGGTGCGACCCCTAGAAAATCTCCGCCGCGATCGTCGTGTCCGGGCCGTGGCCCGTGTGCACGACGGTGTCGCCGGGCAGTTCGAACAGCTTCTCCCGGATGGACTGCTCGATCGTCGGCCGGTCCGAGAACGACCGGCCCGTCGCGCCGGGCCCGCCCTGGAACAGCGTGTCGCCCGTGAAGACCGCGTTGAGCGACGGCACGTAGAAGCACACGGCGCCGGGGGAGTGGCCCGGCGTGTGCAGCACGTGGATCTCCTCGCTTGCCACGGTGAGCACCTGGCCGTCCTGCAACGCCTGGTGCGGGATCACGCCCGTGTGGGTCAGCGACCAGACGATGTGGTCGGCCTGGTGCAGAGCCATCGGTGCGTTGGTCGCATGAGCCAGGTCGGGCGCCACGCGGACGTGGTCGTCGTGCGCGTGGGTCAGCAGGATGGCCACGACTTTGCGGCCGTCGACGACCTTGAGGATCGCGTCGACGTCGTGCGGGGCGTCGATCACCACGCACTCGTTGCTGTCGCCGATCACCCAGACGTTGTTGTCGACGTCGAAGGTCTCGCCGTCCAGCGAGAACGTGCCGGACGTGACGGTGTGGTCAACGCGCAGAGCCATCAGAAGACCACTACCGATCGCAGGACGTCGCCGTGGTGCATCTTCTCGAAGGCGCCTTCCACGCCGTCGAGCGCGATCTCCTCGCTGACGAAGGCGTCGAGGTCGAAGCGGCCCTGCTGGTAGAGGTCGACCAGCATCGGGAAGTCGCGGCTGGGCAGGCAGTCTCCGTACCACGAGGACTTCAGGGCACCGCCGCGCCCGAAGAAGTCGATCAGCGGCATGTCGAGGCGCATGTCCGGGGTCGGAACGCCCACCAGGACAACGGTTCCGGCCAGGTCGCGGGCGTAGAAGGCCTGCTTCCAGGTTTCCGGGCGGCCCACCGCGTCGATCACCACGTCCGCGCCGAACGCGTCGGTGAGGTCCTGGATCGCCGTCACCACGTCGTCGACCTCGCGCGCGTTGATGGTGTGGGTGGCGCCGAAACCCTTGGCCCACTCCAGCTTCCGCGGGTCGGTGTCGACGGCGATGATCTTCGCGGCACCGGCGATGCGGGCGCCAGCGATGGCGCCGTCGCCCACGCCGCCGCAGCCGATCACGGCCACCGAGTCGCCGCGGCCCACGTTGCCGGTGTTCATGGCGGCACCGACGCCGGCCATGACACCGCAGCCCAGCAGGCCGACCGCGGCCGCGCGGGCACTGGGATCGACCTTCGTGCACTGTCCTGAGTGGACCAGGGTCTTCTCGATGAACGCGCCGATGCCCAGCGCGGGCGACAGCTTGGTGCCGTCGGTCAGCGTCATGGGCTGGGAGGCGTTGAACGTCGAGAAGCAGTACCAGGGCTTTCCCCGGCGGCAGGCACGGCAGGTGCCGCAGACCGCACGCCAGTTCAGCACCACGAAGTCACCGGGCGCCAGGTCGGTCACGCCCTCGCCGACGGACTCCACGACACCCGCGGCCTCGTGGCCGAGCAGGAACGGGAACTCGTCGTTGATGCCGCCCTCGCGGTAGTGCAGGTCGGTGTGGCAGACGCCGCACGCCTGGACCTTCACCACGGCCTCACCAGGGCCGGGATCGGGAACGAGCACAGTGGTCAGTTCGACCGGCTGGCCTTTTCCTCTGGCGACAACACCCTTGACCTCTTGCGCCACGCTGCGACTCCGTTCTCGAAGATCACTTGATCAACGTCGTGCCTTCGAACTCGCCGAGTTCCTCCCGGTAGAACTCAATCCCTACACCGTTGGGGTCGCGGATGTACAGGCTGTCCTCGACGCCGCGGTCAGGGCCCAGGTACTCGATCCCGCCGTCGTCCAGCTTGGCCTTGATCTCGTCGAACCGCTCGGGCGAGATGGACAGCGCCATGTGCTGAACGGCGCCGATCGTCTCCATGAACGGAGGGTGGTCGTGGCCGGGGAAGTCGAAGAACCCCAGCAGGTTCTTGTTGCCCAGGTCGAAGAAGAAGTGGCTGGAGCCGTTGTAGTCGCGGTTCTCGACCAGCTCCACCAGGGGGAAGCCCAGGAACTCCTGGTAGAACTCGATGGTCTCCTCGACGTCCTTGCAGATCAACGCGATGTGGTGGACGCCTTTGGTGGGCGAGCCGCCGCGCTCGTCGAGTGGCCGCACGTATCGTTTGCGCAGCTCGTCGCGCTTGGTCCTGATCGCGTCGAGCTCGGCACCCTCTGGTTGTGGCATGCGACCGAGAATAGTTGAGTGTTCAAGTGTTCGCTGGGGTAGAAGGTCCTCAGCCCGCGACGCCTTCGTACTCCACCGAACGATCTTCGTGCAGCAACGTCGCCTGCAGGTAGGCCACCGAGGTCTCGCGGTCCAGCCGCGTGTCGCAGTCGAACCGGGCCAGCGAAAGATCACCCGGTTGCCGCGCGTAGGCCTTCAGCGTCGTGATGTCGTGCAGGCCGAAACCGTCGTCGATGCCCCACTGGGCGAGGTTGGCCGCGCTCATCAGCTCCTCGGCGTCGTCCAGCGACGGTGCCGTGAAGAACAGCCTTCCGTGCACGTAGACGCCCCGCGCGCCGCTGGGGGAGATGAGCGTGACGGGCGTGCCCGTGCGGCAGGCCAGGAAGTGGAACGCGATGCCGCCGCCGAGCGACCCGACCACGGTCGCCGCGGGCAGGCCGCTCCAGGTGACCGGGCGTTTCGCGAACGCCTCCGCCTGGCCCAGCAGGAACTCGCGGTAGGTCTGCGGGTTCAGGTCCTGCAGGTAGTTCCACATCCGGAAGACGTGGTGGTAGCCGAGTTTCCCGGCGAGCTCCAGCGCCGCGCGGAACGCGAGCCGGCCCGCGTAGGTGTGCTCGTCGCACGGCGGAATCCGCCCGGCGCAGAACAGGTACTCGCCGTCGTGGGCGTAGGTGATCGCCTTGTGCTCGCCGGACTCGACGCCGCGCGAGCTCGTCCAGACCTCGGCGAAACCACGCCCGTCGTCCTCGGCCAGGTGCACGGTCAGCTCCGGATGCCCCGCCGTCAGCACCGGGTTGAACGACGTGCCGGCGAACCGCACCACGCCCAGCCTGGAGCGGGCGGGGTCGTCCGGAACCGCGGACAGCGGCTCGAACCTCGACGACAGCGCACGAGCCCGCAACTGACGAGTCATCACTGGCCCTTTCGCAGGAGACCGTCAGATTAAGTCGCGAAACGATTGGTGTGTACCTTTACGTCTCGATTGGCCTGGTGCGCGGGAGCGCTTCGAGCGGCGATCAATCCTCTTCGTCGCCGGGCCATTTGCCCGTCAGCTTCTGAAATCCCTTGGCGCCACCGCGGTCGATCGCGGCTTTCACCAGCCCGAAGATGGCACCCTGCAACGCCGCTGCCAGCAGGACCTCGCGCCAACTGCGGTTCCGCATCGTCGCGCTGGGTGCTTCTTCGTCACCCGCCACGACTTTCCACACTTGACCAAAGATCGCGGTTGCGAGGAACCCTCCCAACGCGCCGAGCAGCATTCCCAGTGGGCGGTACAGGAACTTCATCCATTCCTCCTGGAAAGTTTCCAGATGAGGAGGACAACCCCGATGAACGCGGCGGCGAGAACCGCCGACGGCAACGGCTTGCGTTGCACCTGCGCCTTCACCCGGCCGGGCACGTCGGCCTTGTGCGCCAACGCTTCCACGGTCTCACCCAGCTCCTGCCGGGTCCGCTCGACCTCGTGCTGCAGATCCTCCCTGGGACCGTTCATCGGTGTGCCCCCTCCTTGATCGCCGCGATGTCGTCGTGGACGTTCTCCACCACCTGCAGCGGCCGGGCCGCACGCCGGACCTGTCCGCGTCCCACGAGCGCCGCGACACCCGCGACGAGCAAAAGGGCGGCCGCGACGATCAACGCGGCCGCCCACGGCGGTACTACGAGGGTGAGCAGCAGGATCAGGCCCGCGACGACGCTGAGCCCGCCCCACCACGCGAACACGCCGGCCGCGCCGAACATCCCGGCGCCGACACCGGCGTGCTTGCCCTTGTCCTTGAGCTCAACGACCGCGAGACGAATCTCGTCGCGAGCGAGCCTGCTCACCTGCTCGGACAGCTGACTGACCAGCTGCGCGGTCGACGTGTCGGTGTTCATGCACGTCAGGTACCCACAGCCGGCCGTTGTGAATCAGCCCTGCTGGGCTTCCTTCACCTTCGCGTGAACCTCTTCCATGTCCACGTCGCGCGCCTGCTGGATCAGGCTGTCCAGCGCGTTCGCCGGCAGCGCGCCCGGCTGCGAGAACAGCACGACGCCTTCCCTGACGATCATCAACGTCGGGATGCTGCGGATGCCGAACGTCGCCGCGAGCTCCTGCTGGGCCTCGGTGTCGACCTTGCCGAACACCAGGTCCTCGTTCTTCTCCGACGCGGCCTCGAAGGTGGGGCCGAACGCCTTGCACGGGCCACACCACTCGGCCCAGAAGTCGACCAGAACGATGCCGGACCCACCGACCACATCGTCGAAGTTCTCAGTGGTCAGCTCGACCGTCGCCATTGGGGGTCCTCCTCGTCGTTGCTTCGGTGACCCGTTCAACGGCCGATGCGTGTCCGGAATTCCCTGGCGTGCCCGCGGTCACCCTGCTATGTCGGCCGGCAGGTCCGTCCGGTACTTGACGTTGAGCTTGCGATACACGCGGGTCAGGTGCTGTTCGACCGTGCTCGCGGTGATGAACAACTGGTCCGCGATCTCCCTGTTCGTGTGACCCCGCGCGGCGAGTCGCGCCACTTTCCGCTCGGCCTCGGACAAGTCGTACGTGGTGGTCTTCTGCGCCGTGTTGGCGGCTCGTCGCGCGGTCATCCTGGCTCTTCTGGGCTCGCCGACCGCCTGCCACGCTTTGCTCAGATCTTCGAGCGTCCTGGCCAGCTCGTACTGGTCCTGCTGGTCTTCGGCGGCCTGCTGGAGGATCGCCGGGCGGTGTCGCTTGTCCTCTACGGCTGCTCTGAGCCTGAGTTCGTGGCCGGTTCTGGGGTCTTCGAGCAGGGCTCTCGCTTGGGCTTTGTTGCCCTGGTTTAGCCACGCCTCTGCTGCGCCCGCGCGCCACTGCACTATGTCTCGCATCTGCCAGTGGGTCAGCGTCTCGCCGATGAGCAGGAAATCTTTGAGCGCCGCGTGGTTTCGGTTGTTGGTCATGTGGTGGTGGGCTCTTGCGAACGCGTAGTGGATGCCTGCTCTGGTTTCGTGCATGGGTGGGGTCGGGATCTCGGCGAGTTTGTGGGCTTCTTGGTCGCCCGCTCTGGTGGCGGCCAGGAGTGCGGTGCTGAGGGGGTAGCCGATGGCCGTGGCCCATGCTTGGTGTGACAACGTTGTCAGGGCTTGTGTTGCCTGTTTTGTGGCGTTGGTGAGGTCGCCTTTGCGGAGGCTGACCTCGGCTTGGACGCTGATCAGCAGGGCTTTGAGGGTGGTGGAGCGGTTGGCCGGGATGAGGCGGTCGCACCACTCTGCGGCTCTGTCCAGCTCGCCTGCGTAGACGAGGGCGGCTAGGGCGGTTATCGGGTGGTCGGAGACGCTGGTGGTTCGGGCGGCTTGGAGCAGCTCTTCGGCGGTGGTGGTGTCTTGGGAGCCTCGGAGGACTGCTTCCAGGGTGAGGGCGGCTCGGGCCCAGGGTTCGGCGATGTGCGCGAGGGGTGCCACGGCGCGTGCCTGGGGTTCGGTGGCGTGCGCGTGGGGTTCGGCGGCGCGCGCGTGGGGTCCGGTGGTGTAGGTCCAGGGTTCGGTGGCGCGTGCCAGGGGTCCGGTGGCGTGTGCGTGAGGTTCGGCGGCGCGTGCCCACGGTTTGGCGGCGTGCGTGTGGGGTTCGGGGGTGTCGGCCCAGGGCTCGGCGGCGTGGGCCCAGGCTTCGAAGGCGGTCGGTCGACGTGGCGCGGGTTGGGCTGGTGTGGGCAGGGCTGGTGTGGGCAGGGCTGGCGGGCGTTCGGTTGGCGCAGGTTCGGCTGGCGCAGGTTCGGCTGGCGCGGGTTCGGCTGGCGCGGGTTCGGTTGGCGGGGGCCCGGCTGGTGCGATGGCGGTGTCAGACCCGCTTCCTAGAATCGGAAATGGGGGTACCTGGCCGGAGTCGTGTGTGTGGTGGGCGGTCATAGCGCGTGCGTGTCCCGGCAGGTGGCAGTAGAGCCAGGCCCGCAGCACGCCCGTCGTTGGACTGGCGCTTGGCGCTGCGGAGGTTTTGGGCAGGCGGGCTGCAGCGGCGCTGGTCATCTGTGCCGCTGAGGTGCGGGGGCCGCGGGCTGCGGAGGTTTCGGCATTACCTGGTGCCGGGCTGCCGGCGATCTGGCCGAGCACGGTGGTGGCGTCGGCGTTGCGGCCGTGCCACAGCAGCAGGCGCGCCAGCGACAAGGACTCGCTCGGGTCGAGCAAGCTTGAGCGAGCAGCGGCCATCAGGGCCGGGACGTGGCGCGCGGCCGTGACCGGGCTGTCGTGCCATTCCACCGCGGCGAGGCGCGAGCGGGCTGAGGCGCGGGAGGAGTCGTCGGTGGCTGTGCGGGTCGCCAGTTCCAGGTAGCGGACGGCCGAAGAGGAAGCGCCGTCCTGCAGCGCGAGTGAGGCGGCTGACTGGAGGACCGGCGCTGCCCAGGCCGCCAGCGGGCGGTCGGCCGCCAGAAGGTGCGGGGCTACGAGAGAGGCGGGCGAGCCGCGGTCGAAGAGCAGGCGGGCGGTGCGCAGGTGCAGGTCGCCTCGTTCGTGGCGGGGGAGCGCGTCGAGCAGGTAGCCGGCCAGAGACGGGTGGCGTAGCGCGCCGTCCAGCACCAGGCCGGACGACTCCATCGTGGCCAGGACGCGTGGGACGACCGCCGGGTCCAGGCCGGTCAGGTCGCTGATCAGGTCGGGCGAACCGAGCACGGCCAGCGCCAACGCGGTCTGCAGGACGTACGGGTGGCTGCGGTGCACGCAGGCCAGAAGGTCCTCGCGCAGCGAAGAGGAATCCAGGACGGCGTGCACCAACAACGGGTTGCCGCCGGTCAGACGGTGCACCTCGAGAGCGCGAGGGCCGGCTAGCAGGCTCGCCTCAGAGACGTTGAAAACGCCCACGCGCAGACGGTGGCAGTGGCGTTCGCGAGAGAGGGCGCCGACCAGGGGCGTGGGGCCGTCGGCTTCGGTCAGGAGCAGCAGCACACGACTGCCACACACGCGGCGGGCGGCGTAGAAGAGGCAGTCCAACGAGAGAGGGTCGGCGTGCTGGATGTCGTCGACGGTGATGAGCAGCGGGACGTCCGACGTCACCAAACGTGTCGACAGGGTGTGGAGTTGGACCGGGTCCAAGGCCGACGAACCGGGTGACACGGGGAGCAGTTGGGAGAGGACGCCCAGCGGCAGGGCCTGTTCGGACGGCGTGCAGGTGGCCGTCAGGTGGCGCAGGCCGGTGGCTGACGCTATTTCCGCGAAAGTGTGAATCAGCTCGGTCTTGCCGGTGCCGACGGGGCCGGTCACCGAAGCGACCTGTCCATTTCCGGAAAGGGTCAGACCCAACAGGGTGCCGAGGAGTTCGAGCTGGGTGGTTCGTCCGATCAACTTCACGTCCCTGCCACGTCACCGACCGCGTCGGCAGGTCACCCGAAAAGGTGTGATTCACTCCAACGGCCTAGCTTGAAACAATTGTGAACGCAGGTCGTCGACGAGCGCGGACGGCGTGTCCGCAAACCCGAAGACATAGTGGTCGGGGCGGATCAGGGCCGTGCGGGCGCCGGACGACATCAGGAATGGCACGTACACGTTCTCGGTGTCGACGACAGCGCCGGGGCGAGCCGGAGAACCGGCCGGGAGAACGCGGACGACCTTGCAGCCCAGGTCGTCGAGGAACGCGCGGCGCGACCGGCCGAGCGAGTGCACCTCGTCCAACGCGAGCAGGACGAAGCCCGGACCCAGCACCTCGTCCAACGGGCCGCGCACGTCCGGCGATTCCACGATCGCGGACGGCAGCAGCGGGCCGTCGAGAGGGAACGTGTCGAGCAACGAACCATCAGCCCGCCCACGAAGTACCAGGTCAAGCTGCCAGGAGAGCGTGGAGACGTCGAGCAGGCTCGGTCTGACCGGCAGCAGGATCCGGCCGGACCGCCAGCCCGGGAGGTGGCCGTGGAAGCTGTGCCGGCCGTCGCAGCTCACGATCCACGACGACGTCAGGGGTTCGAAGCCGATCAAGGACGACGCGTGGCCGCCGTGATCGACCAACAAAGAGGCGGCACGGCCGTGGAGGATCTGCAGGTTCGGCAGGCGAGAAGCGCGGGTGGCGAGAGCGGATTCCAGGCCGGACTGCCGGAACATCGTGAACGGGCCCCGCTGGAAACGCAGGATCGGGCCGCGCAATTCCAGTTCGGTGCCGGGAACGCCGATTCCGGCCAGCACACGTCCGATTCCGCAGTTCGACAGCACCCGCAGAGTCGCTGAGTCCAGCCCGACGACCCGCGGAAACTTGTCCTCGGAACCAGAAGGATCGGCCAGCGTGACCAGCCAGCCGCGCTGGGCCAGCAAAACGGAGAGCGCCCAGGCGGAAACACCACGCCCTATGACCAGGACGTCGGTGTCCGGGCAGGAATGAGCGGACGGTATCGGCATCGCCATCGCCGACCTCCCCTTTTCTCGCAAGTACACCTCGAAGAATTGAGCATGCGGAGGTGAATTCCCGGAGACAACCCGTGTCGAGACGAGGCCCACCACGCCGGCGAGCAGGGGGTGGGTAGGGGTGGCACTAGGGGGTGGCTTCAACTTTTTGTGGACGGGTTCAACTCCAAGTTGTAGCGTGCCCGCCATGATGCCGCGCCTGCTCGTGACCTCGTTGCTCGTCGCAACGCTTGCTGCCTGCGGAGGCACGTCTGACACCACGCAGACGAGCACTCCGCCGTCGTCTGACCTGTCGTCGGTCAAGAAGGACGACGCGCTTGCCGCGCTGGTGCCCGCCGAGATCGCGTCGAGCGGGAAGCTCAAGGTCGGGTCGAACATCCAGAACCCGCCCAACAACTTCTACGACCAGGACGGCAAGACGCCGATGGGGTCGGAGGTCGACCTGATCAAGGCGATCGCCGCCAAGCTCGGGCTGCAGGCCGAGCACAGCGACATGGCGTTCAGCTCGCTGATCACGAGCCTCGAGACCAAGCGCGTCGACATCACGATGGCGGCGATGAACGACACCGCCGAGCGCCAGCAGAAGATCGACTTCGTGGACTACTTCACGTCCGGCATCACGATCATGGTCCAGAAGGGGAACCCGCAGAGCGTCAAGGGCCCGGACGACCTGTGCGGCAAGGGCGTGGCGGTGAACCTCGGCAGCTCGCAGGAGCAGTTCGCCAAGGAGCAGAGCCAGAAGTGCAAGGACCAGGGCAAGCAGGAGGTCCAGGTCAGCGTCACCGACAGCGACACCGGCAACCAGAACCAGCTGCGCACCGGCCGCGTCGCCGCGATCCTCAACGACCTGCCGACCGCCGTCTACGTCGCGAAGACCGCGGGTGACGGCAGCTACTTCGAGGTCGTCCCGCTCGCCCCGATCAACGGCGGCCCGTACGGCATCGGCGTCAACAAGCAGAACGCCAAGCTCGCCGAGGCCATCAAGGGCGCGCTCCAGTCGCTGATCGACGACGGCACCTACACCAAGATCCTGAGCACCTGGGACATCAAGCAGGGCGCGATCACCAAGGCCGCGATCAATGGCAAGTGATCAAGAACTGGAGGTCGTGCCGCTGCGCCACCCCGGCCGGTGGGTCAGCGGCGCGATCATCCTCCTGATCATCGCCGGCCTCGGCTGGGCGATGGCGGAGGCGCAGATCCAGTGGGAGGACGTCCCGGGCTTCTTCACCCACCCGGTGATGCTCGAAGGCCTGCTCAACACCATCGTGCTGGCAGTCGCCGCACAAGGCGGCGCGATCGTCCTCGGCGTCGTCGTGGCGCTGATGCGACTGTCCGCCAACCCCGTCGCCCGGTGGTTCGCCGTCGGCTACATCTGGCTGTTCCGCGGCCTGCCGGTGCTGCTGCAGATCCTGATCTGGTTCAACCTCGCACTGGTGTTCAAGAACATCAGCATCCCGATGCTCTTCTCCGTGCCGACGAACGTGGTCATGACGGCGTTCGTCGCGGCACTGCTCGGCTTGGGGCTCAACGAGAGCGCCTACATGGCCGAGATCGTCCGCGCCGGCCTGAGCAGTGTCGACGAAGGACAGACGGAAGCCGCCAAGTCGATCGGCATGACGCCCCTGACGACGCTCAGGAGAGTCGTTCTGCCCCAGGCGATGCGCGTGATCATCCCGCCGACCGGCAACAACTTCATCAACATGATCAAGGGCACCTCGATGGCGTCGGTGATCGCCTTCCTGGAGCTCATCCACGCCGCGAACAACATCTCGTCGCGCAACCTGGAGATCATGGAAACCCTGTTCGCCGCCGCGGCCTGGTACCTCGTGATGGTGTCCCTCGCGTCGATCGGGCAGCACTACCTGGAGCGTGCGTATGGCCCTCGTTGAGGCGATCGGGGTCCGCAAGTCGTTCGGCCACACCGAAGTGCTCAAGGGCATCGACCTGGAGGTCGAGCGCGGCGAGGTCGTCTGCCTGCTCGGGCCGTCCGGCGCGGGCAAGAGCACGTTCCTCAGGTGCGTGAACCACCTGGAGACCATCGACGCCGGACGCATCTGGGTCGACGGCGTCCCGGTCGGGTTCCGCGCGGCGAACGGGAAGCTGTACGAGCTCAGGGAACGAGAAGCCGCGCGGCAACGCCGTGACGTCGGCATGGTCTTCCAGCGCTTCAACCTGTTCCCGCACCGCACGGCGCTGGAGAACATCATGGAAGGCCCGGTCCAGGTCCTCCAACGCGACCGCGCCACCGTGCGAAACGAGGCGTTGGCGCTGCTGGAAAGGGTAGGACTGGCCGAAAAAGCGGGCTCCTACCCGGCGCAGCTGTCCGGTGGCCAGCAGCAACGTGTTGCGATCGCGCGCGCTCTGGCGATGAAGCCCAAGCTGATGCTGTTCGACGAGCCCACGTCCGCGTTGGACCCGGAGCTGGTCGGCGAGGTGCTCGACGTGATGACCTCGCTGGCCCGCGACGGCATGACGATGATCGTGGTCACTCACGAGATCGGCTTCGCCCGCTCGGTCGCCGACCGCGTGGTGTTCCTCGTCGACGGCGCCGTGGTGGAGAGCGGCACACCGGCCGATGTGCTGGACAATCCACAACAGCCGCGCACGCAACAGTTCCTCGCAAAGGTGCTTTGAGTTGATCGACGCCTCGTACCTCGCCCAGTTCCGCGAACCGGAGGGGTACCTCGACTTCGCCCGCTTCGGCCCGCCGTCGATCCCCGTGGTCACGACCACCTCGCGCCTGATGGAACAGGCCTCGCTCGCGGGGCCCTCCACAGTGGACACGCTGATGCGCGAGGAGCAACGGGTGAAGGCCGCCGTCGCCCGGTTGTGCCGCTCCGACACCGATCACGTGGCGCTCGTCCCGAACACCTCGATCGGCCTGTTCCAGGCCGCGTTCGGGCTGTCCGGGACCGTCCTGTACTCGGCGTCCGAGTTCCCGTCCAACACCTATCCGTGGGTGCGGGCGGGGCTGCCGTCCATCACCTTCGACGGTCCGGTGGCACCCGCCGCCGTCGCAACCCGCCTGACGCCTGAGGTTTCGGCGCTGTCGGTGTCCGCTGTGGACTTCCGCACCGGCTATCGCGCCGATCTGGCGACGTTGCGCGAGGTCATCGGCGACCGGCTGCTGATCGTGGACGGCATCCAGGGCTTCGGTGTCGTCGACGAGCCCTGGGAGCTCGCCGACGTGCTCGTGGTCGGCGGCCAGAAGTGGTTGCGGGCCGGGTGGAGCACGGGCTTCGTGGTGCTGTCGGACCGGGCACTGGAACGGCTCAAGCCCGTGCTGTCCGGCTGGACGGGCGCGGTCGACGCGGGCCTGTTCGACGACTCGGTGCACGACGCCGCACCCGACGCGGCGTCGTGGAACATCACCAACCTCTCGCCGGTCGTGTCGGGCGCCTTCGCGGAGGCGCTCGAACTGGTCGAGCTGGCAGGAGTTTCCGGCCTGGACGACGCGGTGTCCGAGATCGTCACCGAGCTCGAGGAGATCGTGCTGTCGTGCGGCGGCAAGATCGTGTCGGCACGCGAACGGCGTGCGGGGATCCTGGCGTTCACCATGCCCGAGGCGGCTCCCAAGGTCGGGGAAGCGTTGAACGCCTTCGGAGTCACGGCCACGGTCAGGCCTGAGCACGTCCGCTTGTCGCCGCATGCCACGACTTCACGCGGCACGTTGGAACGCGTCCGAGCCGCGCTGAAGTCGTTGTCAGGAAAAGCGAGTTCACCGGTGCCGGCCGCGTTGTCGGCGTTGGTGCCGACGGTCGACAGCCTCGCCTCGGCGCTCGGACCGGACACCGAGGTCGTGGTGCACGACCTGTCGCGGCTGCCCAACTCGATCATCGCGATCGCCGGGTCGCTCACCGGACGGCAGGTGGGCGGCCCGATGACCGATCTGTTGCTGGGACTGGTCAGGCGGGGCACCACCACGGACATGCCCGGCTACGAAACCTATGCGCCCGACGGCAGGGCGATCTGGTCGTCGACGACGTTCGTGCGTGACGCGGCCGGGGTGGCCGTGGGGTGCCTGTGCGTCAACAAGCTGGCCGCGCACGAAGCTTCCGGGCCTGTCGAGTCGTTTCCCCAGGACGTGGACACGCTCCAAAGGGTGTTGGTGGAGAAGGCGATCGCGGACGTCGGTGTGCCCGTCGAGCTCATGAAGAAGGTGCACAAGTCGCAGGTCGTGCGGGTGCTCGACGAGGCGGGGTTCTTCCTGATCCGCGACTCGGTCGATCATCTGGCGGGTGTCCTGGAGGTCACCCGCTACACGATCTACAACTACCTCAACGAGAACCGGGGGACCTGAGCGCGGTGACGTACTTCGCCAGCCTGTCCTTCGACTGGTCGAAGTCCAACGCCACGGAGTCCAGTCGCTCGATCAGGTCCCTGCTCTGCCTGACGACGGTGGGGTCCTGAGCGAAGACCTGGACGAGGTTCGTCTCCGTGAAGACGATCGGGGCGGCCTTCTCGAACTCGTACAGCGTGAACCTCGACTCGAGGCCGGCTGTTCCGGCGTGCAGCGGCACGATGCGGATGATGTTCGTGTTGAACATCAGGCGGAGGTACTGGTCCTCCATGACCTGAGCGTTGGCGACGCGCTGCTGCAACGCGAACTCGTGGAGGTAGAACAGGCACTCCGGGCGGAACGGCCGGCGCAGCACCGTTTGGCGTTCGACGCGTGCGTCGGCATACCGCTCGATCTCTTCCGGCGCGTGGATTCCGCCTTCTGTCAGCAGTTCGCGCGCGTACTGCTTCGTCTGGAACAGGCAGGGCTGCGACGCCACGTCGTAGCTGGTGATCTTCGTAGCTGTCGACTCCGCCATCGCGAGCGTGCGGACGTTGCTCGCCGGCAGGGCGCAGACGAGGTCGAAGGCGTTGTAGTAGCGGCGCTTGAAGTCATCAAAGATGTCTATGTCCTGGCCGCACGCCGTGAGGTACTGCGCGAGGTCGATCTCGCTCGCGCGCGCCTTGCCGTTCTCGATGTTCGAGACCTTGCTCGGATCCCAGCCGAGCTGCAGGGCGAACTTGCGGCCGTTGAGAGTCGAGTACCGCTCGCGCAGCAGTCGAAGCTCGTCGCCCAGGAGCCGGCTGTACGCGGTGGATGTCGCTTGGGTCATGCCAAAAAACGCTATGGGTTGTTTTCGGTCCAAGGTACGGGCTCGTTCGGGTGAAAACGTCGCTTGTCTTTTGAACTCTTTCCTGCTTACCGTTCTCAGGTGTGAGAGCGCTCTCAAAGGTGAGATGGCTGGCCGGACTGGCCGCCGCAGCGATTGCCCTGTCGTCAGTCGCGTCGTCCACGGCCGCCTCCGCGGCCGCGGACTACACGCAGAACGTGACGGCGCTGGACGCCACTCAGGCGAGGATCGACTTCACGCCGACGACCCCTGCCCTGTACGTCGACGTGCACTACCTGATCACCAATGTTCCGCAGCAGAACTTCCGCATGACCAACAACGGCGGAGTCTGGCAGAAGACCGTCGGGTCTCTCTCCAGCGGCACTGTGATCGAATACTGGTTCACCTACGAGAAGAGCGGACCTCAGTACGACACGCCGCACTTCACCTACACGCACGGCAGCACGCAGGCGCCCGTCGCCACGCCGGGCTTCAGCCCGCCCGGTGGTGCGTACACGTCCGCGCAGACCGTGACGATCACGACGGCGACGGCCGGTGCGTCGATCCGGTACACAGTGGACGGTTCGACGCCCACGGCGAGCTCTCCGCTCTACTCCGGGCCGATCTCCGTTCCCACCAGCCGGACGATCAACGCGATCGGCATCAAGGCCGGGCTCGCGAACTCGTCGGTGGGCAGCGCGACTTACACGATCGGGACGCAGCAGGGCTGTGCGCAGTCCGACACGCCGAACTTCGGGCCGAACACCCGGATCTTCGACCCGTCGATGTCATCGGCGAGCATCCAGGCGCAGCTCGACACCGACTTCAACGCGCAGAAGGACACGCTGACGGCGCAGATGGCGCCGCGCCGGGTCGCGCACCTGTTCAAGCCGGGCACATACACCAACCACGACGACGTCGGTTACTACACCTCGGTTTCCGGCCTCGGCCGCAACCCCGGCGACGTCGTGATCAACGGCGACATCACGGTCGACGCGTTCAACGAGTCGGACAAGGGCGTCGCGCTGCAGAACTTCTGGCGGTCGGCCGAGAACATGGCGGTCAACCCGAGCAGCGGCACCAACCGGTGGGCCGTGGCGCAGGCGGCACCGTTCCGCCGCATGGACATCCGCGGCAACCTGGCGCTGTACCCGGCGTCGTACGGGTTCGCGTCGGGCGGCTACACGGCTGACACGCGGGTGTCGGGACAGACGGCGTCGATCTCGCAGCAGCAGTGGTACACGCGCGATTCCAACTACGGCAGCTGGGACGGCGGCGTGTGGAACATGGTGTTCTCCGGAACGCCCGGCGCGCCGGCCAACACCTTCCCGACGCCGCCCGAGACGACGCTGGCCACGACGCCGGTGTCGCGGGACGTGCCGTACCTCTACTTCGAGGGCGGCCAGTACCGGGTGTTCCTGCCTTCCTTGCGCACCAACGCTTCCGGCGCATCGTGGATCAACGGTGGCACGTCGGGCAGCTCGTTGCCGATGAGCCAGTTCTACGTCGTGAAGGCCGGCGACACCGCGTCGACGATCAACGCGGCGCTGTCCCAAGGTTGCAACCTGTTCTTCACGCCCGGCATCTACAACGTGAACCAGACGATCAACATCACGCGGCCGAACACCGTCGTGCTGGGCATCGGGTACGCGACGATCGTGCCGCAGAACGGTGTGACCGCGATGCAGGTGGCGGACGTCGACGGCGTGCGGATCAAGGGCATCCTGTTCGACGCGGGCACGACCCTGTCGAGCTCGCTGCTGACGGTCGGGCCTTCGGGTTCGTCCGCCAACCACGCGGCGAACCCCACCACGTTGCAGGACGTGTTCTTCCGCGTCGGCGGAGCGGTCGCGGGCAAGGCGACCAACAGCCTGGTCGTGAACAGCAACAACACGATCATCGACCACACCTGGATCTGGCGCGCCGACCACGGCAACGCCGGCACCTGGGGCTGGAACGAGGCGATCGGTGACACCGGTCTCGTGGTGAACGGCAACGACGTGCTGGCCACCGGACTCTTCGTCGAGCACTACCAGAAGTACCAGGTGATCTGGAACGGTGAACGCGGACGGACGATCTTCTTCCAGAACGAGATGCCGTACGACGTGCCGAACCAGGCGTCCTGGAACAGGCCGAACGGGCAGGCCGGGTACGCGGCCTACAAGGTCGGCGACAACGTCACCACGCACGAGGCGTGGGGGCTGGGCAGCTACTGCTTCTTCAACGTCAACCCGTCGGTGCGCGCCGAGAACGCCTTCGAGGTGCCCAACCGGTCCGGCGTGAGGATGCACAACCTGCTGACCGTGTCGCTCAACTACCAGGGAACGATCACCCACGTGGTGAACAACGTGGGTGCGGTGACGCCGCCGGGCACTGTTCCGGTGAACGTCGTCAGCTATCCGTAGTGCTCTGGAACACGGCCCCCTCGATTTCGTGTCGAGGGGGCCGCTTGTGCATGATTCGTGGCATGTCGATCGAGCGGGGCGCCGAGTTCGCCGAGTTCTGGACCGAACGGCACCTGTGCACGTTGTCCACCGTGCGTCCGAACGGAACTCCGCACGTGGTCCCGGTGGGGGTCACGGTCGACGTCGAGGCTGGGGTGGCGCGGATCATCACCGACGGTGGTTCGTGGAAGGTCAAGCACGTGAGGCGCGCTGGTCACGCGGCCGTGTGCCAGGTGGACGGTCGCCGTTGGTCCACGTTGGAGGGACCCGCCGTGGTGCGTGACGACGCGGCGTCCGTGGACGAGGCCGTCCGGCGGTACGCGGTGCGGTATCGGCAGCCTCGGGTGAACCCGAACCGCGTGGTGATCGAGATCCAGGTGCGGCGTGTCACCGGAACCGTCTGACGTCGTCGTGGTCGGCATCGGGGCCGACGGGTGGGACGGGCTGTCGCCGGCTGCGCAGGCCGCGGTGCTGGGCTCGCGGGTGTTGATGGGAAGTCGGCGGCAGCTGGAATTGGTGCAGGGTGACTTCGAACGGGTGACGTGGCCGTCGCCGCTGGTCCCGGCGCTGCCCTCGTTGTTCGAGCGGTACCGGGACGTGTGCGTGCTGGCGTCCGGCGATCCCATGTTCCATGGAATCGGCACGACTTTGGTGCGGTTGCTGGGGTCTCGGGTGACTGTCATCCCGCATCCTTCGTCGGTGTCGCTGGCGTGCGCGCGGCTCGGCTGGGCCTTGAACGAGGTCGAGGTCGTGTCGCTGGTGGGGCGCTCGCCGGACCTGCTGCGGGCCGCGCTGTCACCTGGGCGCCGAATATTGGTACTCGGCGGTGACCCGCAGACCGTTGCGGAAATCGTTGGGCCGATTACAGTGCTGGAGCAGTTGGGTGGGCCCGCCGAGCGGGTCTACCAGTGGTCCGGGGAAAGTGCGGATCCGTTGTGCGTCATCGCTGCCGAGTACGCCGGGAGCGCCTACTCGCGGGTGCCCGGGCTGCCGGACGACGCGTACGAGACTGACGGCCAGTTGACCAAACGTGAGGTGCGGGCTATTTCGCTGTCGACGTTGGCGCCGTTGCCGGGGCAGCTCCTGTGGGACGTCGGAGCAGGCTCGGGCTCGATCGCGATCGAGTGGGCGCGGACGCATCCGACGTGCCGCGCGATCGCGGTGGAGCAGGACGCCGTGCGCGCAGAGCGAATCGTGCGTAACGCTGCGTCGCTGGGCGTGCCCGGCGTCGACGTCCACATTGGACGTGCTCCGGTCGCGCTGGAGGGGCTGGAGAAGCCCGACGCGATCTTCATCGGTGGCGGGCTGACGGTTCCCGGCGTGGTGCAGGCCTGTTGGGACGCTCTCGGTGCCGGTGGTCGTCTGGTGGTGAACGCGGTGACGCTGGAGTCCGAAGCCGTGGTGGCGCAGTGGTACGCGCGCCTCGGCGGGGATCTGGTGCGGATCGCGGTGAACCGGGGGTCGTCGGTAGGGAAGTTCACCGGGTGGCGGCCGCACATGCCCGTCACGACCTGGAGCGTGGTCAAGTGACCGTGCACTTCATCGGTGCTGGTCCTGGCGCTGCTGATCTGATCACCGTGCGTGGACGTTCGCTCATCGAGTCGTCGCCGGTCTGCCTGTACGCCGGGGCGTTGGTACCCGTTGAGCTGCTGGAGTTCTGTCCTGCCGGGGCGCGGCTCGTCGACACGGCTTCGCTGACGCTGGACGAGATCGTGGCCGAGCTGGTCGCGGCCTCCGACGCCGGGCTGGACGTCGCGCGGTTGCACTCCGGTGATCCCGCGGTGTTCAGCGCGATGGCTGAGCAGATGCGTCGGCTGGACGCGTTGGGCATCGCTTACGACGTGACGCCTGGCGTGCCGGCGTTCGCGGCTGCTGCTGCGTCGCTGCAACGGGAACTGACCGTGCCCGGGGTGGGACAGACGGTGATCCTGACCCGTACCTCGCAACGGGCGACACCGATGCCGGACGGTGAGGACCTGGACACGTTGGGTCGTTCGCACGCGACTCTGGTCTTGCACCTGGCTGTGCAACGGATTGCCGACGTGGTCGCGGAGCTGGTGCCTAACTACGGGCTGGACTGTCCTGTCGCGGTGGTGGCTTATGCGTCCCAGGCGGATGAAGTGGTGCTGCGCGGGACGTTGGACGACATCGCTTCGCAGGTTGCCGCGACGGGGATCAAGCGGACCGCGGTGATCATCGTGGGGCGGACGCTCGGGGCCACGCAGTTCCCGGACAGTCACCTGTACTCGGCGACTCGGGTTCGATGATCCTGATCCTGGGAGGGACGGGGGAGGCTCGCGAACTCGCTGCTCGTGTTCCCGCGATTTCTTCGCTGGCTGGACGGGTGAGCAATCCTCGTCTGCCAGAGGGCGAAGTGCGGGTCGGCGGGTTCGGCGGTGTCGACGGGCTGGCGTCTTGGTTGCGAGACAACGGCATCCACGCCGTTGTCGACGCCACCCACCCGTTCGCCGCGCGGATCACGGCCAACGCCTTCGAGGCTTGTGCGCGGGTCGGGGTGCCGTTTCTGGTGCTGCAAAGGCCAGGTTTCGCACCTCGTGAGGGCTGGCAGTGGGTGGACAGCGTTGCCGAGGCGGCGCGGAACCTGCCCGGTGAGCGGATCTTCCTCACCACCGGGCGGCAGGATCTCGCGGAGTTCGCCGGGTGTCCGCAGTGGTTTCTGGCGCGCATGGTCGAGCCGCCCGAACCTCCGATGCCGCACCGGATCGAGGTGTTGCTGTCGCGTGGCCCGTTCACTGTGGAGGGTGAGCTGGAGCTGATGCGGTCGCGCGCGATCGACGTGCTGGTGACCAAGGACAGCGGCGGATCGATGACGTCCGCGAAGCTCGAAGCGGCTGCACGGCTGGGGGTTCCGGTCGTGATCGTGCGCCGGCCGCCGCTGCCGCCTGCTTCGACGGTCGCGACGGTCGACGAAGCGCTGGTGTGGCTCGCCAGTGGCCCTGGGTTTACGAGGGGTAGCGCCGGGGGGTGAAGACGACGCCTGCCTCGGTCACGACCGTCTGGGACGAGCCGATGATCAGCAGGCAGCGCATGTCGATCGTGGTGGGGTCGAGGGTTTCGAGCGTCCTGACGCGGATCTCTTCCTCGGGGCCGCCGACGTCGCGTCCGATGACCACCGGGGTTTCCGGGGCGCGGTGCTGCAGGAGCAGGTCGCGCATCTCCTGGACCTGGTGGGTGCGGGCCTTGGACGCCGGGTTGTAGATGGCGATCACGAGGTCGGCCTTGGCCGTCGCGGTCAGGCGTTCGGCGATGACGTCCCACGGCTTGAGCCTGTCGCTCAACGAGATCACCGCGTAGTCGTGGCCGAGCGGGGCGCCCGCCTTGGCTGCCACGGCGTTGGCCGCCGTGACGCCCGGGATGACCTTGACCGGGACGTCCTGGGCTTCCGCCGCCACTTCGAGGACCGCGGTGGCCATGGCGAACACGCCGGGGTCGCCCGAGGAGATGACCGCGACTCGCTTGCCCTTGCGAGCCAGGTCGAGGGCGAACGCGGCTCGTTCCTCCTCGACCTGGTTGTGGGAGGCGTGCTTGGTCTGCCCGGGGCGGTCCGGGAGCCGGTTGAGGTAGGTGGTGTAGCCGACGAGGTCGTCCGCGGCTTCGATCTCCTGCTTGGCTTCGGGGGTCAGCCAGTTGCTGTGGCCGGGGCCGAGTCCGATGACGGTGACCTGGCTCTTCTCCGGCTCGGGCTTCGAGTTGCTCGGGAGCAGGGCCAGCGAGAAGTACGGGACGGTGTCCGGGTCGACGTCGGCCAGTTTCGAGGTCTTCTGACGGCCCGTGGTGGCGCGTTCGACGTACCAGGCGTTTTCCAGGCGGTTCGACGCTTCCAGGGCCTGCCTGACGTTCTTGAACGTGCGGCCCAGCTTGAGGATCGCGGCCGAGTCGGTGTCCGCGAGTCGTGCGGCGAGCTCGGCCGGTGGGAGGGTGCCGGGGAGGATCGTGAGGACCTCGTCGCGTTCCACGAGTGGGGTGCCGAGGACCGCTGACGCGCCGCTGACACTCGTGACGCCTGGGACGACTTCCCATTCGTAGCGGTCTTTCAGGCGCTTGTGCATGTGCATGTAGGAGCCGTAGAAGAACGGGTCTCCCGCTGCCAGGACCACGACATCGCGGCCGGCGTCGAGGTGTGCGGCGAGCCGGGCGGCGGCTTCCTCGTAGAACTGGTCGATCTCGCCCTGGTAGTCGTCGGTGTCCTCGGTCGTCACCGGGTAGACGAGCTGCTCGAGGACCTGACCCTCGCGGAAGTACGGCTCCGCGATGGTTTTCGCGACAGATCGGCCGTGGCGCGCGCTGTGGAAGGCGACCACGTCGGCTTCCCGGATGAGTCGCGCGGCCTTGACCGTCACGAGTTCCGGGTCGCCGGGACCCAGGCCGACGCCGTAGAGCTTGCCCGTCATTCTTCCTCGCTCGCGATCGCGTTGATGGCCGCCGCCGTCATGGCGCTGCCGCCGCGCCGGCCGTGGACCACGAGGTGCTCCAAGTCCGTTGCGGCCAAAGCTTCTTTGGACTCCCGCGCGCCGATGAACCCGACCGGGATGCCCAGGACGGCGGCTGGTCTTGGCGCGCCCTGGTTGATCAGGTCGATCAGGTGGAACAGCGCCGTGGGGGCGTTGCCGATGGCGATGACCGCCCCTTCGAACCTGTCTTGGAGCAGCTCCAAGGCGGCGGCGCTGCGGGTGTTGCCGAGTTGCTGGGCAAGCGCCGGGGTGCGCGGGTCCTGGAGGTAGCACAGGACTTCGTTGTCCTTCGGCAGCCGGCGACGGGTGACGCCGGACGCGACCATGTTGGCGTCGCAGAGGATCGGTGCGCCCGCTTGGAGTGCGGCGCGGGCGTTGCGGACGACGTCGGGGGAGAAGGCGACGTCGTTCGGGAGGTCGGTCATGCCGCACGCGTGGATCATGCGGACGACGACTTTCGCGACGTCCGCGGGGAACCTGGTGAGGTCCGACTCCGCGCGGATGGTGGCGAAGGACTGGCGGTAGATCTCCGCGCCGTCCTTGATGTACTCCGTCACCTGGTCTCCTCGTAGCCGTCGCCGGTCGCGACGAACTCGATCACATCGCCGTGCGGGCGGCCGCAGCGGCGTGCACAGCCCGACCAGTGCACCGCACCGGGAGTGTCGGACCTGCTTCCTAGAATTGAAATTGGGGGTACCCGGCTGGGGTCGTGTGTGTGGTGGGTCGCGTTCACCCAGACGGTCGCGTCGGCGCGGACGTCGGAGAGCGACTTCGCGCAGCCGGGGCGGCCGGTGCACGCACTCACGCCGTGCCACGGGGAGTCCGGGTCGGTGATCAGGCCGGAGACGTCGGTGCCTGGCGGGACGACGAGGCTGCGCCACGGGGTCAGCCGGACCGCGACGCCGGGAAGCTGGTGGGCGTCGAGGCGGCCCAGCGGTACGCCGGGAGTGGTGGGTGAAGGTGCGACCGGCGTCACAGTCGGGGTGATGCGCGGGGCGTCGGTGGTGCCGAAGTGGTCGGTGATCTTTCGCACACCGTCGTCCACTTCGGACAGGCGCCAGGCGGGGCCGCGGAGTTCCTGGAAGAGGCGGGCGGCGGTGAGCAGGGCGTCGACGGGGTCGGACACGCGGATGCCGGTGTCTTGGCCGGCCAGCAACAACGCGGTCAGGCCAGGGGTGCGGGCGGAGGCGGGGGTGTGGGCCGGGTCGGAGGCGGAGCCGTCGCCGGATCCACCAGCCGCGCCGCCCACCAGCCCGAAGTCGCCACCCAGCCCGCTGACCGCGCCACCCACCGTGACCAGGAAACGCCCAGGTAGATCCGCCAGCACCGGGTCCGCGCACAAGGCCGCGTCCAGCGCGTCCACCAGCCCCTGGTTGTCCTCCAGCGGCGCGGCGATGATGTTTCGGATGCGCTCGTGCGTGGCAGAAGGCAGCAGGCCCGCCGCCCGCAGCCGCGAGCCCAGTTCCACGCCGTCCGCGAGGCCCCTGATCTGGAGGTTCGCCCGCGAGGTCAGCTCCAGCGAGCCGTTGCCCAGCTCGACAGCCGCGACCCGGACGACGTCCCACTGAGCTGCCGACAGGGTGCCGCCCGGCACCCGGATGCGCGCGAGGCCGCCGTCGGCCGCGGAGTGCAGCTCGACGGCGCCTGGGCAGGCATCCGGGTGAGTACGCATAGGTCGGACTGTAACCCGCCGGTTAGGGTGAGCATGAACGACGAAGCGCAGGAGGAAGCCGGTGTGAGTCCGGCGCGGTCCCGCCACTGTGACCAGCTGACCGCTGGGAGTCAGGAACTCCGCTTCCGAGTCACCCGCAACCTGGGGCGAGGACCCCACGAGGGATGGAGCCTGCGTGATCCTGCTGCTGTCGACCTCCGACACCGACCTGCTGTCGGCGCGTGCGAGCGACTCCGAGTACCGGCTCGGAAACCCCGCGCGGCTCACGGCCGACGACCTGCCCGCGCTGATCGAGGGCGTCAGCCTCGTGGTGGTGCGCATCCTCGGTGGGCGGCGCATGTGGGAGGAAGGGCTCGACTGGCTGCTGGCCAGCGGGTTGCCCGTGGTGGTGCTGGGTGGTGAGCTGCAGCCGGACGCCGCGTTGATGGAGCTGTCGACGGTTCCCGGTGGCGTTTGTGCCGAGGCGCATCTCTACCTGGCGCACGGCGGGCCCGCGAACCTCGCCGAGCTGCACAAGTTCCTCGAGGACACGATTCTGCTTACCGGGCACGGGTTCGCCACGCCGCAGGCGACGCCCACGTGGGGTGTGCTCGAACGCGCAGAAGCAGGAGAAGGCCCGACGGTCGCGGTTCTGTACTACCGGGCGCATCACGTCGCGGGCAACACGGCGTTCGTGCACGCGTTGTGCGACGCGATCGAGGCCAAGGGCGGGAAGCCGCTGCCGGTGTACTGCTCGTCGTTGCGGACGGCCGAGCCCGAGCTGCTCGAGACGCTGGGCCAGGCCGACGCGCTGATCGTCACGGTGCTCGCGGCGGGTGGTACGAACCCCGCGAAGGCGAGTGCGGGTGGCGACGACGACGCGTGGGACGTCGGCGCGCTGGTGGCGCTGGACGTGCCGATCCTGCAAGGACTCTGCCTCACGTCGAGCCGTGAGTCGTGGGACGAGAACGACGACGGACTGTCCCCTTTGGACACCGCGACGCAGGTGGCGATTCCCGAGTTCGACGGCCGGATCATCACGGTTCCGTTCTCCTTCAAGGAGATCGACGAGGACGGGCTCACGGTCTACGTGGCGGACCCGGAGCGGGCGCTGCGGGTCGCGGGCATCGCTGTCCGGCACGGCAAGCTGCGGCACATCCCCACCAAGGACCGCAAGATCGCGGTGATGCTGTCGGCGTACCCGACGAAGCACTCGCGCATCGGCAACGCGGTCGGGCTCGACACGCCCGCGTCCACGGTCCGGCTGCTCAAGGCCATGCAGGAGCACGGCTACGACATCGGTGACGCGCTGCCGGGCGTGCAGGAGCTCGACGGCGACGCGTTGATCCACGCGTTGATCGCGGCCGGCGGACAGGACGCGGACTGGCTCACGCAGGAGCAGTTCGAGAGCAACCCCGTGCGCATCGCGGCGGCGGACTACCGCGAGTTCTACGACACGCTGCCGGACGACTTCCGCGAGTCGATGCAGGAGCACTGGGGCGACGCGCCCGGCGAGCTGTTCGTCGACCGCAGCAAGTCCAAGGACGGCGAGATCGTGCTGGCGGCACTGGAGTCCGGCAACGTCGTCGTGATCGTGCAGCCGCCGCGCGGGTTCGGTGAGAACCCCATCGCGATCTACCACGACCCGGATCTGCCGCCGTCGCACCACTACCTCGCGGCGTACCGGTGGATCGAGTCGTCGTTCGGCGCCGACGCGGTGGTGCACGTCGGCAAGCACGGCAACCTGGAGTGGTTGCCGGGCAAGACCGTCGGCATGTCGGCGTCGTGCGGCACGGACGCCGCGTTGGGCGATCTGCCGCTGATCTACCCGTTCCTCGTGAACGACCCGGGCGAGGGCACTCAGGCGAAGCGGCGCGCGCACGCCACGCTCGTCGACCACCTGGTGCCGCCGATGGCCCGCGCGGACAGCTACGGCGACATCGCGCGGCTGGAGCAGCTGCTCGACGAGTACGGCAACATCTCCGCGATGGACCCGGCCAAGGTGCCGGCGATCCGCGCGCAGATCTGGACGCTGATCAAGGCCGCGAAGCTCGACCACGACCTCGGTATGGACGACCGGCCGCACGACGCGGAGTTCGACGAGTTCATCCTGCACGTCGACGGGTGGCTGTGCGAGGTCAAGGACGTGCAGATCCGCGACGGCCTGCACATTCTCGGCGAGGCACCGGCCGGAGACGCCCGCGTGAACCTCGTGCTCGCGATGCTGCAGGCGCGGCAGATGTGGGGCGGTCAGGTCGCCGCGCTGCCGGGGCTGCGGGAAGCGCTCGGGCTCACGACGACCACTCGTGAAGACGTCGACGCCGTTGAGGAACAGGCTCGCGCGCTCGTCCAGGCGATGGAGGACGCGGGCTGGAACACTGACGTCGCGAAGACTCTGCACGAGTCGGTGGACGTGCAGAAGATCCTGGAGTTCGCCGCGGTCGAGGTCGTGCCGAGGCTTGCGCGAACCACGGACGAGATGACGCACGTGCTGCACGCGTTGGACGGCGGGTACATCCCGGCCGGGCCGTCCGGATCTCCGTTGCGCGGCTTGGTGAACGTGCTGCCGACCGGCCGCAACTTCTACTCGGTCGACCCGAAGGCCATCCCGTCGCGGCTCGCCTGGGAGACCGGGCAGGCGATGGCGGACTCGCTGCTGGAGCGCTACCGCTCGGAGAACGACGGCGAGTGGCCGCCGTCGGTCGGCCTGTCGGTGTGGGGCACGTCGGCGATGCGCACGGCGGGCGACGACATCGCCGAGGTGTTCGCGCTGCTGGGTGTGCGGCCGGTGTGGGACGACCAGTCGCGGCGCGTCACCGGTCTTGAGGTGATCCCGCTTCCGGAACTGGAACGGCCGCGCATCGACGTGACGGTCCGCATCTCCGGGTTCTTCCGCGACGCCTTCCCGCACGTCGTGTCCCTTTTGGACGATGCAGTGCAGCTCGTGGCGAACCTCGACGAGCCCGCGGAGCAGAACTTCGTGCGGGCGCACACTCTCCGGGACCTCGAAGAGCACGGCGACCAGCGCAGGGCGACGCTGCGGATCTTCGGTTCGAAGCCGGGTGCGTACGGCGCGGGCGTGCTGCCGTTGATCGACAGCCGCAACTGGCGCGACTCGTCGGACATCGCCGAGGTCTACGCGGTGTGGGGCGGTTACGCGTACGGGCGCGGTGTCGACGGCATCTCCGCGCGCGAGGACATGGAGTCCGCGTACCGGCGGATCGCGGTGGCGGCCAAGAACATCGACACCCGCGAGCACGACATCGCCGACTCGGACGACTACTTCCAGTACCACGGCGGCATGGTCACGATGGTGAAGGCGTTGACGGGCAAGGCACCCGCGGCCTACGTCGGTGACAGCACGCGGCCGGAAGCCGTCCGGACCCGCACGCTCACCGAGGAGACCTCGCGGATCTTCCGCGCCCGCGTGGTGAACCCGCGCTGGGTCGGGGCGATGCGGCAGCACGGGTACAAGGGCGCGTTCGAGCTGCAGGCGACGGTCGAGTACCTGTTCGGGTACGACGCGACGACCGGTGTGGTCGCGGACTGGATGTACGAGAAGCTCACCGAGACGTACGTGCTCGACCCGGAGACCCGCAAGTTCATGCAGGCCTCCAACCCGTGGGCGCTGCACGGCATCGCCGAACGGCTCCTGGAAGCGGCCGAGCGCAAGATGTGGGAGCACCCGGAGCCGTCCACTTTGGACGCCCTCCGCGCGGCCTACCTGGAGACCGAGGGCGACTTGGAAGACGGCGCCTGATCGAGTCTGACGCAACAACGTTCTGGCGACGGATCGAGGCTCGCGGTGTGACTGCGGGCCTCGATGCCGTCCAGGATTCCGCTGACCAGGCACAGGTTCATCCCGCACACCAGCTGCGTGTGCTTCTGCGCGAGGCTGTGGAACGGGCAGTTGCCCAGCAGGATCGCGGTGTTCTCCTGCTGAGGCTCGAAACCGAGGTTCTCCAACGCCCGCACGACATCGCCGTCGGCCTGCCCCGCCAGGTCCTCGCCCCACTCGTAAGCCCGCCGGTTGAGGATCTCCCGTGCGGGCTTTCCCGTGGTCTCGGCTTCCAGCAGCGCGTCCGTGAGCAGGTGGCTCGCCGCCTCGTAGCGCCGGTCCGGCAGCGACACCTCGATCTGCTCGCCTGACCGCAGGTAGAGCTTCGCCGGACGGCCGGCGCCAGGCCCGGTGCGACCCGAACGGCGTTCGTGGACCACGGCCAGCAACCCCATCTCGACCAGCTTGTCGAGGTGGAACGCCGCCGTCGTGCGCGGCAGGGCAACCGCTTGCGCCGCCTCGTCCTTGCTGATGGGCGCGGTTTGGCGCACCACGAAGTCGTAGAGCTTGCGGCGGTTCGGCTCGTCGAGGGCCGCGACGGCGGCGACGGGGTCGGCCATCTCTAAAACCTACTCCTGTTGACGAAAATCGGCATCCGGTTCTAACGTTAGCCAAAGTTGTCGTTAGAAGGAGGAGTCATGGCAGTCCTGACGCGCACGGACCCGTCGACGCAGGCGTTCGTGCTGTTGCGGACGGTGTTCACGGTGGCGCCGATCCTGTTCGGGCTGGACAAGTTCTTCAACCTGCTCGTCGACTGGCCCGTCTACCTCGCGCCGTGGATCGACTCGATCGTGCCTGGCACGCCGCAGACCGCGATGTACGTCGTCGGCGTGGTCGAGATCGTGGCCGGCGTACTCGTGGCGTTGCGGCCGAAGTGGGGCGGGCTCGTCGTCGCCGCGTGGCTGCTCGGGATCATCGTCAACCTGGTGACCGGTCCCGGCTACTACGACATCGCGTTGCGCGACTTCGGTTTGCTGGTCGGTGCGCTGGCGTTGTCCCGGCTCGCGGTGCGCGCGTGATCGACGCCGAGGGGGCGCGGCAGGCGGTGGCCGACCTGCTGAAGGCGCTGGGCAGGGATCCGTACTCGCCCCACCTGGCCGACACACCGCGCCGCGTCGCCGAGGCGTACTCCGAGCTGCTGACGCCGAGGTCGTTCAACCTCACGACGTTTTCGAACGACGAGGGCTACGACGAACTGGTGCTCGCGCGCGGGATTCCCGTGCAGTCGTTGTGCGAGCACCACATGCTGCCGTTCCACGGGGTCGCGCACGTCGGTTACCTGCCGGGCGAACGGATTCTGGGCCTGTCGAAGCTCGCACGGGTCGTGGAGATGTTCGCGCGGGACCTTCAGGTGCAGGAACGGCTCACCAAGCAGGTCGCCGACTGGTTGCAGGAACACCTGCGGCCCAAGGGAGTCGGCGTGGTGATCGAGGCCGAGCACCTGTGCATGACGCTGAGAGGCGTGCGGGCCAACGGATCCCGCACCGTCACGTCGGCGCTGCAGGGTGTGCTGCGGAACGATCCCGCCTCACGTCAGGAGTTCTTCACGCTCGTACACGCCTGAGCAGGAGGACCAGTGCCGTGACGCCCACGATCAGCGAGGTCCAGATGTTCAACCGCAGCCCCAGAACGTGGTTCGCCGCGTCGGTTCGCAGCGCCTCGATCCACAGCCGGCCCGCGGTGTAGAGCGCCACGTAGAGCCAGAAGGCGCGGCCGTTGCCGAGCCGGAAGCGGCGCTCCGCCCAGATCACCGCGGCCGCCACCGCGAAGTCCCACAGCAGTTCGTAGAG
Source organism: Lentzea sp. NPDC051838 (assembly GCF_040681245.1). Taxonomy (NCBI): domain Bacteria; kingdom Bacillati; phylum Actinomycetota; class Actinomycetes; order Pseudonocardiales; family Pseudonocardiaceae; genus Lentzea; species Lentzea sp. NPDC051838. The sequence goes on from NZ_JBFAYI010000002.1 coordinate 263,922, forward strand.
GAAGGCGGGGTGAAAGGTGCCCAGGACGACCGCCGTGCCGTCCTGGCCGAGCACGGCACGGCCCGCCGTCTGGTCCCACTCGTGGATCACCAGTCCCCACGGCAGGTCGGTGGGACCGCCGTAGACCTCGTTGTTGAACCAGTTGCCGAGCCGGCCGATGCCTTGCGCCAGCGCGATTCCCGGCGCTGCCGCGTCCGCCATCGCGGCCAGCCGGATGCCCGCGCGGCGCGCACCGATCCAGGCACCGAGCGCGCCCAGCGCGATGGCACCCCAGACACCCATGCCGCCTTTCCAGATGTACAGGGCCTCCACGGGATTGCCGCCGGGGCCGAAGTACGGCTGCCACGAGGTGATCACGTGGTACAGCCGGGCGCCGACGATGCCGAACGGCACTCCCCAGTACGCGATCTGCTGCACCGCACCGGGTTGGCCGCCGCGCTGGGCCCATCGGCGTTCGGTGAGCCAGATCGCGACGAGGATGCCGGCGATGATGCAGAGCGCATAGGCGCGCAATGGAATCGGCCCGAGATGCCACACCCCTTGCGTGGGGCTCGGAATGGCGGCGTGCAGTTCCCCCAGGACCATCGCGCCAGGCTAGTCGCTAGCCTGCGTGGCATGGGGACGATTCACGTTGGAGCCACTCTCACGCCGCACTTCCGCGAGTTCCTGCCCGCGTGGGTCCAGGAACAACCCTGGTACGACGGGTCAGGTGCGTTGCGCCCCACCGGGTTCTTCCGGTTCGAGGATCCGGCGGGCCAGGTCGGCGTGGAGACGCACCTGCTCCAGGACGGCAACGAGGTGTGGCAGGTACCGCTGACCTATCGCCCCGAGCCACTCGTCCACGGCGAACTGGTGAAAGAAGCCGTGCACAGCGTGCTGGGTACGCGGTGGATCTACGACGCCGTGACGGACCCGGTGTGGATCGCCGCGATCCTCGACCTCGTCGCCACCGAAAGCATCTCGGATTCGGCTGCTCGCACGGGTTTCGGGCCGGCGCAGGCACGCGGCACGCTGATCGGCCCGGCTCTGCGCACACCAGTGATCGATCTTGACCGGCGGATTGTGCAGGACGGTCCGCCGGACGACGCGATCGGCGTGGTCACCGGCTCGTGGCACCAGGACGGCGTGCGACGAACCGGCAGGCTCGCCGTGATCCGTCAGACGGGGCCGAACACGTAGGTACCGGCGGCAGAAGCGTCGTCACCGGCCCAGAACTCCAGCCACAGCTGGGCGAACTCCGAGCGCGACAGCCTGCCGTCGCCGTCGAAGTCCAGCGCGGCGAAGTCGGTGACGCCGTCGTGGCCCAGCCAGGCGGCGATCATCGTGTCGTACTCGGTGGAGGAGATGTAGTCGTCGCGGTTCTCGTCGACGGCGGCGAACATCGCGTCGGCGGTCTCGGTGACGGCTTCCGGCGTCTTCGGGAGCGCGTCCACGATGCTCAGCACGTTGTCGATGGTCACCTCGTCGGTGCCCGCGATGGCCTGCAGGGTCGCCCACCAGCCCATCATCACCCCGGACAGCAGCTCCTGGTCACCGCCGCGCAACGACACCCACCGGTCGGTGAGCGCGCGGAAGTCGCTCTCGGTCAGGTAACCGTCCCCGTTGGCGTCCATTGCTCCGAACACCACTGTCACCTTGCGTCGTTGCAGGTCACTGGCCATGCGCAGCACGATAGGCCGAACGTTGCAACGGAAACTATCGGCCGAACGGGTCCAAACCGGCCTGACCAGGTGACTCAAGAGCTGCCAACGACCCGCCAAGCAGCGAGCCGCGAGGCTCGGCGCGTCTGCACAGGACTCGTTTCTTGGAGGGATGGATGAGCACCTGGTTGCGCAAGGCGCTGACGCTCGCGGTGGTCGCGACGTCGGCGCTGTTCCTCGTACCGACCGCCGCGGTCGCCGTGGAACAGCAACAACCGGCGGTACAGGGCATCAATCCGGGCACGTACCAGAACCTGATCAACAACTACCACCGCAAGTGTCTCGCGGTGAACTCGGCGGACAACCGCAACGGCAAGCCGGTGATCCACTACGACTGCTACGCGGAGTACACCGACCAGTACTGGAGCTTCGAGCCGATCGACGCCGCGCCGGGGTACTACCGGCTGCGCAACCAGAACACCGGCCGGTGTCTCGCGGCGCCGAACCCGGCCAACGGCGCGAAGCTCGTGCAGTACGACTGCGTTGACGGCTGGTACGACCAGTGGTGGCTGCCGGAGCTGATGCCGGACAACGTCCACTACCGGCTGCGCAACTACAAGAGCAACCGGTGTCTCGCGGTGCCGTCCAACAAGGGCGGCAACGGCGAGACCGCCGTGAACTACAACTGCATCCTCGGCTACAACGACCAGTGGTGGCAGATCTGGCCGTGACTTTCTTCCCGTGCCCCGGTAAGCATTTGCTGGGGCACGGGGAGGAAACCAGATGGCGGTGCTGTTCCGTCTGCTCGGTGATGTCCAGGCGCACGTCCACGGCCGGCCGCTCGCGATCGGCTACGCACAACTCCGTGCTGTGCTTGCGGTTCTGCTGGTCGAGGCGAACCAGGTGGTGTCGGTCGACCAACTGGTGGATCGGGTGTGGAGCGAACGCCGCCTGCCGCGCAAGCCGCGTGCCGCCGTTCAGCACAGCATCACCATGCTGCGCAACGCTTTGGCGCCCGCGGCGGTGACGATCACGCGCAGGTCGACCGGGTATCGGCTCGCCGTCGAGTCGGAAACCGTTGATCTGCACCGGTTTCGGCGGCTCGTGGAGGACGGGCGTGCGGCCGAGGACGACGACGAGGCGGCCGCTCTGCTGGAGGAGGCGCTGAAGTTGTGGGAAGGAGAACCCTTCGCCGGACTGGCCACCTCCTGGCTGGAGTCGTTGCGCGCCACGCTGGTCGGCCATCGGCACGCGGCCCGGCTGGAGCTCGTCGACGTGCAACTGCGCCTGGGCCTGCACGCCGCACTGCTGCCCGACCTCACGACGTGGGCGGCGGAGAACCCGCTCGACGAACGACTTGCGGGCCAGCTCATGCTCGCGCTGTACCAGAGCGGACGCCCGGCGGACGCGCTCGACCAGTACCAGCGGATGCGCACCCGGCTGGCGGACGAGCTCGGCACGGATCCCGGTCCGCCGTTGCGACGTCTGCACGAACAGATCCTGGCGACCGACCCAGCGCTGACGGCTCCCAACGCCCGAAGCAGACCGGTTGTCCCACAACAACTTCCTGCTCAGCCGCGCCGGTTCACGGGCAGGAGCCGCGAGCTGGCGGTCCTGGACGAGGAAGGCTCCGCGGTGATCACGGGGCTCGGCGGGATGGGCAAGACCTGGCTCGCGTCGCAGTGGGCGCACGAGCACCTCGACCGGTTCCCCGACGGCCAGCTCTACGTCAACCTGCGCGGCTTCGACCCGAGTGGGCACCCGATGCCCGTCACGACGGCGATCCGCGGCTTCCTCGACGCGCTCGGCGTCACCGCGGTCCCCGCAGACGTGGACGCCCAGGCCGGGCTCTACCGGAGTCTGGTGGCGGGCAAGCGCATGCTCGTCTTCCTGGACAACGCGGCCGACACCGCACAGGTCGTACCGCTGTTGCCCGGCAGCCCGACGTGCCGGGTGCTGGTCACCAGTCGGCGGCACCTCAGCGGTTTGGTGGCAGCACACGGCATGCGGGCCTTGACCCTGGACCGGTTGACCGACGACGAAGCACACCGGCTGCTGGCCGCGTACCTGGGCGAGGATCCCCAAGCGAAGGAACTCCTGGCCTGCTGCGCGGGTCTGCCACTGGCGATCGGCATCGTGGCCGCCCGCGCCCTCGCGAACCCGGACTTCCCCTTGTCCGTGCTGGCGGACGAACTGCGCGAGCAAAGCGCGCTCGACACGCTGGACGCGGGCGAGGACCTGGTGAGCCTGCGGTCCGTGTTCTCGTGGTCCTACAACGCTTTGTCCGCGAAAGCCGCGGCACTGTTCGGCGAGCTCAGCCTCGCGCCCGGCCCGGACATCGGCCTGCCCGCCGCCACCAGCCTCACCGCGTCGGCCTCGGTCCGCACGTGCCTGAGGGAACTCGAACAGGCGAACCTCATCGGCCAGCACGCTCCTGGCCGATACCGGATGCACGACCTGGTTCGGCTGTACGCGCGGGAACACGGCCAGGACGCGGAAGCGTTGCGCCGCGTGATGGACTTCTACCTGCACACCGCCTACGCCGCCGACCGTGCGCTGGCCCCGTTGCGGGATCAGATCGACGTCGGAGCGCCCGCCGAAGGGGTCGTCCCGCTGGAGTTCGAGGACGGGACAGCGGCGGCGGCATGGCTGACCACCGAGCTGCCGAACCTCCTCGCCGCGCAGAAACTGGCCGCGGAGCACGACTGGCACACCCACGTCTGGCAGCTGGCCTGGTCGTTGGACACGTTCCACCGAAGACGGGGCAGTCACGACGGTGTCGTCGTGTGGCGGGCCGCGGTGGCCGCCGCGGACCGCACGAGCGACAGGGCCGCTCAGGCGTTGGCGAGGAGACGTCTCGGCAACGACTGCGGGGGACTGGGACTGCTCGACGAGGCACTGCGCAACCTCCGCGCCGCTCTCACGATCTGCGAGGAGACGGGTGATCTCCGCGGTCAGGCCCACTGCCACCACATCCTCGCCAGCGTGTGGCAGGGCAGCGGGGACTACGAACGGGCGTTGCAGCACTCCGTCCCCGCTCTCCAGCTGTTCCACGAGCTCGGCCTGCCCGTCCAGGAGTCGTGGGCACACGGTCAGGTGGGCTGGGACCAGGCCCAGCTGGGGATGTACGAGCAGGCACGCGCGCACTGCGAGACCGCGCTGACGCTGGCCCGAGGGCATCGCGACCGCGAGGTGGAAGCAGACGCGCTCGACAGCCTCGGCTACATCGCACACCACACCGGCGACCTGATCGGGGCGCTCGAGCACTACCGGCAGGCGCTCGGCCTGTTCCGCGCCATCGGGCACGACTACCTCGAGGCGAACCTCCTCGAGCGCATCGGCCACGCGCATCACGCCCGCGGATACCACGATCTGGCGCGAGCGTCCTGGTACCAGGCCCTTGAGCTGTTCCGGGTTCAGCACCGCGCCGGGGACGTCGCCGATGTCCGGCGACTCCTGGGTGATCAGTCGACGTCGAGCACTTCCGCGAGCTGCAACCTGCCCGAGACACCCAACTTGCGGTAGGTGCCGTTCAGAAGTCCTTCCACGGCGTCCGCGGGCATCAGCAACGCCGAGGCGATCTCCTCGTTGGACTGACCCCGTGCCGCCAAAGCCGCCACCTGGTGCTCGGTCGGGGTGAGCGCGGTCGGCCCGGTCTGCCGCATCCGCCGTGGTCCGGACCCGGTCGCGACCAGCTCGGAGTACGCCCGTGCGGCCATCGCCGAAGAACCGCACTTCTGCGCCAGATCCAACGCGTCACGCAGACATGCGCGCGCACCGGACGTATCGCCCTGACGTCGTGACACCACACCGAGATCGACCAACGCGCGCGCGAGTTCCAGACGGGCGGGGGAGCCGCGCAGCACCCGCACGGCCTCTTCGAGCAACGTCCGTCCGGGCGCGCCTGCGGTCACTCGGCCTTCCGCGCGCAACGCCATGCCCAACGCGCGCGGAGCACCCCACACCCGTGCGAGCTCTACTTCTTCGTGGGCGAAGTTGCGCGCGCGTTCGCCATCGCCCATCGCCGCGCAGGCCAGCGCGGCACCGGAACGCCAAGAGAGAGCAGCGGGGTTGCGGTACGGCCAGCCCTCGCAGTGACGTCCGGCGGCCAGGAACGCTTCCAACGCCTCGTGGTCGTCGCCGCGCGCGGTGAGCATGCGTCCGCGCACGGTCAGCAGTCCGCCGAACGACCACACACGCCGAGCTTCGTCCGTCGAGGCCTCGGAAATCAGCTCGTCGGCTTCGTCCAGGCGGCTCTCTTCGAGCAGGATGTCGGCGAGCAGCGCGGCGTGCCACGTCGACACCGCGAGCCAGCGCCGGTCCTGCCGCAGGTGGTCACCGGCCAGCGTGAGGTCGGCGCGGGCGGAGACGAGATCTCCCTTGCGGCGCTGGACGTTCGCGCGCATCACGTACGTCAGCGCCCGCAACGCCGGTGCTTGCGCGCGGTCCACGTCGTCGAGCACGGTCAGCGCGGAGTCCAGGGCATCGGCCAGGTTCAGGATCATCGCGGACGTCAGAGCCGACATCGTGGTGGCGGTCGACACCAGCGGCACGGCCTCGGCGGCGCTGATGTCACCCACCATCACGTGGTGCAGCACCCCGGCGGGAGTGTCCAACGAAACCGACGCGGGAACGGCTTCCTGCCAAGCCAGTCCGTGCACGGCGAGATGCGCCTCAGCCCGCGGAGAACCGCCCGAAAGCACCGCCGTCAGCTCAGCGGCCTTCCCTTCGGCGTGCAGGGCGTACGACAACGCGACGGCCGACTCGGCATCGTCCTCATCGGACTGAAAAGCCTCGCGCAACCGAGCCGTGGCACCGGGAAGGTTGCCCACGAGCTCGGCGACACCTAGTAGGCGCAGTGCTCGCGACGGGTTCGCCACCGGTTCGCGCAACGCCCGCCACAACAACCGAGCGGCACCCGAGGTGTCCCCGCGGTTCACGGCTTCCTGCGCGGCCCGGTCCAGCACCTCACCGGCCCACGGCTCCAACCCCGGCGAGGTCTCCAGCAGGTGTTCGGCCACAACGCGGTCCGACGCGCCGTGCGTGCGCAACGCGCGTGCGGCCCGGAGATGCAAAGCAGCCCGCGCGGGCGCGGGCATGTCGTCGAGAACCGCAGGCCCGGCCACGCCGAGCAACTCGACTGTTCGCACCGCCTCGGCCAACTCGACCGGACTGAGCCGCGACAGTTCGGCCAGCACGTCGGGATGCGGCGACGGCCCGAGCACGGCCAGAGCATGTGCGGCAGCAACGACAGCAGCGGGTCGACGCCGCAGCCGAGCGGCCATGACCTCACCGGACACCTCCGCGCCACGTTGCGCGACCCGCCAGCAAGCCTCGGCGGTCGGCGGCACCCCGTCCTCCGCCAGCGCTTTCACCAGCCGGGTCACGGTCAGCGGGTTGCCGCCCGTCGCGTCGAGACAGGCAGCGACGAACTCGGGCGCCGGCGTCGGCGAGATCAACGCAGCGATGTCGTCCAGAGACAGGTTGTCCAACGTGACGCGGTGGCACGCGGCGAGAATCTCGCCATAAGAAGGGTCGTCACACCGCTCACCGACACCCACGGCGAGCACGAGCGCGATCGGCAGCCGTTGGAGGCGCAGAGCCAGGTAGGCGAGCCAGCGCAGTGACGCGGCATCAGCCCAATGCGCGTCGTCCACCACCACGAGCAGCCCGTCGGTCCCGGCGAGTGCCGCCGCCAGCCGGTAGACGCCGTGCAGCACGCCGAAATCAGCCGTCACCGCCGTCAGCCGCAGCGCCCCGAGAGCCTCGTCAGGAACGAGCGAGGGATCGACCAGATCGAAGAGCTGGGCGACGATCCCGAACGGCAGATCGCTTTCCAACGCACTTCCGCGCGCGCGAACGACATGCCTGCCCGACGCTTCCCAGCGCGCGGCCAGGTCGTCGAGCGCCGCCGTTTTGCCCGTACCGGGCGCGCCTTCCACGACGGTCGTCGTGCCGGGCGTCACCTGGTCGCTGATTCCGGCACACCACACTTTCAGCCGGTTTTCCAAGATCTCTCCACAATCCGTGGGTGAATGGATCAGCGGAATTGATGCTAGGAGAAACAGCTCCACTTGCCCAGGTAAAGGTTCTTACGCTATGGGCGTCTCAACAGGGTTGTTGCCCGTATGATCCGCCGGGCAACTACTCGAATGAGTAGCGGCAGCCGGTGGGCGACCTCACATGGTCATCCGGACGGCCTAGGGGTGCTGCCTCAGGGCTGGTCGGCAGGTGGGTCGTTGTGGTAAAGCAGCGCTTGTTCTCCGCCGCCGCGGAGCGAAAGGAAAAATGGGTGTCGGGGAATCGGGACGGGGTGTTCCGCGGCCGTGAGGGAGAACGAGAGCTCCTGAACGGCGTGCTGGACGCGGGCACCGGAGTGGTGTTGGTCGACGGCGCGGCGGGAACCGGGAAGACCCGGTTGCTGGCCGAAGTCGCCGCACTCGCCGCACGCCGCGGTTTCGAAGTCGCGACCGCCGCGGACGAGCTGGATCAACCATTCCTGCTGGCGCGTCTGGCGGAACGGGAACCGCAAGGGCCGACGCTCGTCGTGCTCGACGATCTCCACCTGGCAGAGCCGGGAACCCTGGCCGCATTACGCGCACTACTACCCGCCTCCTCTCATGAAAAGGTCGTCTGGCTGCTCGCCCGCCGGGCCGGCGAGGGTGCGGACCGCCTGTTCGCCGCTGCCGCCGCACGTGGTGCCGTGCGCGTCGAGCTTCGACCGTTGACGGACAACGTGATCGCCGAGCTGGTCGGTGATCTCGCCGGTGGAATTCCTGATCATGATCTTCGGGCGTTGGCGTCGACCGCGCAAGGCAATCCGGCGGCATTAATTGGTCTTTTCACCGCCCTTCGCGAAGACGGTCAGGTCGAGATCCGCGCCGAGCACGCGTCGTTGCGCGGTGATCGTGCGCCGCGGCGGACCGAGGCGTTGCTGCGCGAGCGCGTGAGTTCGTTGAGCGGCAAAGCAAGGCACCTGCTGCAGGTCGCCTCGGTGCTCGGGCCTCGCTTCGAACCCGGTGACGTGGCGGAGATGCTGGCGTCGAGCACCGCGATTCTGCTGCCGGCGCTGGACGAGGTCATCAGCGCGGGTGTCGTGACGTCGCTGGAGGATCGGCTGGCGTTCCGGCACGAGCTGGTCTGGCGGCTGGTCGCCGACTCCGTGCCGCCACCCGTGCGGCGCGCGCTGCACCGCGAAGCCGGCGAAATGCTTCTGGGGCGCGGGGATTCCGCGGTCACGGCCGCCCAGCACCTCCTGCACGGCGCGCAACGCGGTGACGTGCGGTCGATCGACGGTCTGGTCGCGGCGGCGATCGCCGTGCTGTGGAGCGCTCCGGACGCCGCCGCCGAACTGGCGGTGCGGGCGTTGGAGCTCACCGACCAGGCATCCGGTTCGCTGGTGCACCGGACCGTCGTGGCGGTGCGCGCGTTGATAGCGGCCGGGAAGCTCACTGCGGCGCAAGCACTCGCGCAGGACGCCTTGTCCCGTCAGGTTTCCCCGGAACCGGCGGCGAAACTGCGGCACTGCGTGGCGACGACGACGTTGCTGGGCGCGCAGCACGCCGAGTCGGTCGAGATCACCGAGGTGCTGCTGGCCGAACCGGACCTGCTGCCGGAACTCGTGCCGTGGGTGGAGATCACCCGGATGATGGCGCTGCTCGGCCATGATCGCCGACGGGCGGAGGAGCTCGCCGAAGCGGTCGTGCGCACGCACACCGGTTCGCCGGACGACGTGCTGGCGACGGCGTTGGCGGTGCTGGCCGCGATCGCGCGCGACTCAGGAGAACCGGGCGCGGCACTGGAACTGGCCCGCGAGGCAGCTCAATCCGTTACGTCGCACGACCTTTGCGCGTATCCGCAGCTGCTGCTGGCGACGATCTTCTCCGGCCTGCGGGAGTTCTCGGACGCCGACGGCGTGGTGCGCAGGGCTCGCAGCGGGCCGTCGTCGGTCGTGACCAAGGAACTGATGGTCGCGGTCGTGCAGGCGCGAATCCTGTTGCAGGCCGGGCGAATCGAGGAAGCGTCGGTCGAGGCGCGCAACGCGTTGTCGGTGGCCGAGGAGACCGGGCACGCCGCGCTGGTCGCGCCCGCGCTGGCAGTGCTCGCGATGGTCGCGATCCACACCGGTGATCTTCCGGCGGCGATCGAGCACGTCGAGCGCTACCGCGACCGGGTGCCGGTCGACGGGATCATCTTCTCGCGCGCCTACTACCAGTGGGCCGACGTTCTCGTGTCGTACGTTGCTCACGGCCTGGACAAGTCGCTGGGACTGCTGACCGACGAGTATCCGGGGCTGGTGACGTCCGGGCTGTTCGCCGAGGAACCGCGTGCGGCCGGCTGGTTCGTGCGCCGCGCCCTGGAAGCGGGGGACGAGCGGCTCGCCAAGGCCGTGGTCGACCGGGTGGAACGGCTCGAGGAGGAGAACCCCGAGTTCCGCGCGGTGGCGGCGGCCGCGTTGCACGCACGAGGGTTGTTCGACCGCGACGCCTCGTTGCTGGAACTGGCCTCGCAGCAGCACCGCGACCTGTGGGCACGGGCGAACGCGGCGGAGGACCTCGGCGTGCTGACGTCGGCAACGGATCGTTCGGCGTCGGTGAAAGCTCTGGAGAACGCGCTCGGGCTCTACCGCGAGATCGGCGCGTCCCGCGACAGCGCACGGGTGCTGGGACGGCTGCGCAAGCTCGGCCGACGACGGCGCGCGGCTCCGGTGCGTCCTGCGTCCGGATGGTCCAGTTTGGACGACACCGAACGGGCGATCGCGAACCTGGTGGCCAAGGGGCAGACGAACCGGCAGATCTCCACGCAGCTGTTCATGTCGCCGCACACGGTGAACTTCCACCTGCGCAAGATCTTCCGGAAACTGGGGATCAGCTCTCGGGTCGAACTGGTGATGCGCTCTCGGGACGACCAGTGATCCGTTTCGCCTGACGCCGCAGCTGCAGGATCCGGGCCGCGCCGACGATCGCGACCAGCAACGCGCCACCGATCGCGCTGAACAGCAGCGCGACGCCGAGCGGCAGGCTCGCCTGGCCCCACAGGAAGTTGATGGTCGCGTTGTCGCCGTTCTGCAGGATGAACACCAGCAGGAAGATCAGCACGACGATGGCGATCAGGACGGCGATCCACGTGCCGCTGATCCGGGTGGGCCGCAGCTTCGTCGGTGCGGCCTCGACCTTCGGGATCTCGATCTTCGGCGTCTCGTCGTTCTCCACGGTCGTCATTATCGGCGACCTGCGATGATCCCGCGCGCTGGCAAAAGGGTTACAACCGGCGCAAACCGGCCAGCACGCGTTCGAGCAGCGCCATGTTCGGCTTGTCGCCCGGCTCGTGCACGGCGACCAGGTTCAGCGTGATCAGGTCGCTCAGCAGCACGCGCGTGACGCCGAGCGGGATCTTCATCAGCGCGGAGATCTCGGCGACCGAGCGCGGCTGCAGGCACAGCCGCATCATCGCCGCCTGGTCGTTGTTCGCGCGGTACAGGCTGGCCTCGTCCGTGGAGAGCAGCGTTTCCAGACGCAGGTCGTGGCGGGCGGCGGTACGGCCGCCGGTGCGGGCGTACGGGCGTACGAGAGCGCTGTCCCGCGCTGGGACAGGAGGTGGTTCCTCTTCCTGCATCGGCCACTCCGGTGGCGGTTCCGGCGGGCGTTGGCGCAACGGTTGCTGACGGGGCAGTTGTTGCGTCTCGGCACCGTTCACATCGTGTGTTCGGTCTTCACGCAGTCGTCTACGGGTCGCCGGGGACCCGAAACGCGCCCCCGTGTAACCGATTTCCGTCGCTTCCTCGTCGTGCACGTGCCCAAGCTATAACGAGATCGGCCAAATGTATGTCGATCACGTTGCCTTTTTGTTCCCCAGATCGAATCTGACCTGGATTGCAGTGCCGGACGACGTCGTTTGGGTGCGCACGAGGTCCGCCAAACGGTTCACCAGCAACAGACCGCGACCGCCTGGATCGTTTGCGTGAACAGGGGTGCGTCCAGCCAGAACATCGGTGATGTGTCCGTTGTCGTTGACTTGGCAAACAATACTTTCACTTTCGGTCCAGACGCGGACCGTGCTCTCGCCGCCGCCGTGCCGCACGCTGTTGGTCGCGAGCTCGGTGACCGCGAGCGCGAAGTCCTCGACGCGATCGGAGGTCAGACCGTGTCTGATGGCCTGCTCACGGGCGAAAGCCCTGACCGCGGCCATCGCGCCGGCGCCGACGGAGGTGCTGACGGCATCGGCCGGTGTGGACAGTGGCAGCGAGTGCGCGGCGACGACCACCCGTGCGGGGTGGAAGTGGTCGCTCGGACGGTGGCCGCTCGCGTCGATCACGACAGGGTGGGTCTTCTCGGCGTCGGCCAGGACGTCGTGGCTCAGCCCGGTGATGTCGTACGGGCAGAGAATGCTGAGGTCACGGCCGCTGAAGGCGTAGTTGACCAACGCCTCGTGCAGCGCGCACGCGGGGTATTCGACGTCGGTGCGGCGGTTCCACACCGGTTCGCTGATGATCCGCACGGCCCCGCGGTAGCGGTCGGCGAACGCGCGGAGCTCGGGGATGATCCGGCCGGGGTTGCGGCCGGTCTCCGTCATGTCGACGAACGTCACGAGGTGCGCGAACCCGCTCAGCGCTTCCTGCAGGAGGGTGAGGTTCGCGCTGGGGACCGCGATGGCCACCGGCTCGGCGTTCGCGAGGCCTTCGACGACGAACGGGACCGTCCCGTCGATGTAGGAGTCCTCATCGGAGTAGAACAACGCGGGATGCGCGAACGTCATGTGCCACCTCTCGTCAACGCCCCAGGATGCGCACCCGGCGCGTTGCTCAAACCATCATTTCTTGACCCTCACACCGTGTCAGCCCCTACACAGGAGCAGTCATGTTCACCATCGGAGACTTCGCCCATCTGGGGCGCGTGTCGGTGCGGATGCTGCGCCATTACGACGCGGTCGGGCTGCTCTTGCCGGCCCACGTGGACCCGTCGTCCGGCTACCGCTTCTACACCGCCGCACAGCTCCAGCGGCTCAACCGGCTCATCGCTCTGAAAGACCTGGGGTTGACGCTGGACCAGGTCCGCGTGGTGCTCGACGAGAAGCTTTCCGTCGAGCAGCTGCACGGAATGCTTTCGTTGCGGCGCGCGGAGCTGCGACAGCAGATTCTTGCGGACGAGTCGCGGTTGCGCCGGGTCGAGGCACGTCTCCGCGCCATTGAAAGGGAAGGCGCAATGCCTACGGATGACGTTGTTGTGAAGCCTGTTCCTTCTGTCCGTGTCGCCCGGTTGACCGCCATGGCCGCTTCGTACGGGCCGGAGGACATCAGTCCGGTCATCCAGCCCCTGTACCCGGAGCTGATGGCGCGTCTCGAACGCGCTTCGGTGCCGATCACCGGGTACGGGATCGCGACCTACTCGCCGGCTGAGGGTGACTCGGTCCGGGTCGAGGCCGGGGTGACGGTGTCGGTGTCGCCGTCTGATGCCTATGACTTCGAGGTCGTGGATCTGCCGGCGTTGGAGGCCGCTGCGACCGTCATCCACCGGGGGCCTATGGACGACGTGGATGCCACGTACCAGGCGGTGGCGGCGTGGATCGAGGCGCACGGGTACCGGCAGAACGGGTTCGCTCGGGAGGTGTACCTGAACTACGGCGACGGCGATCCCGCGGACTGGCTGACCGAGCTGCAGCTGGAGATCACCAAGCCGTAACGGGATGGGCTCCTGAACCGGCTCCAATGTGGACGGACGCGGGACCTTGTGGTTGCGTCGGGTGGGTTGGTTCCGGTTCAGGGCGCGCCTTCGGCGAGCCAGCACATGCCCTCCTTCGTCGGGCGTGTGCTGGACCGGATTTCTGTGGTCCGGTTGCTTGGGTGGTTGCGGGGCGTGGTCTATTTGCGTGCGATTTCTACCGGTTGCGTAGGTGGTTGCTAGTGGTTGCGTTGCGTCTAGAGAGAACGACGCGTACGGCGCATATGGTTGGGGTCTGACCTGCAGGTTCACTGGTTTGGGTGACGCCTTTTGGTCTTTTTGAGAAATGATCTCGAATAGAATTGGGGCATGGAAGCAGTCGAGGTCATCGATGCTCTCAACTATCATGAGAAACAGGTCGCCTATCATCAGGCGCAGATCCTTCACGTGCTCGCTGATCATGCGATCGCGTGTGAGGGGGTCGAGTTCTTCGAGGCTGAGATCGCGGCCGCGATGCGCTGGACGTCGCGGTGGACCAGCGATCAGATCATCATGGCGCTGGAGATGGTCACGAAGCTGCCGCTGACGGTGGACGCCCTGGAGAAGGGCGAGATCGACTTCTACAAGGCGCGGGTGCTGCACGACAAAACCGTTGCCCTGTCAGCGGATCACGCGGCCGAGGTCGAAGCGCGGGTGCTGGTGAAGGCGCCGAACCAGACGGGCGCGCAGATGCGGCAGCTCACCAATCGTGTCGTGATGCGGGTGGATCCGGTGGGGCACAAGGAGCGGGCGGAGCGGCGCAAGGCTGAGCGGTGCACCGGGATCGACAAGCTGGAGGACGACATGGCGCGCTTGTTCGCGTTCCTTCCGGCTGATCTGGCGCACAAGTGTTTCGAGCGTGTGGACACCATCGCCCGCGCCGTCCGCAACCCGAAGGACCCGCGCACCCTCGACCAGATCCGCGCGGACGTGGTGGCCGATCTGATCCTCTCCACTCGCGATGGCGCGAGTGCGGTGAAGACCGAGGTGTACGTGACGATCTCGGCGGCGACGTTGATGGGCTTGTCGGAACAGCCCGGCGAACTTGCTGGTTACGGCCCGATCTCCGCCGACCTGGCCCGTGAACTGGCGGCTGACGCTACGTGGCGCCGCCTGCTGACGGATCCGGTTTCGGGTGAGCCGTTGGAGTTCGGGACCAGCACCTACCGGCCACCGGCGGCGCTGCGCAGGTTCATCTGGACGCGGGACCGGACCTGTCGCTTCCCTGGCTGCATGCGGCCCTCGCACGAGTCGGACCTGGACCACACGATCCCGTTCCCGAAGGGTCCGACCTCGGAGGCCAACCTGGGCGCGTTCTGCCGCTACCACCACCGCGTGAAACACCGCTCCACCTGGGAAGTAGCCCAACGGAAGCCCGGAAGGTTCACCTTCGTCAGCCCCGCCGGGAAGACCTACGTCCGCGAGCCGGAACCGGTGCTCGGCGACCTGCCACCGTTCTGACGCTAGTGGTCGTCCTGGTGGATCCGGCGGTGCAACGACTCCATCCGCTCGTCCAGCTGAGCCGCGATCATCGCCGAGGACATCAACTCGTCCACGAAATCCGCGGGCGGACTGTCGAAGTACTTGTAGAACAGCTTGTGCTCCAACGTCGCCCAGAAGTCCATGGCGATCGTCCGCAGCTGCACCTCGACCTTCACGTGCTCCACCCGGTCCGACAGGAACACCGGAATCCGCACGATCAGGTGCAGGCTGCGGTACCCGTTGGGCTTGGGTGCCGCGATGTAGTCCTTGGTGCGCAGGATCTCCACGTCGTGCTGCCGCGCCAGCATCGCCGAGACGCGGTACACGTCCGACACGAACGGGCAGATGACGCGCACGCCCGCGATGTCGTCGAGCACCTCGCCGATCGAGTCGACGTCGAGCGGCAGGCCCTTGCGGCGGAGCTTGTCGAGGATGCCCTCCGGCTTCTTGACGCGGTTGGTGATGTGCTCGATCGGGTCGTGCCGGTGAACCGAGTCGAACTCCTCGCTGAGGATGCGGAGCTTCGTCATGAGCTCCTCGATCGCGAACTTGTAGACGAGCAGGCTCCGTTCGAGGTCGCGAAGGAGCGAGAGGTCGTCGGCCAAGTCGGTCACAACACCAGGGTACTGATCACGCTGACTGCTTTCCCGTGAGCTGTGCCAACCAGTCGTCGTTCTGGCGCGCGATGACCTGCTCACAGCCCGTCACGAAGGTGTCCTCCAGGGCAGGATCGGCGAGCTCGGGCAGGGTGCGGACGAGTTCTTCGAGGTCGTGGACGGTGCGGCGGAAGCGGACGATCAGGCGGTCGTAGCCGGTCTGCGCGATGTGGGCGGTGACGGCACCGGCGATCGTGGTGAGCAGACCCGCCCACACCGCGAGCTGGTAGCCCTGCACGGCACCGACCGCGGCCAGCGCGGCCGCCATGCCCTGGAAGACGTACTCGGCCGTGCGCAGCTGCCGGAGGTTGCGCCCCAGACGGCGAGCGGTGGCGCGGTGGTAGGAGATCTGGTCGCGCACGCGGTTGTCCACATAGGAGCGGATGTCGTAGATCAACGGGGTCTCGGACGCCACCTCGTGCATCGGCTCGCTGCCCTCGATGCGTTCGACAGCGGACTTCAGCAACGCCACGGCTCTTCGGTCGCGGTAGGGCGAGGCGCCCGCGAGGTACTTGGCCACCTCGGCCTTCACCTGCTCGGCGATGATCCGCGATCGGGTCCACTGCGCGCGCTCCGCGGGCTCCTTCACCGCGCGGAACCAGATGCCGAGCATGACGAGCGCGGCGGTCAGGACAGCGACGCCGATGCTCACGGCCGGTGGCCACGACGTCGTGAACTGCGCGGCCACCACGGTGAGCACGGCACTGCCAGCCAGAGTGCCGAGAACTCCCAGACGATAGGAGCTCGCCCGGCGCTTGTAGTGGTTGGCGGAACGGGACCACGCCTCGTGCTTGCCCCACATCCGGTGGGCCAGGCGTTCGTCGACGGGCGGTCGTGCGGAGCGCTGAGGAGCTTCCGAGACTTCGTGACGCACCAAGGCCACACCCTGCTCGGCCAGCCAGCGACGGCTGATCGCGCCGTCGAAGCCCGTGTAGCCCTTGGCGCGCTGGGCCTGCACGAACGTCGCCACGAACGGATCGGGCGCGTTCACGCGGTCCTCGATCCACACGCAGATCTGGTCGTGCCACGCCTCGCCGTCGATCTGCGCGGCCAGCTCGGCGAACTGCACGAGCCGGTGCGGCAACGGCGCGTCGCCGTGCACCAGGTCAGGGGCGGGCCAGCTCACGTCAGGTGACACCGCAGGCTCCTCGATGATCACGGTCGGCGTGTCGTCGAACTCGGGAACCCGAGCCGAGTCGACGTTCCGGAGTGCAGCCAGAAGATCCTCGGCACGCGCGGTCGCCCAGTCGCCGGGACGCGCCGGTTCGCGCACGTCGATCCGCTGGTGCTCGCCTTCTGCGGCCTGCACGGGCCGGGCGCGCAGGAACGTCACCCGCGGCAGGTTGGGAAGGGCATCGCCCTGCTCGTAGGTCGAGAAGGTCCACTCCCGGTCGTGCACCAGGGCGCGCAACGCCCACATCACCGGCAGCTCGAGACCTTCCGGCACGCCGATGACGCTGTACGTGCTGGAGGGTCTGGACACGACGCGCGCGAGGATCGGCAGGAGCAACGGGTCGTCCAGCGGCATCGGCTGCCCGGTGAACTCCGCCGGGTCGACCTCGTGCAGCTCGTTGCTGCGCGGCCGGTCGTCGAGCCACCCGCCCCAGCCCGTCATGGCCGGGACCAGCCGGGCGATCGTGCGACGGTCGCTGACCAGGGCGTGCGCGA
The DNA here is from genome assembly GCF_040681245.1 of Lentzea sp. NPDC051838. NCBI lineage: Bacteria > Bacillati > Actinomycetota > Actinomycetes > Pseudonocardiales > Pseudonocardiaceae > Lentzea > Lentzea sp. NPDC051838. The sequence continues at coordinate 281,064 of NZ_JBFAYI010000002.1, forward strand.
CGTTGCGGCCGACGTCACCGGGACGAGCCGAACGGCGCAGCAACGCCGCGGTGCCGTCCGGGAACGACAGGTGGCTGAACGAGATGCCCGGCGTGACCCCGAGCTCGCCCAGCAACCGGCTGTGCGGGCGCAGCTTCTCGTTCCAGCCGTCCCACGCGTCGACGTCGTGGGTGGGGAAGGAGGCGGCGACCAGGTCCATGCCCTTGCTGTCGCTGACGGCGAACAGCAACTGCTGCACGCTCACACGCCCACCTCCGCCGCTTCCGGATGATCCACGAGCCCACGCAGTGACATCGTCAACGAGTTCACGTGCCTACCTCCGCGGCCTCGGGATGGTCTACCAAGCCACTCATTGCGAGCAGTGCCAACAACGGCCGCAAAACCCGAGCCGGCCGGACACCGCGCGGAAACAGGTTGTTCTCGTCGGCCTCAGACCCCGTGGCCGACACGACGTGCATCGTGCTGCGCTCGAACCGTTCGAACACGTCGAGCATGTGCTTAGCCTCGTACCGATCCAGAAACGCGTAAACATCCCGAGACTCCGAGCGGATCGCGGCAGCGTCCAACGGTTCGCGCAGATCGTCCTGCCGAATCCAGTAGTCGACGGGATGCTCGTAACGCAGTTCGTCCGCTTTGGACAGAACGACCGCGACCGGCAGCTTCGTCACGTCCGCGCGCCGACCCATCCGTTCCAGCGCACCTGAGAACGCCGGGTTGCGGTCCACGTCCTTGTCGCCGCGCAACTGCGGCACCGCGCTCGCCGGATGATCGACGAACATCAACGCCGTCGCACCGAGCACGAACTGCCCGCCCAGCGAGTGCGGCCCGGACTGCACGAAGTCCTCACCGGCGACGTCGAAGAACACGATCGGACGAGTGGTACCCGAAGCGCTCCGGACCAGCAGGTACGTGGCGAAGTCCTCGCGGAGGTCCTTGGTGGCGTTGAGCTTGTTGCCGCGCATGAGCTGGTCGATCTCGCGCTGGAACGCCGCGTGCCGCAGCTCGTCGGCCGGTTCGAACGTCAACCCGTGGTGGCGCAGGTCGCCGCGCAACGCCTCGTGGATCATCGCGGTCAGCAGGTGCGTCTTGCCGGACGCGTGCCGGCCGACCATGCCGATCACGATCGGGTCGCCGTGGTCGCGGTGCGAGACCGGCAGGTAGTGCTCGTGGTTCTCCTTGCCGGGGTTGGGGCATCGCACGTAGCACCGGGCGCGGCGGTCCTTGCGCTTCACCTCGTTCGTGATGCCGGAGAGGTCCGCCTTGACCCAGCGGGCGCCGCTGTCGTCGACCACCCGCCGGTACAGGGCGTCCTCGCGCCACGCGAAGGACTCCAGGCAGATCGGGCACTGCACGCGCTTGGTGCTGGGAGTCGTCATCAGATCACCGCCACGAGGATCGCGATCGCCGCCACCACGAGGAAGACGACGACGGCCAGCGGAACGAGAGGAATCTGCCGCGGCCGAGCCGGAACGGGCGCCGGTCGCGGCACAGTCGGCTGCGACACCGGAACCTCCGCAACGCGAGGCGGACGCAACGAGTCGAACCTGTCGTAGCCCGGCTTCATCGCGGACGTCACGTCGACCGGTCGCGGCAGCGGGTCCCTGTCGTTCAGCCGTTCCAGCATCTGCACGGCCGTGGGACGCAGCCGCGGATCCGGGTCGAAGACGCCGCGCAGCAACGACGCCAGCACCTCGGGCTGCGACACCAGGTCCGGAGTGTCGCCCAGAGCCACGTGCTTGCCGGTGAACAGCTCGTAGACGACCCGGCCCGCCGCCCGCACGTCGTGACCGGGATGAGCCGTGGAACCGTTGCGGGACAGGCGAGGCGCCTCACCCGTGCCGACCGCGGACGACAGGTCCACCAGCTGGGTCGTCGCGCCGTCCCAGCACAACGACGAGAGCCCGACCGAGCCGTGCACGAGATCCACGGCGTCGAGCTGGGCCAGCGCGCGGAACAGTCCGATCATGAACCGGCGGCGTTCGTCGATCAGCAACGTCCGCAGCCCGCCGTCTACACACTTGCCGATCGGCGGTTCCAGCAGCACAAACGGTTCCGCGGAGTCGAAGTCGTACCCGACGATCCGCGGCAGCTCGGGCAGCGCCTTCAAATACCGAGTGTGCAGGCGTGTCAACGCACGGATCTCGTTGTCCAGCAGCACTTCCGCCGCGGCGAGTTCGACAGGGCTGGCGTCGGCGGGCAACGACCGGAGCACCAAAGTGACGCCGGAACCGGTCTTCACGCGGTCCGCGTCGAGCGCCTGGATCTCCCACGACGCCTCGCGGCCGGACGGATCGCGTCCGGTGAGCTTCTCGAAGGTCACTGGGTCTGCACCTCGCGCTCGACGTACCGGGCGAGGATCGGGGTGAGCCGCAGCGCGCCCACCGCGTCGCCCTTCGTGCGGATGACCTCGTCGGAACCGTTGTCGATCGGCGGCAGATCCATGTCCGCGGACGCGAAGTGCATCACCTTCGCCCCGTCGGCCTGCAGCAGCCGGACGTCCTCCGCCGCGCACAGCTGCGTCATCCGGCTGCGTTCGGTGAGCTGCAGAATCCCTCGTGACGACGCCGAGCTCTGCCACAACGTCGCGGCGAGCCTGCGTCGTGGCCCGTCGTCGTTCACGAACCTCGGCAGCTCGCGCAGACCTGCGTGTTCGAGGTGGTCGTCGTACACCGCCAGCAGCTCCCGCGCCCGCACCAGGGATCGTTGCGAGTCGCCGGACAACGGCAGGCGTGAGGCGATCGCGTCGAACGACGGCCGCAGCACCTCCAGCGTCACGGCCACGAGGTCGTGGTGCAGCACCTCGGCGAGCCCGGCAGAGGAATCCCCGAACGTGTGCTCGCCGTCGGACTCCTGCGCCTCGGAGATCACCTCGCGGAACACCTCGACCACCGCGTCGACCCCGCCCGCGACCACGAGCAGCGAGTCCGCGAGCCGGCGGCTGCGGTCGGCGGGGGACCAGCGTTGGGCGATCGTCCGCGACACCTGGTCGGACAGCCGCCGGTCGGCCGCGAACGCCTGGCGCAACGGCAGGTCGTCGACCCGCCACTGGCCGATCACCGCGCGCCACACCAGGTACGTCGACAGCAGCGCCACAGCGACGAGCGCCAGCAGGACACCGGCCGACACCAGCCCGCCGGGTGACCAGTCGTTCGCGTTGCCCAGCCCGATCGCACCGCCCAGGCTCGTGGCGAAGAACGTGACGGCGTAGAGGAAAGCGAGATCGAGACCGACAGGAGCGTTGGCGGACACCAGGGTCACCAGCCCGAGCCACAGCGGCACCACGAGCAGCAACGGCCACGCGCCCAGACCGGACGCGAGAGTGCTGACCAGGCTGGACGCACCGGCCACCGCGATCAGGAACCCCATCGGACGAGACCAGACCGGCATCGGCGGCGGTGAGATCAACCCCTTCGCCCACTTCTCCAGGTCGGCGGCCGAGTCCTGCTCGGTCACCGCGAGACTGCGCGCCACCCCGAGCTGGTTGCCCAGTCTGCGAGCCTGCTCGGCGATGCCCGGCAGGGTGCGGCCGCCGATCAGCTCCGTCGTCACGGCCTTGCGCACCGCATCGGCCAGTTCCTGCGAGTTGACCGGCGCGGGGGAGGGCAGACCCTGCTCCACCAGCTCACCCGGCGGCGGATAGCCCTCGGCGAGGCTGGAGTCCACGTCCACCAACGCTTTGCGCGCGACCTCGTGGTGCCGCAGCAGCGCTCTGCCAGCTGCCGCCAACCGGTCCAGCACGACTCGGTGCGCCGCCTTCAGCCCGAAGAGTCCACGCCACGTCCGCCACCGGTCGATCGACCGCGCGGCGGACTGGAGCTCGCGCTGGGCGTGCGACATCGCCTCGTACAGCGGCGATCCCTGACGCACCGAGGTCGCGTCGCTCTCCGTGGCCGAGCGCATCACCGACGTCAGCTCGGTCGACTCGCGGTCGTGCAGCCGGGCTGCGACACCCGTGGCCACGAGCTGTTGCAGCGCGCGCAGCTTCAACGACCGCATCATGCCCGGCTCGACCACCGCGTAGTCCACGGCCAGGCCGGGGCTCGCGGCCTGGTGCGGCATCACGCCGACGTCCGCGAGCACCCGGTCGAACACCTTGGGCAACCGCAGCGCCGACAGCAGATCATCCACAGTGGACTCAGTGGATCCGGCGCCTGGCCGTTGCGAGCCGCCTTCCCACGGCACGCCAAGGCCGTCTCCGACCCACAGCGTCACACCCACGCCGGCGAGGGCCGACGGCGTGCGCAACACGGGATCTTCTCCGAGACCGCCGATCGCCACCAGGACCACGCCGGTGACCTGGGGCTGCCGTGCGAGGCGCGCGAAGTGCTCGTGGTGCTCGCTCAACGCGGCCGTTGTGTCGACGACCAGGATTCGGCTCGACGGCGCGAACGGGGCCGGCTCCGGTGTGCGGAGATCCAGCACCAGTACGGGATCAGGGTTCACGGCCGCAACCATTCGGGATCGCGCGCGACCCACTCGCGCAGGTCGAGCAGGTTGTCCTGCAACGGGTTCGTGACGCCGCGGAACGGCAGCCGCAGCGCGCCGGGCAGCGTCTGCTCCCAGAACTCGCGCAACGCCAGCAGCCTGCGCGTGCCGCTCTCGCCCGTGCGCTGACCGAGCTCGGCGTCGATGCGCGCCAGTTCACCCGATGCCATCCCGACGATCTGGTCGAACAGCTGCGACGGCTTGTCCGGCCGCCGATCCACCCCGCGCGGAGTCGTGCCGATCAGCTTCGCGCAGAAGTCGCGGCGGATCTGCTTGTCGTCGGCGAGCACCCACCCCTCGTACGAGGACAGCAGGCTCGCCCAGCTCGACATGCGGCCGAACGGTTCCAGTGGCAGCTTCATGCTGGCTTGAGCGCCGTCGCCGAGCTTGATCGTGATCGCCGCCGGCGAGTCCTCGTCGCCCGTCACCTCGACCTGGTCGTTCCAGGCCGCGCACAGCAGGTGGTGCAGGATGCGTTCGCGGTGCTCGGGAGTCGTGGCCAGGTAACCGAAGTCGTAGCCGAGCCGTTGCCGCCAGCGCAGGAAGTCCTGCTGCTCCTCGTGTTTCAGCGCGTCCGACCAGTGCTTGAGCACCTCGCGGACCTCCGGCACCTCGGTCAGGCCCATCGAGCTGCGGAACAGCACCACCGTGATCGACTCGGCGGAGATCGGGCGGAACTCGATCACGGCGTCCTGGCGCGGCAGCGAGACCTCCTGCCGCAGGAACTTCTCCAGTTCGAGGTCCTTCGCGGCCGCGGGGTAGCTGAACAGGATCCGCAGCTTGCCCGTGCCGCTCGGCGCGAACCCGCCCGGCACGAGACCAGCGAGCTTCTCCCGGAACTGCAGCAGCTCGTCCTCGCCGACCTGCACACCCGGCTTGCCCGCCGCGGCCGCCAGCAGGTCCTGCAACGCCGGCAGCAACGGCCGGTGGTCCCCGTCGCGGAACGAGAAGAGCCGCTTCACCGCCTGTTTGACCTGGTCCTTGACGTGCGCGACGGCCATCGCGGGGCCGCGTCCGTCCAGCACCATGTCGTAGGCGTTCTTCCAGCCCTCCTCGCCGAGGATCTCGGTGACCAGGTCGCCCGCCGTCGCGGTCGGGTGCAGCTTGCCGGCCTGGTGCACGTAGTAGGCCACGAACCGGCGCACCACGGCGTCGTAGAACGAGTCGAGCTCGCCCTGGCGCGGCAACAGGTACGTGACGCCGACGCGTTGCTGGTACAGCTCCTGGGTGCGCGGGCCGAACCGGCGTTCGCTCTGCCGCGCGTGCTCCTCGAACGCCGTGACGAGCGAGAGAACCTGCTGCTGCACGGCCTTGAGCTTGAGGTCCCACTGCACGGCCCTGTCGTTCCACGCCGCGTGCCAGACCCGCTTGGCGCGCCACGCGTACCACTCGTTCTGGCGGGCGAGGGCAGCCCGCACGGCCGGGTCGGAGTACTGCAGCTTGCGCAGGAACTTGCCCTTGATCCCGACGCTGGTCGGTGGGTTCAGCGTCAGGCCGGGCGGAGCGGCCGGCTCGCCGCGGCGCAGTTCGAGGATCTTGGCGAACCCGAGCGCGCTGGCCTCGTCGGTGAGCCCGTCGTGGCCGTTCAGCACGCGCCGCAACCGGAACAGGTCGAGCTCGCCGAGCAGCGACTTCACCGCGCGGCCGGCGTCGAACGTCTGCACCATGTCCGGGATCTGCCTGGCCAGCTGGTTGTCCAGGGTGACGAGACCGGACTCCATCGTGCGGGCACGGGTCGCGAGCGCACGGGAGATCGCCTCGGCGCCGCTGACCGCCGCGGGTTCCTTGATCGGCACGGGTGCCCGCAGCCGCAACGGGTCCACATTGGACTCGGTGAAGAACCGCTCGATGAACGGCGCGTTGTTCTCGGCGGTTCCGGCGGCGGGCTGGTCCAGCTCGGTGATCGCGGAGGCGAGCAGGCGGGACGCGATGATCTCCGCGATGTCGTCGACCGGGACCGTCATCGACGCGACCGAACTCGTGGACACACCGCGGTTTCCGATGCCCGTCGCGGCAGGCACCTCGCGTTCGACCGCGCTGTTGATGAACGAGTCGGCGAAGCTCATGTAGGTCTGCGTGATGGCGTGACTGCCGCCGTCGCCGTCGGTGCCGAGATCCGTGCCGATCAACGACAGCACCAGCGACACGATCGACCGGTGCAGGTCTTCCCGTTGTACGCCAGGACTCTTGCCGAACAGGAACGCGGTCTGCACGGTCGAGGCGCGCAGCCGGATCTCCTCGCGTTCCGGGTAGCGCACCGACAGCGAGCCGCTGATGCCGCTGCTGTCCAGCTCGGTGCCCGCGGTCTGGGCGTTCTGGTCGTCAACCAGCCGGAACAGGTCGAGCAGCGACCGGCCCGCGTTGAGTCTCGCTGCCCGGCCGCCGCCGAGTCCTTCGTCGAACGCGGACGGCATGAGCACCAGCGGGAAGATCCTCGCGCGGTAGTCCTGGTGCGCGAAGACGTCGCCGATCAGGTGCAGGAAGTCGAAGAAGATGCCGCTGCCGGTGCCACCCGCGACGGAGAACGCCACGAAGACGTCGCACGACAACGACCTCTTGCCGCCGCCGAGCATCGCGAGCTCGCCCAGCGAGTTGTTGATTGCGCCGATCGCCTTGCGCAAAGGGGCTTGCGCAGCTGATGTGCCGCCGCGGAACGTCTCGAAGAGCGCCGCGCGGCCGACGGTCGGCAGCTGACCGGCGCCGCGGGCGAGCGGGCCGATGCGCGGTTCACCGGTGGGCGGGGGCAGCCACGACTCGATGTACTGCGGTGCAGCCAGTCGCAGGCTGCGCGCCACTTCGGGATAGGTGTCGTGGTGCGGCACCAGTTCGCGGACGAGGTGCAGCGTGCGTTCGGCGGCGGGCAGGTACTCGGGATCGGGGACCACTCGGCGCTCCAGAGCGCCGAACTCGTCCTCGCTCAGGTCCGCGTACACGAACTGCAGGCACGACGGCAGCTGGTAGGGCAGGAAGTTCTTGCCCTGCATGCGGTGCTGCAGCTCCGAGCCGTCCGGTCCGCACAGCTCCTCGCGCAGTTTGCGCTCCAGCTCGGCACCGACGCGGCAGCCGGTGCCACCCAGACCGACGTAAAGCATGGGCTGGTAGATCTGCATGCTGTTCCCTTTGCTCAGAGCAGATGGCTGCCGCTCGACGGGCGTTCCTCGTGGTGAGGCGCCGTCAGCGGGTCCTGGTCGGGGAAGTCGACGGGGGCGAGCTCGTCCTGCACCTCGATGGCGAGGTTCTCGCTGACGGTCACGCGCTCGCCGAGCTGAAGTGGCAGCGTGTCGCCGTACGGAGTGCGCAGCTGAAGCTGTCCGCCCACGCGGCTCAGCTCGTAGCTGTCCTCGCCGCCCGCGGAGTGCGAGAGCTGCGCGAGTCCTGTGTGGACTTCGCCGAGGTGGAAGCGCAGGACGGATGCGCGCTCTTCCGGTGCGGCCAGGTCACCGCACGGCCGGTAGCCGTCGTAGAGGCGGACGACGAGACCGCGGACGTCGCGCCGACGCCGCCACTGGACGGCGTAGACCACCGCTGTGGTGACTGCGATCGCGACGCCGACTGCGATCGCGATCTCCATCCAGGGCAGCGGCTTCTTGACGGTCGCGGTGATCCGCCACTCGTAGATCACGTCGTCCGGTTTCTCGTCGTCGACGACTCTGAGCGTCAACGCGTTGGCACCCAAGGCGGTGTTCTTGCTGAAGGCCAGGCCGAAGTCGAACGTGGTGGTGCCCGTGGGCGGCACGTCGAGCACGGTCTGCTCGCCGGGGATGCTGACGACGGTGCCCGGTGACGTGTCGGTGACGACGATCCTGGCCTTTCGGGCGCGCCCTGAGGAGTTCGTGACGGTGACCTTGCCCTTGATCGTCCCTCCCGCGTCGACCTCCCAGTCCTTCTGCTCGAACCCCGCGTCCGCGAAGAACTGGCGTGGACCGGAGACGAGTGCGGCGTCGACGGTCCTGGTGTCGCTGCTGATGCCGATGCCCGCGACCGTGCCGGTGAACTTGACCTTGCCCTTCGCCTGGTCCGGCACGACGACCTTGCCGGAGTAGACGCCGTCCCGGCCTCTGCTGTCGCCGTTCTGCGCGTCGTCGTTGAGCGGAATCGCGGTGGTGAAGCCATCTCCGGCGAGGTCGGCGGTGAACGCGACGTCCCTCAGCTCGTTCGGATCGGTGATCGACCGGCTCCTGGTCTGCAGGCTCAGCGTGACGGTGACCTCCTGACCAGGTTGGGGCGCGGGCGGGTTCACGGTCATGCTCGACCGGATCGCGCCCTGGTACATCACGACGGTGCTGACGTCGAGCGCCGGCACTCCTGGCGCGGACGCGATCTTCACGGTCCACTCGCCCGGCAGCGGGTTCACGATCCGCAGACCTTCGACCGTGCCGTTCTCGCCGCTGACCTGGAACGTGGAACCGCCTTGAGTGCCCGACTTCGGCACGGTGTTGCCCTCGGGGTCCACATAGGACACGGTGATGCGCGAGTCGTGCTTGGTGACGAGGATGGAGCCGTCGGTGGCGATCACCGGGATCCTGACCTTGGCCTCCGCCGTGCCGCCGCTGCTCACCGGCGTGCGCTGGATGTCGCTCGCCCCAGCGCATCTGCCCGCCTGGAACGCCTTGATGAGCGCCTGGGCGACGTCCGCGCTGCTGTTGACCTTCGTGGCCGTCGGCGTCGGGGACTTCGCGCCGCACTGGCCCTGGAACGAGCCCTTCGCGAACCGGTCGAGCTGTGCCTGGTCGACGTCGCCGAACCCGAGCGGCCAGGCCTGGATCTTCTCCTTGTTCGCCTCCTGCAGCAGGGTGCCGATCAGGTCGTGCGCGGTGCGGTTGCGCTGGTCGCCGATGTTGTCCGGCCCGTAGCGCGGGCTGTCGGTGACGTCGAGCTTGCCGTCGGTGAGCAGGAAGACGAGCTTCGGACCCTGCTTGTCGCCCTTGAGGTAGCTGAGTGCCTGCTGCAGCGCGGCCGCGTGGTCGGTGCCGTCACCCTCGGTGCGGCTCTTGAGGTTTCTGGTGCAGTCGCTGAGGCGCTGGCGGTCCTGCGCGGTCGCGACGGTGCTCGGCGGGCACACCACGTCGACCGGCGACTGGCCGCCGTTGTCGCTGCCGAACCCGACGACGGCGATGGTGCTGGACGGGGCGAACTCGCCGAGCGCGATGAGTGCGGCGGCCTCGCGCTCGCGATCCATGTCCTGCGCGCTGATGCTGCTGGACTCGTCGACCAGCACCACGATGTTCGCGGGCTGGATGACGGGTTCTGGTTCTTGCAGTGCCACGCCCGGCGAGCTCAGCAGCAGCGTTGCCGCTGTCGAGGCGAGCACGGAGAGACGCATAGGTCAATTCACCCACTGACGCTCGTGGAATGTACCGAGGATTGATACCGCACCATTGGCGGGACCGGTCCCTTATTGGTTCACGTATGAGCGCGATTATGCCGGGTGAAATGGGTGGGATTCATGGACAAAACGTGGTCAATAGCTGACCGCTGCTTTGTCTTTGCCGGCCTTTATCAGAACTGGGCGACGGCTTCCGGGGAATAGCCGTAAAAGCCCGGAAGACCACCCGTGTGGAGGAACACGACGGGTACTTCGCTGGTGGGCGCGAGGCGTTCGAAAGCCACCGCTGCCTTGCCCGTGTAGACCGGGTCGAGGATGACGCCCTCGGCCCGGGCGAACAGCTTCAGCACGCTCCACATCTCCGCCGTCGGAACGCCGTAACCAGGGCCGATGGTGTCGTCGGTGACTCGGACGTGGTCGAGCTTCGGGGATGCGACCCGCAGCAGTTCGGCGGCGTCGTTCGCGAGCGTGCGGAGTTCCTGTTCGGCGTCTTCCGCCGAGTGGGAGACGCTCGCGGCGTGCACGGTGCCGGGCCAGCCGAGCAGTTCCGTGCCGAGCGCGATGCCCGCCGCCGTGGCGCCACTGCCCTGCGGAACAACGATGGTGGCGTTGTCGACACCGCGTTCGTTGAGCTGCCCGATCAGCTCGACCGCGGCGGCGACGTAGCCGAGCGTGCCGAGCCCGTTCGAGCCGCCGACCGGGAGCGTCACGGCTTTGTCGTGGTTTACTCGCGCGTAGGTTTCCACCGTTTCCTCGGCGTCCGCGCAGATGTGCACCTTCGCGCCGAACATGTGGTCCAGCACGACGTTGCCGGACTTCTCGTACGCGTCGCCCTTCATCGGCACCTTGGCCGTGAGCACGAGCTCGCACTTCAGCCCGAGCTTGGCGCACGCGGCCGCGGTCTGCCGGCCGTGGTTGGTCTGCAGCGTGCCGAACGTGATGATCGTGTCCGCGCCGTCCTCGATCGCCTGGCCGAGCAGGAACTCGAGCTTGCGCAGCTTGTTGCCGCCCGCGCCGAGCCCGTTGACGTCGTCGCGCTTGATCAGGACCGGCGGGCTGCCGAGCGCGGTCGCGAGCCTCGGGGCGTCGTCGAGCGGGGTCGGCCAGCTGCCCAGTGCGACTCGGGGGAACGCGCTCAGGTCCATGGGGCGAGCTTAAGGGCTTCTCCCGGCTCCGGGGCCGGCCCGATGTCGTGCAACACGTTCGCGAGGATCTCGATGCCGCGCACGACCCGTGGCCCGGGGCGGTTGTAGTAGCTCGGGCCGTCGAGCACCCACGTCTCGGGGAACCGCTGGTCGGGGAGCTCTTTCAGGGTTCGTTCCGGTGGGAAGCCGCACGGGATGAGCAGGACGACGTCGGGGTTCGCGTCGTGGACGGTCTGCCAGGTGATCGGTGTGGTGTGCTCGCCCTTGGCGGCGATGAGAGGGACTCCGCCGGCTTTCGCGATCTGCTCCGGGACCCAGTGGCCGGCCGGCCACACGGGATCCAGCCATTCGATCGCCGCGACCCTCGGGTGTTCCAGCGTTCTGGTCTGCTGTTCGACGTGGTCGATGCGGTGGTGGAGACTTGCGATCTTGTCGTTGCTGTCCACTCCGAGCGTGTCGCCGACGGTCCTGAGGCAGTCGAGCACCTCGTCCAATGTGGACGGCTCCAGGCTGAGCACCTTCGGCCCGACGTCCATCAGGCGGACGGTCTCGGAGACCTTCTCGTAGGAGATCGCGCAGACGTCGCACAGGTCCTGCGTCAGGATCACGTCCGGCTTCAGGTCGTTGAGCAGGTCGGTGTCCAACCCGTACAACGACGAGCCGTGGTGGACGGTCGCCGAGATCTCCCGGCTGCTCAGCGTGTTCTGGTCGATGCCGGTGCTGGTGACGACCGGGACGCTCGCGACCTCGGCCGGCCAGTCGCATTCGTGGGTGCGGCCGACGAGGTGTTCCAGCAGGCCCAGCTCGGCCACGATGTCGGTGGCGGCGGGCAGCAGCGAGACGATCCTCATACTTCCCGCCCGAACTCGGCGTAGACCGTGGAACCGCTCTCAAGCGCCCTGAGAGCCAACGTGAGCCGCCGGTGCAGCGACGGGTAGATTCGAGCCCGCGCCTCGTCCAATGTCAGGTACAGGACGCCTGAGAGCTCGTCGTCGTGCGCTCTCGCGTCGTCCACGACCCCGCCGTCGAACACGAACTGGTGGCAGTCGCGCCACACGCCGTTGCGAGGCGTCCAGTCGACGACGAGCAGCGGCCCCAGCGCGAGGTCGAGCCCGAGCTCCTCGCGGATCTCCCGGACGGTCGCGGCCTTCGGGGACTCGTCGTCCTCCGTCATGCCGCCGGGGATGTCCAGCACGGCCTTGTAGGTCGGCACCACGAAGAGCACACGTCCGGTGGAATCACGGATCAGCGCGCCACCCGCGGAGGTCTTGGTGGGCCGTCTCGAAGCAACGCCCGGCTCGTACTCCGGCTCGGCCGGACCTTCGTCGAGTACATCGGCGGCGAATGAGGCGGGGTCTCCCGCGTGCTGTGCGGACACCAGTTGATGATCACACCACCGAGTGAATTCCGCACCGTTCAGGCAACCTCCAGCCGCTGGTGAGCGGACGTGCGGGTGATGACAGTCCGCAACCAAACGACCAGGGAGTACGCTTGGGCGTTGTAACTCCGTGCGATCAATCGCCGATGTCCACGGCAACATCGGTGGAGGTGACGCCAATGGGGGCAAGTGGTGCCGCCAGACGCAGAAACGACAGCAGATCGGCCCCGTGGTCGGTGGTCGGACTCACTGTCGTCTTCGTCGTGGTGGCCCAGGTCCAGTTCGCCATCGCGGTCGCGGAATCGGTCTGGTGGCCGGTCGCGATCGGGGTGCTGCTGCTGGCCGCGGCGGTCGCGTTCGTGAAGACGGCGCGCAGGCTGCGTTGGGACGACAGCGACCCGTACGAGGCCCCGCCCGCGGTGGCCAAGCCGGTTCCGGCCGAGTACGAGCGCCACGTCGACGCCGACGGAAGCCTCGCGCGCGCGGTCGGCGACGTGGTCCACGCGTCCCGGCGCTGGCGGGCCTGACAGCCTCGTAGAGCGGAGACCGGGCCGAAGGCGGCCCGGTCATTTCGTCGTGTCTCAGTCGAAAATGAGGTCATGCCGACGTCGCAACAGTGGCTCGAAGTCCGCGCTCACCTGCTCGAACACCGCCACGCGCTGGCGGTGAAGGCCGCGGGTGAGTACCCGGACGTGCCCAAGGTCGCGGGCACACCGCTGCTCACGGCACCGCACTGGATGCCTGCCGCTCCGGTGCCGCTGGAGGACCTGTCGCTGTCGCTGGGACGGTCGTCCGGCTTCGAGACGTTGTCGTCGGACCTGCTCCCCGACGGGTTTGGGAGCTACTCGGAGGCGATGGCCGCGCTGGCCTCGCCGACGGTGTTCGAGAACCGCGAGACCTACCGGCTGCTCGACTTCACCGACCGGCACCTGACGTTCGGCCTCGGCTCGTACTTCGACGGCATCGACGTGGGCGAGGCCTGCGCGCACGAGTACGCGGCCCGTGAGCTCGGCGTGACGCACAAGCTGCCGTTGCGTTCTGCCGTGGGCGATCCGTGCGACCCGGCTCATCGGCCGGTGAACGTCGCCATCAGCACGTTGACCATCCGGCACGACTCGGCGACCGGCGACGCGACGTTCTACCTGCACTGGCGCGACCCGAAGCGCGTCGGGCACGCGGGCGGCATGTACCAGGTGCTGCCCGTCGGCGTGTTCCAGTCGGCCGGCGACGACGACTTCTCGTTGTGGCACAGCATGATCCGCGAGTTCGCCGAGGAGCTGCTCGGCGCACCGGAGATCCACGGCGTCGACTACTCGTCGTGGCCGTTCGCGCGGCAGCTGACGTCGGCGGCCCGCGTGTCGTACCTCGGCATGGGCGTCGACCCGCTGACGTTCGCCACCGACATGCTCACCGTCGCGGTGATCGAGGCCGCCGAGTTCGACGCGCTGTTCGGCGATCTGGTGTCGCACAACGACGAAGGCCGCGTGCTGGAAGGCCTTCCGTTCACCGCGTCGACCGTTGAGCGCTTCGTCCACCACGAGCCGACCCAGGCGGCGGGCGCGGCGCTGCTGTCGCTGGCGTGGCAGCACCAGGAGGTCCTGCTGGGCGGCGGTCAGGTGCCCTGAAACGGGTTGGGCAGGCGTGCCCACCGCGTGGTTTTGGGATCGAGCCGCATCAGCGTGAGCGGTTTGGCCGGAAGCGGGTCGTGCAGCAGCGCGTGCCGGTCCGGGGTGTCGGGGATCGTTCGTGCGACGGCCTGCCAGAGGTCCTCGGGTGGCGCGTCGAGGGCGGTGACGAGGCCGGTCATCGCGGTCGCGAAGAACGTCGCGAACGTCTTGGTGCGCAAGCTCTCGTGGTCGGCGTGCAGGCGTTCCGGGAGGTCCGGGCGCGGGCTGACGCGGATGTCGGCGAGGTCGCGGTAGATCAGCCTTCGCGGCCTGCCGTTGACCAGTCCTACCAGCAGGTTCTGCTCGTGAGCCTCCAACGCGACGCCTCGGGCCAGCAGCGTCATCAGCGGTGGGACGGCCAGCTCGGCGAACTCGGTGAGCCACTCGACCGGGTCGCCGAGTTCCCGGATCGGGGGAGGGCCGCCGGTCACGGGGCGTGCGGTCAGGGCGGCCAGCGGGAGAAGGGATTCGCCCTCGCGTGGCACGGGTTTGTCCCTGAGGATCACGCCGAGCGCGCGGTCCGGTTCGCCGTGGGTGAGCGCTGCCGCAGACGCCCGGTTGTGCTGCAGGTCGATGCCTTCGACGGTGCGGCTGAGGAAGTCGGAGACCGTCGTGGCCGTCGTGATCGAGTTGCCGGAGATGTCCCTGACCGCGGACGTGATCTGGGCGCTCAGCGTCGTTTTGACGTGCCAGTCGCCGGCCGAGAGGGTCCGGAGTGCCATCAGCGGGCCGGCGTCGAGCGTGGCGACGCTCAGGACGTTCAGGCGGTCGGCCTGCCACGGGTGCACCGGGAGCAGGATCTCGTCGCCGTCCCGCAGTTCGGCGGGCCAGTCGCCGTGGACCACGTGGTTTTTGGCGGGGTGGAGTCTCAGCACGACCGTTGGGCGGTGCTCAGGGCCGTACGCGAGGTGGTCCGTCGCGGTGAACCCGGTGCGGTTGCGGCAGCACGGGTGCAGCGGATGGCCGTCGACGACGCTCTGCTCGTGCTCCTCCAGCGACCGGTGCAGGAATGGAGTCGTGAGCGGGCTCGTTGTGCGGGACAGCGCCAGTCCGGCCACGCTGTGGGCGACCTCGGCGGTCAGGTTTTCAGCGTTCGCCCAGCGCAGTGCGGTGAGGAGGTCGACGGGGTGTCCGTAGTCGTCGGCGTTGACGCTGACCTGCGGCAACGGCTCGATCGTGAGGGCTCGTCGCAGACGCGTGAGGACGGCCGCGCGGGCTCCCGGCAGTGCCGCGAGGAACCGCCCGGCTCGGTCGGGGGACAGGGCCGCGGCGAATTCGGCCTCGACCGGCGTCTGCGTCAGAATGATCAGATCATCACACATCGGCACAGGGGAGCGAGTACCGGTGGACTCTGATGGCATCACCTCGACCGCCCTGCTCAACTGCCTGCGGCGCGAGGTGGGGGAGGCCGGGCCGGACGGCACGATCCGCCTGCCGCGCACGGATGTGCTGCTGCGGGCGCGGCAGGGGCGGTGGCTGTCCGACCCCGAGGTGTTCACCGGTTCGTGGCAACCCCTGTCGTGGCACGAACTGGCTGTGTTGATCACCAAGGAGCTCGGGGATCCGCCGGTCGGGTTCCTCGACGAGATCGCGGGGTCGCGGTCGGCCATCGCGGCGATGCTGGCGGCTCGTCCTGAGCCGCCTGCGGACCTCTACCAACGCTCTGAGCAGGCGTTGATCGCCGGGCATCGCTACCACCCCGCGCCGAAGGGCCGTGGCGGGCTGCCCGCGTCCGAGTGGCTGCCGTACTCGCCCGAGGTGCACGCGTCGTTTTCGTTGGTGCACCTGGAGGGTTCGTTCGTCGACGACGGCGACGTGCCGTTGCCCGCCGGGGTGCTGCCGGCGCATCCGTGGCAGCTCTCGTTGCTGGGCATGAGCGGTCCCGAGGCCGATCACGTGGTGTGGCCGACGTCGTCCGTGCGGACGGTGTACGACCCGGCGGCCGACCTGTTCTACAAGTTCAGCCTCGACGTGCAGATCACCAACGACGTGCGCCGGTTGTGGGCGCACGACCTGCGCTGGATTCCGCCGCTCGCGCGGGTGCTGAGACCGGTGTTCTCCGACATCGCTTCTACTTACCCCGGAACGGCGTTCCTCATCGATCGTGGTTACCGGACTTCTCAGGAATCCTTTGAGGGACTTGCGGTTGTGGTGCGCGACGGGGTGCGGCGGCACACGTTGCCCGGCGTGACACCGTTGCTGGCGGCGGGAATCAGTGAAGGGTTCGACGGGAATCCGTTGGACGGTCTGGATTCCTCTTCCGCCTTGCGGTGGTTCCGGCAGTACTTGTCGGTCGTCGTTCCTCCTGTGCTGCACGCGTTCTTCGCGCACGGGGTGGTGATGGAGTGCCATCTGCAGAACGTTCTGGTGGGCGTTGACTCTTCCGGGATGCCGGTGCAGGCGTTCTACCGCGACCACGAGGGCATGCGTTTGCTGCCAAGGCATGCTGAGCTTCTGTCCTCTGTGGACGGTCCTGGTGGTTCGCGCGGGGTGTCCGAGGCCAAGGGCTGGGAGCGGCTCCAGTACTGCCTGATCGTGAACCACCTGATGGAGATCGCGGGTGCGGTGCTGTCACGGCATCCCTCGCTGGATGTGTGGTCGGAAGCACGGGAAGTTTTCTCGGGGTATGGATCGTTCACACTGCTGAACTCGTTGCTGGAGAGTCCGACCGTGCCCGCGAAGGCGAACCTGCTGTTGCGCTGGACGCGGGCGGAAGGCGCGGCGAGCGTTTACGTGGACTGCCCGAACCCGTTGTACCGGAACTAGCTCCATTCGTTGACGCAGGTTTAACACCGCCAATAGCGTGCTGGACATGACACGTCTGCTGGCGCTGCTCGTGCTGATCTCGGCGATGTTCGTTGGTGCACCAGCAGCTTCGGCGTACGCGCCACCGACGTTGCGCGCCTCGGTGAGCCTGGACTCCGGCTGGCGCTTCCTGCGCGCGGACGCTCCCGGGGCCGAAGCTCCCGCGTTCAACGACTCGTCGTGGAGCGCGGTGTCGGTTCCGCACACGTGGAACGCGTCGGACGGTCAGGACGGCGGCTCGAACTACTACCGGGGAATCGGCTGGTACCGCAAGCACTTCACGCCTGCGACGTCGTTGTCCGGGCGGCGGTTGTGGCTGCAGTTCGACGGGGTGAACCAGGTCGCGGACGTGTGGGTGAACGGGGTGCGGCTGGGGCAGCACCGCGGTGGGTTCGCGGGGTTCCGCTTCGACGCCACCTCGGTGCTGAAACCGGGGCAGGACAACGTGATCGCGGTGAAGGCGGACAACCGTGCGGCCGCCGACGTGGCGCCGTTGTCCGCTGACTTCACGTTCTTCGGCGGAATCTACCGGCACGTGTCGCTGACCGGCGTGGATCCGCTCGGGGTGCGCATGGGCGACTACGGCGGTCCTGGCGTCTACCTGCGGCAGCGTTCGCTCACCGATGCGTCCGCGAGTGTCGAGGTGACCACGAAGGCGTGGAACAACCGGGCTGCGCCTGCTCGCGTCAAGGTGCGCACGGTCGTTGCGGATCCTGCCGGCGTGGTGGTGGGTGAGAGCGTTTCCGCTGTTCGTTCGGTCAATGCCGCCACCGGGTTCGACACCGTGCAGACGGTGACTCTTGCTCGTCCGCATCGGTGGAACGGCAAGGCGGATCCGTACTTGTACAGCGCGAGCGTGGAGATCATCGACGCGGACACGGGTGTGGCGAAGGACGTCGTCACTCAGCCGCTGGGCTTGCGGGTCACCTCCGTTGACGCCGCGACCGGCTTTTCGTTGAACGGCAAGCGTTTGCGGTTGAACGGCGTGAACGCGCACCAGGACCGGCTGAACGTGGGCTGGGCGGTGTCGGCCGAGCAGCAGCGCCAGGACTTCGACCTGATGGACGAGATGGGCGTCAACGCGTTGCGCACCGCCCACTACCAGCAGGCTTCGCAGGTCTACGACCTCGCCGACACGCGTGGTTACGTCGTCTGGACCGAGATTCCGCTCGTCAACGAGGTGGCCGACAGCGCGGCGTTCCGGTCGAACGCCCAGCAGCAGCTGCTGGAGATGATCCGGCAGAACTTCAACCACCCGTCGATCGCGTTCTGGGGCATCGGCAACGAGCAGAAGACCAGCAACACCGCCACCAACAACCTGCTGCGCGACCTGGCGGCGTCGGTGCGGGCAGAAGACGCCGGGCGGTTGTCCACCTACGCGAGCCACATCGGCGACCTCGACCCGGTGTCCAGCCACGCCGACTTGGCCGCCTACAACAAGTACTACGGCTGGTACGACAAGAGCAGCACGGGTCCAGGCGCGTGGGCGGATCGCCTGCACGCCCAGGATCCCGCGCGCAGGATCGCGCTGAGCGAGTATGGCGCCGGTGGCAGCGTGGTGCAGCACGAGGAGAACCCGGCCCCGCCCGTGACGACCTCGCGCTGGCACCCGGAGGAGTACCAGACGCTGGTGCACGAGAACTCGTGGACGCAGCTTCGCAGCCGGGACTACCTCTGGGGTACGTTCGTGTGGAACATGTTCGACTTCGCGGTCGACAGCCGTTCTGAGGGCGATACGTTGGGCCGCAACGACAAGGGCCTCGTCACCTATGACCGTTCGGTGCGCAAGGACGCGTTCTGGTTCTACAAGTCGCAGTGGACCAACACGCCGTTCGTGCACCTGAACAGCGCCCGCTGGACTTCCCGGACTGCTGCTTCGACGACTGTTCGTGCTTACGGCACAACGGACAACGTGCAGCTGGTGCTCAACGGTGTCGCGGTCGGTGCGCCGAAGCCGCGTGCCGACGTCTACACGTGGCCGATCACGTTGCGTCCGGGCGCCAACACCGTGACGATCACCGGCACGCGAGATGGCCGTGCCTACACAGACACGGCCACCTGGACGCTGGGCTAGCCGTTGTAGCCGGAGAAGATCCGCGCGAACTCGTAGGGCTGCTGCGGGATGTTGTTGCACCGGTAGAGCGCGCCGGTGCAGGCGTTGGCATCCCGCCCCTGCTCCCAGAACGAGAGCATCCCGAGGTGTACCGAGCTCGCGAAGCTCACCAGCGCCCGCGCGTCCTTCTGGTAGAAGATCTCGTTGCGCGAGTCGTTGACGCCCAGCATCGGCGTGACCCCGATCTTCTTCCAGGCGGCCGAATCCGACAGCCCGTAGACCGACTTCACCTGAGCCTGCGTGGCCTTCGCCGCCGCGATCGCCTTGGCCCCCTGGTCAGCGGGCCCCTCGTAGTAGTCCATGGCCATGACGTTGACCATGTCGAGGTTCACACCGGCGTTCTTGGCCGACTGCACCACGTTCACGCCGTCCTGCGTCAACCCGCTGGGCAGCACCGGCAACGTCAGCGAGATCTTCAGCCCGGGATTGCGGTCCTGCAGGATCCTCAACGCCTGCGACCGCCGCTGAATGGTCGTCGGGTCGGCCACTGCCGCGCCCTCGATGTCGAAGTCCACGTACTTCAACGCGTACGCCTTGACCACGGCGTCGTACTCGGCGGCCAACGTCTGCGGCGTCGTGCAGTAGTACGCCAGCTCGATCCCCGACGCACCACCGAAGGAGATCTTCACGTCCCCACCGGCGTTGCGGAGCTTCTGGATCTCCTCCTTCTGCCACCCCGTCCTGGGGTCGTAGGCACCGAACCAGCTGGCCTTGCAGCCGTACGAGGTGACGAACCCGAGCGTGAAGCTCTTGACGCCACCCTTGCTCGCCATCTCCGACAACACCGGCGTGGGCCAGGCACCCATGTCGACGTAGGGGGCGACCGACGACGCCGTGGCCGCTTGCGCGTTCGGCAGGGGTAGCGCGGCGGCCAGTGCGACAACCGCGGCCAGCTTGAACAGCTTGTTCCGCATGACGAACCTCCTGAGGGCAGGGATGGAGGCGGGGCCACTATTGGTATAGACCATCAATCGGGCCATGGCCAGACCGGAACTTCTCGACGCGCTGAAAACGTCGGAATGCTCCCTGTCTATGGGGATTTCAGAGCCGCGCGTGGACCTCGGCGTCGTCGAGCATCAGCGGCCGCCAACTGCCGGCGCCATCCCGCCCATGCCCGGGGTCGACCCCGATGAACAACCGCCCGCCCACCCTCGTCGTCACGTGGCGCGCCGCCCAGTCGACAGTCGTGCGATGTTTGACGCGGCCGTCGCACCGCCAACGCTCGTGCTTGAAATCAACGACCGTCGAATGCCCGTGAATCTGCCCGAACGGAACGATGCCGCCATACCGCATCCACGGCTCGTGCAGCGCCGCCCCGGACTCCGCCCACAACGGCCCAGCCTGCTCATCGCGCGCGTGCGCCCCCATCTCCCAGATGAGCTCAGGCCGTTCGTTGAGCAGATCCGCGGCTTCGGCCGCGTCGGCCGGCTCACCCAACCGCTGCCACGCCGAAACCGTCAGCCCCGCGTGCGTCAACAGGAACTCGTCCCCGTTCGCCGTGACAGCGGCAGCAACCCGCATCCGCCCGTCGGCCCACCACGCGCGCAACATCTCCACACCCGGCAGCGGCTCGGGCCAGAAAACCGTTGCGCCAGGCAGATACTGAGCCTCGTGGTTGCCCGCCAGTTGCACCCACCGCTCGCCGAGCATCGGCGCGACGGCGTCGAGGACGCCGAGGCTGTCCGGTCCGCGGTCGACCAGATCGCCGACCTGGATCACCGTCACATCGTGTGGCAGCTCACGCAACGCCTGCCGCAGTTGGACAGCGTGTCCTCCGACGTCACCGATGACCGCGATCCTCACCAGGCCCCCATTCCTTGGCCACAACACTACGGCCGTCTTGGCCAGGAGTGCGGGTACGGTCGCGCCATGGACTCGCCGAGTGTGCAGCCGCCGGTCCGGCATTTGGTGCCGCTGGGAGCGGAGAACAGATGGAGCGACCTGATCGCGGCCATGATCGAGAGTGATCCCGAACCGGTTGCCGAGCTGCTGGGTCTGGGTGACTCGCCGCAGCGGGTCGTCGTCCAGCGTGAAGTGCCTGTCCGCAAGCGCGACCGCATCGACCTCGTCATCACCGTGGGCGACGAGAAGCGCTGCGTTGCGGAGGCGAAAGTCCTGTCCGGCCTCGGACTCGACCAGCTGCATCGATATCGCACCGCAGTTCCGGATGCCGCCCACTACGTGCTGATCTCGCCTGAACGCCTTCCGATCGACGCCGCAGAGTCCAGCGGATGGCGTTCGGTCTACTGGGAAGACCTTCTGCGGGCGATGGCGGACAGCAAAGTCGCTTGGATCTCGGAAACCGCTTCCGCATGGCTTTCGTACGTGGATCAGGCAATGCCGCGACTCTCAGCCGACACCAGGTGGAACGACCTGCGAGACCGCGAGCCCTTCGTCATCGCCATGCGGGCTCGGATGGCGTGGGTCTACCGGCGGCTCCGTCCACCGTCCGCGGTCGAACACGACCTGGTCAGCTCTTCAGCCGGGCAGAGTTGGGTCGCGCGGCTCTACACGCCCGCGAAGAAGACGGGTTACTGGATCTACGTCGAAGCCGAGGAGAGGCTCAGCGTCCGCAACTACCCGAAGTTCGCGGGTGATCCCCGCTGGGGAAGCGTCATCGGGCCGTCCGTCAAGGTCTGCCTGATGCAGAAGGAAGTGCAGACGTCCGCCGGCTTCGACTGGGCGTACCTGCACTCGCTCTGGCCGACGATGGCCGCAGCGAGAAAGGACTGGGTGACCAGTTCGGCCAAACCCAGGGCGGCGCACGACCGAGCCGCCTGGGAACAGATGGTTGCCGAGGGAGGGCCGCGTCATCTCGGCATCGGCTTCGGCGAGAACCAAGCCAGACAACGTGGCCAATGCATGTTCGGTGCCAGGTTCCAGCTGCCCGCCGACGCGACGCTCGGCACGATCGCGGCCGAGCTCAACGCGACGACGCAGCTTCTCCTCGATCTTGCCGCCGTCCCGAGCAGCTGACGCGGCCGCGGCATCCGTGCTGGATGCCGCGGCCTGAAGTGTCAGCCTCGGTTGTGGAGCGAGACCAGGTAGTACCCCGCGACCTGCACGCTCTCCGACGCCGAGAACTCGACGAAGAACGCGGTAGTGCCGGCCTGAGTCGTGACGGAGCTCTGCCCGGACACGGCCGACTGGTCATCGGCCTCGAACGAGCAGCCCGCCTCCTTCAACGCGCCCAGAAACTCTTCCCGCGCAACCTCTGCCGACGCTCCGTCGTGCCGCGACCCCAACGCCGCGGGCAGCTCCAGCCGGGTGCCCGGCCGCAATCTCAGCTCGACCCTGGTCACCTCGCCACCGGACACCTCCAGCGAGAGACTTCCCCAGAAGTACGGGTAGCCGTCCGCGTCCGGCCTCATCCTCAGCATCGGATGAGGCCGCCCCGGACCGAGCAGTGCCTCCGCTTCGGAGAGCGGCATGCCCGCTCTCACCGGGCCGATCCGTCCGGTGAGAGCGAGTTCGATCAGCAGGTCCATCACAGGCCCATCATCGATCACGGCGTGCCGAAGCGAACTTCGACGTTCGTGTAGTTGCCGAACTCACCCCTGAGCGCCTTCTGGTCGATCTTCGGTTGGGTGAAACCGTACTTGGCCGCCATCTTGCCGGTCGGCGTCAGGCGTGCCGCGTCGTCCATGCTCTTGCCGGCTTTCAGCGCGTTGTTGAACGCGTCGAGGTTGTCCACCATGTCCTCGTCCACGCCGCGGCCCCACTTGCCGTTGATCGCGGTAACCCGTCCGGCGAAGTGGTCCATGGCCGAGTTCACCATCCACGACCCGATGCCCTGCTTCTTCACCGTGACCTTCATCGCCAGGTCGAGCGATCCGTCGGCCCTGATGTTCGCGAGGAACTCGCTACCGTCGTCGAGGAAGATGCCGAAGTCGTCGGTCTTGCGCAGGTACTTCGCGTTCAACGCGATGATCTTCGCGTACCGGCCGATCACCGCCGGGAGGAGGAAGATCCCCACCGACCAGGCACAGCCCTCGAGCTGTTCGCCCATGTTGTCCGCGAACGCGCACTTGTAGAGGTCGTCGATCGTGCTCTTGGCGAGCGCTTTCAGCCCCTCGCTGCCGATCACGGCGCTGTCGGTGGTGTATTCCTTGACGAACCTCATGTCGATCGGCGAGGTGCCGACCTCGACTCGCGTGCACTGGTCCTTGCCCGTCGCGCCGGCCGGGCACTGGAAGGTGAACCAGCGCAGCGTGCCGGTGATGTGGTGCTCGACCTTCCAGGTGCAGGTGGTGTGAACGGCCGTCCAGACGGCCAGCGGCGTCTTGCAGCTCAGGCCGCTGACCTCGCGGGGGTCGTCCCTGACGTTCTCCGGCACGCTCTCCATGCCGAACGGACTCAGGTCCTTCTCCGCCTGAGGATCCGGCGTGTTCTGGTTGGCGTCCGCCCTCTTCGCCCAATCCTCTGCGATGCCCTGCGCCTCATCGGCGGCCGCCTGGGCGGCCACGGCGTCCTTGCCGGCCTGGATCGCGCTGGCACGGGCCGCGTCGGCGGACGCCTTGGCCTCACCGGCCTTGGTGTTGGCGTAGGTGGCTGAAGCGGCCGCGTTGGCCGCGGAAGCCGTTGCCTCGTTCGCACTCCGGCCCGCCTGCGCGGCCGCGTCACGAGCGCGCTTCGCCGATGCCGCTGCCTGGTCAGCTGACCTCTGAGCGGCGTCCGCGTAGGACTGCGCCTCACGAGCCGACTCCGCGGCGGCCGCCTTCGACGCTTCCGCCTTGTCACGCCACTGCTTCGCCTCGTCGGCGGCCTTGCGCGCGATCGCCGCCCACTCGGCGGCCTTCTCCGCGTTCTCCCGGGCGAGCTCCGCGGACTGGTCGGCCTTCGCGAGGTAGCTGTCGATCGACGCCTCGTGCTTCAGGCGGTCCGCGTCGGCCAGCTGTGCCTTGGGCAGTCCGGTGGTGAGGAACTTGCGCAGGTACGAGTCCGGGCCGGACAGGGCTGCCTGTGCGGCGGCCTTCACCTCGAGATCGCCGGTGTCGTAGGCCTTGTTGACGGCCTTGCGGTCGTCGTGCAGCGCCGCCGCGAACCGGCCGGTCTCCAGGAACTCGTGCAGGGCGTTGGCGTTGCCCGCGAGCTCGGCGTTCAGCGCCTCGTTGCCCTTGGCGTAGACGACGGAGTCGCTGCCCGCCGCCGCCATGACCCGGTTGACCTCCTGGCGGTCGGTGTCGCGCTTGCCGGGGTACGCCTTGGTGCGCAAGTACTCCTTGATGCCGTCGTAGTTGCCGTACTGCGCTGCGACCGCGGTCTCGCGCTGGGCGGCGACCGTCGTGGTGCGCGCGACGATGCCGACGCTGGAACGGTCGTCCTGCTCGACGGCCCGCGTCAGGTTGGTGCCCAGGAAGCTCTTGACCGCCCACTCGTCGCCCTCGAGCGCGGTCTCGGCGGCGGCGACGACCCACGGGCCACCGCGCGTGAGCAGACGGACCGCGACCTGGCGTCCCAGCGACAGCTTCGTGGTGTCGTTGCCGTTGCGGGCTTCGGTCAGCAGGCGTTCGGTCTCGGTGTCGAACGCCTCCCGCCTGCCCGCGGTCCAAGTGATCTTGTCGCGGTTGTTCCGCTCCTCGACCACGGCGTCCTGCGCGTCCCGCACGCCCTGCGACTCGGCCTGCTTGATCCGCTCGGCCTCGGAGTCCCTGGCGGTCTGCGCGACCTGGTGAGCCTTGTCGGCGGCGGCTTTCGCGGCCTTGGCGGCCTTGTCCGCCTCGGCCGCGGCCGTCGCCGAACGTTCCGCCGCCTTCTCCGCTTCACCGGCGTGGTTCGCGGCCTCGTCCGCGAAGTCCGCTGCCGCACGGGCGTGCGTGGCAGCCGAACGTGCGGCGTCACGCGACTCGTAAGCAGCCGTTGCAGCCTGCCCCGCCAGCGTCTGGCTCCGCTCGGAGGCACGGCGAGCTTCCGCTGCCGCCGCACGGGCACGAGCCGCGGCCTGCTCGGCTTCCTGGGCGTTGGCGCCCGCCGCACGCGCGGAAGCCGCCGCGTCCTCGGCCGCCTTGGCCGCGAGGTCGGCGTTCTTGGTCGCGCTGTTGGCGGCACC
The DNA here is from genome assembly GCF_040681245.1 of Lentzea sp. NPDC051838. NCBI lineage: Bacteria > Bacillati > Actinomycetota > Actinomycetes > Pseudonocardiales > Pseudonocardiaceae > Lentzea > Lentzea sp. NPDC051838. The sequence continues at coordinate 306,032 of NZ_JBFAYI010000002.1, forward strand.
CGAGGCGATGCCGGCCTGCTCGACGGCCTTGCCAGCGGCATCCGCGGCGTTGGCGGCCGAGTCGGCGCTCTTGGCGTTGTCCCGAGCCTTCTCCGCGGCGACACGGGCGTCGTGCGCCTTGGTGGCGTCCGAGGCGGCGGCCGACGCGGCGTCGTGGGCCTGGCCCGCCGCGCGTTCGGTCATGGAGGCGGCGATGGCGGCCTGACCGGCGGCGTTCGCGGCCACCCGAGCCGCGCTGTTCGCCCGTCCCGCCGCGTCGATCGCGCTCTGGGCCGCGGCAGCCGCACCCTGGGCAGCAGCCGCGGCACGCGACGCCGCCTGGGCCGCCTTGGTGGCGTCGTTGCGGGCCGCGAGTGCTTCAGCCGCAGCCTTTTCGGCCGCTGCCTTGGCCTTCTCCGCAGCCGCCACGGCCTGGTCCGAGGCCTCCTTGGCGATGTCGTTCTGCTCGGCGGCGCGCTGCTGCTCCGCCGCGGCGAGCTCGGCCAGCGCGGCGACCGTCATGGTCTCCTGGTCGCGCTGGGCCGCGACCTGCCAGCCACTGCGCAGGAACTCGCGGACGTCGTCGATCGTGCCGTCCAACGCACGCTGAGCGGCCACGTAGACGTTGGACCCGTCGGCCGTCGCCGCGAGGATCTTGTTGACGCGAATCCGGTCGTCGTGCTCGGCAGCGGCGTACTGGCCGGTGCCGAGGAACTTCTTGACGTCCTCGAACGTGCCCTTGAGCGCGGCCTGACCTGCGGCCTGCACCTTGGGCCCGCCGCGCGCGATGATCTTGTTGACCAGCTGGTACTGGTCGTTGCGCCACGGCTCCTTCCACCCCTCGTTGAGGAACGCGCGCACATCCTCGACCGACCCGCCCATGGCGGTGTTGGCCGCGTTGCGCACCGCCGTGCCCGACGTGGCCATCATGCGGGTGAGCCTGATCCGGTCGTCGTGCTCCGCGATGACCGGCAGGTCCTGGGACAGGAACCGGTGCACCTGCTCGTCCGTGCCGACCAGGGCGGCGTTCGCGGCCTTCACCACGAGGTCGCCGCCGGTCCTGGTCAACGCGAGCGTTCTGGCTCTCTCACTCGGTTCCGCGGCACCCGCGACCGGCGCGACGGGAGACACGGTGCTGATAGCCAGACCGAGAACCGTTGCCAGAACAAGACTTGCGCGGCTCATGCGGAAGCCGCGCGTCTGCACGCGCATGCGTTCACTTCCCCCCAGAGGAAGCCGATGTCGCTCACCGGCCCGTTGAGCGGAGGCTACAACCGCGCACTCCGGGCCAAGATCCGGTTGAACACCTCACGACCTCAGCCGGGCACGACCGCCCACTGCGCGGGAGCCTTGGCCGCGAGCCGCGGCTTGGCATCGGCCCACCACCGCACCGACCGCTCCAGCAGCCCGGCCGGGTCCACGACCTGGTGGGTGGGCTCGAACGGCGTCGCCATGCTCGTGTAGCTCTCGAACATGCCCAGCAGCTCCACTGCCCGGTGCTGCACCTCCGAGAGGTGCTCCTTGGCCAGCGGCAGGAAGAAGCGGTGCCAGCGGCGGGTCGCGATGAACGGCGGCACGGTGATCTTCTCCAGGCCGCGTTCGGTCCGCCACTCGTTGAGCGTGCCGCACGCGACGTCCAGCAACGTGGACAGCCGCATGCAGTTCTCGCCACCGGCGATGGTGAGGACCGCGGATTCCCTTGGTGCGGAACCGGTTGCCGCGGCGGCGATGACCTCTGCCACCTGGTCGACCGGCGCCACCTCGGCGAACCCGTCCGGATCGCCCACGACGGCCGCGGCCAGACCGGACACCAGGGTCTGCAGCAACGTGTACGGGCCGGAGAACCGCGAGATCGCGCCCGTGGCACGGCTGCCGAGGATCAGCGGCGGCCGCACGATCGTGAGCGGTCCGGGGTGCCGCGCCCGCACCAGGTCCTCGCACACCGACTTGGACCACTCGTATCCGTTGCGGTAACCGGAGAACTCGCGCGCGTCCGCGTCTCGCCAGCCGTCGACGTACGCGGTCGACACGTGCACCAGGTGCGTGTCCGCGTCAGCCAGGTCCAGCACGGCCTCGGTCGGGCGCACGTTGGCCGCCATCGCTTCGTCAGTGCTCATCGTCCACCGCGTCGAGGCCGCCGCGTGGATGATCACGTCCCAGTGCCCGCGCAGGTCCGCGGGTGGTGCGTCGGTGCCGATGTGCCAACGGACCTGGCCCGGCGCCGGACGCCGGGTCACCTCGGTCAGCGGCAACGTGCGCAGCAGGGCAGCCACCTCGCTGCCCACCACGCCGCCCGCTCCGGTCAACAGGATCCTCATGCGTCACCGGGCCCGAGTACGAGGCAGGCGTTGTGCCCGCCGAAGGCGAACGAGTTGGACAGGACGTGGCCGCGCGGCACCTCCCGCGGTGTGCCCGCGACCACGTCGATCAGGTCGGTCAGGTCGCTGCCCGCGAAGTTGGCCACCGGCGGTACGAGGCCGGTGTTCGCAGTCGCGAGCGACACCACCGCCTCGACGGCGCCGGCCGCTCCGATGAGGTGGCCGAACACCCCCTTCGGCGCCGTGACGGGCGGCCGGTGCGCGCCGAACGTGGCCGCGATCGCGAGCGCTTCGGCCTGGTCGTTGAGCGCGGTCGAGGTGCCGTGCGCGTTGACGTGGCTGATGTCGGACGGGGTGAGTCCCGCGTCCGCGATCGCCCTGCGCATGCACCGAGCCGCGACGGCGCCGTCCTCGCGCGGTGCGACGATGTGGTGCGCGTCGGAGTTGGTCGCGTAGCCGCTGATCTCACCGAGGATGCGCGCGCCGCGGGCGACGGCGCGATCCCACCGCTCCAGCACGACGAACGCCGCGCCCTCGCCCATGACGAACCCGTCGCGGTCGCGATCGAACGGACGGCTCGCCAGCCGCGGCTCGTCGTCCCTTGTGGACAGTGCGGACATCCTGGCGAACGACGACATCACGACCGGGCTGATGCCGGAGTCGACACCACCGGCGATCACCACGTCCAGCTCGCCGGACCGGATCTTCGACGCCGCTTCGCCGATCGCGGTGGCACCGCTCGCGCACGCCGTCGTGTACGTCAGGCAGGAGCCCTGCGCCCCGGTGCGCAGGCTGATGCGCGCGGCCGCCGAACTGGCCATGATCCGCGGCACCGTGGTCGGTGACACGCGGCCGGGATCGGTGTGGTGCCGGGCGACGAGGTGCTCGGCCGCCGTGAGGCCGCCGATGCCCGTGCCCACCAGGACACCGGCGGACTCGGGCTCGGCGGCGATGTCGCAGCCCGACTCCTCGACGGCGTCGAGCGCGGCGACCAGGGCGAGCAGCACCGGCCGTTCCAGCTGCCGGAGCTCGCGCACCGAGCAGTACTCGGTCGCGTCGAAGTCCGGCACGGTGCAGGCGAACCCGACCGGCGCACCGGCCAGCTCCGGCACGGGCGCGGCCACCGACACCCCGGCGTTGAGGGTGTCGAGCACCGTCTTCACGTGGTTGCCGGCCGGGGTGCGCAACCCGATGCCGGTCACGGCGACACGCGTCCTCATGCCGGCACGCCCAACCGGATCTCCAGCAGGGTCACCGCGTCGCCGACGGTGTCCATCTTCACCAGGTCCTCGACCTGCAACCGGATGCCGAACGCCTGCTCGAGCCGGGCGCCCATCTCCATCAGCTCGAGGCTGTCCACCTCGAAGTCGCGGCGCAGGTCGGTCTTCTCGGTCACCTCGGTCGCGTCGACGCCCAGCACGTCGGCGATCTTCTGCACGGCCAGTTCGGCGATCTCCTCGCGCTGCATGACCTTCACTCCTCTCCCGCCGCCGCACGCAGCAGCGGTGCTTGCTCGTCGAGATCCAGCGACGCGGGCAGGCCCAGCGCACGACGTGCGAGGAACTGCCTCGTCGCGGCAGGGGTGGGTGGGTGGAACCGGACGGCCTGCGCGTCGCGCCAGAACCGTTCGAACCCCGCGCCACGGGCATAGCTCACGCCACCCGCGGCCTCGGCCAGCACCTCCAGCAACCGCGGCACCACCCGGATCGCCTGCTGCTTCACCGCCAGCGCGGCGCCGAGCAGGTCCTCCGGTGCGGCTCCGGCGTCCATCCGGGCCGCCACGTGGGCACAGCCCGCCTCCAGCTGCAGCAGGTCGGCCACCGGATCACCCAGCACCGCCTGGTAGCTCGGCAACTCTGCGCGGGTGCTGCCGAGATGCGCGATGCGTCCGCCGCGCAGCAGGGCCCCTCCCAGCTCGAGGGCGGACTGGGCGAGCCCGAGGTAGCAGGCCGTCGAGGTGAGCGCGAACCAGACGATGCCCGCCGCGAGCACGTCGTCCTGCTCGTTTCCCGCGGCAGCGCGGTAGAACACGAGGTCGTCGGGAATCTCGCAGTCCTCCAGGACCAGCGTGTCCGACGCCGATCCGCGCATGCCGAGGGCGTCCCAGTCGGGCACGACGGAGAGTCCCGGCGCGGTGGTCGGCAGCAACGCGACCAGCACCTCGTCGCCTGTCTGCACCTGCAGGCAGACCAGGTCCGCCTGGCCTGCCAGCGAGCACGGGCGTTTGCGCCCTGTCACCCGCCAGCCGTCGCCGACCTGCTCGGCCTGCAGCGTCGACCGCGTCGCCGAGCCGCCGAGTCCCGGTTCGGCGAACGCGGAGGCGAGCAGCCGGTTCTGCGTGGCGATGGCCTCCATGAGCAACCACGACGTGTCCGTGCGCCGGCGCCAGTGCTCGACCATCAGGCCGGTCGAGAACAGGTGCATGTTCACCGCGATCGCCAGCCCCGGATCGGCCGCGCCGAGTGCGCGCTGGGCGGCGCAGCACCGCACGAGCCCGGCGCCCTTGCCGTGGAACAGCTCGGGAATCGCGAGTCCCGGCCAGTCGATCTCCTTGAGCAGGTCGAGGCTCGCCACGGGTGGTTTGCCGTCGTGGTCGGCGTCCCGGCCCCACTCGGCGATGCGTCGCAACGAGTCATCGGGGAACACGTCGTCCACCGCGGGCCAGATACCGGTGAACAGGCTCATGCCGGCACCCCCTGCGCGATCCTCGCCGCTACGACAGCGTCCTCGAGCGCGGCGAGTGCTGTCGCCACGTCGGCATCGGACGCGACCAGCGGTGGCAGCAGTCGCAGGGTCTCCGGCCTGCTCAGGCACGGGGACACCAGCAGACCGCGTTCGGCGAGGCCGAGCTGCACCTCACCGGCCAGGTCGGGAGTGCGGAAGTCCACGCCCCACAACAGACCCCGGCCGCGAACCTCGGTGACCACGTCGGGATGCCGGTCCCGCACGGCCGTCAGCCCGCTCAGCATCCGTTGCGACAGTGTGGTTCCGCGCGCCGCCGAGGTCTCCTCGATCGCTTCGAGCGCGGCCGGGACCGCGGCGACGCACAACGGCTGCCCGCCGAACGTGGCAGTGTGCCGGAACGGATCCTCCAGCAGCGGCCGGTACAGCTCGTCCGAGCACACCGCGGCCGACAGCGGTACGACACCACCGCCGAGCGGCTTGCCGAGCAGCACCGCGTCGACCGGCAGTCCGGCGGCCAGCGCCACGGACACCTCGCCGCACCGGCGAAGTCCCACCTGGATCTCGTCCGCGATCACGAACGCACCCGCGGCCTTCGCGTCGGCACACCACTGCCGCACCACGTCCTCGTCGAGAATCCGCACCCCGTTCTCGCCCTGGATCGGCTCGAACACCAGTGCCGCAAGGGGTTCGGTCAGGCGTGCCACGGCGTGCGGATCGCCGGGGTCGAGGTGCACGGTGCCGCCCAGCACGGACTCCAGCCCGTCGCGGAACCGGTGGTGGTGCGTGAGTGCCAACGCTCCCAACGACTTGCCGTGGTAGCCACCGGCCACGGCCGCGATCGTGGTGCGTCCGGTGGCGAGCCGGGCCAGCTTCGTCGCCGCCTCCACCGCGTCCGCGCCGTTGGTGCCGAAGCAGACCCTCGGCAGTCCGCCGCCGAGATGACGCACGAGAGCCTCGGCCGCCTCGGCCGCCACGGGGTTCGCCAGCGACCGCGTCGACGTGGGCAGCACGTCGAGCTGTGCCCGCACGGCGTCGACGACGGCCGCGTTGCGGTGGCCCAGCAGTGTCACCGCGTAGGAACCGAAGTCCAGCATCGTGCGGCCGTCGGACAACGTGACGGTGGCCCCGGACGCCGACACCTCCACCGCGCCGCGGCCGGCGAACTTGCCGGCCAGACCGAGCGCGGGGGAGAAGTGCCGGTGGATGCGCCGGAACGTGCCGCGCGCGTCGATCGTCACGACGCGGCTCCGGCACGCACGCTCAACTGGCGCAGGATGGCCTTGGAGTTGTCCTCCAGCGCCCGTGCCGCGACGGGGTTGAGCATCTCCGACATCAGCGGGATGCCGATGTCGAACTCGACGTGCAGCTCCACCACGGTGTCCTGGCCCTCGGTGCTGATCTGCCAGTACCCGGTGAAGTACGCGAGGTCGCCCTCGGTCTGGTGGAACTCCAGCCGGTGCCGCTCGTGGTCGACGACCTCGGCCTCGTCCCACTCCAGCTCGGAACCCTTGAGCAGCACGGCCCAGCGGCTGGAGCGCTGCCCGCCGTTGTCGTCGAGGATCTTCACCGACACCACCTCGTCCATGTAGGACGGGAAGGCCTCGCAGTCGAGCAGCACCTCCCAGACCTTCTCGACGGGTTCGGTCGTCACGTGGCGGGTGGTCACGGTCGTCATGCGTTCGCCTTTTCTGTTGCGGGAGTGAGGGCACGCCACCACGGGTGGGTGGCCGCGCCGGCGAGCAGTGCGCTGCCCGACGCCAGCAACACGCCGCCCAGCACGTCGGTCGGCCAGTGCGCGGCGAGCGAGAGCCGGCTGACCCCGACCACCGCGACGGTGGTGGCGCCGGTGGCGACGAGTGCGCGGCGGCCGTTCGTGCCGAGATGGGGCCACAGCGCGACGCCGAGCACGAGAGCCGACGACGTCGCCGTGGTGACGTGACCGCTCGGGAACGAGTTGTCGGTGCTGTCGACCAACCGGCCCGCCGGGCGCTCGCGCTCGATCACCCGGCGCAGCACGATGGCGACGTTGGGCGCGGCCGTGGCCAGCCCGACCGCGGTCGCCCGTCCCCAGTCACGGGTGCACAGCAACGCGATCGCCGTGCCACCACCGCAGATGAGGCCCACCCAGTGGTCGCCGGCGCGGGTCAACGTCCGCATGCCCGACACCCAGCCGGGATTCGCGGTGCCGAACCGGTGCGCGGTCTCGGCCAGGCGTGCCTCGGCCGGGTGCACGCGCCGGGTGACCGCGCCCGCGAGCGCCGCCAGCCCGCCGAGTGTGGCCGCCGCGCCGAGCACGAGTGCTGTCCTCACCTGATCATCAGCCCTTCGCCGCGCAGCCACCGGCGCCGCCCGGTCTCGGGGATGGCGGTGATCGCGTCCGGCAGGTCGTGCTGGATGTAGTGGCTGCCGACCAGCACGGTGGCCCAGTCGTCGATTCGCGCGCCGCACGTGTGCAGCGCCGTGCGGAAGTCCGTCCAGTCAAGAACTCCGCCGTTCACCGCCGCGTCCAGCGACTCCAGCGCCCGCCCGGCCGCTGACGCCGTGCGAGCCCGGCGCACCAGGTCCTCGCGCACGGCGGCGACGGCGGGCTCGATCCGCAGGCTCACCGGCTCGGTGTCCGCCTCGATCTTCTCCAGATCAGCGGACAGGTCGACGGCCCGCGGCGCGTCCAGTGCCCGCCCGAGTGCGCGGTACACCCGGCGCAGCCCGTCCTCGTCGAAGATCACGCCGAGCTCGCGGACGATGTCGGCCGGTTCGTCCGGGCAGTGCACCTGCACCATGACCCGGTTCGGCGCGCCGATCCGTTCGCGCAGATGCCATTCCTCGCGGTCGACCGGGAACGCCGAGCCCTTGAGCCTCGTCAGCCTCGGTGCGGCCGGGATCTCCAGCGGGTCGGTGGTGTCCAGGAAGAACACCGTCATCGCGGGCGTGCGGTAGTGCACCAGGTCGCTGACCGCGATCCGGTCGAGCGTCGCCACGTTCCACTGGTGGCGCCACAGCTCCCGCGTGGTGGACCGGTTGTACCAGAACGTCTCCGCGTGCACGGGCAGGAACCCGTTGTCCCGCATGTAGTCCAGCACCGCGTGCTCGTTGCGGGCCAGCACCGCGTCCGGCTTCAGCGTGAGGATCGCGAGGCGCTGGAACAGTTCCAGGGCGCGGTCGCCGAGCACGTCGACGGCCGCGCGCCAGCTCTCCCGGAACCAGATCTCGTTGCGGTGCAGCTCGAACTTCAGCGGCACCGTGGTCAACGCCTGCCAGGTGCCCTCCTGTTCAAGCCGGTCGACCTGAGGGCAGAGAACGACGCTCATGCGACACCCACCATCGTGGTGCCCGCCGAGTTGAGGTCCTCGCACGCCTTCGTGACGCGCGCGGCCATGCTCGTCTCGGCCTTCTCCAGGTACGCCCGCGGGTCGAACACCTTCTTGCTGCCCATGCGGCCGTCGACGTGCATCACCTGGGCGTAGTTGGTGAACATGTAGTCGGCGATCGCGCGGGTGAACGCGTACTGGGTGTCCGTGTCGACGTTCATCTTCACCACGCCGTGCGACACCGCGGCGGCGATGTCCTCGGAGCTGGAACCGGAACCGCCGTGGAAGACGAGGTCCAGCGGCTTGTCCCGGCCGATCTCCCGCCCGACGGCGTCCTGCAGCCGGCCGAGGACCTCGGGCCGCAGCTTGACGTTGCCCGGCTGGTACACGCCGTGGACGTTGCCGAACGCCGCCGCCACCAGGTAGCGGCCGTACTCGCCGCTGCCCAGCCTCCGGACGGTGCGCAGGGCGTCCTCCTCGGTGGAGTAGAGCTTCTCGCCGACCTCACCGGTGACGCCCTCCTCCTCGCCGCCGACGACGCCGATCTCCATCTCCAGCAACGCCTTGGCCTTGTCGCACGCGGCGAGCAGGTCCTCGGCGATGGTGAGGTTGCGGTCCAGCGGCAGCGCTGAGCCGTCCCACATGTACGACTGGAAGTACGGTTCGCAGCCCTGCGCCACGCGTTCGTGCGACGCGGCGATCAACGGCCGCAGGAACGAGTCGAGGTCCTCCTCACCGCAGTGGTCCGTGTGCAGCACGATGTTCACCGGGTACTTCGCGGCGACGGCTCGCGCGTAGTCGGCGAAGGCCGTCGCGCCGAGAATCCGATCCTTCAGGTAGCTGCCCGACCAGAACTCCGTGCTGCGGACGGTCAGCTGGATGATCCCGTCACTGCCCGCGTCGGCGAACCCCTTCAGCGCGGCGTGCAGCGCCACCGAGCTGCGGACGTTGATCGCCGGGTAGGCGAACCCCTTGGTCCGCGCACGGTCCAGCATTTCGCCGTACTCGTCCATTGTCACGATGGGCATGTCGTGTGCTCCTCCCCCTGGAGTGTGTGAAAGTGCTTGCGCAGAAAGCGAAAGGTCGCGTCGGGACCCGGTGTGTCCGCGCGGACGACCGGGAACCCCTCCGCTGACGGGTACGTGGTGCCGGCGCAGAAGACCGTGGCACCGCGGAACTCCCGCTGAAGCAGGTCGGTGTCGGCCTCACCGTCGCCGAACGCGTCACCCGCGATCACGACCCGGCTCGTGCCACCGAGCCGTGCGGCCACGTCGCGCGCGGCGGTGGCCTTGGTCGACTTCGGGAGGGTGATGTCGATCGACTTCCTCCCGGCCGCGCGCACCAGCAGCTCCGGCAGCGCGTTCGACAGTGCGCCGACCACCGCCGGCCGTCGGTGCTCCAGTCCTGGCAACGCGACGGTCACCTGGCTTTCGCGGTCCTCGACGGTCACCGCTGTGCCGAGACTTCGCACGGCCGCGTGCACGGTCGGCCGATGTGGCGCGAACTCCGCGCTGTGGTCGTACAGGTAGTGCGCGTGGAGGTCGGCGTCGAGCCGGAACCCGCTACCGCCTCCGTTGGCGTACAACAGCATCCTGCCTCGATGGCGAGGTGCGATGACGGCGCCGAACCTGGTGGTCAGGTCCCGCACCGACGACCCGGTCACCACCGCGACGACGACACCGGCGTCGATCAGGCTCTCGATGAACGCGGCGCGGTCCGGTGGCAGCGGTTCGTGCAGCCCGGTCAGCGTCCGGTCCAGATCGGACAGGAGCAGGTTCATGCGGGCACGCTGTCCCACAACGGCTTCGCGGACCGCCGCGCGATCGCGGCGAGTCGTTCGAAGCGCGGCGCGGCGGTCGTCGCGATGAACTCGTTGCGCTGAGCCGGATCCGGCAGGTCGCGGATCTCCTGCCAGATGGACCTTCCGGCGACGAAACCAGAACATCCCGCCGCACAAGCCAGGTCGAGAGCACGTTCGAACGACGTGAAGTCGGCGCCACCGGACAACATCGCCCACGGGCGGTCCACGATCGCGGCCACCTCGCCGACGAGGTCCGCACCGGGGAACTCGACCTTGAAGACGTCGGCGTTCACGTCGGCGAGCAGCTCCAGCGCGCGGAGGCCGAGCAGACCTCGATCCGGTGCGTCGGCGGGCACGATCGGTTCGAACAGGAACACGACGTCGTGCTCGACGCACTCGTCGGCGACCCGCAGCGCCAGTTCCCTGCTCGCCGCAACGCTTTCCGGCACTTGTGGGTCGATCTGCACGAGCAGCTTCACTCCGGACGCGCCCAGCTGTGCCGCTTGTGCCACCGACCAGCCTGAGCGCAGCTCGCTCACCGCGTAGCCGTCGCGCTGGGCGAAGCCGGGCCGTTCCAGGGTGAAGATCAGCCCGGCGGCGCCGTGGTCGAGCCCGATGCCGTAGTCGGGGTCGAGCAGAGCCCCGCTGGCCCACGGCCGGAACGTGTCGAGCAGGTGCTGCTTGAGCCCGCGGACACCGTCGTGCCCGAGGATTCCGCCGTAGAACGCGGCGAACGACCTGCGGTGGTCGAGCGCGGCGATCGTGAGGACGCCGGCGTCGCTGAGCGCTCGCAGCCCGCGCGTCTTTCCCGGGTGGTGCTCGGTCATGCTCGGGACTCCTCTCGGTCCGCGGCGGTGCGGACGGTCCGGAGGTGCCGGACGAGACCGGGCAGCTCCGCCGTCGTCAGGTAGGTGGCGAACACGACGAACGCGAACCCGTTGGCCAGCAGGGCATCCCGTGCCGCGATGCGCTCGTGCAGCTCGCCCCAACGGTTGGTCCAGCTCGCCGGGTCGGCGGCCGCGGCGAGCACGTCCGCCGCGATTTCGCCGCAGTGCCGCGCGAGGTGCCGGGTGGCGCTGTCCAGATCGGCACCGACCCCGTCGGTGCGCACGGGCACGTTGGTGACCACGCGTTCGACAGGAGGCAACTCGGCGTCGAGCAACAGCGCTCGTTCGGCCGCGTCGAACAGCACGGCGAGCTCGCGGAACAGGTCGGCCGGCTCGTCCGGCGAGTGCACGAAGTTGAGGTACGCGTTGTGGTTGCCGAGCAGTTCGCGCAGTTCGCCTGTCGAGCGCTTGGCCGGCTTCGCGGGGCCTTTTCCGGCCGCGAGGCGTTGTGTGGCGGGTTCGTCGTGCGTGGTCGCGGAGCGCAGCAACAGGAACAGCGAGTCGGACTGCGCGAAAAGCAGGTCGACGACGTCCTTGTGCTGCCGGGTGACCGCGTTCCAGTGGTAGCGCCACAACCTGCGCAGAGTGTGCCGGTTCGTGCGCACCTCGCGTGCCGCCACCACGTGCCATTCGTTGGCGCGCAACCAGCCGAGGATCGCCGGCAGCTTGCCCAGCAGCAGTGCCTCCGGCTTCACCAGGAGGTAGCTGTGCGTGCGGCCGTAGGCTTCGAGATCCCGGCCCAGCAACCGTTCGCCGTCCTGCCAGCCCTCGACGAAGTACGTGTCGTCGGCGAACAGCGTGGCCTTCGCGGGCAGTGCGGTGGACCAGGCGGGTGGCGTGATCATGACGCGCCTCGCAGCCGCCGTGCCAGCGTTGCCGTCGCCGCCATGCCCAGCGCGAAGACGATCGTGACCCACTCGGCGGCACGCGCGGTGGACGGTCCGGTCACCGCGGTGGTCGCGATGACGAGACCACCGGCCGCGACCATCAGCGCGTTGCCGATGGAGTCGGTGATCCGCATGGCCGCGGAGGCCGCGCCGCGCTCGTGCTCCGGCGCCGTCTCCAGCACGAACAGGTTCAGCCCTGTGATCGCGACGCCGAGCCCGAGCCCCGCGACGAGCCAGCCCGCGTAGGCGAGTACCACCGGCAGATCCGGGTCGAGGCCCAGCGCGGTGATCAGCATCCCGGCGGCGAGGGCGGCGAGGCTGACCGCCATCCTCGTCGACACGGGGATCCGCGTGAGCTGTTGCCGGCTCTGCAGCAGGCCGCCGAGGCTGAACCCCACGACGCCGCAGGACAACGCCAGTCCCGCGCCGACGGCCGAGTAGCCCCTGCCCTCGCTGAGCGCCAGCGGCAGCAGGTACTGCGCGCCGGAGAAGAACCCGCCGACGAAGCCGCGCAACAGGATCCCGGTGGGCAGGCCGCGGGCGAACCGGAACGTGCCGGCCGGCACAAGCGGTCGCACACCGAACGCGATGGCGAGCAACGCGCCCGCGAGCACCGGCCACGTCCAGGACTCGGGGAAGAGCCGCAGACAGGACACCGCGACCACACCGGCCGCGAGCACCAGAGCGGCGAGCAACCGCACGGCGACGGGTTCGACCGACTCCCTGCGCACGCTCGTCCGCTGCACCACGAGCAACGTGGGCAGGACGACCACGAGCGCGGCCAGCTCCACCACCGGCACGCTGAGGAACACCGACCGCCACGTCCAGGCCGCGCTCATCAGTCCACCGGCGACCGGCCCGAGCAGACCGGGAACGGCCCAGGCGCTGGCCATCGCCGCGAACATCCCGGTGCGCTGCTGTTCCGAGTAGCACTGGGCGACCAGCACGTACACCGACACGGTCACCAAACCGCTGCCGACGCCCTGGACAAAGCGGCCGACGAGGAACCAGCCGAAGTCGCCGGCGACTCCGGCGAGCACGAGGCCCAGGACGTGTGCGGTGGCACCACCGAGGAACGACCGGACGGGACCGAGCGTGTCGCACACCCGTGCGCCGGCCACCAACGCCACCAGTTCGGCGAGCGTGAACACGGCGAACGCCAACGCGTACACCGAACGCCCGCCGATGTCCGTGGTGATCGCCGGCATCAGCGCCGCGGTCGCGGTCGTGACGAACGAGGCGACCGCGACCGTCGCCATCAACGCCCCGGTGAGCACCGGGAGCCGGACTCCCTCGACGACGCTCACAGCCACGCCATCCAGTCGATCGGTGGCAGCCCGATGCTCTTGCGCAACGCCTCGAGGTCCGCCCCGATCCGCACGCTGGGGAAGTAGCCCTTGACCGTCCGGATCGTCGGCAGCTTGACCGGAAGCCCGGCCTCGAGCTCGTCCGCCGCTTCTCGCGCGGACCGTTGTGCCGCTTGGGCATCCTCTTCGCCTGCCGTGTAACTCACCGGCAGCGCGCGCAACCGTTGTGCGACGTCGCCGTCGTCGAGGCACACCAACAGATCCAGCTCGCCCTCAGCGCAGCGTCCCTGCAATCCGTTGAGCACCAAGTGACACAGGAAGACCGAGCGCAACGCCGCCGAGCTCGACTCGACGGCCGTGGGCCAGTCGCCCTCGGCGATCGCCGCGTCGATGTCACCGAGCGAGCTCTGCACGTCGTTGATGAAGACCAGAGCGGCAGGCGCCGCCCGCGAGGCGAGCCACAGCGCGTCGTGCGATTTCATCGGGAAACCAGCTCCTCGCTCAGCAGAACGTCGTCCACCTCGACGCGCACGACACCCGCGCGCAGCAGTTCGACCAGCTCCAGGGGCTCCACCGCGCCCACCACCTCGGCGAACGACCCATCGGTGATCGGCTCGCGTTCGACGATCCGGCCGTGCCTGGTCCGGATGAACCGCTGGCGCCCGATCCGCTGCACCTCGGCACCGGGATCGTTGCGAATCACCGTGGCGCGCAACGGATCCACCGCAGGCACCCCGAGCAGCGCGACCTCTCGCACCAGCCTCTCGACCGACCGGACCTCGCCGGCCGCACCGACCAGTGCGGGCTCCAACCCGGCCGCCCGAATCCGCGACGGCAACCACTTGTCCCCGATCGGCGGCCATCCCCGCACCGTGCAGGCGAGATCGAGCAGCCCGCGCCCGCACAACCGCCAGGCGTGCCCGGCGTCCAGCCCGGCCAACCCGACCAGCTCGGCAACAGCGGCCGCCCCGACGAGCCTGGTCAACGCGAACCGCAGCAGATGCGGCCGAATCAACCCGTGCTGCGCCTCGTCGAACAACGGCGTCTCACCGAACAACGGCAGCGCGGTCGTCCACCGGATCAGCCGCGTCCTCGTCCGCCGCTCCAGCCGCCGTCCGGTGGAAATCGCCCCGGCCGGGGTGTCCACGACATCGGCGTCCAGCCCACCCAGCACCTCGAGGTGCACGCCGGCCGGAAAGTGCTCGATGTCGACCGGCACGTCCCCGACGAAGCACAGGAACGGCGGAGCGGCCCGTTCGAGCTCGGGCACGAAGAGATGAACGTCGACGTCGCTGCCCCGGTTGCCGAACCCCTGCGCGAGCGATCCGACCAGGTACGGCCGACCGGCTTCCAGAACACTTCCGCCGACCTCGACAATGTCGTCGACGGTGAGGCCAACCCTTTTCAGGGCAGCACAAACAGAACTGCGCTCGGCGTTCAAAACTTCCCCCAGGTAGTTAACTCCGCCCTTCTTCGAAGTTAACAGGGCGTGGAAGGTGCTGCAGTCGACCGGATTAAACGTGAGACAGGTCACATTCGACCTGAAATGGCCTCGTCTTGGCCGTCCCTGCGCTAATCGCGCGTACGTGGAATCGATTCGCCGTCGATCGTTCTTGAAATCGTGTGGTTTGTTGCAAGAAACGGAGTCGGAAATGTTCTTGCCGCAAATGGATCCCAGGTGCAACTGAGCCACCCGCTCCCGCGCTTTCGGTAGCGTTGGCCGGGGCGACGTTTCGTGACCTCGGTCGAGGAGTTGGTGGGCAGATGTCCGATGAGGTGCTCCAGGTGCCACTCCACAAGGAGCTGGACGCGCTGTTCGGCCAGCACACGGCGGCCGGGCACTCGCGCGCGTTGGTCTACGGCATCACCGACCAGGACGGGCTGGCGCACACGGCCGGCTTCGGAGCGGTCGACGAGCAGGACCGCCTCCCCGACGCCGACGTGGTGTTCCCGATCGCGTCGATGACGAAGAGCTTCATCGCCTGCGCGGTGTTGATCGCCCGCGACCAGGGCAAACTGTCCCTGCACGACCCGATCACCAAGTACGTCCCCGAGTTCGTCCTCGTCGACGGCCAGGAGGACGTCCCCACGATCGAGATGCTCCTGGGCATGTGCGGCGGCCTGACCGAGGACAACTCCTGGGTGGACCCGTTCATCAACACGCCCACCGAGAACCTCCTGGCCCTGGTGTCCAAGGGAGTTCGCCTGAGCCACCTGCCAGGCGCGGTCTTCGAGTACTCCAACCTCGGGTTCACCCTGGCCGGCCTGGCCCTCAGCCGTGCGGTGGGCCGCCCCCTGGCGGAGTTCGTGACCGACGAACTGCTCCGCCCGCTGGGCCTGACCTCCACGTTCTGCGACACGGCCGTGCCCGACCACCTTCAGCGCGCCGTCGGCTACTCCCTCGACACAGAGGGAAACTGGATCGCCTACCCGCCACAGACCTCGGACGCGTTCCTGGCCGCAGGCGGCCTGGTGAGCACGGTGCGAGACCTGGCGCGCTGGATCACCTGGCTGGGCTCCGCCTTCCGGCCGGCGCAACCCGAGGACCGCCCGGTGCTGAGCCGCTTGTCCCGAAGGGACCTCCAGCGGGTGCGCGTCTTCACAGCACCATCGCTGAGCCTGACCGGCATCGGCCAAGCCAGGCTGAGCTCCAGCGGATACGCCCTGGGCCTGGGCGTGACGACCGACCTGCACCGCGGCACGGTCATCTCCCACACCGGCGGACTCCCCGGCTTCTGGCTGGTAATGGCCTGGCATCCAGAATCGGGCCGCGGCGCGGTCGTCCTGACCAACGGCAACCGCGGCAACCCGGGCGCGCTTTGCATCGAGGCGCTAGGACGGCTGCTGAACCACCACCAGACCCCCGCGGCCACCGCCACCCTCTGGCCGGAAACCGTCTCACTCCACCATCAGGCCGACGCGCTGGTCCGGAACTGGGACGATTCCCTGGCCGCCCAAATCTTCGCCTCGAACATCGACTTCGACCGCCCGCTCGCACACCGCCGCGAGGACCTCGCCCGACTCGTGGCCGAAGTGGGCCCCCTGCGCGACTCCTGCCCGTCCACCGTCGTCTCCGCCACCAGCGCCGCCGACATCACCTGGTCGGTCCCCGGCGAGCGAGGGGAACTGCTGTGCATGATCCACCTGACTCCGGTGGAACCAGCGCGCATTCAGGAGTTCGTCGTGAAAGCCGTCCCGGCCGGCCGCCCGCGATCGGCCGGCGCAACGGACATCTCGCTACAACGCCGTTTCGGGGACGCCTATCTCACCCCGGCGGCAAACGTTCGCGTCTGCTTTCCCGATCCCGAATAGGTGCGCCCTTTTGCGCATCGAAATCCAGCCCGGAAGGACAAGCCGCCGGGCTGGGTAATTGCGCCGATCGCGGGTCCTGAGAATCATGCCGTGGACTCGCGCACCACCAATCGGCACGGTTGTCGGGCGACTCCGGACGTTGGACTACCTCCGAGTGCTGCCAACAGGTGCGTGACGGCTGTTGTGCCGAGCTGCTGGAGGTTGAGGTCGATCGTGGTGAGCGGCGGACGGCAGTCCGAGGCGAAGATCTCCCAGTTGTCGTAGCCGACGATCGCGACGTCGTCCGGTATGCGTCGGCCGAGTTCGGTGAGCGTCTGCGTGACACCGCTGGCGATCTGGTCGTTGCCGCAGAAGATCGCGTCGACCTCGGGCGCGGTGGCGAGCAGGAGACGGGCGGCGTGCCTGCCCCAGCGCTGTGACCACTCGCCGTGCAGCGGCTCTTTTCCGACGAGCGCAAGGCCGTGCGAGTCCAGGACGGTGCGCACGGTGGCAGCGCGGTCGCGGGCGGCGCGATAGGACTGCGGGCCGGTGATGTGGGCGATGTGTTTGCGGCGCAACGTGATCAGGTGCTCGACAGCGAGCTTGGCGCCGCCTTCGTCGTCGGAGACCAGGCTGAGGTCGGCGGGGTTGGTCGAGCGGCAGTAGACGTACACGGCGGGGACCGGGATGTCCGCGGTCAGCGAGGTGCGGACGTCGTTGCTGTCGCCGACGATGATGAACCCGTCGACCTGGCGGGCGAGCAGGGTGCGGATGTAGTGGTTGCGGCGGATGGCGTCGCCGCGGGTGTCGCACAGCAGTACGGACATTTCCTGGTCTGACAACGCGTTTTCGGCGCCGAGCAGGATCGGGATGGCGAACCGGCCGTCGAACTCGTCGGTGAGCAGCCCGATCGCCCGTGTCCGGCCCGCCACCAGGCCCTGCGCCAGGAGGTTGGGCTGGAAGGAAAGTTCGGCCGCAGCGCGCAGCACGCGGGCTCTGGTGGCCGCCGCGACCTCGTCCCGGTCGTTGATCGCCTTGGACGCGGTGGCGATCGACACGCCCGCCCGCTTCGCCACGTCCCCGAGTGTCACCGCTTCCGACCGTCGTCTGCCCATCGAAAACCTTTCGAGTTGAATTCGACTGCTCATTCGACGATTTGTGCTCCTGATGGCGCATTGTCGAAATCGTTTTCGGACACCAGAGTGCGTTGTGTGGCTCAGATGCGCAACACTCAGTTGATCCGCGGTCCGGTGGTTCCGTCCCGCGGCCCTCTCCGTCCATTGGGGACGGACGAGGTGCGTGTCGTTGGCGGGTTTTGGGCTGAGCGGCAACGGGTCAACGGTGAGGAGACGCTCGGCCACGCGCTGCACTGGATGGACCGGCTCGGGTGGACCACCAATTTCACCGTCGCCGCCAGCGGTGCTGAATCACGTGAGCGGAAAGGGCGGGAGTTCTCGGATTCGGAGGTCTACAAAATCGTCGAGGCGATGTCGTGGGAACACGGCAGATCCCCGAACGACGGCCTGAACACCCGAATCGACGCGCTCATTGCCACGTTCGCCGCGGCTCAGGCGGACGACGGCTATCTCCACACGGCGTTCGGCAGGGCCCGGCAGCGGCCGCGCTACAGCGATCTGGCTTGGGGCCACGAACTCTATTGCACCGGTCACCTTCTGCAGGCTGCGGTCGCCCGTACGAGGGTGGCGGGCGAAGGGCAGTTGTTGGAGGTCGCCCGGCGCGCAGCCGACCACGTCTGCGCGGTTTTCGGGCCGGACAGCACGGGCGTCTGCGGGCACCCGGAGATCGAGACCGCGCTGGTGGAGCTCGCCCGGCTGACCGGGGAGCAGCGTTATCTCGACCAGGCGGCGTTGTTCGTGGATCGCCGCGGCCACCGCACCCTGCCCGCGCACGAGTTCGGTTGGTCTTACTTCAGCGACGACGTCCCGGTGCGCAAGGCGACAGTCCTTCGCGGGCATGCGGTGCGCGCGCTGTACCTGGCGTGCGGTGCGGTTGACGTTGCGGTCGAGACCGGTGACGACGACCTGCTGGAAGCGGTGGCAGCGCAGTTCGACCGCACGTGGGCGCGGCGCACGCACCTCACCGGCGGGATGGGGTCACGGCATCAGGACGAGGCGTTCGGTGAGGACTTCGTGCTGCCCGCGGACCGGGCGTACGCGGAGACCTGTGCCGGGGTCGCCACCGTGATGCTGGCGCACCGGCTGTTGCTCGCCACCGGCGACAACCGCTACGCCGACGTCACAGAACGAGTCCTGCACAACGTGATCGCGACGGCGATCGGTGACGACGGCCGGGACTTCTTCTACGCCAACACGTTGCACCAGCGCATTCCGGCGCAGGCCAACGGTGGCGGTGAGCGGCTCGACGTGGGTGGCGGGCTCCGGGCGCCGTGGTTCGAGGTGTCGTGCTGCCTGCCGAACCTCGCCCGGCTGGTCGCGAGCCTCTCGTCGTACCTCGTCACCGCCGACGACACCGGGCTTCGCCTGCACCAGTACACCGACTACGACGTCGACACCGGCCTCACCGGGCTGCAGGTGCGCACGTCCTATCCGGACGACGGAAACGTGGCCGTGCGGGTGACCAGGAGCGGCGGCAACCCTTGGTCGATCACCCTGCGCGTTCCCGACTGGGCGACCGGTGCGGTGCTCGTCCTCGACGACGAGCGCCGCCCGGTTGCACCAGGCGAAGTCGTGCTGACCCAGGAATGGGCGGCGGGGCAGGAGATCACGCTGGAGCTACCCATGCGGCCGCGGTTCACCTGGCCGGACCCGCGCATCGACGCGGTGCGGGGGTGCGTTGCGGTGGAACGAGGTCCGCTCGTGTTGTGCGCTGAGTCATTGGGGGAGAACGACCTCGACACGCTGAGAGTCTGCACCGCCGACGATCCGGTGGAAGACGGGGACGGCGCGGTGGTGCACGCGCGGTTCGAGGAGCCTCTGGAGTCGTCGTGGCCGTACGGCGCACCGACCACCAGACTCGGCGCGCCTGTTCCGGTGCACCTCACGCCCTACCACCGCTGGGCTCGCCGCGGCCCCTCGACGATGCGGATCTGGTTGCCCACCACGTAGGACCCACGTCTCAAAGGAGAGACCGTGAAAGCGATGCTCGCGGCAGTCTCGCTCGTCCTGGCCACCGCGGCCTGCGCGGAGGCGCCCGGCGACGGGCCGACGACCCTCACGCTGTGGACGCGTGCCGCGACCGAGTCGGTGTCGAAGGCCTACGCCGACGCCTACAACGCCGGGCACCGCGACAAGATCGAGGTCACCGCGTACCCCAACGAGGAGTACCCGGCGAAGCTCGCCTCGGCCGCGGGTGCGAAGTCGTTGCCGGACCTCTTCGCCGCCGACGTGGTGTTCGCACCGCAGTACGCCGCGCAGGGACTGTGGTCTGACGTCTCCGACCAGTTCAAGTCCTTGCCGTTCAAGGACTCCGTAGCCCCCTCCCACGTCCGTGCGGGCACGTGGGAGGGCCACAACTTCGCGGTGCCGCACACGATCGACCTGTCGGTGCTGCTGTACAACAAGGACCTCTACGCCAAGGCCGGTCTCGACCCGGAGAAGCCACCACGCACGCTGACCGAGTTCGCCGAGCACGCTCGCAAGATCGACCGGCTCGGCGGTGACGTCGAGGGCACGTACTTCGGCGGCAACTGCGGCGGATGTATCGAGTTCACGCTGTGGCCGTCGGTCTGGGCAGCGGGCGGGGACGTCCTGGACGCCGACGGCAAGAACGCGCGCGTCGACTCACCCGAGATGGCCGGGGTGTTCGCGCTGTACCGCGAGCTCTACGACCAGGGCGTAGCGGCCCCGGGGTCGAAGGGCGAGGCGGGACCGACGTGGCTCGGCGCGCTGCAGGACGGGAAGGTCGGCATCGCGCCCGGCCCGTCGGTGTGGCTCGACGCCATCGAGGGCAAGGGCGTGAAGATGGGACTGGCGCCGATTCCCGGCCTCACCGGCGGCGAGTCGACCTTCGTCGGAGGCGACGCCATCGGCATCGGTGCGACGAGCTCGAAGTCCGCGCAGGCGTGGAACTTCCTGGCCTGGACGATGTCGGACGAAGCCCAGGTCGAGGTCATCGCGAAGCGCAAGGGCGTGCCGGTCAGGACCGACCTCGCGGCGAACAAGTACTCGTCGGCCGATCCACGGCTCGTCACCGCGAACGGGCTGGTGGCCAAGGGGAAGACGCCGTACGCGCGCAACTTCAACGCCACGTTCAACGACCCGCAGGGGCCGTGGCTGACCACCGTGCGCGGCGCGTTGTTCGGTGACGCGTCGGCGGCGCTGATGGCGGGCAACGAGGCGATCACCAAGTCGTTGCGGCAGGAGTGACCGGTGCGCAGGCGGGCGGTCAGCGGAGCCCTCTACGCCACACCCGCGGCGGTGCTGGTGGTGTTGTTCTTCGTGGTTCCGTTGCTGCTCGTCGGCTGGATGTCGCTGCACCGCTGGCCGTTGCTCGGCAAGCCCCGGTTGAACGCGCCGGCCAACTACACCGCGATCGGTGAGAACGCCCTGTTGCACGACGCGGTCTGGTTCACGTTGAAGTACACAGTGCTGATCACGGTGTCGCTGTTCGCCTTGGCGTTCGGGCTCGCGTTGCTGGTGCAGAACCGGCGGCCGGGTGTCGGGTTCTTCCGCACCGCGTTCTTCCTGCCGATGGCGGTGGGGTTCGCGAGCGCTTCGCTGCTGTTCCTCGGCTTGCTGCGCAGTGACAGCCCGGCGCTGGGAGAAGCCGTGCTGCTGGTGCTGTGGCGGTTCGCGGGCTTCAACATGCTCATCCTGCTGACCGGGCTGCAGGCCATCCCGCTCGACGTCTACGAGGCCGCGCGGATCGACGGCGCGACCAGGTGGCAGCTGTTCAGCCGGATCACCGTGCCGTTGCTGCGGCCGACCATCGCGCTGGTGCTCACGATGATGATCACCGGATCGCTGCTCGCGTTCGACCAGTTCTGGATCCTGACGCGCGGAGGCCCGGACAACAGCACCACGTCGGTCGTCATGGTGATCTACCGGGAGGCGTTCATCCGGCTCGACCTCGGTTCGGCGGCGGGGATCTCGGTGGTGCTGCTGGTGCTGCTCGCTCTGGTCAGCTCGGTTCAGTTGGCCGTTCTGCGCCGGAGGTCGGCATGAGGACCTCCTACTACGTCACGGGCACGGCGCTCGCGATCCTGTTCCTGTTCCCGCTGGTGTGGAGCGGGTGGGCGTCGGTGCGCACGGACACCGGGTTCGGCTTGGAGAACTACGCGCGGCTGTTCAACTCCGCCAACGGGATCCGTGCGGTGCACGTGCTCAACAGTGTGATCGTGAGCGCATTGACGGTCACGGGCACGCTCGTCGTGTCCACTTTGGCCGGTTATGCGTTCGGCAGGTTCAAGTTCCCCGGCCGCGAGATGCTGTTCCTGCTCACGTTGGCGATCCTGATGGTGCCGTACGCGACGATCCTGATCGCGCTGTACGTGCTGCTCGGCTGGCTCGGGCTGGAGGACTCGCTGATCGGGCTGAGCCTGGTGCTGATCGTCTTTCAGCTGCCGTTCTCGGTCTTCATGATGCGCAACAGCTTCGAGGCCGTGCCGGTCGAGCTGGAGGAGTCCGCTCGCGTGGACGGGTGTTCGAGCTTCGGCACGCTGGTGCGGATCATGCTGCCCGCCGTGCGGCCCGGTCTGGTCACCGTGGGGCTGTTCGCCTTCCTCAGCTCGTGGAGCGAGTTCTTCGCTCCCTTGATCCTGCTCAACTCCACCGGCAAGTTCACCGCGATTCTCGCCGTGGTCAACATGCGCACCGCGAGTCACGGCTCGATCGACTACGCCGCGCTGGAGGCGGGCGTGGTGTTCATGGCGGTGCCCTGCCTGGTGCTCTTCGCGTTCCTGCAACGCAGCTACGTCCGGGGGTTCACCTCGGGCGCCCTCAAAGGCTGAGGAGATGATCCGAATGTGGAAGGGATTCGTGGCCGCTCTGTTCGCGGCGGTGATGGCAGTGGGCGTGGCGGCGCCTGCGAGAGCGGACACGTGGAACCCGCCCGCGAACCTGGTGACCCCGTTGAACCAGGTGTGGCAGCACGTGGAGAGCACCTACGGCGGTCTCTACGGCTTCCGCAACTACGGCTGGGACCAGCTCTTCGTCAACAAGGGATACCTGAACTTCTGCGTGCGCTGGGACTCGCCCCAGCCGGTGACCGCGCAGCAACGCGACGCCGTGCACGCTCAGCTCGCCCGTCAGTACAAGAAGTGGATGGACGCGATGGCGGGCCACAACAACTTCCCGTACGCGTCGGTGCCTATCAAGGTCGTCGGCTGGGCGGTGCGCGATCGGAACCAGTTGAAGTGGAACGACAACTCCGTCGACATCTACGTCAACGACATCCGGGAGAACGCACCGCAGTGCGCCGAGGGCTGCGGCAGGTTCTTCAACCGGGGTGGCACGTATCCGCGGTGTCCTGGTGGCGTCGCGCGGCACTACGACCAGTCCCTGTGGCTCACGGCCGGCTTCGGCGGCGGCGCCGGCGGTGACTGGGGACAGCGGATCGGCAGCGAGTACTACATGAACAACCTGAACTCGTCCGACGTGCACATCCTGCTGCACGAGATAGGCCACACGTTCGGGCTGGACGACTTCTACGACTGGACGCCCAGCGGCGTCGACCGGTTCATCATGAAGGCCGGCAGCTCCACGGTGATCACCGAGTTCGACAAGTGGATGCTGCGCGACTTCTGGCGGCACCTGAAGAACCGGTACGGCTTCTGATGGGCCTCCTCCCTCGACGCACTGTGTTGCGTGCGGGCGCGTTCGCCGTTGCGGCGACGGCGTTGCCCGCACGCGCGCTCGCCGCGGCCCGCCCCGACTTCGGGGTGTCCGCCGAGCTCCTCCCGCTCGGATCGGTGTCCCTGCTGCCGGGGCCGTTCCGCGACAACACCCTCCGCACCCACGCCTACCTGAAGTTCCTCGATCCCGAACGCCTGCTGCACATGTTCCGGCTCAACGTGGGGCTCAACTCGTCTGCTGTCCCTTGTGGAGGGTGGGAGTCGCCGACCACCGAGCTGCGTGGGCACTCGACCGGCCACGTGCTGTCGGCGCTGGCCCAGGCCTACGCGAGCACCGGTGACACCGCGTTCAAGGCCAAGGGCGACCACCTCGTGGCCCAGCTGGCGATCTGCCAGGACCGGGCCACGACGGCGGGGTTCACGGCGGGCTACCTCTCGGCGTTCCCGGAGAGCTTCATCGTCCGGGTCGAGACCGGCCAGCAGGTGTGGGCGCCCTACTACACCCTGCACAAGATCTTTGCCGGGTTGCTCGACATGCACCTGCTGGCGGGCAACGCGCAGGCCCTGACGGTGCTGAACCGCATGGCGGCCTGGGCGGGGACGCGCAACGGCAGGCTGACCTACGCGCAACGCCAGAGCATGTTGCGCACGGAGTTCGGCGGCATGAACGAGGTGCTGGCCAACCTCTACCAGCTCACCGGCGATCCGCAGCACCTCACCACCGCCCAGTACTTCGACCACGCGGAGATCTTCGACCCGCTGGCGCAGAACAGGGACGCGCTGAACGGCTACCACGCCAACACCCAGATCCCGAAGGCGATCGGGGCGATCCGCGAGTACCACGCGACCGGCACGTCCAGGTACCGCGACATCGCGAGCAACTTCTGGGAGTTCGTCGTCGGCACGCACAGCTATGCGATCGGCGGCAACTCCAACGGCGAGTACTTCAAGGCACCCGGCCGGATCGCGTCCGAACTGTCCGACAACACCTGCGAATCCTGCAACTCCTACAACATGCTGAAGCTCACCGCGCAGTTGTTCCGCGGCAATCCCTCTGACGCGCGGTACTTCGACTTCTACGAGAAGACGCTCTACAACCACCTGCTGGGCGCGCAGAACCCGAACTCGTCGCACGGTCACCACAGCTACTACACGCCGTTGCGACCTGGCGGCATCCGCACGTACAGCAACGACTACAACGACTTCACCTGCTGCCACGGCACCGGGATGGAGACCAACACCTGCCACACCGGCCGCATCTACGCGCAGTCAGGCACCGCCTTGTACGTCAACCTGTTCATCGCCTCCACGTTGAACTGGCGCGGGTTCACCGTGCGGCAGGAGACGTCGTTCCCCGAGTCGGAGTCGACGAAACTGACGATCACCGGGTCCGGGACGATCGACCTGCGCGTGCGGATTCCCTCGTGGGCGGCGCGTGCGCAGATCCGGCTCAACGGAGTGCTGCAGGATCCGGTCACCGCTGGTTCCTACGCACGGCTCAACCGGGTGTGGTCGAGCGGTGACGTGGTGGAGATCAGCCTGCCGATGGTGTTGCACCGCGAGTCCACTCCGGACAACCGCGCGGTGCAGGCGGTGCGGTACGGGCCGATCGTGCTGGCCGGTGCGTACGGCACGAACAACCTCTCGTCGATGCCCACGCTGCAACCGTCGTCGATCCGCGCAACCTCGACACCGCTGCAGTACACGGCCACGGCGAGCACAGGTCAGGTGACGTTGATTCCGTTCTACAAGGTCCATGGGCAGCGTTACACCGTCTACTGGACGGTCGCCGCGGAGACGCCACCGTTCATCGCGCACTACCCGTTCGACGGCAACACCAGCGACGCCACGGGCAACGGCCTGACCGCCGCGCTCGCGGGTGGTGCCGGGTGGACGACCGGCCGGACCGGGGGAGCGGTCGACCTGGCCGGTTCCGGCGCGCACGTGGTGCTGCCGTCGGGCCTGCTTGCTGGAGCCACGGCGTTCAGCGTCGCCACCTGGGTGCGGCTGGACACCGTGACCACCTGGTCTCGCGTGTTCGACTTCGGCAACGGCACCGACGTGTACGCCTTCCTCACCCCGCTCAGCTCAGCTGGCGGTGCGAGGTTCGCGATCACCAGTGGCGGCGCGGGCGCGGAGCAGCAGATCAACGCGTCGGCGGCGTTGCCTCAAGGCGTGTGGACGCACGTCGCCGTGACCCAGAGCGGTGATCTCGGCGTCCTGTATGTCAACGGTCTCGAGGTCGCGCGCAACTCGGCGATGACGTCGAGGGTTGCCAACACCTCGCAGAACTGGATCGGGCGGTCGCAGTACGCGAACGACCCCTATCTCGACGGCGCCGTGGACTCGTTCCGCGTCTACGGCCGCGCCCTCACCGCCGCAGAGGTCGCGAACCTCCACTCCACTGGTGCATAAGGAGGATCGATGCGCGCCATCCTGCTGGCCGCCGCGATCACGTTGCTCGCGGGTGTGACGCCCGCGAGCGCGGCGAACCCGATCATCACCTCGGTCTACACCGCCGACCCGGCACCGCTGGTCGTCGGCAACACCCTGTACATCTACACCGGACGGGACGAAGCCGCGCCGGGTGAGCAGAACTTCGTCATGCGCGAGTGGCGGGTGCTCTCGTCCACCGACGCCGCCACCTGGACCGACCACGGCGCGAAGGCGAACATCGGTACGTTCCGCTGGGCCGGTGCCGACGCGTGGGCGAGCGAGGTAGAACCCAGGAACGGCAAGTACTACTGGTACACCTCGGTCAACGGCAACGGTCCCGGCTGGATGAACATCGGCGTCGCGGTCGGCACCAGCCCGCTCGGACCGTTCACCGATGCCAAGGGCGGGCCGCTGATCAGCGACAGCACACCGAACTCGTCCGGGCTCAACATCGACCCCACGGTCTTCACCGACGACGACGGCCAGGCCTACCTCTACTGGGGCAGCTACTGGGGCGCACGGGCGGCGAAGCTCAAGCCGAACATGATCGAACTGGACGGCCCGGTCGTGACACCGCAGGGTCTCGCGAACTTCTGGGAAGCGCCGTTCATGTTCAAGCGCAACGGCCTCTACTACATGATCTACGCCGCAAACGACACGAACGGCTGCGTCACGTCGTCCAGCTACGCCTGCCAGCGTTACGCCACCGCCACGAATCCGATGGGGCCGTGGACGCACCGGGGTGTGGTGCTCGGTCAGGTCTCGTCGACCACCAACCACGCGGGCGTCGCGCAGTTCAAGGGCCAGTGGTACATGGTCTACCACAACGCGAACGCGCCCGGCGGTGGCAACTTCCGCCGCTCGGTGGCCGTGGACCTGTTGCGGTTCAACGCCGACGGCACGATGCGGCGAGTCGTCCAGACGGCGGCCAACACCTTCGACACCAGCACGTTCCCGACGGGAGTCCTGGAATGGCAAGCCTTCGCCGCCTGACGGCACCCGCGCTGGCCGTCGTACTGCTCACCGGCGGGATCGCACCCGCCTCGGCCGCGCAACCGATCGGGTACCCGACGTTCAACGGACCGTCGATCCCAGCGCCCCCGGTCGGCTACAACACCGGCAGCACGATGCGCGCGATCTACGACGCGGAGAGCGGCGGCACCGACTTCTGGATGGACCGGCTGCTGGCCCGTCCCGGCGGTGACCCGGCCGGCGACTTCCTGATGACGCGGGGCCGCGGGTTGTTCATGTACACCCACAATCCCGGCGTGATCGGGTTCGGCGGCCGGTCCGCGTACTGGGACGACATCAGCGGCCAGAACGCCTACCAGATCGCGGTGTCGCCCGGCACGTTCACCGAACAGGTCGGCAGCCGGGTGCAGAAACCCAGCCACTACAAGGGCGTCTTCACCAGCGGGTCGATCCGAGTGGAGATGACGAAGTTCATCACCCACAACAACGTGGCCGTGACGAACCTGGCGATCGTCAACACCGGCGGCTCGTCCGCGACGCTGCAACTGCGAGCCACCTCGCCGTACGCGACGACCGCGAGTGGCAGCGAGCTGACCGGCAGCCGGCTGGTGAAGAACAACCTCACCACGATCCGGCCGCGCCTCGCCGGTGACGGCTTCACCGTCGGCAACGGTGGCCTGGACCGGTCGATCACCGTCGGCGCCGGGCAGACCGTGTCCACCAAGGTGGAGATGGGCTTCCTGACGACCGAGATCCCGGAGTCGGCCAGCGAGTACGAGGCGTACCGCGGGTTCACGCCTGCCACTGCCTTCGCGACGCACGTGCGTACGTACAACCGTTGGTGGGCAGACAACATCCCGTACATCGACGTGCCAGACCCGGCGATCAAGAAGAACATCTACTACCGCTGGTGGCTGATGCGCTTCAACCACCTCGACGTCGACATCCCCGGCCAGGACTACCAGTTCCCGATCTCGGTCGAGGGCGCCACCGGGTACAACAACGCGATCGTGCTGACCCAGCCGATGCACATCGACGACCTGAAGTACCTGCGTGATCCCGTTTACTCGTACGGGCCGTGGCTTTCGGCGGGGCAGACGTCGCGCGGTGGCCGGTTCATGGACAACCCCGGTGACCCGCAGAACTGGTCCAACTCCTACACGCAGTACATCTCCGAGGCCGGGTGGCGCAGCTACCAGGTCCACGGCGGCCAGCCCGCGATCGCGGCCCTGCTCGCCCGGTACGCGGAAGGAGATGCCAAGGGCCAGCTGTCGTTCTACGACACGAACAACAACGGCGTGATCGAGTACGACTGGGGCGCGCTCACTGGAAACGACGCCGACGCGGTGTCGTTCGACTGGCGGCCGGGCAGGCTCGACCGCGCGGAGACCGCCTACGTGTGGAGCGGAGCCGTCGCCGCACAACAGGCCTATGCCTTGGCCGGCAACTCGGCGAAGGCGAGCGAGATGCAGGCGCTGGCCGATCGGATCCGGTCCGGTGTGATCAACACGCTGTGGAACCCGTCCCGGCAGCTGCTGGAGCACAAGCACGTGGACACCAACACCCACGTGCCCTGGAAGGAGATCAACAACTACTACCCGTACTCGGTCGGCCTGATGCCGTCGACCGACCAGTACAAGCAGGCGCTGCGGCTCTTCGCCCAGCCGTCCGAGTATCCGGTGTTCCCGTTCTACACGGCCAACCAGAAGGACAAGGCGGAAGCGGCCGCGGCCGGTCACCCCGGCTCGAACAACTTCTCCACCATCAACTCGACCGTGCAGTTCCGGCTGTACTCGTCGGTGCTGCGCAACTACCCCAACCAGTGGATGTCTGCCGAGGACTACACGAAGCTGTTGTACTGGAACGCCTGGGCGCAGTACATCGGCGGCAACACGCAATGGCCCGATGCCAACGAGTTCTGGGCCGACTGGAACGGCAACTCCATCCAGTACCGGTCGTGGATCCACCACAACATCCTGGGCAGCAGCAACTGGACGGTCGTGGAGGACGTCGCGGGTCTGCGGCCGCGCACCGACGGGTTGATCGAGCTGTCGCCGATCAACATCGGCTGGTCGCACTTCGCGGTGAACAACCTGCGCCACCGCAACGCCGATCTGAGTGTCGTGTGGGATGACCCGGCGGACGGGGTGACCCGCTACAACGGCGTGCCACAAGGCTATTCCGTGTACTTCAACGGCACTCGCGCGTTCACTGTCGACAGGCTGACGCGCGTCCTCTACAACCCGGCCACCGGGCAGGTCACGCTCCCGTCGGGCGGCTCGGTGGTCTTCCAGACGACGGTTCCCGGCGTGCAGGCGCCCCGTGATGTCGTCCAGAACAGCGCCCGCATGGTCGACGTGTTCGCGAAGGCCGGCGTCGACCTGACCTCCACCCGCCCGAACCTGGCTCAAGGCGCTGCGGTGTCGGCCTCCTACACCGCGTCCGGCACCTCGACCGGCGCCGCAGTGGACGGCTTCCCCATCAACGAACCGATCTGGGGCAGCTCCGGCTCACCCAACGGCACCGACTGGTACGAGCTCAACTTCGGGCAGCAGCGGTCGGTCAGCGAGGCACGGCTGTACTTCCGCGACGACCGGGCCGGAAACCGTTATCGGGCACCAGCGTCGTACCAGGTCCAGTACTGGAACGGCAGCGGCTGGGCCGATGCGCCGGGGCAGAGCAGAACACCTGCCTCGCCTCGCGCGAACTACAACCAGGCCAAGTTCACGCCGGTGAGCACGCAGCGGCTCCGCGTGCAGATGACGCACGTCTCCGGTTTCAGGACCGGGCTGACCGAGATCAAGGTCTACTGAGATGCGCCGGACGATCTCGATGCTGCTCGCCGTGGTTCTCACCGCGAGCAGCGTTCCCGCGCTGGCTGACGAGGTCTCCCCGGACCGAGGCCTCGTCAGCATCCGATCGGTGCACGGCTCCGGCAACTTCGTGTCGTGGCGGCTGCTCGGCTCCGACGCGTCCGGGGTGGCCTTCAACGTCTACCGCGACGGCGTGAAGGTCAACGACGCACCCGTGACGACGGCGACGAGCTATCTCGACGCGGGTGCGCCCGCGACGGCGTCCTACTCGGTGCGTCCGATGAACGGAGGCGTGGAGGCGGCGGCCACACATCCGGTGGGCACGTTGGCTGAGAGCCGGGACGTTCCGCTGCAGGTGCCGGGATCCGGTTACGTGGCCAACGACGCGTCGGTCGGCGACCTGGACGGCGACGGCGAGTGGGAGATCGTGCTCAAGTGGGATCCCGCTGGCGCCAAGGACAACTCGCAGGCGGGTCGCACGGGCAACGTGTACCTTGACGCGTATCGGTTGAACGGTACGAGGTTGTGGCGAATCGATCTAGGTCGCAACATCCGCGCGGGCGCGCACTACACCCAGTTCCAGGTGTTCGACTACGACGGTGACAGCAGGTCGGAGATCGCCGTGAAGACCGCGGACGGCACGCGGTCCGGCACCGGGCAGGTGATCGGCGACGCGAACGCCGACCACCGCAACGCCGACGGCTACGTGCTGACAGGGCCGGAGTTCCTCTCGGTGTTCCGCGGCACGGACGGAGCGGTCCTCGACACCGAGAGCTTCGTGCCACCGCGCGGCAACGTCTCGTCGTGGGGCGACAGCTACGGCAACCGGGTCGACCGATTCCTGGCGGCGACGGCCTATGTGGACGGTGCGCGGCCGAGCATCGTCATGGCCCGCGGGTACTACACCCGCAGCGTGATCTCGGCGTGGGACTTCCGCAGCGGGCAGCTGACCCGGCGGTGGACGTTCGACTCGGCGGCGCAGTCGAACCGCTCGGCCTGGGAAGGCAAGGGGAACCACCAGCTGTCGGTCGCCGATGTCGACGGCGACGGCCGCGACGAGATCGTCTACGGGTCGATGGCGATCGACGACAACGGCACTGGCCTGTGGCAGAACAACACCCACCACGGCGACGCGCTGCACGTCGGCGACTTCATCCCGTCCAGACCGGGGCTCGAGGTGTTCAAACCGTCGGAGCACACGAACGAGGTCGCGCACTGGATGGGCGACGCGCGCACCGGCCAGATCCTCTGGAGCGCGCCGACGTGCGGCTGCGACAACGGCCGAGGTGTCGCCGCGGACATCTGGGCGGGCAACCCCGGTGCAGAGGCGTGGTCGTCCGCGGTGGGAGGGCTGCGGTCCGCGACCACGGGAGCCCAGGTCGCCGCGCGGAAACCGGGGTCGACCAACTTCGTGATCTGGTGGGACGGCGACGCGCAACGCGAGCTGCTCAACGGCACCACGATCGACAAGTACGGCCCCAACGGCGACACGCGGCTGCTCACGGGTTCGGGCGTGGCTTCGAACAACGGCACCAAGTCCACGCCGGCGCTGCAGGCCGACATCCTCGGCGACTGGCGCGAGGAAGTCGTCTGGCGCACCTCGGACAGCCGGGCGCTGCGCATCTACTCCACCACCGAGCCGACGACCATCCGGCGGCCCTCGCTGATGCAGGACCGGCAGTACCGGGAGGCGGTGGCGTGGCAGAACACCGCCTACAACCAGCCGCCGCACCCGAGCTTCACCACTCCATGACGTGGGAGAAGACATGAAATCACTTGTTCTGGCACTGGTTCTGGCGTTGCCGGGATCCGCACCCGCCGCTGAAAGCTTGCTGTACGTGTCCCCGTCCGGTCGTGACGGCGCGACCGGCACGATCTCCGACCCCACCACGCTGACCTCGGCGATCACGCGGATCGCCACCGGCGGCACCATCTACGTGCGCGGTGGCACGTACAGCCTCGCCAAGACCATCACCATCCAGCCGACCAACAACGGCACCGCGAGCGCCCGCAAGAAGCTGACCGCCTACCAGGGCGAGAAGCCGGTGCTGAACTTCTCGTCGCAGACCGAGGACCCGGCCAACCGCGGCCTGGCGGTCAACGGCTCTTACTGGCACATCTACGGCCTGACCGTCGAGCGGGCCGGCGACAACGGCATCTTCGTCGGCGGCAGCAACAACATCCTCGAACGCACGATCACCCGGTTCAACCGCGACTCCGGCCTGCAGCTGTCCCGGATCGCCTCCAGCACGCCCAAGAACCAATGGCCCGCCAACAACCTCGTGGTGAGCGCCGAGTCCCACGACAACCGCGACGCCGACGGCGAGGACGCCGACGGGTTCGCCGCCAAGCTGACCGTCGGCCCCGGCAACGTCTTCCGGTACGCCGTGTCGCACAACAACATCGACGACGGCTGGGACCTCTACACCAAGCCGGACACCGGCGCGATCGGCGCGGTGACCGTCGAGGACTCCTTGGCGTACAAGAACGGCACGCTCAGCAACGGTGGCCAGGCGGGCAACGGCGACCGCAACGGC
Organism: Lentzea sp. NPDC051838; assembly: GCF_040681245.1. Lineage (NCBI taxonomy): Bacteria > Bacillati > Actinomycetota > Actinomycetes > Pseudonocardiales > Pseudonocardiaceae > Lentzea > Lentzea sp. NPDC051838. The sequence goes on from NZ_JBFAYI010000002.1 coordinate 338,025, forward strand.
TTCAAACTGGGCGGCGAGGACATCGCCGTACCGCACGTCGTCCGGCGCACCATCGCGTTCGACAACGGCAAGCACGGCTTCACCTACAACCGCAACCCCGGCGCCATGGCCGTCTCGAACAACCTCAGCATCGACAACGACGAACGCAACTTCTCGTTCGACGCGGGCAGTTCCGTGTACCGCGGCAACACGTCGTGTCGCAGCAGCAAGGGCTCCAACGACAAGACTGCCGGGAACGCGGACAGCTCCAACCAGTTCTGGACCGGCGGAAACGGCTCGCGATGTGCCGGGTTCGCCGGTGCCCTCGGCTGGTCGTTCGCCGCGGACGGCAAGCTGCGGGTGACGCTCGGAGGGAGGCTCGTCGTGCTCTAGCTGTGAGGAGTAGGGATCAGTCGAAGACTTGGACCTCGGCGAGTGAGAGCGGCCGATCCGAGCCTACGAGCTGTACACGGACGTAGCGCGCGGTGCGGTTGACGGGCAGCGACAGCGAGGCCCCGACCGCGGCGGTCTGGAAGTGGCTCCAGACTCCGGGTTGCGCGGCGGTCGTCTGAGGGTCGGTAGAGGTGAAGGGTGTGTCGGAGGCGAAGACGTAGAACTGGCGGAGGCGGTCGGAGCAGCAGTCGGTCCGGTTCCACAGTTCGACCGTGCTCACCGCCTTCGCGGCGCCGAGGTCGACCTGCCACCACGGGTTGGTGTCGAGCGGGTTGTCCGAGGTGTGGGTGACCGAGCCGGACCAGAAGGCGCCGTTGGTGTTGCCGTCGACCGCCCTGCTCGCGACCGCGCCGTTCGAGTAGGTGCTCGACTGGCTGGCCGGTGCGTTCAACGCCAGGTTCACGGGCTTCCGGACGGTGCCGGTGGCGCGGTAGGAGTGCCCGGCGGTGGCGGTGAAAGTCCTGCGGTCGCCGGTGCCGGTGGTGGAGACGGGTTGTCCGGTCGTCGTGTCGGTCAGCGTGTACTGGCCGGCGAAGATGCCGTTGCGCAGCGTCAGCGGGCCGGTGCGCGTGGGCTTCACGGTGAAGTCGATGCCGCCGACGGTGGTCCAGGACGCGTCCACGGTGACGTTGCCGCGGGCTTTGAGGCCGGTGACCGAGCCGGACGTCCAGGCGCTCGGTTTGGCCGGCAGGACGTGGATGTCGCCGTTCTGGCTCTGCAGCAGCATTTCGGTCATGCCGGCGGTGGCGCCGAAGTTGCCGTCGATCTGGAACGGCGGGTGGGTGTCGAACAGGTTGGCCAGCGTGGAGGACTTGAGCTGTTCGGAGAGCATCTTGTGCGAGTGGTCGCCGTCGAGCAGCCGGGCCCAGAAGTTGATTTTCCAGGCCTTGCTCCAGCCGGTGCCGCCGTCGCCGCGGTCGAGGAGGGTGGCTTTGGCGGCGTCGCCGAAGGTGGTGCCGGCCGCGATCTGGTGGCCGGGGTGCAGGGCGTAGAGGTGGGAGACGTGCCGGTGCTGCGGTTCGCCGGAGATGGTGTTGCTCTTCCACTCCTGGAGGCGGCCGTTGCTGATGCGCAGGCCGGGGTCCATCGCGGTGAGCTTCTGCTGGAGCTGGGTGCGGAAGGCGGGGTCGACGCCGAGTTCGGTGGCGGCGGCGATGGTGTCGGTGAACAGGCCCTGCACGATTTGCTGGGCCATGGAGTCGCCCGCGGTGAAGGGGCCGTGTTCGGGGGAGTAGCTGGGGGTGGCGACGAGTTTGCCGTCGCGCGGGTCGGTGCGCAGGTTGGCGACCCAGAACTCGCTGGCGCCCTTGAGAAGCGAGTAGGCGCGGTTGAGCAGGGCGGGGTTCTTGCTGAACGTGGAGAGGTCGTAGACCTGGGAGGCCAGCCAGCCGCCTGCTTCGGGGAACCAGAACGCGGTCGCCCAGTCGTGCACGCCGGTGAAGCCGAACGGGTTGGTCTCGTTGTGCACGACCCAGCCGCCGGTGCCGAACATGGCGTTGGCGGTGACCTCGCCGGGGGCCTTGAGCGCCTCGACGAACCGGACGAACGGTTCCGCGGTCTCGCCGAGGTTGGTCTGCTCGGCGAGCCAGTAGTTCATCTGGATGTTGATGTTGGTGTGGTAGTCAGCTGACCACGGCGGTGAGGTCGAGTTGTTCCAGACACCTTGCAGGTTCGCCGGTAGCGAGCCGCTGCGCGAGGAGGCGATCAGCAGGTACCGGCCGTACTGGTAGAACAGCGCCTCCAGCGCCCGGTCGTCGGGCGAGGAGCCTCCGGTGTAGGCGGCGCGCAGGTCGTCGGTGGGCTTGTTCGGCATGATCTGGCCGATGTGCAGCTTCACCCGGTCGAACAACGCCTTGTGGTCCGCGACATGGGCAGCGCGCAGGGTGGCGAACGACTTCGCCGCAGCACTGTCCACAGTGGCCTTGACGCGGGCGGCGGGATCGGAGGTGCGGTAGTTCGGGTAGGTGTCGGCGTAGTTGGTGCCCGCGCCGAGGACGAACGTCGCGCTGTTCGCGCCCGACACGGTCACGGCGTTCCCGTTGCTGGTCACGGTTCCGCCGTCGGTGAGCACCTGGATCTGCGCTTCGAAGATCATGCCGTTGTTGGCCAGCGTGCCCCGGATCTTCAATCGGCCACCGGACGCGGTCGCGGTGAAGTCGCTGCGCGGCGAGGTGTAGCGCAGGGTGAACGACACCTTCCCCGGCTGGTCCGCACCGAGCCGCCCGGCCACCACCTGGCCGGGGTAGCTGGCGAAGTACTCGCGGTCGTAACGGATGCCGTTGTTGGTGTAACTGACCTTGGCGGAGGCGTCGCCGATGTTGAGCTCGCGCCGGTAGCCGGAGAACGAGGTGGACTGCCCGGCCATGTCCAGGCGGAGGTCGCCGAAGGTCTGGTAGGCGCCGAAGTTGGTCTTGGGCTGGCCCAGCTTGCCCGCCACCCACTTCGGGTCGGCCTGGCCGTTCTGGTTGATCGCGTTCACGACCTCGTCGAGCGCGCCGGGACGCGGCGAGGTCCAGTTGCCGAAGTTGTACCCGGAGGAACCAGGGCCGCCGGTCCACAGGGACTTCTCGTTGAACTGCAACTGCTCCGACGTCACACCGCCGAACACCATCGCGCCCAGTGCACCGTTGCCGATCGGCAACGCCCTGCTCTCCCAGTCGTTGGCCGGCTCGTCGTACCACAGCGTGTCGCCGTCCGCCGCCTGCTGCGCGTGGGCCACGGGGCTCGGGTCGGAACCCGTGACGAGCCCCGCCGATGCCACGGCCACCAGGACCGTTGCCGAGAGCCTCGACCTCACGAGAGACCTGTGCATGGACACCCTCCGTTGGGTGTTGAGGCGACACGAACCGTGTCAGGAGCATAGGTCCGATGTATGTGAGAGCGATAGCTCCTGAAGCTATCTTCGACGCCATTCGATCGTGCGTGCTTTCCCTTGGTAATAGGTAACGTTGTGCACGATTCGTGCTCCCGTGGCCTGACCTCGCTGACGAGCGCATGCCCGAGACATCCGATGCATATGGTGGCGAGCGTGCTGTCCCTGTCGACTCTTGACGGGTCCACGGCCGGGTTGCATACTCGCTTAACCTCAAGTTAATCGATTAAACAACCGGGTGACGATCGGAGGGTTGCCGCGATGGTTCGCGTCCGGATGGCCGATGTGGCAGCTCTCGCCGGTGTCTCCACGGCGACGGTGTCGATGGTGCTCAGCGGGGTGAACTCGACCCGCGTGTCGCCACAGACTCAAGCGCGCGTGCGGGAGGCGGCCGAGGCGGTCGGGTACAAGACGAACTCGGTGGCCCGGAGTCTGCGCACCCAGCAGACTCGCCTGGTCGGTCTGATCTCGGACACCATCGCCAGCACTCCGTTCGCCGGCCGGATGCTGGCCGGTGCCAACGATGTGGCTCGTGAGCAGGGGCATCTGGTGGTCCTCGTCGACACCGAACGTGATGCGGAAGCGGAGCGCCAGGCGTTGCGGGCTCTGAGCGGGCAGCAGGTCGACGCCATCATCTACGCGAGCATGTGGCATCGCGTGGTCGAAGTGCCTGAGGATCTGCCTGAAGACGCTGTTCTGCTCGACTGCGCTCCGGCGACGGGTGGCCGGGCCGCGGTCGTGCCGGATGAACGTGCCGGCGGGATGGCGGCCGTGCGGGAGCTGGTGGCCGCCGGGCATCGCCGGATCGCTTTTCTGGACGCGGAGGAACGGTTCGAGCTCGTTGCCTCGCCGCTGCGCCACGCGGGGTATCTCGAGGTGCTGGCGGAGGCCGGGATCGAACCTGATCCCGCTTTGCACGTGCGTGCTGAACCGGTGGCCGGCGGTGGGCGAGAAGCTGCCCGGCGGCTGCTGGACCTGCCCGCCGAGCGGCGTCCGACCGCGATGTTCTGCTTCAACGACCGCATGGCGATGGGCGCATACACAGCCGCGCACCATCGTGGGCTTTCGGTTCCCGCTGATCTGTCCGTCGTCGGCTACGACGATCAGCAGTTGGTCGCGGCCGAGCTCGACCCACCGCTGACGACCGTTGCCTTGCCGCACTACGAAATGGGTCGGTGGGCGATGGAGGTGGCTCTCGGGCTGCGCGAGGCCGAGCCGGAAGTTCCGCATCTCATGCCGTGCCCGCTCGTCCGGCGGGACTCGGTGAGCCCGCCGCCGACCCAGTTTGGCGACTGACCGGCGGCGGACCTCACTTCGTTGCACTGCAATCCACATGGCAGTTGGCGCTGCCACGAGCACGGAGGCGACGGCCGGTCGCGCTCCGGGAAAGAGACTGCACGGTGAAGCGCAAGTCCCTCTCGATGTTAGCAGCGGCGGGCCTGTCCGCGGCGCTCGTGCTCAGCGGCTGCGGCCGTGCGAGCGACTCCTCCTCCGGTGGCTCCGGCGAGATCACGATGTGGACGCACTCGGCCGGCAACCCCGGTGAGCTGGCGGTGTACCAGCAGATCATCGCCGACTTCAACGCGTCCCAGAGTCAGTACAAGATCGTCCAGCAGAACTTCCCGCAGGGCTCGTACAACGAGGCGATCACCGCGGCCGCGACGGCGCGCAAGCTGCCCTGCCTGCTGGACATGGACGGCCCGGTGATGCCGAACTGGGCCTGGGCGGGCTATCTGCAGCCGCTGGGGCTGCCGGACGATCTGCTCAACTCGTTGCTGCCCACGACTGTAGGGCGGTACAAGGACACCGTCTACTCGGCGGGCTACTGGGACGCCGCGCTGTCGATCTTCGCGCGGAAGTCGGTGCTGGACAAGAACAACATCCGGATCCCGACCGTCGACAAGCCCTGGACGCTCGACGAGTTCGACGCGGCTGCGGGCAAGTTGAAGGCGAGTGGCTATCAGACACCGCTGGACCTGGGCGCCGCGGACAAGGGCGAGTGGTGGTCGTACGCGTACTCGCCGATGCTGCAGAGCGCCGGTGGTGACCTGATCAACCGCGACACGATGAAGAGCGCCGACGGTGCGCTGAACGGCCCGGACGCGGTGAAGTTCTTCACCTGGTTCCAGCAGGCGTTCAAGAACGGCTGGGTGGACAACGCGGGCCCGGTCGGCAACCAGCGGTTCATCGACGACAAGGTGGCCCTGAGCTACACCGGTGTGTGGAACGCCAAGGACGCACTGGCCAGCGTCGGTGACGACCTGGTGATCCTGCCGCCGGTCGACTTCGGCAAGGGCCCGAAGATCGGCGGTGGCTCCTGGCAGTGGGGTATCTCGGCCGGCTGCAAGAACGCCGACGGAGCTCGCGCCTACCTGAAGTTCAGCTTCCAGGACAAGTACCTGACCGCCTTCGCCGACAGCCAGGTCGTCATCCCGAGCACGGCGGCCGCGGCGAAGGCGTCGAAGTACTTCAGCGACACCGGTGTGCTGCACCAGTTCGCGGTGCTGTCGCAGAAGTTCGCCCTGGCGCGGCCCTCCACGCCCGGCTACCCGGTGATCTCGTCGACCTTCGAGAAGGCCGCGAAGGACATCATGAGCGGCGCCGAGGTGAAGTCCACTCTGGACACCGCCACGAAGGCGATCGACACCGACATCACGTCGCAGAACGGCTACGGGTTCTAGTGGTCCGCAGGACCCGCGCCGATCTGCGTTCCGAACGCCGAGCCGGCTGGGCGATGGCGGCTCCGGCGGTGCTTCTGCTGCTGGCGTTCCTGATCGTGCCGGTGATCCTCGGGTTCGTGCTGTCGTTCACCAACGCCAGGTTGATCTCACCGGAACCGACCAGCTTCACCGGCTTCGACAACTTCGTGCGGGCCTTCACCGCCGATCCGACGTTCTTCCACTCACTGCTGAACACGTTCGCGTTCGCCGCCGTCGTCGTTCCGGTGCAGGCGGGTTTCGGGCTGCTGCTCGCGATCCTGGTGAACCAGAAGATCCGCGGCGCGGTGGCGTTCCGGGTGATCTTCTTCATCCCGGTCGTGACCTCGATCGTGGTGGTCTCGATCCTGTGGAAGTTCATGTACCAGCCGGACGGACTGGTCAACTCCTTCATCGACTCGATCACGTTCGGCGCCTGGCACGGCACGGCGTGGCTCAACAACCCGAGCACCGCGCTCACCGCGATCATCGTGCTGTCCATCTGGCAGGCGGTCGGCTTCCACATGCTGATCTGGCTGTCCGGACTGCAGACCATCCCTGGCGAGCTGTACGAGGCCGCGCGGATCGACGGCGCCGGTGCGTGGCGGCAGTTCCGCGACGTCACGTGGCCGTGTCTGCGGCCTACCAGGGTGTTCGTGCTGATCACCATCACGATCGCCGCGCTCGGGTTGTTCGTGCAGATCGACGTGATGACGCAGGGCGGTCCGGTGGACTCCACCTCGACGCTGGTCTACCACGCCGTCCGCATGGGCTACCGGCAGCAGCAGATCGGCTACGGCTCAGCGCTGTCGCTGGTGTTCTTCGTGCTGGTGCTCATCGTCGCGCTGGTGCAGCGCTACCTGACGCGGGACGAGGACTGAGCCGATGAGCCGTCGCTGGATCTACCTCGCCATGACAGGGCTCGCCGTGTTCTTCCTGTTCCCGCTGGTGTTCATGTTCGTGTCCAGTCTCAAGCCGGACGGCCAGATCCTGTCCGACGTCGGCGGCTGGCGCGCGTTCCTGCCGGTCGGCGACATCAGCTTCCGCAACTACTCCGGGGTGTTCGACCGGGTGCCGGTCGGCCGGTTCCTGCTGAACTCGGTGTTCGTCACGGTGGTCGTCGTGGGTGCGGGGCTCGTGGTCAACTCCATGGCGGGCTTCGCGCTGTCCCGGTTGCGCTGGACCGGCCGCAGGGTGGTGCTGAGCATCATCATCGCCACGTTGATCGTGCCGTTCGAGACGATTGCGGTGCCGATGGTCTACTGGGTCTCGCAACTGCCGACCCTGGTGTTCCAGGACGGCGTGCTCCGGTACGACTTCGGGTGGCTGGACACCTACGAGGTGCAGATCATCCCGTTCATCGCCAACGGTTTCTCGGTCTTCCTGTTCGCCCAGTACTTCTCGACCATCCCGACGGCGATCGACGAGGCCGCCCGGATCGACGGCGCGGGTTGGTTCACCATCTACCGCAAGATCGCCGTGCCGCTGTCCGGACCGGCGTTCGCCACGGTCGCGATCCTGACCTTCCTGCCGGCCTGGAACCAGTACCTGTGGCCCAGCATGGTCGTCCAGGACGAGAACCTGCGGCCGGTCATGGTCGGCATGCAGTACTTCTTCCAGGACACCACCGCGTGGGGCGAGATCATGGCCTACACGTCGATGATCACGCTGCCGGTGCTCGTCGTGTTCCTCGCCTTCCAGCGCGCCTTCGTCAGCAGCGTCGCCGCGAGCGGCGTCAAGGGCTGACACGACCTTTCGAGAGGCTTGTGGATGTTTGTGCTGCCCGATTCCTGGGTGTGGGACTTCTGGTTCGCCGACGACGGCGAGAGCTACCACCTCTTCTTCCTCTACGCCTCAAGGGCTTTGCGTGATCCCGACGCGCGCCACTACCGCGCCTCGATCGGCCACGCGGTGTCTGCGGACCTTGTGAGCTGGACCCGGATCGAGGACGCGCTGGTCCGCGCGGACGCCCCGGCGTTCGACGACCTGGCGACGTGGACCGGTTCGGTGGTGCGGCATCCGGACGGCACGTGGTTCCTGTTCTACACCGGCTCCACAGCCGCGCCCGACGGCAGGAACGTGCAGCGCATCGGGTACGCCACCTCACAGGATCTCGTGACGTGGCAACGAAATCCGGAGAACCCGGTCCTGGCCGCTGATCCGCGGTGGTACGAAACCCTGAACGACGGCTGGCACGACGAGGCTTTCCGCGATCCGTGGGTGTTCGCCGACCCGGACGGCTCCGGCTGGCACATGCTCATCACGGCTCGCGTCACCACCGGTGAACCGTTCGAACGCGGCGTGGTGGGCCACGCGGTCTCCGCGGACCTGAGGCACTGGGAACCTCGCCCGCCGCTGACGCTTCCCGAGTCGCGGGGCTTCGGGCAGCTGGAGGTCACCCAGGTCGAGGTCGTGGACGGCAAGCCGGTCCTGCTGTTCTCCTGCCTGGCCGAGCACGCCTCACCCGACCGCAGGGCCACCGGCACGACCGGCGGAATCTGGGCCGCCCCCGCCGGCGGTCTGCTCGGGCCGTTCGACATCGCGGCCGCCGAACCCGTCACCGACGACCGCTTCTACAGCGGACGGCTGATCCGCCGCCGGTCCGACGACCGGTGGGTGCTGCTCGCGTTCCACCACCGCGGCGAGCACGGCTTCGTCGGCGCCATCAGCGATCCCATGACCGTGGCGTGGGACGGCAAACGTCTCAGTTTTGTTGGTTCCTAACAGTTCTGGAGGTCGGATGAGCTCAACGACGAGCGGACTTCGCCTGCTGCGGATCGCCTTCGCCGCCGCACTCTTGCCGGCTGTGGGTATGCCCGGCGCCACCCCGGTGTCGGCTGCGCCCACCTACCGCGCGCAGTACCACTTCACCGTGCCGGACCGCTGGATGAACGACCCCCAGCGGCCGGTGTACCTCAACGGGAAGTTCAACTACTACTACCTGTACAACGCCGACTACCCGACCGAGGTGGGCACCGCCTGGCGACTGGCCACGACCACCGACGGGGTCGCCTTCGCGGACCAGGGCATCGCCGCGCCGAAGAAGACGAACGCGAACCACGACCTGTGGTCCGGCTCCGCGGTGGTGGACACCGCGAACACCGCCGGATTCGGTGCAGGCGCGGTGATCCAGCTCGTCACGCAGATGGATCACCCGACGAACGGCTCCGGCCCGCAGGCGCAGTTCCTCTGGTACTCGATCGACGGCGGCCGGACGTTCCGGCCGCACGGCGACGCCCCGGTGATCCCCAACGGCGGCCGAAGGGACTTCCGCGACCCGAAGGTGATCTGGGACTCCGCACGGACCCGGTGGGTCGCCGCGATCACCGAAGGAGACCGGATCGGGTTCTACACCTCGCCCGACCTCAAGACGTGGACGCGGCAGTCCGAGTTCGCCAGCACCTACGGCATCCTCGAATGCCCGGACCTGTTCCAGATCCGCGCCGACGACGGCACCACGCACTGGATGCTCGGCGTGAGCGCCAACGGCAGGGCGTCCGGGCAGCCCGAAACGTACGCGTACTGGACAGGTTCCTTCGACGGTGCCGCGTTCACGGCCGATTCCGTTGCGCCACAATGGTTGGATCACGGCTTCGACTGGTACGCCGGAGTCACCTGGGAGGATCCGGCCGCGCCGCTGGACCGGCGGTTCGGGATGGCCTGGATGAACAACTGGGCGTACGCGGACAGCACACCGACCAGAGCCTCGGACGGCTTCAACGGAACCGACTCGATCGTCCGGCAGATCTCCCTGAAGCGCTACGCGGACGGGTATTCGCTGGTGTCCCAACCGACTTCCGCGTTGACGAACCACGCCTCGTCCGTGAGGAACCTCGGCACCATCGAGGTCGACGACGGCCTGGTGCCGTTGCCCTACAACGGAACGGCGTACCAGCTGGAAACGGACGTCAGCTGGACCCAGCTCGACAACGTCGGGGTGCAGCTGCGGGTGTCGGCCGACGGGACCCGACACGCGGACGCCGGGATCTACCACGACTACAGCTACCTGAACCGGCGGCAGACCGGCCAGCCCGATCCAGGTGGGCCACGCGGCGAGAGCCGTGCTCCGTGGAATCCCGCGAAAACCACCGCACACCTGCGAATCCTGGTCGACCGGACCACGATCGAGGTGTTCGTCGACGACGGCCGCTACGTGCACTCCAGCCAGGTGTTCGCCGACCCGTCGGACAGCGGCCTCAACCTCTACACCACCGGCGGCAGCGCCACCTTCGCCAACACGAAGATCACCGAGTTCCAGAACCTGGCCCAACGACCGGCCAAGTTGCTCTCGGGCTTCGAAGGCTCCTCCTACGATCCCGGCTGGACCACCACCGGCAGCTTCGCCGGCACCGGCCCGTTGCCCTGGTACCTGCCAGGGATGGTCGGCGCAGCGGCGCTGGACACGTTCGCCGGTGGAGGTGACCCGGCCACCGGCACGATCACCTCACCGCCGTTCACCGTGGACCGCGACCACCTGCACTTCCTGATCGCCGGCGGCAACCATCCGCACGGCTCGCCAGGCGAGACCTCGATCAGCCTGATCGTGGACGGCCAAGTGGTGCGAACGGCCACCGGAGACGACACCGGCGTGCTCAAACCAGTCGACTGGGACGTCAGCGACCTGCAGGGGCAGAGCGCGCAGGTGCGGGTGGTCGATCAGGCCACGGGTGCGTGGGGACACCTCATGGTCGACCACCTGCTCTTGAGCGACTGAGCTGCGGTTGCTCTGGTACGTGGTGGCTTCTACGGCCTGCCCAAGCTGACGGCGCCGGGGCGCGCTAGCCCTGCGGCTTCCGCCCCCGGTGCATCGCCCTTCCGCACCGAACGCCGCTGCGCATCGGCTGTTTCTTCACCAACGCGGTGAGCGGCCTGCCTCGCCGAAGGCTTGGGTGCCAGGCCGCGCCGTTGTCCCGCAACCGGAGTGCATCGGGCCACCGGGCCAGTCGCACAGGGCACACCGGAGGCACGCAGAGCACGTTGCCACCGTCCTTGCAGCGTCAACCCACGGCTCGCTCCAGAAGCCGCCGGTGTCGTTGCACCCAGGCTGCGCTCCGGATTCGCCATGCGAGACCCCACAGGGGAGCGGGATCGCTGCTGTCCGGTGTGATCGAGGCTTCGATCGCCTCGTTGGCCGCGTCCTGCACCGCGACGGTGATGATCGTCTCCACCAGTTCCCCACGATCGAGCGCGCTGAGTCCGTATCCGTCGGCGATCAATCCGACCTGCCTGGCCCGATCCTCCGGAGAGCCAAGACCGACACGTTCGGCCACGTCATCGTCGTGAAGCTGGGCGTTCAACCAGCACACCTGCGCCAACTCCACAACCGGATCAACCGGACCGGCCACCTCCCAGTCGATGAAGGCGACCGGCAACCCCTCCCGCTCCACGACATTCCACGGTCCCGCATCACAGTGGCCGATCACCGGAGCCCGATGACCGAGCCGCCGTCCATACCAAGGACGCCATATCGCTCGATCCGGCATCCGAAACGATGCGGTCGCACGATGCAATTCACCCAGCAACTCACCGACTGCGAAGGCCCCGGCATCGCTCCACGGACCGGGGTGGACGAAACCGCCCTCGATGAAGGTCAGCGTCTCCTGGCCGGTGACCGGATCCAAGCCCGTGCCAACAACACGAGGCGCTCCACGGAAGCCGACCACCTCCAGATGACGCAACAGGTCCAACACCGTGGCCGACCAGGGCCCTGGAGCCCGCAAGACGACCCCGCCGCGACGGCTGACCGCCGTCCGGCCACCGCCGTCCAGCGTGACCTCCAAGCCATCGCCGCAGTCGCCATCCATCGGCCACCTCGTCCCGTCGCTCACAACACCGGAAGCCAGCCAACCCACTCACGGGTCTTGACGCCACTGGATATCAGCCACCGCCGCGAACACCGCACCTCCGGAACACCCGCATCGAGCACCACGAACGGCCCGGCCAGAAACAGCCCAGACAAGCGAGAGAACCATGTCGTGGAGCATGCGGCGACGGCTGCGTGATCACCGTCATTCGTTTCGATGGAGGTGAACTGAGATGGGTATGACTGTTGTGCCCATTCCTCTTCGTCAGGCAAGCGCGTTCGTGACGAGCCACCATCGCCATCACAAGGCACCGCACCTCGACGACGGTTGGACGATCGAAGTCACACGCACCTGCACCACCGGGACCCGCAACGCCAATTCAATGCTCTACGCGGCGGCTTGGCGGGCAGCTCGTTCGATGGGATATCGCCGGATGATCACTTACACGCAGTCCGGCGAGAGCGGAGCGAGCCTTCGCGCTGCAGGGTTTCGGGCTGTGGTGATGTTGCGGCCGCGTCGTGGTTGGGATTCGCCATGCCGTCCTCGTGTGTCGCACGGAGTCGACAATGTGGGCAGAACTCGTTGGGAGATCTGTACATCTGCGGCACAGTCCAATGGGGACTCGATACCCCGGGCCGCTTGAGTCACGCCAACGAGTGGTTTGCTCGCGTCGCAGCTGGTTGCGGTGGTACAGCTGGCCGGGCGTCGCATTTGATGTTGACCCAATCAAAGGCACACGAGCTGACAGTGCAAAGGGTCGGCTTTCGGAGCCGTGCTTTCGTGTGCCCAGTTCCGTCTGGAGACACCCATGATTGATGAGCACGGTCCGGCTCTTGTGTCCGTTCCAGAAGCGGCCAGGTTGCTGGGCATCAAGCGAGCTACGGCCTACCGATACGCACATTCAGGGCAGCTGCCTGGTGTCCGGCGGATGGGGCGGAGGCTCTTCGTGGTTCGTGCGCGACTCGTCGAGTTCCTCGACCCCGAGCAGGACTGCACTGCGGAGGTTGAGGCCGCATGAAGGGCAAGAAGAAGCGGACTCGCAAGCCGTCCGATGGCTCAGTGTTCAAGCGCGGCCGCAAGTGGGCCTACGCGTTTCCAGGGCCTCCGCATCCACTGACGGGTGTCCGTGACCGCATCACGAAGAGCGGCTACGAGACCGAGGACGAAGCCTGGGAGGGGATGGCGGAAGCGCGCGCTGCGCTCGCCACAGAGACCTACGTCAAGCCGTCCCGCGCGACGATCGACGACTTCTTCGAGGCGTTCTTCCCGTACGTGCGCACGGTCGCCGAACCGACGACGGCGGCGAACTACGAGGCGCTAGCGCGGACCTACGTGATGCCCATCGTCGGGAAGCGCCTTATTCAGGACTTCGTGCCGTCGGTAGTGGCCGCGCTCTACGAGTTCCTCCTCACCGAGGGCCGTCAGAAGCGCAACACCAACTGGGAGATGTACGAGCTGTGGAAGGCCGCCACTGCCGCGAATCTGGAGGTTCGGCCGCGCGAGCTCGTGGACAAGGTCGGCGTGAGCTATGCCGGTGCACGCCGAGCGGTGCGGCGGGTACGAAGTCGGCCGGATCCCCAAGCCTCATGTTCCCGGGCTCGCTCCGAAGACCGTCAAGAGCGTGCACATCATGCTCGGTGCCGCGATGCGGGTGGGAGGTACATCAGCCTCAATCCGATCCGGAGCGTCAAGGCGCCGTCGGTTCCGAGGCGGAATCACAACACCTGGACTCCTGAGCAGCTGATGCTGTTCCTCGAACACGCGCAGCACCATCGCTGGTATGCGCTGTGGGTCCTTGAAGCGTCGACGGGAGTGCGCCGCTCGGAGCTGTGCGGTGTGGAATTGCGGCTTTCGATCTGGTGAAAAAGCTTGTCCGCATGGGCTTCACCACGTTGGTCGTCGCGGGCGGAAAAGTGGTGAAGGGCACAGGCAAGAGCCAGAAGAGCCGTCGGTCGATGGCGCTGGACAGCTTCACCACTGGAGTGATGGTCGTGCACTTCCAGCAGATCGAGCAGGACAAGAAGGACTTCGGCGAGGCCTATCAGGACCACGGTCTGGCGTTCTGCTGGGAGGACGGTCGGCCGATCCATCCGGACACCATTGCGGAGGAGTTCAACCGGCTGGTCGACTTCCTTGGGCTGTCGAAGATTCGGCTGCACGACGTCCGGCACACCTACGCGACGATCTCGCTCCGCAGCGGTGTGCACCCGAAGATCGTCAGCTCCCGGCTCGGGCACGCGACGGTGGCGTTCACCCTCGACACCTACACGGGCGACGTCGAGGACCTCGATCGCGACGCGGCCGAGGCAGTGATTGGTCTGTTCCTGCCGCCCTCGGCGAAGAGGTTGGTGTGACGTGCGAAGTTCCCGATTTACTACCACTTTTACTACCGAGACCCCGCTGACGGGGTTTTCTCCGAACCGAGAAAACCCGAAAGCCCCCGACCTTCGCAGGTCAGAGGCTTTCGGGATATATGGGCGATACTGGGATCGAACCAGTGACCTCTTCGGTGTGAACGGATCCAGACGAGTGTCAGACGGTCAGGGCAGTCTCAGTATCTGTGTCCTGACCTGCGTGAATGATCTGATCGCGTCTCAGGGATCTTCTGGCATCTCGCTTGTGGCTGCCTGTCTCAGCTACCAGATTTACTACCGGTTTGGGGCGGGTGTCGGCCGCGTTGGCCGCGTTTATTGGTCTAGCTGCACTGTCGTAGGAGGTCGGGGCGCCTTTGTTGGTGCTCTGCGGGCCGTGCCGTGTGACCTTGGCTTGCGACGTCGGGGCGGGGCCATTGGTGGTCGTCTTGTGACTTGTGTGCTACATAGGTCACGTTGGGGTGCCTGCGTGCTGAATTTCTGCGCGGTGCGACGTTGGCTGTTTCAGCCGGATGTTGCTGTGGGTTTCCCAGGTGAAGGTGGGCGCTCAGCTTTCGAATCGGTCGGGTTCGGAGGTGAACTTGATGGCTGCGTCGGAACGCTCGTCAATTTCTGAGTCGGACATGGTTGTGCGAGCCGTGACCGTCATTATGGTGACAGTTGTGGGGCTGACTTTCTTGTTCGGGTTTGGCAATGTGTTCAGCCTCGGCCTCCGCTTGGGTGTGCCCATTTGGGTGGCTCCGCTCGTGGCGCCTGCGGTGGATCTGTCCATCCTCGGCCTGCTGTTGGGCATTAGGCATCTCGCTTTGACCGGTGCGCCTGCGGCGGTGCTGCGTCCGGCACGGCGGCTGCTGATGTTCGCCAGCGCGGTCACTCTCGCGTTGAACACGGCGGACCCTGTGGTTGCCGGCGAGTATGGCAAGGCGGCTTTCGACGCTGTCGGCCCGTTGCTCTTGATCGGCTGGGCTGAGGTGGGGCCTGGCTACCTGCAGGCGATCAGTGCGAGCGCTACGACGCGACGTGCCGCAGCTGCGGACGTTGAGCAGAACGGTCTGGATCGCGCAGAGCCGGAGTCGGCACCGACTCGATCAGAGTGCGAGCAAGGGGCGCCGGACCCATCCGCGGTTGAGCAGCAACCGGTTCCTCAGGGCGTCCTTGGCGTAGTTGTCGGCCATCAGACGGTCACGGGTGTGCTTCATCGAGGAAGCCAGGGCGACCTGGAACGTGCGCGTCGTGCCGACGCACGCCACTGGGCGGTCCACAAGCGACCTATCTCGTCGGAATCTCTTCGCAAGGAGTTGGAGATCGGCGCCGAGCTTGCTCGTGAACTGGTCGTCGTGCTGCGGAGTGAGGTTGCGGCCGAGGTGTACTCGAAGGTCGTCTGAGGTTCGCAGCCATCTGCGCGTGGCCGAAGTTCCTCGTCTCCTTGGTCGCGAGGCATCGGTTGGGTCGGAGTCGTCCGGCTGCGACAGGAGGGGCCCGTGAGTTTGCGCTTGCGGGCCCCTTCGCGTGCAGCCGCTCTGAGGATGGGCTTGGGACGGACTGCGGCAGGGGGCGTAACAGGTCGGCCGGTAGCCCCGATCTCGTCCGCATGCGCTCTGGTGTGGTGGTCGCCGGGATGGCGATTGTTCTTGGTGCAGCCTGCGCGGGGTGCACCTCCACGGCAGCCGGAACGCCTATGCCCGCGCCGGCTCCTGTCACAGTCGTGTCCACGGTGACGGTGCAACCGCCCATGCCCACGCGAAGGAAGGTGTTCAAAGCGGACGCTGTCGAACGTGGCGTGGTGCCGATCCTGAAGGATGAGTACAAGATCTTCGATGTCGGTGAGGCCACGTGCCCTGAGGACCAGCTGGTTGCGCCGGGCAACTCCTTCATCTGCATCGTTGAGGTTGGAGGCGTGGACAAGTCTGTGAAGATCACGGCGAAGTCCGACGATGGCGAGTACAAGGTCGGCCAGCCGCGCTGATCGGCTGCGCTGGATGCTCGCGTCGTCGCGCCGTTGACGGCAGGAGTGAGGTTGGACGTCAGCGAGCGGTCCGAACGAGTTCCCGGCCTGGTGACCTCAGCCGCACGTACGGTCGCTTTGGATGGCTGACCGCCTTACGGAGGCGCGGGAGGTTGCGGTCCTCCGAGCGCGTAGACCAGTTCGGTTTCCGGAGTCTGAACTGCTGTTCACGAGTCGAGGTACACGTGGCTTGGGGCTGCTCCTTCAGTGTGCGGAAGCCTGGTGAGGTGTGTGCCGGAATCCGTGGTCCCGATGTGGCGAGCGAGCAGGTTCAGCATCGTTGCCGCCGTGGCCGCCAGATCACTGGCCGATCCATGAAACGTCGGTACCGAGCACCCTCGGGTGGGGACGACTTCCTCGCCAGGAGCTGGATCTCGCCAGAAGGTTGTGTACTCCTCCAGATTGCTCTGTTGGGCAACTCGCGAGCCGGCCAGGTCGTCGAGATTGGTGATCGTTTGAGGGGAGCCAGGCGCACGAACGATCATGAGCCCTCGAGTAGCTGTGGAGTTGTCCGTCGCGACTTGACAGATGAGTGGCTGGTTAGCGCTGGCCACCGACTTCACGATGCTGTCGAGATAGCCGGCCACAGTGTTGGACACCGTTGCGTCGATCAGCACGTCGCAGTCGGGGTAAGCGAGGTCCATGCCGTGGGGGACGAGGTTGTCGTACGCGGTGGCGACAAGGTCGTCGGAGATGAGAGACAAGCGGCTGGCCAACTTCTTCGCCTTGTTGGCACCGACGTCGTTCTCGACGTAGTTCTGGCGAACGAGCAGGCCACCAGCGATCTTTCCGCTGTCGCGCAGGGTTATCTTGTTCGCGCCGGTGCGTGCTACGAACTCCGCGATCCAGCTGCCGAGACCGCCACAACCCCAGATCTCGACGCTTAGACCCTGGAACGCGGCCGTGGGACGCGTCGAGTCTCTGCGGGTGACCACCTCCGGTCGTTCATCGGAGATCATGCACCACTCCATCTGGTCGTCGGCGGACATTCGGGTGATCAAATCGCTGGTGAGCGGGCCATGTTTCCTCACCTCGCTTCTCAGTTGGTCTGCCAACTGGGCGGGCAAACGCCCCGAGATGAGGTGGTAGCGGTCCTCGAGGCGCCGTCCCTGAGGAGCGGCGATGATCAGGTACTGCGGCGTCCCGGACTTGTTTCTTGTTGAAGCCTGGGCCAAGGCCGCGGCTACAGCCTCAGCATCGACGTGCGCTGTGCTGGCGATCGCGTCGAGGACTTCGATCACGGTGTGCCCGGCCCCGTAGACGAGATGCTTGTCCAGGACGACGACCAAGGCCACGTGGCCGGTGCTCGGGACGAGCCGCCAGTCGACAAGATCTAGTCGGTCCGGTGTACGCACCGACAGGGCTGCGTGGAGCATTCTCCGGGTACCGGGCGTGAAGCGTGGCCGGGCCACGATCATGGGCGTGCCTGGCGTCTCGTGCAGAACGCCACCGACAGGGTGATACATGGCGTTGGTGGCGTCGAACGCGCCGCTGGTCGCGTCGTCGAACCAGGTCCACAGCCGGTTGAGGAAACCACGCACGCCCAGCAGGGGGTCCCACTCGCGAGAAGGGTCGAGGTAGACACAAAGCCTTCGGCCCTGCAGCACATGCGCGTGTCCAGCGAACCGGTCGTGCGACACCCAGATGTCAGGCGGGACAAGGGGAAAGTCGCGGCCGAGGCGCATGGTCAAGTCTTCGTGGTTGCGAGACACCGGCAACCCGCCGACCTGCGACTTCAACTCGCTGGTGGTCAAGCGAAACCTTACCCACAACGAGCCGTCCCGGGCGGGCGGGTGGGTCTCCACGATCTGCAGCAGAGACGGATGTTCTGCGACTACCTGGCGCAGCTCTCGTAGGCCAGCGTGTAGCGCTGCGGTGATCTTGATCTTGCTTCCATTGCGGCGGCTCATAGCGCGTGGTCACCCAGCGCGTCCGGAACGCGTGCGTACCACGGGAACCGCGCCGAACTTGCCTGTGGCGCCGCTTGAGGCGGCCGCGGTCACTGCGGCTACTCGACGAGCGCCGGTGGCCATCGGGTTCTTGACCTCAAGGCCCATGCGAGTTGCGGACTTCAGCAAGAGGTCTTCGCCGAAAGCGACTCCAAGACTTCCGATGACGCTCGCGGTGTCGCGTCGGGACGATTGGGCGGCTTCGAGAAGCGTGTTGCGCAGGCTACCCAGCCAGGCGTGGAACTTCTCGCGGCGTTCGTTGGGCTCGTTCCACTTGTCGGCGAAGTTCTCCCGCTCGTGCGCCGGGTTGGGAACCCACCACGTGCCGTGACGGTTCTGAATGTGCTCAGGCATGCCGTTGACCGCGTTGAAGGCCGCCGTGAAGAGGTCGCGCTCACCCTGGTAAGCCCACGCGGCCAACGTGGTGATCAGAACCGAAGGCGGACGATCGCCGATGTCCTTGGCGAAATAGAGGTAGCAGTGCCACTTGAGCACCTGCACCACCCGTTGCAGCGTGGACCTGGCCGTCCACATGGGAACGATGTCGACGCCTGCGGCGCGAGCCTTGAACTCCAGCGTCCGTCGTAGCTCCTCCGAACGCCCCTGGAACCAGACGGAGTACCCCTTCGGGTTGCTGTATTGCCAGAGGTGGTTCTGTGTGTCGGTCAATCTGATGCGCGGCGGTGGTCGTTCGCCGTCCGGAATTGCCGGGAGGACGTCGAGGTGGAAGCCCAGATCGGGGTACGTCAACGTCCAGGCACGCCTGCCTTCGACGCACAGTGCCGGGCCGTCGCCGTTTCCCTCCAAGATCTTGAAGGCGTCGTAGGCCTGGAGGAGTTCACCGACCTCGGTCTTCAGCTCCTCCTTGGTCATGTCGTCCTTGGAGGAGTCCTTGTGACACACCAGGTCGATGTCGTACTCGGTGTTCGACGTGGGTGGCTTGATCACCGTGCCGATCCGGAAGGAGCCCTGCGGATACACCGTCCATTCGGGACCACCGTTGAGAACGAGGAAGTTGCCGACGTCCTCATAGCGTTCGACAGCGACGGAGTAGAGATCCGGCGGGATGTCGAGGATGTCCGCGGCGCCGGTGAAGAGGGTGGAGATCGTCTCCTCGACGGGAGGCGGCATGGCTTGTGCTCCGTTCAGGCAAAGGGGAGGAAGAGATGGGAAGTTGAGGAAGAGCAGAGATTCATTCGGGAGTGCGGTCGTCGGCTGATCGAGTGGTGATCGCGTACCGGTAGGTGCCGTCCCGGAGTCGGTCGTAGATCCGAAGCGGAGGGTGTGCCGCGTGCATGACGTGTCGTCCGATCGACACGGCTGCGGTCGCGGGCACAGCTGGGAAGATCGCGATATCTGATGCGCCGGGATGATCTGCCTCGATGGTGGAGAGAAGGTGGCGCCAGCATTGGGAAAAGTCGTCGAGGCAGCGCTGGGTCTTGATCAGTTCTACGACGGGGAGTCCAGCAGGCCGGAGCTCGTACACCGTGTACGTCTCGTCGAACTCTGCGGGCAGGCGGTCGAAGTCAATCGACCCTGACACGGAGAACACGACGGCGACCTTCGAGGTGATGGTGCCAGTGCGTTTGGCGGTGTAGACGAAGTCCGTTGTTTCCGCCGTGTCGTCCCAGCCCCAGGACTCCACGCCGTCGCGGCGCTTTGGATAGAGCTCGGTCTTCACCGTCTCGTCGAGCATTGTGCCCAGCAGCACCAGGATCGGGATCCGCGCGACTGCGAACACGGACACACTGTCCACGGCCTCGCGGTGTACGTGGTTGCGCAGGGAAGCGAGCTGATGCATCAACTGTGCTCGAGCCATGGTCCAGAATTCGGCGGTGCTCTCCACTTCGCCAGGTAGCCGGCGGAGGTCCACCTCGAACTCGTCCGCACCGTTGAGCAACGTCCAGTCCGGGAACTTGTCTCTGGCCAGTAGGGCTTTGTTGATGCTCTTCCGGCTCACCTCGACCGCTTTGCCGTGCAAGGTGCTGACGACCCGCAGCACCGTTGTGCGGTTGCTTTCGCGGAGCGCCGTCAGGGCCTTGATCTGGTGCTCGTGTACGCGCTTGAGTCTGCGCAACGTCTCAGCGTCGTAGGTGTCCCAAAGACCAGGGGAGTCCACGACGTGGTGCTGGTCGTGGCAGAGCAGCATCAGGTTCTCGGGAGTGTTCCGCTGGTCTGGCGGCAGGTTGGCATCACCACGTGGCGAACCCGCTGCGGTGGACCAGCCGACGATGTGCGCCAACTGGCCAACGGGCACGTCCTGCCCGGTGTGTTCCTCGTCTGCGAGATACCGGTTGCAGATCGTGCAGCGGCCGCCCGCGGTCACCCAGACGTGTCGCGCCACGCGCTCCGGAATCGTCCGGGACTGTCCGCCGGGCCCAACCGCGCGCGTCGCGGATGCCTTGCGGCCGGTTGGCTTGGACACGGTGGCAACACCTCCTTGGCGAAACCCGCCTGATCGGCTTCACCAAGGTTTGACGTCACATCTCGGGATCTGTCCGGACAGCGGGTCTGCCGCGGCTTGCGGGTACTACTCGCAGTCGCGACACACAACGCTGGCCCCGTCGAACCTGGAGGGGTGCAGCGAGAGGAAGCACTTCGTGCACGTCCGGTTCTTGTTGGCCTTTGCGACGGTGCACCCACAGTGGTCGCTCTCGCACTTGGGTTGTTTGCACGTGGAGCACGGCGGCTCGAAGCTGGTGAAGGTCTCTTCGCAGGTCTCGCAGGTCCACCAGGTTCCTGGGCGGAATCGGGACGTGTCGGGCCGTGGTGGTGCGAACTCCCGCCAGCCGACGTTGTCCGACGTGACGATCGCGACCAGGTACTCGTCGTCGAACCAGGCGGCCTGACCGTACAGCGAGTCGCTGTGACTACCGGTTCGATACCGGACGTAGGTCTCATCCCGCGTGACGACGCCTGAGCGCCGGTTCAGCGCAGCTTCGACCAAAGGGGTTCCTGACTGGTCGGAGCCTCGGGCGGGCGGGAAGAAACTGCGTGGAGCCGCGAACAGTACAGCTCCGACGTTGTCGAGGAGTACGACCGCTCCAGCGCCGCGGAGGTGTCTGGCGGCCCACACGCAGCAAGCCTCCCGCGAGGCCGACGAGTTCTCGGCGAAGAGGGTGACGATGTCCTGTGCGACCGGGCCGCGAGGTCCGATCGTCGGCCGAAGCTTCTCGTCCGGCAGGAGCACGTGTGCGGCGAAGGCGTCGCACGCCTCCTCCTGGTACAGCTCGGGCTCGCTGTAGTTGAAGGTGGCCGCGCCGAGATCAAGATCCGTCTGCTGCAGATGGTGGCCAAGTTCGTGCAGCGCTGTGAAGCCACGGCGTCGCACGGACGCTGCCTTCGCGACGACGAGCGTTGGTGGGTTCGGCTCGTAGCTGCCAGCCACGGAGCAGCGGTCCTTGCCTGATTCCTCGGCGACCATGACCAGTGCGATGTCGGACCAGGAGTCCAGTTCGCCGAGCGGATCGAGCCTCAATCGGTCCAGCGCGCCAGGACGGGCACGCTCGACAAGCGCGGCCATGGCTTGAACCTGATCGGCCAGTTCGGCCGCGTAACGGCCGCGCGTCACCCGTTCGACTTCCTTTCTTGTTCCTCGCGCTGGAAGTACTGCGCCAAGCGCGCCCGCCAGTCAACTGGTCCCGAACCGGTCTCGCGCGCCGCTCGCACGAAGTACTCGTAGCCGCCCTCCAGCCGAGCGGTCGCTTCGTCGACACCACGTTGTTCGGCGCGGCGCCGCCACACCCGGCGCCAGCGAGGGTGGTCGACTTCCGCGGCGAAGCCTCGAGGCATCGCGACCACCGCCGCTTCGACGTCCCTACGATCAATCCCCGTCACCTTGGCGACCACATCGGCTGCCTGCGGACTGAGCGGCTTCTTGCCGTGGAGCAACGCCATGACATCCGGCTGTGAGTACCCGATCGGAAGCAAGGCCGTGACCAGGCTGCGCAGGTCCAAACCGGGGCCGAGCAACGACTGCAGCGGGGTGCCCTTCTCTCCTGCCACCTCGATGGGGAGCGTAGGCACGGCGCGCAGCTCGGCGAGATCGTCCGTCAATTCGGCCCAGATGACTTCATCGGACCAGGACCCCGGCTGAGTCGGTGAATCGGCAGGTCTGCGGCGGATCTCGTCAACGACTTCGTCAGGCCACGAGTCCACCACCTGGTCGAGGATTCGCAGCGGAAAACGCTCCGACAGGCTGGACCATGCCATCGCGTCGAGCCCGAACGCAGTGAAACTCCCGTTGATCACGATCCCGCGGTCGGGTGCGGCTGGCAGGTCCAGCGTGACCGGAACGCCGTCGATCGTGAGATCTTGCACCTCCGTGACAAGTAGGAGGGCGCTGATCTCATTCCAGCACGCGCGCCACACCTGCCCAACGCGCACTTCGACGTCGTCGGGTGCACCGAATCGTGCGGCGAGTCCTTCCTGCGAGAGCGCTTCAGGGACACGTACCTGCTCGGCGAACTGAAGTAGGCGCTGTGGTGCGGTCGGCTCACTCATAGTGTCCTCCCCGTCGAATCGACCTGGTGGGTCGCCATGAGAGTCTGACGTCGCTTCTCGCCAGCTGTCCGGACAATCGCGCGGCAACCATCACTGCTCAGCCACCCCTCCGCACAACCGGATCAGCTCCAGCACCACGAGTTTGGCGTCATCGCCGTCTCCCGCAAGCTCGACGATCTTCTTTTTGAGGTTCGCGACGTGCTGGTAGGCCTGTGTGCGTCCCACGTTGAGGTAGTACTGGGCCGCCGATGAATTCTCCAGATGGGGCAGAAGGGCTCGCTCAGCGGGCGACAAAGCTCCACTGATCGCCGCAGCCTTTGTCGCCGCGTCGAGCTCGGCGTCAGCCGTGATCACGTAATCCTCGACGGTCGGCCTGTCGTCTGCCAAAGTCGAGTCGGATGTCATCTCCAACGGGACGACTACAGGGTCGAGAACAGCACCGAATCGGCGCCGGAGCACGTCGACGAGCTGTCCGATCTCCAGACTGCCATCAGCGGTCTCGAGAACCGCGCGTAGTACGGCTGTCATGGACGGTCGGTCAGTGACCGGAGGCCGGCGAGACTCGCTCGACCACTTCGGCACCTTGACCCCCGAGACAGTCCACGCTGCCGCGAGGAGGCTGCTGGGATCGTTCGACCGCGGCGCGCCCGTGGTTCCGCTGAGCCGCCATCTGCCCGCACCGGACTGTCCGGCGGGAACCTGCTCGAAGGCATCTTCCTCAGCCAAGGTCTTCTCGATCGATCGCCGGAGGCTACCCAAGTCGGTCTTCCGCGCCTGGTCGATCAGCCAGTTTCTGACCGATCGCCGAAGAAGCCGTGCGAACGATGCGTCGCTCCCCGCCTGGGCGGCGAGGGTGATCGTCACCGCCTTTAGGCGGTCGACAAAGAACTCTTGAACGACGTCCTCCAGGTCCGGGTTCGCGGCTGTGAGAACCGGGAACTTGCGGATCTCCTCTCGGACAAGGTCTCGAACGAGAGCCGTGCACTTCGTGCCGAAGTACCCCAGCTCATGAAGCTCGTCGAAGGCGGAGATGACGTACCCCCTTACTGGTGGCCAGAACGCGAACGTCGAGGACAACGGTCAGATCGGATGTTTGTGCGCGCGGCGTTACCGACGCCTCGGCTGCGGAGTAACAGTTGAGGCCTTCGAGGCTGGTTGCGCCTGCCAATCCCGTGACGAGTTCGCCCGCCGGCTCAAGTCCGAATCCGGAAAGCGAGTGCCCCCGTGGGAAAGAGGTCTGCTTGCTACGAGAGGTGGTGTCGAGAGAGTTGCTGTTCAGCGGGCGCAGCTTGACGGGGTCGAGCCGGCGGATCCCGAACGGCAGCCTGACGCCTTCGTCGAGCAGGTGCCGCGCGTCGGCCTTCCTACAGGCAGCCATCGCCCAGTTCTCGTCGATCTGGATGAGGATCACGGTGAACGGCGTTGTCGCAGACGACACGAACCCCAGATCGGTCACCTGCCGCGGGTGCGGTGCCCACGCTGTCTCATCGGCGATGCGCCCACCTGCGGGAGTAGCCGCGATCTTCACAGCGTTGTTGACCTCGATTTTGGCGTCGCTGAGGGTCCGGTCGGAAGAGCATTGCCTGCCAAGTGAAATAGTCCTTGCCTTGCAACGGCGAGCACAGCCGCAGGCATGCGGCCGCCGTGACGTTGAGTCCGATGTGCACGGACGCGGCCGTGCACGCAAATGCGACAGCCACTGCGCAAAGTGTTGTGCGCCAACGGTTGCCGTCTTCGGGTGAGGAGCAGAAGGCTGACGGCCATCGCGGTTCAAGCTGTTGGTGAGGACGTCGTGCCCAACGTCTTCGTGTGCGCAGAGCGTCACCAAACGCGACTGTGACGGGAGAAGGTCGATCGACCTCAGCGAGGCTGTGTGCAAGCGAACAGCTGAGCCGCCGATTCACTCGGCTGTGGCTCTAGTGGAACGCGGGCATCAGCCCTAAGCTCAACGCGCTTCCTCCAAGAGACATGCTGGTTGCTAGGCCAGGCGGACGGGGTGAAGCTTCACGCGGCCTCCTGTTCCAGCAGGAGGCCGCGCTTGTGCGTTCGAGCGGTCTTGGCGTCACCTGAACGTGATCAGAATGCCTCACGCGAACGAGTGATGTCTGCTTCGGTTCGAGGTGTTGCGCCCAGCGGTGGATTCCACCGGTTGGGTGGAGAGTGAGTCTCGTTGAGCTGATAGGCGAAACGCAAGCCGACACGGCGCGTTGGGCGAGTTCGGGCAGTAGCTAACGGCGTTCGGTTTTTCTGGATGGCGCTAGCGGGGTCGTGAGAGCGTGCTCATTGGCCAAAAAATGGTCACTATTCCCAGGTTCGGGGAATTCTTGCGTGACGTAGTTATTCGACTACAAGATCGGATCGCATGGATCAACCGGTCACCGGCACGCAGCTACCGCTCGCCGTGCCTTGACTTCGAGCATCACGCTCACTATGTCGGAACCGTCACGGGAAGTGCCGACGCGACCACCATGACCCGTTCGGCACCCCTCCGTCGCACCTCGTTCGCGAGATTTTTCGCCGCCGTGCCGGATCCGAACAGGACTCTCTGCCGGTGCGTCGTGTGGTCGAAACTCGTTGGCATCTCTGCTTCTCCGCTCTGGAGTCGGTCAGAACGGGAAGTGCTGGTGCCGGTCGGCGACGGTCACCCAGCGCGTGACCGTGAACGCCTCTACCGACCACCGTCCGCCGAATCGGCCGTAACCGCTCGACTTGACGCCGCCGAAGGGCACCTGGGCCTCGTCGTCCACGGTCTGGTTGCCGACGTGGACGATGCCGGTGTGCAGCCGCCTGGCCAGGGCCAGGCCGCGGCGGGTGTCGTCGGTGATGATTCCCGCGGAGAGGCCGTACTCGGTGTCGTTGGCGATGGCGACGGCCTCGTCATCGGTGTCCACGGGAATGACCGTGACGGCAGGACCGAAGATCTCCTCGCGGTAGATGCGCATCTCTGGAGTGACGTTGTCGAGCACGGTGGCGGTGTAGCTGGTCCCACGGGCCGGCGTGCCGCCGGTTCGGATTCGGGCGCCCGCCTCGACTGCCTCCGTGACCAGTCCGTCGACGTGGCGAGCACCGCGTTCGCTGACGAGCGGCCCGATCACGGTGGCGGGATCGGCGGGATCTCCGTGGGGCAGCGACTCCACCTTCGCCGCGAGCTTGGATGTGAACTTCTCGGCGATCGACCTGTGCACGAGCACTCGGTCGGTGGACATGCACACCTGGCCGGCGTTGTGGAACGCGCCGAACGTCGTCGCGTCGACCGCGTAGTCGACGTCAGCGTCGTCGAGCACGAGCAGGGAGTTCTTGCCTCCCAACTCCAGGAGCGCGGGCTTGAGGTGGTAGGTCGCCAGGCCGCCGATGATCCGGCCGACTTTCGTCGAGCCGGTGAAGTTGACGATCCGCACCCGCTCGTCGGAGATCAGCGTTTCGGCGATGTCACCCGCGTCCTCGGGTGCGTTGGTGATCACGTTGAGAACGCCGGGAGGCAGCCCCGCCTCGCGGAAGACGTCGGCTACGAACAGGCCGGCGCCGATCGGCGCGTCCTCGCTCGGCTTGAGGACGGCGGTGTTGCCCACTGCGAGAGGTACGGCGACAGAACGAATGCCGAGGATCAGCGGGGCGTTCCACGGGGAGAAGGCCGCGACCACCCCCATGGGCTCCCGCACCGCGTAAGACAGTCGGCCCGGCGTGTCGGTCGTCAGCACCTCGCCGAGCGGCTGCGTGATCGACGCGGCGGCCTCACGAAGCATGCCCGCCGCGAGCTTCGCGTTGAAGCGTGCCCACGGCGCGGCCCCGCCGACCTCGGCGGCCATGATGGCCACAGCTTCGTCCACACGGGACTCGAAGACATCGGCCGCTTTGAGGAAGATCGCACGGCGCGCCGAGGGTGAAGTGGCCGACCACGCAGGGAACGCCCGCTCGGCGGCGTCGACGGCGAGCGTCACGTCTTCGGGGTCGGCGGCCGCGACAGCGGCGTAGACCTCGCCCGTGAGGGGGTTGAGGTCCTCGGTCGTACGCCCGCCCGAGGCCGGGACGTCCTTGCCGTCGATGATCAGCTCGCGGATCGCGAACACTGCCATTGGGTTCTCCTCGGCTGGTGTGTGGTTGCGGCTCAGTTGGTGCACGGCAGGAACAGTCACGCTCCCGGCCGGCCGGGACGCGGTGGAGTCTCACGCGCGACCTGCGTGAGGAGGGTCGGTTCGCCGTTGCAGGCCACTACCGGGATGACCAGCCGCGAGGCCGCGCGCCGGTTGGGAGGTACTGCTGCGAACTCGGCGCCAACGGCGGTGGGGCTGCTCACGGTGACTCCTCATTCGAGGTCGTTTCTGTTGCACCGCAGCGTTCTCGCCCTCATCGGCAGGGTCAATCACTGGCTGCCACTCAGTGGCATTTCGATGTAGGCAGGAAAAGGGGGCCGACGTAGCGTCGAGGCGCGTTCGGGACAAACCGGCCAGTGTGGACGGTCCCGAGTACAAACCACATCCTGAGAGGACGACATCATGACCACGGTTTCTCGGCGCGAGACCAGCGTGGCTCACCCTGCGACGGATTCAGGTCAGGACTTCGGCCTGTTGCTGCTTCGGGTGGTCGTCGGCCTGACGATGGCCGCGCACGGCACGCAGTACCTGTTCGGCTGGTTCGGCGGCGGGGGACTGGCTGGTGCCTCGGCGTTCTTCGCCCGCAGCGGTTATCGGAGTTCGGACCTGATGGCCGTGGTGGCCGGTCTGTCCGAGACGCTGGGCGGCCTAGGGCTCGCGGTCGGCCTTTTGACGCCGCTCTCCGCCGCGGCGATCGTCGGCACGATGATCAACGCAATGGCCGTCAAGTGGTCTGGTGGGTTCTTCGCTCCGCGCGGTGTGGAGTACGAGGTGGTGATGGCAGCGGCTGCGGCAGCGGTCGCCATCGCTGGTCCCGGCCGGTTCGCGGTGGACGGCGCGGTACCGCTGCTGCGTTCGCACCACCTCGTGTACGGCGTCGCGGCTGTGGCCCTCGGCGTCGTGGTCGCAGCGATCACGCTCTTCCTCTTCCGCAGCTGAACCTCGCGTCGCCTCGGCGTGGCCCGAAGGCAAGTCACGCGTTGAAACGGGCGATGGTGCGCGCAGCCGTGCGGACGGCGGCCGCAAGAGTGTCCACACGCGTGGTGGAGCGGACGACGATGCCCACCGCGCCGAGCAGAGTGCCATCCGGAAGGACGATCGGCGCCGCGACTGATGCGGCGCCGATCGTCATTTCCTCGTGAGAGTAGGCGACGCCGCTCTGAGCAACCCGCTTGAGCTCCTCCACCAGCCGCGCGGGATGAACGATCGAATACGGTGTCAGCCGCGCCAGCCCGGCCGACACGGCATCCTCGGTCAGCTTGCGCGGAGAGTGCGCCAGAATGGACTTGCCGACAGCGGTGGTGTGCAACGGCAACAGGCCGCCCACCTCTGTCGCGGTCGGCGCCGACTGCGGCCCGAACACCTTCTCCACGCACAATGCCTCGTGCCCTTGCGGTACCACCAGTTGCACCGTCTCGTCGGTGGCTGAGTAGAGGTCCGACAGCAACGGCATGGCAGCCTCGCGCAGACCTCGCTGCTTCGGTGCCAGGATTCCGATGTGCCACAACCGCATTCCCACGCGGTAGTGGTTGTCGGCCGTCCGTTCCAGCGCGCCCCAGTCGACCAGTTGCGCTAGCAGGCGCCGTGCGGTGGACAGGGGGAGTTCGGCCTGTCGCGAGATCTCGGTCAGGGTCAGCTCGATCCGGAACACGTCGAAGCACTCCAGAATCGCCAGCACGCGCTCGACGACGCTGGCACCTGGAGTGCTGGTGTTACCGGCCATCATGACTCCTCGTGCTGGTGTTGTGCGGCTGGCGTGCATCGCCGAAGTCGACGCACGGCGCGTGCTTCACAGTATCCGCAACGGATTCGGCGGCTGCCACTGAGCAGCAGCCGTTGCTTGGGATGCAGGGAACGTTCTTCTAGCGTCAGTTCACGTCCCCGGACACCGCACGCCGGGAAACGACTGGAGGGTGTGGACCACCATGACCACGACTCGATCTGCACTGGCCGTACGCGACGACGTCCAGGAAATCCGCACCGTTGTGGAGAACTGGGCGCTTTGGCGTGATGCTGGTGACTGGGACCGGTTCACCACCGTGTGGCACACACACGGCCGAATGAGCGCCACGTGGTTCCAGGGCACCGCTGCAGAGTTCATCGAGGCTTCCGCCCGAGCGTGGGCCGCGGGTGTGCGCATCTTGCACTTCCTGGGCGGGACCACCGTCGAGGTCGCGGACGACCGCGCCATCGCGCAGACCAAGATGACCATCACCCAGCGCGCGCCGGTGCACGGCGTCCCGGCGGATGTCGTGTGCACGGGTCGTTTCTACGACTTCTTCGAGCGTGAAGACGGGCAGTGGCGGATCGTCCGCCGGCAGCCGATCTACGAGATCGACCGCCTTACGCCGGTCGACCCGGCGGCGCGCATCGACCTCGACCAGGACGTCCTCGCGCGCTTCCCGGAAGGGTACCGGCACTTGGCTTACGTCCAGCTGCACGCGGGCTTCCAGGTGAAGAACGGGCTTCCGGGGCTCACCGGAACGGCGCTGGAAGACCTCTACCAGGACGGCGCCGCATGGCTCGCCGGTGGCGTCGGCTCGTCTTAGCCGGACTGCCGGTCATCCGTCGGCTGCTATCCGTGCGGCCTCGGTGGGGGCATCCCCTGTCGGGCGTCGGCAGCGTGGCGTACCAGGGAATCATAGGTGCGGACACCCGTGCCTCAGGCCCGCTGGCGTCGTTGCGCGCCGAGCGAGTCCCGCTATACGGGATTGCGCTCCTGCAAAGTCGAGCGCAGGCGATTCATCTCCTCGACCAGCGTCCGCGCGACTACTTCGCGTTTCTGAGGTGGGAGACGGGATTCCGGGGCCCTCACGGTGTATGCAGCGAGGCCTTGCCGAAGCCAGGGGATCGGCGCGCCGATCGACACGGAACCCTCGACCGTTTCGCCGACGCTCACCGTGTAACCGCGCTTGCGACTGACCGCGAGATCCGCCAGGAAG
The DNA here is from genome assembly GCF_040681245.1 of Lentzea sp. NPDC051838. Lineage (NCBI taxonomy): Bacteria > Bacillati > Actinomycetota > Actinomycetes > Pseudonocardiales > Pseudonocardiaceae > Lentzea > Lentzea sp. NPDC051838. Next base: position 367,691 of record NZ_JBFAYI010000002.1, read on the forward strand.
GCCTCGGCGCCGCCGGTCGGCGCGGGTACGTCCGGCTCGGAGAGCAGCGCCCGCACCTCGGCGTCGGTGAAGCCGAGCAACAGCGCCTTGCCGGCGGCACCTCTGGTGAGCGGGAAGTCGGTGCCGATGCCCGCCTCGACCCTCGTGGGGTGGGGGCTGGGCATCTCCTGGGTGCAAGTGCACTTGTTGCCGAGTTGCCAGTAGATCGCGACGGTCTCGCCGGTCAGCGCGCGCAGTCTGATGAGGCTCGTCTGGGTCTGCGAGACCAGGGCGTCGCGGTGCAACATGACTCCGGCGAGGCGGAGGATTTCGGGACCAGGGCAGTAAGCGCGGGTCGCACGGTCGAACACGAGGAAGTTCTCCGCTTCCAGCGCGCGGAGCAACCGGTACGCGGTCGGGAGTGAGTACCCGAACAGTTCTGCCACGTCAGGTCCGGTGAGCGTGGGTCGTGTGGCGTTGAACGCGTGAAGGATCGACAGGGCGCGAAAAACGCTCTGCGTGCCGGTCACCGAAGGCTCGACGGGCGCCGTCACCTGCTCGTCCTTTTCCACGGTGTGATACTGCCAAATTCGGTCGTTGGAAGCGACTTCAGAACGTCACCTCGACGCCTACCCACGGCTCCTGCTTGCGACGGAGGAAGTACCACGCCTTGGCGAGCCGGGCGAGTGGCGTCTTGCGGGCCATGAGCTGGTAGGCCTTCTCGGTCTCCGCGCGGTCGAGGATCCTGCCGGTGCCCTCGATTCTCTGCGCACCGGCAGGAAGCCGGCCCGCAGAGTCGCACGGTGCGACGATCACGCGCGGGTTGTTGCTCAGACGCTTGAGCTTGTACGTGCCGGCGTAGCTGAGGATGTAGAGCTTGCCGTCGCTGACGACACCTCCCACCGGGGTCGCGATCGGTGTGCCGTCCTTGCGGAACGTCGTGAAGCTGACGTTGCTGCTCTTCGCGAGCTGATCCAACGCGGTCGTGGTCATCGGGTACCTGCCTTGACGTCGAAGGTGATGCCGGTGAGGCGCTCGGCCTGGTCCCAGACCCCGGCCGCGTGCGCTGAGTTCTTGCTGATGTGCGGTGCGGACAGAACGACCGGCTTGCCCGCGGTGCCGAATCTCGGGCCGTAGTGGAGGCCGCTCTCCGCGGCAGGATCCGCCGCGGCGCGCACAGCCGGCTGCGCGCCGAGGTCCTTACCTCGAATCGGCCACCGCAGCCGCATTCCTTCGACTGCGAGCCCAGGGTGTGCCGTGAGTGAGAGGACGTTCATCCCAGCGGCGCGGAGCCTGCGGTCCAGTTCGAACGCGAACAGCGACACCGCGTGTTTCGACTGGGTGTACGCCTTTTGTGCTGAGTAGCTCTGCTCGGATTGGAGATCTTCCGGGGAGAACGCGGCCATCCTGGTCATGATGCTGCCGATGGACACGACACGGCTGCCCGGCGTGCTTTTGAGCAAGGGCATTGTCAGTGCGGTGAGCGCGAAGTGGCCGAGATGGTTCGTACCCACGGCCAGTTCGAATCCCTGCCGTGTGGTCGCACGTTCTTTGCCGGCGTTGGTGCCCGCGTTGAGGATCAATCCGTCCAGCCGCTCCAGAGAGGACAACCGGGACGCCGCCTCCGCGACCGAGTCCAGGTCGGCGAGATCGAGCGGAATGCTCGCCTGGCGGGCGTCGCGTCCGAGCACCGCGACGTGCGCGCCCGCGTCGGCCAGTTGCGCTGCGATGTGCCGCCCGATCCCGGAAGTGCCACCCGTGACGGCGTAAGTCCGGCCTGTCAGGTCCGGTGGAATCCACATCATGAAACAAGTGAACTGGCCGCTAGGAGGCTTGTCAAAACCAAGTCACAATGTGATCGAGCCGGTTGTTCTCGATTACATAGTGCCTCTAGGGCCGCTGTTCGTTCAGCGTCTGATCAGATTTGGTGCTTACCCGACTTGTGGTTAACGTGAGGCTCATGACCGCCGCTTGAGAAAGACTTTCTCATTTGTCGAGGGCCGCGAACGAGGATGCGTCAGGGGAGCCACGGAGTCAACGCGTGTTCTTCCGTGAGGAGTGGGAAATGCAGGTTGCAGTCGATGTTCCGAAGTGTGTGGCATCAGGCCAGTGCGTACTGATCGCGCCCGAGGTGTTCGACCAGCGGGACGAGGACGGGATGGTGGTGTTGCTGGAGGAGAACCCGCCACCTGAGCACCACGCCGGCGTGCGCGAGTCCGCTCTGGTGTGCCCGGCCGCCGCGATCCGGGTGACAGAGCAGTGAACCGCGTGGTCGTCGTCGGCGCGTCGGTCGGCGGGTTCGCGACTGCGGAAGCGTTGCGGGGACTCGGCTTCCGTGGCCGGATCACCCTGATCGGCGAGGAGGCGTACCTTCCGTACGATCGTCCGCCGTTGTCCAAGCAGGTGCTCACCGGCGAGTTCGCCCCGCACGAGGTCTTGCTGCGCCCGGCGGAACGGATGGACGCCCTGGAGCTGGAACTGGAGCTGGGTGTGGCCGCTACCGGCCTCGACGTCGAGTCGCGTGTGCTGCGGGTCGCCAACGGTCCGGTTCTGTACGACGCGCTGGTAGTGGCGACCGGAGTCAGGCCGCACCCCTTCCCGGGCGCGGAAGGCGTGCGCGGCGTCCACTTCGTACGGACGTTGGAAGACGCGCTGGCATTGAAGGAGAACCTACGTCCCGGTCGACGACTGGTCGTCGTCGGGGCTGGGTTCGTCGGCGCGGAGGTGGCGGCCGTGGCGCGAGGTCTCGGCGTCGAGGTGACCGTGTTCGAGCCGGAGGAGACCCCAATGGGCCGGGTGCTCGGCCCGGTCGTCGGCGCGACGCTGGCGGATGTGCACCGCGCCCGCGGCGTCGACCTGCGCACAGGCGTCGTGGTGCGGGAGGTGCTGAGCTTCGGCGGTCAGGTGCTTGGCGTGCAGTTGATGGACGGCACCGAGGTCCCCGCAGACGTCGTGGTGGTCGCGATCGGGTGCACACCGAACGTCGAGTGGTTGCGCGACAGCGGACTTCGTCTGTCGGACGGCTTGTCCTGCGACGAGTTCTGCGAGGCGGCGCCGGGCGTGTACGGCGTTGGCGACGTGGCTCGGTGGCACAATCCTCTGTTCGGCTATTCGATGAGGGTTGAGCACCGCACTAACGCCGCAGAGCAGGCTTTCGCGGTCGCCCGCAACCTGGTCGACCCCGAGGCACGCCAGCCGTTCGCGCCGGTGCCGTACTTCTGGTCGGACCAATACGACCTGAAGATCCAATCCTATGGCCATCTTCGCGACCACGACGAGGTCGTGGTGGTCGAGGGAGACCTGCGCAGCCGCCGTTTCGTAGCTGCCTACCGCAAGGGCGATCACCTGGCCGCGGTGGTCGCCGTGAACGCCAACCCGAAGACGCTGCGCTCGTGGCGCGCGGCTCTGGCCGCTCGTCAACAGTGGCAGGACATCGCGGCTTGAAGTCGTCGAGGGGGTCTCTTTCAACGCTGACAACGATACGCGGCGCCGGCGACGCCAGCCTGCTCGCACGCGGCCCGGAGTAGCAGACACGGAGGTCGCCCAAAGTGCTCGGCCGGATTCGATTCGGTCGAGCACTTTCGCTTGCCCCGGCTGTGAAGAGTGAGGTCGTATCGGCGCGTGGCGCGAATGTGAACGCATACGACAACGTGTCCGACCACCTCCTGAACGGGGGTCGGACACGTTGTCGTTCGAGGTCAGTTCGTTGCGCGCGTGTGTGCGGTGAAGTGACGTGCCGCCGCGTCAGTGGCAGTCTTCACCGGCTCCGGCTGGTCGTAGAAGTCGAACTGCGTCACGTTGTCGAGCCACACCTGCTCGATGCGCCCGGAGGCCTTCGCCACGAACTCGCGCACGCTCTCCGGGCTCGCTCCCGCGTCGCTGTGCATCACGAGGACCGGAAGATCGAGGAGGGAAGCCGACGCCTGTGCGTCGTACTCCAGCCATTTGTCCCAGGAGGTGGGGTTGAAGGTGTTGTCCCACTCGGGGACCGCCCCGCGCTCCGGGTTGGAGTAGTAGTCACCGCCGGGAACGGCCGGCGCCTGGTCGTCTGCGGGCGGAACGGACGGTACGAGGACCTCTCGGCCGGTGCGGACGAACTGCTCGTGCGCCTCAGCGGAACCCTTCCGCAGCGCCTCGACTCCGGCTTCTCCGCCGATGGTGGCCACCACCGTCTCTTTGCTGGGTAGGGCGGGGGCGACCAGCGCGATGGACGAGAACAGCGACGTCTTCGTGGCGGCGGTCGCGAGGTAGGCGGCGCTCGCACAGACGCCGAGACCGGAGAGCGCCGAGCGGTCGGCGTCGGGCCGGGTGGCCAGGAACTCTGCCGCGGCCTCGATGTCCTCGGCCTTCGCGAACGGGTCCTCCATGGAACGGGGGCTGCCGCCGCTGGCGCCCCACGAACGGAAGTCGAAGGTCAGCGCGAGGAAACCTCGCTTGGCCATCTCGCTCGCGTAGAGCGCGGCCATCTGCTCCTTCACCGTGCCCCAGGCGCCGGTCACGACTACCGCAGGCAGGGGACCGGCGGCTTCAGACGCGGGGTGGTACAGGTTCCCCGTCAATTCCACGCCTGCGGACGTGAACACGACCTGCTCGACACGCACTTCCTGCTTGCCTTCCGTGGAAGCCATCAGCTCTATTCCTCACCTTTGGGGATCGTCTGCCGTGTCCCTGAATTGGAAACCGTAATTCACTCTATCTCTGGTTGCCCGGCGTCCCGCGCTCTCTGTGAGACAACACTCGGCCGAGTAAGGAAAGAAATCACCATGTGGAGAGCAGGGAAATGATCGATCACATCGTGACTCTGGAGCGATCGAGGGCGTAACTCGAACGGGTGGCCGAAATCATCACCACGGCGATACCGCAGGCCGCAGCCGCACCCCAGAACGCGTTCAACGGAACTTCCGTGATCGCCACTGCCGCGCTCGCGGCGGAAATGCCGATCGACCGCACGAGGGCGTTGATCCCGTTGGCGGACGTTGTGTGAGTGACGGGGACCTCACGCATGATCAAGGCCGGCATCGCTCCGAACGCCAGAGAAGCGCCTGCGGAGACGAGCAGTGATCCCGCGATGATCCATCCGATGTCGTGGTCGAGCCAGATCCGGAGGACGTAGGCCGCTCCCATGGACAACGCGCCGACGATGAATGTCACGTGCGCCCCGCGCCGGCGGGTGACCCAAGCGGACAACGGCGCGGCCGCGCCGAACGCCACCGAGGTCGGCGCCATCAGCAGTCCGACGGTCGCAGGGTCGAGCCCGAGCGGCGGCGACTGCAGGAGGTGCGTGGTGACCAGCGGATCGACGAACATCCCAAATCCGGCGAAGGCGGTTGCGATGTTCACGAACAGAACGGCGGGTCGTGCCGCCACTCTGAGGTCCACCAGCGAATCAGCGGTGCGGAGCTGCAGTGGAATCCAGACCCCGATCGCCAGGATGCCGGCGGCCGAGCAGCAGAGCGTGGCGGCCAGGCCCCACTGGGTGCTTTTGGTCAACGCGAGCAACAGCGCAACGAGGGCGACTGACAGGAGCGCTGCGCCAAGCAGGTCGAACCTCCCGTCGCTGCGGATCGTGGTGCTGGGCACGACGCCTGCGGCGAAGGCCAGCGCGACCATCCCGCCTCCGGCCGTGATCCAGAACAGGACCCGCCAGTCGGCGTGCTGGACCACCAGGCCCGCGAGCGGTAGCGCCGCGCTTCCCCCAAGCGCGAGCGTGGCGCTCATGAGTGCCACGCCCATGGGCATCCGATCAGCGGGCAGCACGTCTCGCATGATCGACATCCCGATCGGGATGAGTGCCACCCCTACTCCCTGCAAGGCACGTGCGGCGATCCCGCCCGCCAGGTCGTGGGTGAGTGCGCCGAGCAGCGAGCCGGTGATCATGACCACCAGGCACCACAGCATCACGGTCTTCTTGCCGTACATGTCGGCCAGTCGGGAAGCGACCGGGTTGGTGATCGCCGCGGCGAGCAACGTCGCGGTGACCAACCACGACACGTTGTCGGCCGAGGTGCCGAGCAGGTGTGGCAGATCGGGCAAGACCGGTACGAGGATCGTCTGCTGCATCGCGGACACGGTGCCTCCGAAACACAGTGCCGCGACTGTGGCCGAAGCCCCTGAAACAGGCGCAGATCGCCTTTTGTTCATATTGTGACCGCCCTTCCCTGTCTAATTCACGATGTGACATAAATGGTGTGCGGAAGCGAGTCTTTGACAATCTTGGGATCCTCGATACAGTGGGGCAATACCCGGCAGTGCTTTGTTGAGAAAGGCACACTTCATGGGTTCACCCATAACTGTCCCAAAGCTCGGCTGGACGATGGAGGAAGGCGTTCTCATCGACTGGCTGGTGGCGGACGGCGCTGAGGTCGCCGCAGGGGATCCGTTGTACCTACTTGACAACGACAAGGTCGAGAACGAGATCGCGGCCTCTGCCAGCGGTGTCGTTCGGCAGACGGGGGTCGCGGGCGAGACGTACCCCGTCGGCGCCCAAATCGGCACGATCGAGTAATGGACGAACCGAGAAGGAGGCCGGATGAGCGGCGCAGCTCAACGGCGAGACATCAATTTCGTGCGAGCCGTCAACCTCGCGATGCACGACGCGCTCGAGGTAGATCCTGATGTCTTCCTGATAGGCGAGGACATCGCCGACGAGGAAGACGGCGGCATCTGGAAGGCGACCGCTGGACTGTCCTCCAAGTTCGGCACGGCGCGAGTGCGGTCGACACCGATCGCGGAAGAGGGCTTCGTCGCGGCGGCGATCGGTGCTGCGCAGGCAGGTCTGCGCCCTGTTGCCGAGGTGATGCTGATGGGTTTCATCACCCTCGCGATGGACGCGATCCACAACACCGCGGCGAAGTGGCGGTACATGACCGCCGGACGCGGTTCCGTGCCGATCACCATCCGGACGCTCGCCGGGGCGGGCAGCGGTATCGGGGCACAGCACTGCGACCAACTCGAAGGGTGGTTCGCTGCGAGCCCCGGGTTGAAGGTCGTGCAGCCCTCCGACCCGCTCGAGGCGTACGGCCTGCTCACCTCGTCGATCTTCGACGACGACCCGGTGATCTTCGTCGAGCAGTCGGCGCTGACCGGACGCCCGCTGCGCATGCCGGCACCCGCACCAGGCACTCGCATTCCGCTGGGCAAGGCCAACGTCAGCCGGACGGGCACGGACGTGTCCGTGATCGGCTACGGGGCTCAGATCGCGGACGCGCTCATCGTGGCGGAGGAACTGGCGGCAGAAGGTGTCTCGGTAGAGGTCGTCGACCTGCGGACCATCGCCCCGTTCGATGCAGAGACGGTTCTGACGTCTGTAGCGAAAACCGGGCGCGCGGTGATTGTGCACGAGGCTCGCACGTTGTTCGGGCCGTCCGCGGAGATCGCCGCGCAGATCTACCGGGAGTTGTTCGGCCAGCTCGAAGCACCTGTCGAGCGCGTCGGAGCGCCGTTCACACCTGTACCCGCGAGCAAACCGCTCGAGAACAAGTACATGGTCGGACCGGCGGAGATCAAGGCCGCGATCCAGCAGACGGTGGGGTGATGTGATGACCGTGACGCACGAACGCTATGCGGAGTCCGCCTTGGTCAGCAAGGACAGGTACGTCTCCCGGGAATGGCTCGGCAAGGAGTACGAGCGGCTCTGGCCGAACGTCTGGCAGATGGCCTGCCGACTCGAACAGATCCCGAACTCCGGTGACTTCTACGAGTACCAGATCGGCAGGCAGTCGATCCTCGTGGTGCGTGAGGACGAGGACACCATCAGGGCGTTCCACAACGCCTGCCCGCACCGGGCGACCCGGATCTGTTCCGGCACGGGCAACACCGAGACGGAGCTCCGTTGTCCGTTTCACGGCTGGGCCTGGAACCTGGACGGCTCGGTGCTGGAGATCCCCGACGCCGACGACTTCGCGCCCGAGAGCTTGTCACGCAAGGAGATCCGGCTCTCCCCGGTGCACGTCGGCGTGTGGGGCGGCTTCGTGTTCGTGACCACCGCCGAGGAGCCGGAGCCGTTGCTCGAGTTCCTCGGCCCTGTGGTGGACGGACTCGCACCGTTCGAAGTGGACAAGATGCGCTTGATCCGCTTCCGGACCACGGTCATGGACTGCAACTGGAAGGTCGGCCTGGCGGCGTTCAACGAGGCGTACCACGTGGAGGCCACGCACGGCTGGGACCTGAGCGGCTACGCGTCAGGGCGCATCCCGAAGCTCGCCGAACGACCTGATCTGCGCGACGCGCAGGGACGTACACCAGGTGCCTACCAGTTCTCCTACGAGGCCTTCGAGACGCACAACAAGATGCGCAATGTACCCGAGTCGTACGTCGCGAGCCCGACCTTCGGCTCGTTGGGCGATCCGAAGACCATCGCGCTGCAGATGATCGAGATGAACAGGTCGATCGGTCTGGCGCACCAGGATGACGTCGACTACGTCGATGCGATGGTGGACGTCCCTGCGGACGTGCCATCACAGGTGTTCATGACCGATGTTCGCCGCAAGGTCGGTGCCGCGGGCGGGGTGGACTACTCGCACCTGGCCGACGAGGACATGCTGTCCGCGATCGACTACTGCGTCTACCCGAACCTCGTCGGCCCGATCAGCGCGGGAAACTGGATCCTGTTCCGGTTCCGCCCCAACGGAGACGATCCGGACACCTGCTTCTTCGACGTGATGTTCTTGCACCGGTTCGGCGACGGCGAGACCGTGCCGGCCGTCGAGCACGAGTTCTACCCCCGGTGGCAGGACCACGACGGCTGGGGTCCGATCATCGGGCAGGACCTGGCGAACATGGGACACGTGCAGGCAGGGCTGCACCAGACGTCCTTCACGGGGCTGCGGCTCAACCGCCAGGAAATGGGCGTGCGCAACTTCGAGAAGTTCGTCGACCGGCACGTCCTCGGCGCATGACGAAGATCCGCGTGCTGCCTCTCGACGTCGAGATCACCGTCCATTCCGGAGAGTCCATGATGGCCGCCGCCCAGCGGGAGGGTTACTTCTGGCCGACCCGCTGCCGTGGTCAGGCCTTGTGCACGGCCTGCCTGTTCGAGGTGGTCTCCGGTGATTTCGACCAGGCGGCCACGCTTGAGCTGGAAGCACTGGAATCGCTCAGCTCCTTCCAGGCCAGGCGACCGGGACTGCTGCGTCTCGGCTGCCAAGCCCGGCCGACCGGCTCGGCCACCATCCTCAAGCGGGGCATGAAGCCCGCCGACACAGAGAGAAATCCCGGATGGACAGTCCTGCCGACGTGACACTTGTCGCGCACTCCACGATCCGCCGCCGCATCGCCCGCCACATGGTCGAGGCGAGCGCCGCGGCGGCACACGCCTACGCCATGATCGACGTGGACTACAGCACCGTGGCGGAGGTGCGGAGACGGCGGAAGCTGAGCTATCTGCCGTTCGTCACCCGAGCCGTGGCCATCGGGATCGAGCAGTACCCGTACCTCAACGGCAGGTTCACCGACCACGGGCTGGAGGTGGCGCACGAGGTCCGGATGGGCATAGCGGTTGACCTGAACTTCCAAGGGCTGATCGTGCCCGTGATCTCGCACGCCGAGAAGTTGTCGGTGCCCGAATTCGCTGTTGAGATCAAGGAACTGGCGGCCAGGGCACACGCGGGAAAGCTGCGGAACGAGAACATCACCGGCGGCACCGTCACTGTGTCCAATCCAGGACCGTATGGTGCCCGCCGCACTTTGCCGATCATCAACCACCCGCAGGTGGCGATCCTGACGGTCGACGCCGTCGAGCCCCGGCCCGCCGTGGACGGCGACTCGGTCGTGGTGCGGCCGATCGGAAACCTGACGCTGGCGTGGGACCACCGCGCGTTCGACGGGGCCTACGCCACGAGTGCGCTGGCCGCGATCCGCACCACGCTCCAGTCCCACGACTGGGAAACCGAGTTCGAAGGGGTACCCGCATGACGATCACACCTGGGCACCTGCGCGAGGTGTACGAGATCTCCACCTTCGCCAAGCAGCTGGACGACAAGGTCCAGCAGCTGCTGATGGGCGGCACCATCACGACGACGTGGTTCTCCTGGCGTGGCTCGGAGCTGCTGGGCGCGGTGATCGGCAAGTCGATGCGCCCGGACGACTACCTCGTCGCTTACTACCGCGACGGCATGTCGCAGATGGCGAAGGGCTTTCCGGTCAAGCTGCTGTTCGCCGAGGCGCTGGGCAAGGTCACCGGTAGTCAACGCGGCAAGTCCGGGTGGGTGCACTCGGTGCATCCGGAATCCGGCGTCGTGATGAACTCGGGAGTGGTCGGTGGGCAGTTGCCGATCGCGGCAGGGTGGGCGTTGTCGTCGGTCCTGCGCGGCGACGGGAAGGTGACGGTGTGCAACTTCGGTGACGGCGCCACCAACGAGGGCGCTTTCCACGAAGCGCTGACTCTGGCATCGCTGTGGCAACTGCCCGTGGTCTTCGTGTGTCACAACAACCTCTACGCCGAGCACACCTCGTTCCGGAAGATGTCTCCGGTGGAGAGGGTGGCCGATCGGGCGTGCGCGTACAACGTCCCCAGCGTGGTGGTCGACGGTGACGATGTCCCCGCCACGTGGCAGGCACTCAGCTCCGCGATAGACCTCGCGCGCAGTGGTGGTGGTCCGACCCTGGTCGAGGCGATGACCTACCGGTTCCGCGGCCACACCCGCTACGACACGATGGCCTACATCTCGCCGGACGAGATCAAGTCCCGGGTGGAGAGCGACCCCGTGCTCGGCTTCCGGCAGTGGCTGATCGAGCAAGGCCACGCCAGTCAGGACGAACTGGCCGAAGTGGACGCTCGCGCGGCCGAGGAGGTCGAGGAGGCGTGGGAGTTCGCCCGTGACAGCGACTTCCCGGAGGTCGACGAGCTCTACACCGACGTCCTGGCGTCCTGATCGCGGCTGGTGTGGGGAGAAGGTTCGCACTCGCCCCCACACCAGCCGTTCCACAACCGGTCAGTCCAGCGGAACGGCGTCGATCCGGGCCTGGTGTTCCGCCATCCACGAAATCGTGTCCACGGGAACGTACGCCTTGGACTCGTCCATGATCTGGGCCCAGTGCCCGGCGACGTCTTCCGGCGTCAGGTTGGTGGACGGGTGGACGTAGCCCTCGGTCTCCGACACGAACAACCGCGCGTGCCTGCGGCCACCGCTGAGGAAGGTCTCACCGTTGACGGGACAGGACTCGTGGCTCAGGAGCAGCACCATGGGGGAGACCAGTCCGGTGTCGGTGTCGAGACCGGCGGCCAGCCTGGTCGCGGCGACCGGTGCGATGTTGTTGACCTTGATGCCGTGCTGCGAGCCGGTGACCGCGAGTCCGCGGGCGAGGCCGAACACCCCGCCCTTCGCGGTGCCGTAAGCCAGAAGCGCCGGGGCACCGAGAATGCCGTGCGACGTCGTCATGACGATCCGGCCGTAGCCCGCCTCGACCATGTGCGGCCAGCACTCCCTGGTGACGTTGAAGCTGCCACCCACGTGAACGGCGAAGTAGCGGCTCATCTCGTCGGCGTCGACCTCGGGAAACTCGCTCGGCGTCCAGAAGCCGGCATTGTTGATCAGAACGTCGATCCGGCCGTACATGTCGATCGCCGTGCGGACGAGCCGTGCGGCGCCGGTCGTGGAGGCCACGTCGGACGTGTCCGCCACCGCCTCGCCGCCGGCGTCGCGGATCAACGCGGCCACCTCCTCGGCAGGGCCGGCATCGCTGCCGAGGCCCGAGCTCGCACCGCCGAGGTCGTTGACGACTACCCTGGCTCCGCGCTCAGCCAGCAGCAGCGCGTGCGCTTTGCCGATACCTCGCCCAGCCCCGGTGACGATGGCCACGCGGCCGCTGAAATCAATTTGCTCCATTGAGCACCCCAATGTTCTGAGTGGAATTCGGAGTCGAGTCAACCGTTTTATGGAGATTGCGTCAACTCTTGTCATGATGGGATCACATTGTGATTCTGTTGGGGTGCGAACTGTTGTCCTGTGATCCCAAGGAGTCTATCGAGGCATCATTTGATTATTCTGTCTGCGCTGGTGAGGGTGTTTTGATGAGCTGCTAGCGTGGTGAATGCACCAGTTCTTCCGCCTTGAGGAGGGGTCTTATGTCCACAGATGGAAGCGGCATTCCGATTCTGTCGATGGAGCGCGAGAAGGATGCGCCGCTCGATCCTCCAAGTCAATATGCGCGATTTCGGCACGAGGCACCGCTCACCCGGATCGCGATCGAGGAAGGAGGCCCTTACGCCTGGCTGGTGACTCGCTGGGAAGACGCGCGCACGGTGCTGGCCCACGCCGCCACCACAACGGACATGTCGAAGCCCGGCTACCCCACGCGCGTGCCGATGCAGATGCCGCGCGGGTTCTTCGTGTTCCAGGACGATCCAGTCCACAGCATGTTCCGCAAGGTGCTGACGCGTGAGTTCATGGTCAAGCGCATCGAGGCGTTGCGGGAACCCACCACCCGGATCTTCGGTGAGCTGCTGGACGGGATGATGGACAGGGGGTCTGAGGCCGACTTCGTCGAGGACGTGGCGCTTCCCCTGCCGTCGCTCGTGATCAGCGAAATGCTCGGCGTGCCCTACGAAGACCACCGGTTCTTCCAGGAGCACTCCAAAGTGATGATCGACATGGCGGCGAGCGGCGAGCAGAAGATGGTGGCTCAGCAGGCGCTCGGTGACTACCTCGAGGAGCTGGTCGCGCAGCGCCGTGCGAAACCGGCGGACGATCTGATCTCGCGACTGGGCGAGCAGGTCGACGCGGGAACGTTCTCCGCGCGCGACGCGGCCGACGTGGGCGCGTTCCTCTTGTTCGCCGGGCACGAGACCACGGCGAACATGATCGGGCTCGGGGTGCTCGCGCTGCTGGCGAACCGCGACCAAGTGCCGCTGTTGTACGCGGGCAAGGCTGAGCTGGCGAACTCCATCGAGGAGTTGTTGCGCTACCTGACGATCGCGCAGTCGGGTCTGGTCAGGTTGGCCGTCGAGGACATCGAGGTCGACGGCATGACCATTCGCGCAGGCGAGGGAGTGATCATCATGCTCAACGCCGCCAATCGCGACAAGTCGATGTTCCCGGGCGCCGATGACCTGGACCTGACGCGGTCCAACGCTCGCCAGCACGTCGCTTTCGGATACGGCATCCACCAGTGCCTTGGTCAGCCGCTGGCCCGGATGGAGCTGCAGGTCGTGCTTCCCGAGGTGTTCCGGCGGCTGCCCGGTCTGCGCGTTGCCGAAGGCAGGGAAGTCACCTACAAGCCCACCGCCGCCGCGTACGGACCGGCCCACATGCCTGTCAGCTGGTGATCTGCCGGCGAGCGAGCTGAGCGAACAGCTCGACGGTCCGCGCTTGATCCGCAGGCGGGCCCACGGGGAAGATGGCGAGTTCCGTCGCGCCCGCCTCGGCGAAGCGGGACACCGTCTTGATGACGGTGTCCTCGTCTCCGCCGAGAAGGGTGTCCTCGGGGCCCGCGGATCCCTGCCGTTCGAGCAAGGCACGGAAGGTGGGCAGCGTGGAGGCCTGCTGGAAGTTCTCCCTGACGAACGCGCGTGCGCTGTCGAGATCCGCTGTCACCGAGGCGAGCAGACCCACGGCGATCCGCGGCTCTGCTCGGCCTGCTGCCGCTCGGGTGACGGTGGGAACGACGACCTCGCCGACGAACTCCGGGGTCGTCCACATGGTGAGCGCTCCGTCGGCGAGTTCGCCGGCGAGAGCGAGCATCCGCGGCCCGTTCGCGCCGAGCAGGAGTGAAGGTGCGGTCGTGCCGGGGGCGGTGACCCCGCCGGCCGCCTTGATCTGTCCGGTGTGGATGTTCACCTCGTCGCCGTGCAGCACCGGCGCCAGGATGTCGAGCACCTGCCTCGCGTGCCGCACCGGAGACTGCCACTCTATCCCGTATCGGCCTTGCACCACCGGGGCGTGGCTCGGGCCGACACCGAGGGTCAGCCGTTCACCGGTGGCGGCGTGGGTGGTGAGTGCCTGTGCAGCGAGGGCGAGTGGGTGCCGCGGGTACGTCCCGACGACGGAGGTGGCCAGCTCGATTCCCGGTGCGCGTCCGCCCAGCGCGGCGAACACGGTCAGGGGGTCCCAGCCGCCGTGCTCGCCCAGCCAGAACCGGTGGAACCCCTGCGCCGCAGCGCGTTCGACCTCCTCGAGCAAGTCGGGAATTGTCGCACTGCCGTAGCTGGAGATTCCGATCTGCATGCCGTCAAGCAAACCGTCCGCCTGGACTCGGGAACAAGGAGCTGTCGGCACGCGCAGCGATAAGGAGCGGTGATCGCAAGTGTCCGGTGTGGACTTACGGCAGCTGCGGTTCTTCGTCACGGTGGCCGAAGAACTCCACTTCGGCAAGGCCGCAGCCAGACTGGGAGTCGCCCAGCCGGCCGTGAGCCAGCAAATCGCCCGACTGGAGCGTGAATGGAACGTGCCGCTGCTCAAGCGGAGCTCTCGCAGGGTCACCCTCACCGAGGCAGGAGATGTGTTGCTGGACGAAGCTCGCTCGGTGTTGAAGTCGCTTGACCGGCTCAGAGACATCGCCGACGGACTTGGCCGAGGCGGTCGCGGAGTGCTGAGAATCGGTGTGGGCAGGGGCCTTGCGAACCGGCTCAGGTCAGGTTTTGCCGTCCTGCGTGCGAACCTCCCCGAGGTGGAACTGGTTCTGGTCGAGGGAACGGATTCGGCTCATGCGGCAGCTGTGGCCGCAGGGGAGTTGGATGCTGCAGTTGTGCGTGGTGACGTGGGAGCGTCGGGTGTCCGTTCCACCCCGATGGAACCCGAGCAGCACTTCGCGGTGCTGGCCGCAGATCACCCAGGTGCGAAACGCGGCGCGGTGAGGCTTGAGGAGGTGGCAGGTCTGCGTTTGCGTCTGCCGGCGCGGGTGATCGATCGCGTGTTGTACGACGCGGTGCACGCTCGGTGCGCTGAGGCACAAGTACCCGTCAGAGAAGGTCGTGACATCACCTCATTGGAAAACGCTCTACTTGAAATCGGTGCCGGTGCGGCAGCGTGGACGGTGGTTGCCAGTGGATCGACAGAAGCTGGGGAGTGGGATCGCTTCCCAGCTGTGGCGGTGCGGCCGCTGAATCCACCGTTAGTCCTCCCCGTTTCCCTTCTGCTGCCTGCGATGGACGACACGCACACGAGATGGCTGTCTGCGACGTTCGCTCCTGGAGTGGCTGGGGAGCAGTAGGGCGGTGTGAAGGTTCCCGTTGCCTGTCGGAATCGGGTCGGATTTGCTGAACTTTGGTGGGGGCAAGGCTTTCTCCTCGGCTGCAGGCGGTTCGAAGAACATCGACGAACCGTCCGGCTTCACCTGGGAACAGCTCAGGGCTCGGCGTTCGTCGAAGCGGGACTTCGATCCAGGTCGTGGAAAGCGCGCCGCACAGGCAGGAAGATCGCCGAAGGATCTCCGACTCCCGGTGTGTCGCCAGCTCACCGGGAATCTGAAGGCAACCCGAGTGGTCTAGTTCCGCCCGTCAGCTCGGCTTCGTCTCGCCGAGCAGACGTAGTACGTGGAAGGGCACTAGTTGGTCGACCAGTTGAACTTTCTGGGGACGACCATCGGCAAAGCCGATCTCGTAGTTCGCGACGCCGAACCAGTCGCCGTCGACGGTTGCGAAACGCCCGTGAAGCCTGCCGTGCACCTCGCCGGTCATGTCCAGGCCGGTCTCGATCACGTGGCGCGGTGCCCCCGGGGCACGGGCGAACAGACGATCCAGCCGGATTCCGACACCAGTGAGCACAGCCCTTCGGCCGTGGACATCATCGCCTTCCCACTTGGTGTGCGGGCTGTTAAGCGCCATGTCCGCCTGCCGTCGTCAACGCTCGGCTCGCGCGAGGAGGAACGAGGTCGAAGTAGCGCTCCTCGGACAGTTCTGCACTGGCGGGAACGGGCGATGTGGCCGCGAGTAGCCAGAAGTCGTCGATGCCGCTGGTAGCGCAGGCGAGGCAGCTGATGCGGGCCTCACCGTCTCGCACGACCGCGCGGAACTGGGAGTGGCCAAGCGTGTGCCGTCCGAGCTTGCACCTCGCCGGCAACAGCGCCACGGGCTGCCCAGTCGAGTCGTACCTGAACGTGAGGTTCCGTCCATTTGGGACTGTTCGAGAAGCTGCCGATCCATGACGCGAGAACCTTTCACCGTGTTCGCACATATGTTCGGTGTGTGCCACGATAGCGGAAAGGGGGCTGGAGTAGGGAGACCTCTGGAAGCTGTGCTGTGCAGATGATGAAGGTTTTGTGGCCCTTCGGTGTCGCCCGCACGGGGGAGATGCCAAACCACCTCATGCTGCGTTGGCTGAAGACCGTCGTGGTGAGCGATGAGGAAAAGGCGCCCTGAGAGGTGTCAGGTGGGGACCGGAAAGACGAACGCGAGTGAACCACTGCTGAAGTGTCGAAATGTGTAGTTGACATCGGAACCAGGGCGTATCGAAGGTCCTGGGAGGGAGTCTGGCGGCGGTCTGTGAGCTGGCCAGGCGGTGTCCGGCATGAAGGTGGCGTGAGTCCGGTCTGCGGCATCTGCACGGAACGTGGGAAGGCCGGTGTCGATGTGAAGGGAGCCCACCAAGCGGGAGAAACCGTGAGGTGCTGAGTACCGATGCGGCATCTGGCTGGCGGACCGGCTCGTAGTAGTGAGGAAGCCCTGGTAATCAGGGCGGAGCGAAGGGACTGACGACCGCTCTCAACTGCTGGGCGAGCTCAGCGGCAACCGCGAGCGTGACGGTGACCTCGCGGCGCGATTGAGCTGGCTGACGGCAAGCGCGATCCATGCCTGCTGCGCTGTTGGCGCCTATGGCCACGCATCCCGTCTCACCGCCTGCATGACGGACGAGTCCGAGCGATCGGCCGTCGTGGCCACGGCCATGCAGATCCTCTGGCAGGAAGAACGCCTAGATCGGGCGAGGGCGCTGCGGAGGTTTCGTCCTTACGAGTGGCTTCCCGACACCGAGCTCGTGTGGGCGGAGGAGCTGCTGCCGACGAGACCACCTGAGATCGGCGAACTGGACAACGGTCTGTCGGAACTTGTGGATCACGACTCTGCTCGTGTGGCAGTGCTGACGGCGGTGTTGGCCTCGCTGGATGGACAGCTGAACCAAGCGGAGTCGACTACTTCGGCGGCGCGGGCGTGTATCGCCTTGGGCGAAGTCGAGCTGGCCAGGCAGATACTTCGGCGGATTGAAGACCGCTCCAGAACGCGGTTCGACGTTCTGGGTCGCTCCGATGTACTCAGATGTGTGGCGCGCGCCGGAGTTCGGACCGGCCGGATCGATCTTGCCAAGGAGGTGCTGACCCGTGCTGGCTGCGACGACGAAGCGACGGCTGCTCGCCTCATGGCGGCCATGGCGGAGGCGAGCGACGCGGACAGCCTGCGCCTGGGTTCCGCGGAATGCGTGGTACGAGGCGCGTTGGACGAGTGTGAACTCGGCCGGGTACTGGCTGTGGCTCGGGCGGTGCCGGAGACCTCGTTGCGTGCTCGGGCCCTCACCGGAGTCCTGCACTACACGATCAACGTCGGTGACTCGAGGTCCGCAACCAAGCTGCTGGAATGGGCCGCAGCGCTGGCAGCCAGCGCGCGGCCTCGATGCCAGGCCGTCGATCGACTTGCCGCGCTGGCTGTCGAGGCAGCCAGGATGGGCCTCCCGAAGCAGGCGGTCAGGCTGGTGGAGAAAGCACGAGACCTGGCTCGAGCAGAACGTTTCAGTGCTACGGGTCATGGACCACTGCTGATCACGGTCGCCGGGGCGGCCGCCGAGATCGGTGCGATTGATCTCGCGGGCCGCTTGATGCTGGAGGTCGACCATGTGAGTCGACAGCTCGGCGGTCATGCCGACTCCATGTTCTCCTTCGCGCAGCTCGCACATCGCACCGGCAACGCCGATCTTGCGGAGATCTGGCTGCGCCGCGCGGAAAGAGTGGCGGACACCCAGACGAACGCCGTGTCCAGAGCATGGTGGATTGCTCAGACCGCCAGAGCTCGTGGCGAGATCGGTGACCTGGCCGGAGCCCGCCGTCTTGTTGAGAAGGCTGAGAGTGTGGCTGACACAGCGGAATCCGCTGCGGCGGGGGGCCGGATCCGCACGCTCGTCGCCAATACGGTCGTGGGGCCGGGAGCACTCGATCGGCCCGAAGCAGCCGATGATGAGGCGAGCAGTTGGGAATCACGTAGCGTGCTGGCGGAGCTGCTGCTGGAGACCTCGTGGATCGCCCAAATCGACGATCTTGCGCGCTCCGACGACAGAATTCTCGGTGCGGTCGTCCACGAGCTCTTCGTCGTCGCAACGAGATCCTGAGAGGGCCGCAGCGCGCGGTCTTACGGCTCCTGTCCTGATTCGCCAACTCGACGTGGACTGGCAGGAGGTAGATCGGCTGCTGTCACCGCTCCTGTGCCACTCTTCGGGAAGATGAACTTCTCCAGACTGGCCTCGAAGCCGAACCCGAGCACCACGGCCTCCCAGAAGCCGATCGTGGTGTCCGGGTTCGCGGTGCGGTAGATCCCGATCAGAACGACGGCGGTCACCAGACTGAAGATGAACAGCGCGCCGTACTTCTTGAGTGCGGCTGTCATCCAGGTGGGCAGCAACGCACCGTCGGCTTCGGCGGGGAACTGCTTGCGCACATAGCGGTACAGGGTGGGATAGACCACCGCGATCGCCACACCCAAGGCGACGGCCGCGATGAGTTCGAGGGTCGACATGGTTCCTCACTTCCTCAGGCGCAGCCGGTGACCGACTCGATTCCCGCGGTCGGGGGTGTGTCATCGAGGTCGGTGGCGGCATGCACCGACGCCAGTCGCCAGCCAGGGTTTTCGCCATCGCTGTGCTGATCGACGAGCACGACGTACACAGGCCGCATCAGATCCTGCGGTTCGTATCCCGCCGCCTCGTAGTAGCCGAACGCGGCACGCAGCCGTTCGCCGCTGATCAACTCTCCGCCGAACGCGGCCAGCGCTTCCCGAGCAACGGTGCGTGGATTGCGCCAACGCCCTCTCAACGACCTTCCCCGTGCGTGGAAAGCGACCTCGAGGCTTCGCGCCGAGCGGTAGTACGTCACCCGGCCACCTGGGCCGACAGGCGCGATGTCGTTGACGTGCAGCCAGTACTCCTCGCCGAGTGCCGAACGAACGCCCAGGAACGCGCCGGACTCCTCAAGCCCCATCTCGCCCTTGATCGCCTGGCGTCCGTCCAGCTCTGCTGCCAGCCGGACGACGGCGTCGGTGACAGCGCTGTCCACCCATCCGTCCAGGCCCCGCAAGCGCAGATGCATGCCACCCACCGTCCACCGGAACCTGGACTCGTCTCCCACCAGCGAGAACGGCTTGGCCGACAGCATCGCCTCTCGCAGGTACGACGTTGGCCTGAGTTCGTATGCCTCGGGAGCGTCTCTGTGCTGAGAGCGGGCCATCCAATCGCCGAGCAGGCTTGGCTCGAAGTGTTCCCACATCAGTGGCACACCTCCGCGGCAATGACAGGTGTGCCGGTCGACCGGGGACAGGGCAGATCGCCGAGCGTCATGTCGTACAGCACCCAGTCGACGTCCTTGTCGCTATCGCCGAATGCGATGGCGATGCCCAGATCTGTTCCCTGGTAGGAGTTGTGATGCACAGCCTGAAGCCACGCCTGCGCGATCGGGTCTCCGGCGATGATCTTCTGGCTGAACTCGAGCCCCCTGCGGGTCGAGTTCTCCGCGACGGTCGCAGCTGATGCGAAGCCGAGCAGCAGCCGCAGCTGAGCGCCGGCTGTCTCCCAAGGGGCTTTCCACCGCGCATGCTTCAGATCGACCAGGTCGCAGGTGTCGAACGTCGCCACCGACGGACCGTTGACACCGAGGTCAGCGCCCGTGATCGGCCATTCGCCACCGTGCAGAATCAACTTGTACTGCGGAGGCGTCGCGCATGTCCCGTGCGACGCGACGTAGAAGAAGTCAACATTGCTCGCCAAGGCGTTATTCGTGCCGTCGAGTTCGGATATGGCCAGTCCTTCGTCGAACTTGAGGAACGTGAGTTCGCTCCCGTCGGCGACCATCTCCTCCGTGACGAACGAGGGTGCCCGGTAGGCATATCGGAGTCTGCGGCAGCGTGCTTGGTTGAGTACGCCGCGGCGAGGGAAGTGCGTGGACCAGCCGACTCCGATACGCAGGTTGTTCGGCATGGCGGCCTCCCTTGTGCCGGGGTTGCCGAGTTCATCGTTGGTTGACCGGTCGATGTGACACTTGGTCAGACTCGAACTGTGCTCACAGCCTGGCCGATCACGACCGATGGCTTGGATCGCTGTTAGTGAGTGCAGATGCGGCGACGCCTGCGCGGAGCGGTGGCGGGCTGTCGCCGTGCTCGATACGACGGGCAGTTCCGGGCCTCAGCGGGGTGATCACCGCGGCTGTTGGCGGGCGTTGCGACGCCTGCGGATGAGGAAGAGACCTCCTGCCAGCAGGACAGCCAGCAGAATCAGTGGCGGCACCGGACCGATGGTGGTGAGCCAGCCGACCAGTGCGCTCTGCACGGTTCCCGCCGCGTCGACGACAGGGTCGGCGGCATCGCCGTTTCCGAGGAACAGGCGTAGTTCATAGACGCCGTAGTACGTGACGTAGAGACCGACCAGCACGAGCAACGCGCCGCCGATGCGAGAGATGTACGGAAGCGCGTTGCGGGCGCGGGTGACGACGGCGCTGCTGGCCAGGGCCGTGGCCACCGCGAGCGCGGTCACGACGAGGCCCATGCCTGCGGCGTAGGCGACGAATGCGGCAATGCCCTCGCCGATGTCGTTGCCTCGCAAAGAAGTGCCGGCGACGGCGAGGAACGGGCCGATGGTGCACGACAGCGACGCGATGGCGTAGGCGACGCCGTAGCCGAACATCGAGCCGAGCCGCTCGTTCGGGGCGCCCTTGCGTGGCTTGGGTACCAGCAGGGTGATCTCACGACCGGCCAGCAGCAGCGCGCCCAGCACCAGCAGCGTGAGGCCGATGACGACTGTGACGAACGGCAGATAGCGCTGCACTGAGGCGAACACCGGTGCGATCACCACGCCGAACAGTCCGAACACGGTGACAAAGCCGAGCGTCATCAGCGCGCTGGACCCGAGAGCGCGGGCCAGCAACTGTGCACGCGTGCGGTCGGCGGAGCCGGTGACGACGAGAGCGAGATAGGCGGGGAGCATGGCGAACCCGCACGGGTTGACCGTGGCCACCATGCCGGCGACCACGGCCACGAACAGGGTTTCGGTCATGTGAGCTTGCTCAGCCGGTCGCGCAGGTCCTGTTCGGACAGTTGGGTGGTGACGACGTCGACCTTGCCGTTCTTGTCGACGAACGCGTAGGCGGGCTGGGCGGTCACGCCGAAGCGTTTCCACACCGCGGACTCGGTGTCGGCGATGTGCTGGAACGACTTCAGGTCGTACTTGGCCACGAAGCCCTGCATCGCTGGTACCTGGTCGAGCGCGGCCACTCCGAGGAAGGTGACGGAGGCGCCGAGGTCCTTCGCGGCCTTGGCCATGCCTGGTGCCTCGCGCTGGCACTTCGGGCACCACGGAGCCCAGAACCACAGCACGGCGGGCCGACCGGCCAGGCTCGCGCCGTCGAAGTTCGTGCCGTCGACCGTCTTGGCGGTGAACTTCAGCTGTTCGGGTACCTCGGCGGTGGGCTGTGCTGAGGTGGACGACGGTGAGGAAGCCGCTGTTGTCGTGGTCGTGGCAGGCGGGGTGGTCGGGGCGGAGCTGGGCTGGGCGCCGCACGCCGTGGCGAACAGGGCGAGCACGAATGCCATGGCGGGCACGCGCGGGGTGGCCATGAGCTGCCTTTCCTCGGATGTGGTGACTGCGATACTGCCCCACCGACGCGGCGGAGGTTATTACGAAACGCTGACGGGCGAGGTGCTCTGCTTTTCATTCCAGGTTGCCTGGAAACCTGGCCTTTTGGCGCCTGCCAAAAGGTCCTCAGAGTTTTGGAAAACGCGTATCCCCGTTCGAGTGAGACGTAACTTAGGTGCAGGGGAGTGAATCTACAACGGGGGAGATAGGAATGTTTGATCGCGTACAACGGGCACTCGACCTGCGCATCGCCGTTGCCGAGATGTCGGCTAGGCGGACAGCCGCGCAGCACGTGAGCAACGGTGAGGAAGAGGACTATCCGAACCGCATCGCCAGCTACAGCAAGGGATTGCCGCACAACGACCTGGGTGAGGTAGACCCCACCGCGTTCGACGCGCTGCGGCACGCGCTGGCGGTTGGTGAGCCGGAGCTGTTCGAACGGATCCCGCTCGGGACAACGGGCGGTCGGCGCCTCACCAACCCGCAGGCGGGTCTGGCGTTCGACCTCGAAGGCGCCGACGGCCAGGCACTCACCATTCGGCCCGCACCGAGGATCGATTCGGCGGAAAACTCTGCGGAGATGGTTGAGCTGTATTGGCAGGCGTTGCTCCGGGACGTGCCGTTCACCCGCTACGACAGTGATCCGCGCGTCGGCGAGGCACTGGAGGACCTCAACGATCTGTCGGACTTCCGCGGGCCGAAGGAACAGAGGGAGGTCACCGCCGGCACGTTGTTCCGCGGCCTCACCGCCGGAGATCTGACCGGTCCCTACCTCTCGCAGTTCCTGCTCAGGCCGATCAGGTATGGCAGCTTGACCATCGACCAGCGGCAGGAGACGGTCGAGGCAGGCGTGGACCACCTCGTCGACTACGACGACTGGCTCGCCGTGCAACGCGGCGCCAAACGTGCGCCACAACGAACGATCAACGGCCTGTTCATCCGCAACCTGCGCGACCTCGCCCACTACGTGCACGTCGACGCGCTTTACGAGGCCTACCTCAACGCCTGCCTGATCCTGTTGGCGGACAACACACCCGTCGATCCGGGCAACCCGTACGTGAACTCGCGGACGCAGGACGGCTTCGGCACGTTCGGCGGGCCGCACGTGCTCAGTCTCGTCACCGAGGTGGCCACCCGTGCGTTGAAGGCGGTGTGGTTCCAGAAGTGGAACGTGCACCGCAGGTTGCGCCCCGAAGCGTTCGGCGGGCGGGTGCACAACCACTTGACCGGCGCCGCCAGTTACCCGATCAACGACGAGGTGCTCTCAAGCGCCGCGGTCAAGAAGGTCTTCGACCTCCACGGTACGTTCCTGTTGCCACAGGCGTTTCCGGAGGGCTCTCCGACGCACCCCGCGTACGGAGCCGGTCACGCGACGGTCGCCGGTGCGTGCGTGACCGTTCTCAAGGCGTGGTTCGACGAGTCGCATCCGGTGCGCGACCCGCAGGTGGTGTCGAAGGACGGCAAGTCGCTGCGCAAGTACGCGGGCGCCGACGCCGATCAGTTGACCGTGGGCGGTGAGCTGACCAAGCTCGCCGCCAACATCGCGATCGGCCGCAACGGCGCGGGTGTGCACTGGCGGTCGGACTACACGGAGTCGGTGAAACTCGGCGAGGCCATCGCGATCAGCGTGCTGCAGGAGCAGAAAGCGACCTTCAACGAGCCGCACTTCCTGTCGCTGACCCGGTTCGACGGCACACGGGTCCAGATCTGACCGATGAGTCCACGCGCTCGACGGGATCAGTCGGGGGAACGGCCGCGTCGCGGCCCGACCACAGGAGCTTCTAGTGGATCCCCGAGAGATCGTTGAGCGGTACTACCAGGCGTGGACGAACCACGCCGGCGACATGACCGGCGTGGCCCTGGCAGAGGACTTCACGTTCCGCGGCCCGGTGGCGAGCTTCGACAGCGCGGACGGGTTCCGCGCGATGGCGAAGCAGGCCGGTGCCGCGGTACGTGAGTTCGCCGTGCGACGGCAGTTCAGCGACGGCGAGGTGGTGTGTTCGATCGTCGACTGGCGGATGGAACCGGTCGACGGGCTGATGACCGCGGCCGAGCTGTTGACCGTGCGCGATGGTGAGATCGTGTCCGGTGAGCTGATCTACGACCCGCGGGCCTTGGTGGCCGGGAGCGTGGTCGACCTCGTCGAACGCGGATACGACAACACGGTGCGCCTGCTCGCGCGGGTCGAGTCGTTCTCCGCGCCGAGCCCGTGTGCGGAGTGGACGGTGCGGCAGGTCGGCAACCACCTCGTCGGCGGCCTGCTGCTGCTCACCCGGATCGCCGAGGGCGAAACGGTGCCCGAGCACGAGTTCGACGCTCAGGCGACCGCCGACAACGACCACCTCGGCGACGATCCGGCGGCGACTCTGCGAGCGGTGGCGGATCGCTCGCTCGCGGCACTGCGCGTTCCCGGGGTGCTGGACCGGCAGTTCCCGTTCATGGGCGGCCGCGAACTGCCAGGTACTGCTCTCGCGAGCATCTGTCTGCTGGAGTCGGTCGTGCACGGGTGGGACATCGCGCGAGGTGCCGGACTCGACTACGAGGTCGGCGACGATGTGGTCGCGGCCGTGCGGGAGTTCGCTCGGGCGACGGTGACCGACGGGAGCCGGGATGGTCAGTTCGGTCCCGCCGTCGCGGTGCCGCCGGATGCTTCCGCGTTCGTCGCGCTACTCGGGCATCTGGGGCGGCGTGCCGGGTAGGCCGAAGTAGCGGAAGATCTCCGGGTCCGGGAAGCCGGTGATCGTGGCGACCTGTCCGTCGGCGATGGTGAGGACCATGATCCCGTAGCCGCGGCAGACACCGTCGTCGGTGGGCAGGTACGCGGCGACCGCGGGGTGGCCGTTCGCCCTCGTCTCGACGAGGGCGATCAGGTCCAGCTTGCCGCCTGCGGGCACGGTTGCGAAGAAGTCGGCGATCGCCTGCCTGCCGGCGAACACGGCCTGCTCCGGGGGCATGTTGAGGATCGCGTCTTCGCGCAGCACCTCGGCCAGCGCTGGAATGTCGCACCGGCGCCACGCGTCCAGGAAGCGGTCCAGGACGGCGCGTTCTTCCGAGCTCAGCGGCACCGCCCGGCGTGCGTGATGGCGTTGCAGGGAGGCGCGTGCGCGTTGCAGGGCGCTGTTCACGCTCGCCACCGTGGTGCCGAGCAGGTCAGCGACCTCCGCACTGCTCCAGACCAGCACGTCACGCAGGATCAGCACCGCGCGTTGCGTCGCGGGCAGGCGTTGCAGCGCGGTGATGAACGCGAGCGCGACGGCCTCGTGCTGCTCGACCACGCTGGCCGGGTCGGGCAGGGCGCAGTCGGGATACGGCTGCAGGTAGGCGACCTCACCGGTGAGGACCGGCTGCCGGCCACGGCGCTGCAGTGCCTTGAGGCTGGCGGTCGTCGAGATCCGGTACAGCCAGTGCAGCAGGGGAGCGCGGCCGGCGTACGTGCCGAACGACTGCCAGGCACGCAGCAGCGTGTCCTGTAGTGCCTCGTCGGCGTCGGCGTACGAGCCGAGCATCCGGTAGCAGTGCAGGTGCAGTGCCCTCAGGTGGGGCGCGACCAGCGAGGTGAACGCGTCGTGGTCACCCGCGCGGGCGGCGACGAGGAGGTCGCTCATGTGGCCACCGTAGACGGCGAGTCTGACAATTTCGGGCTTGGATGTCGAGAACCGGGTGTCCGCTCCGACTGCAGGGCGTGCACCTGGACCGGGTGCCGGCGAAGGGAGCGACGGTGAAGTACATGATCATGATGTTCGGCGGGCTCGGTGCCACGCTGGAGAACCGGACACCCGACTGGATCACGGGCATGCAGGAGCACATGATGAAACTCGACCAGGAGCTTCGTGACTCCGGTGAGCTCGTGGCCAGCAGCAAGCTCATCGACTCGAGCCAAGCGAAGACCGTGCGTTTCCAGAACGGCTTGCCAGTGCCCACGGACGGCCCGTTCGCGGAGATCAAGGAGTCGCTGGCCGGTTACTGGATCATCGACGCCACCGAGGAACGCGCTCTCGAGGTCGCGGCGCGAGTGGTCGAGTACACCGAGTTCCCGATGGAAGTCCGGCAGGTCATGCACCTGTGACCCCGCACGGCCGCATCGAGGACCTGCTGCGCGAGCTTGCGCCGCAGGTCCTTGCCGCGCTCGTGCACCGGCACGGCCAGTTCGACGCGTGCGAGGACGCCGTGCAGGAGGCACTAGCTGACGCGGCGCGGCAGTGGCCGACGGGCGGCATCCCTGACAACCCGCGGTCCTGGCTGCTGACCGCGGCAGGGCGGTCCCTTGTGGACGGATGGCGCAGCGAGAGCGCCCGGCGACGGCGCGAGTTGACGGTTGCGGCATTTGAACCCGGGCACCTCGCGGTGTCTGATCAGGACGACACTCTGGTGCTGCTTTTCATGTGCTGTCACCCTTCTCTGTCGGCGTCTTCACAGCTGGCGCTGACGTTGCGCGCCGTGGGCGGGCTGACGACTGCCGAGATCGCGGCGGCTTTTCTGGTACCTGAAGCCACGATGGCGCAACGCATCAGCCGTGCCAAGCAACGGATCCGCGCGGACGGTGCGCGGTTCGAACTGCCGTCGGAAGCGGAGCGCCCAGAGCGCCTGGCCGTCGTGCTGCACGTGCTGTACCTGATGTTCAACGAGGGCTACACCGCCACCAGCGGACCGCAACTGGGCCGCACCGACCTTACTTCCGAAGCGATCCGGCTGACCCGGCTGCTGCACAGGCTGCTGCCGGCCGAGTGCGAGGTCGCGGGACTGCTGGCGTTGATGCTGCTCACCGACGCACGCCGAACAGCGCGAACGGACGACGCCGGAGCGATCGTGCCGCTCGCCGAACAACGCCGCGGTCTCTGGGACACCGAGATGATCGCGGAGGGTGTGGCGGTGGTGGAACGGACGCTCGGCACCGGCCCGGTCGGGCCCTACCAGCTGCAGGCGGCCATCGCCGCCGTGCACGACGAAGCAGCCGCCGCGCAGGACACTGACTGGCCCCAGATCTTGGCGCTGTACGACGTGCTCATCCAGGTGTCACCAGGTCCAGTGGTCACACTCAGCCGCGCGGTCGCGGTGGCCGAGGTGCACGGCGCACGGGCTGGGCTCGCTGTGCTCGGCACTCTCGATGGCGATGACCGGATGGTTCACAACCACCGCTTGGAAGCGGTGCGGGCGCACCTGCTCGAACAGGTAGGAGACCTCACCGCGGCCGCCGAGTCGTACGTGCGGGCGGCGAGGATGACCTCCAGCCTGCCCGAACAACGCTATCTCGCGGTGCGGGCGGCCAGGCTGTTGCACCGGTCAATGTGAGCCTGCGAGCTGACCGGACAGCTTGGTGTGCAGCTGTTCGCTGTGCTGGTTGAGCCCGATGATCTCGGCGTCGACACCGCGAGATGCGAACTTCGCGACGACTGCGTCGAGCGTGGCGACGGCGGAGCTGTCCCAGACGTGGGCGTCGGAGAGGTCGACGACCACTTTGGACACGGTGTCGGCGTAGTCGAAGGCGTGCATGAGTTCGTTGGTGGAGGCGAAGAACAGCTCGCCGGTGACGGCGTAGACGCGGATGTCGCCGTCGGGGTCGAGCACACTGGAGACATCGACGAGGTGTGCGACGCGGCGGGCGAAGAAGATCGCCGACAGCAGTGCGCCGGCAAGCACGCCGAGGGCGAGGTTGTGGGTGGCGACCACGGTGCCGACGGTCACGACCATCACCGCGGTCTCGCTCTTCGGGGTACGGCGCAAGGTCGAGATCCTGATGCTGGTCCAGTCGAAGGTGCTGATCGACACGAAGACCATGACGGCGACCAGCGCGGCCATCGGGATCAGTGAGACGACCGGTCCGAGCACGAACACGAGGATCAGCAGGAACACACCTGCGGCGAGTGTGGAGAGCCGGGTGCGGCCACCGGACTTCACGTTGATCATCGACTGGCCGATCATCGCGCAGCCGGCCATGCCGCCGAGGAAGCCGGTGGCGATGTTGGCGACGCCCTGGCCGCGAACTTCCGCGCCCTTGTCGGAAGTGGTGTCGGTGATGTCGTCAAGCAGTTGGGCGGTGAGCAGCGACTCGATCAGGCCCACTGCGGCCAGTGTCAGCGCGTAGGGGGCGATGATGGCGAGTGTGTCGAGGGTGAGCGGGACCATCGGCAGCCCGAAGCCCGGCAGCGCGGTGGGCAGTTCACCCTGATCGCCGACGGTGGGCACGGCGATGTGCAGGAACACGGTCAGCGCGGTGACCACGACAATGGCCACCAGCGGCGCCGGGACGACTGTGGTGAGCCGGGGGAGCAGGTAGATGATCGCGAGGCCGAGCACGGCCAGAGCGATGACGGGCCAGCCACCCCTGGTGATGTGGGGGATCTGCGCGGCGAACAGCAGGATCGCGAGAGCGTTGACGAAACCGACCATGACGGTGCGTGGCACGAACCGCATGAGCTTGTGGACGCCGAGCAGTCCGAAAAGGATCTGGAAGGCGCCGGTGAGGACGGTGGCGGCGAACATGTACTCGACACCGTGGTCGCGCACCAGCTGCACCAGCACGAGTGCCATCGCTCCGGTGGCCGCGGAGATCATCGCGGGACGGCCACCGGCGAACGCGATGATGATCGCGATGGTGAAGGAGGCGTAGAGGCCGACCTTCGGGTCGACGCCTGCGATGACGGAGAACGACAGCGCCTCCGGGATCAGCGCGAGTGCGACGACCAGGCCGGACAGCAGGTCGGCTCGCGGGTTGGCGAACCACGTGCTGCGGACGCGCTGGAGCAGGGACGGCCGCGGGGTGGCCCGGAACGAGGACATGAGCACCTCAGGAGATGGCGCGGTACCGCTCAGCGGTGGTTCGCGTGATGAGCACGGGTCAACGTCCTGGTGCCGGTCGGCCGACCAGGACGCGTGGTCTTGGGAGAGGGTTGCGACCACATCGGCGCAACGCGGGCGAACTCTACCGTGACGTGAGGGTAGAGTGCTGTCATCGGGGTGATCGTGAGCAACGTCTCCAACGCGTCCAGGGATCCGGCTAACCTCGGCAGGGTGCTTGATCCACGAGGCCGTCCACGACCGCAGATGCGAACGTTGCTGGAAGCGCTGCGCGAGTACGAGATCGACTGGGTGCTGAGCGGATCGACCGCCCTTGCGGTCTACGGAGTGGACCTGGAGCCCAACGACCTCGACGTCGTGCCAGCGCCGGATCCGGCCAACCTGCGCCGACTCGCGGACCTGCTGGTGAGTCTGGACGCGGTCCCGGCTCACGACCCGAGCTGGCGCGGCGGGCTGACGCTCGAGCAGTGCCGCGCGTGGCGGCCGGAGCCGTTGACCTCGGAACAGCTGGATCATCTGTTCGTGACGCGGCTGGGGATGGTGGATGTCCCGCCGAAACTGACCGGCACCTATGCCCAGCTCAAGAAAGGCGCGTCGGAGCTGGAACTCGCCGGAGTGCCCGTGTGGGTGTGCGACCCCCACGAGGTGCTCGACCGCGTGCCCGATCCACCGCGGCCGAAAGACCTCGCCCGAGCCGAGGCGTACGGAGCCCTACGTGCCCGGCTGGTGCACGACCGGACGCCGCTCGGGCTCGCCCGGTTCTCCTGAACGCCGCTCAACCGGCGGGAAGGTGCGAGCGCAGCGTGGCGGCGAAGTCCTCGGCGATTCCCAGCTGCGTGCGCAGTGCCTGGCACCGTTCCTCCGCGGCGGTCCAGAACCCTGTCAGACGGTGTAGCTGCTCGTCGCGGTCCGGGGTATCGCCGCTGGTCAGTGCGTCGAGAATGCCCAGCAGCTCGCGCATCTCGTCGAGTTGGAAGCCCAGGGGCTTCATTCGCATGATGACACCCAGCCGCTCGACGTCGGGCTCGGTGTAGAGACGGAACCCACCCTGGCTGCGTGCGCTGGGCACGACCAGACCGACTTCCTCGTAGTAGCGGATCGTGCGCAGTGACAGACCGGTCCGTTCGGCCACCTCACCGATCTGCATGTGCTCGCCCACAACATCCCTTCGACGCCGACCGCAAGGGTGGTCTTGGCACACGCTAGTCGCTCCACCAGGCGCGGATCGCGCAGCTCATCTCGTCGGCCGCGTCGGACTGCACGAAGTGACCGGCCCCCTTGACGATGACCGTGGTGTGGTCCGGGAACTTCGCCTCCAGTCGTTCGCGGTCGCCGTCGCCGAACGCCATGTCAGCGTCCGCCCACACGATCAACGCGGGAAGGTCCTGCAGCAACTTCAGGTTGGTCTCGACGTCGGTGAGGAAGTCGCGAGCGCCGGTGATGGCACCCGGCAGGATCGCGCAGGCGTTGCGGCGTTCGGTCGTGTCCAGCGCCTCGCGGTAGTGCTTCATCTCGGCGTCGGAGACCTTGCGGCGGCGGTGCCCAGCAGGGATCAGTGCGTTGACGAACATGTTGAACCGCCTGATCAGCTCGCGGCCGAGGAACCCGCCCATCACGCGGGAAGCCATCTCCGCTTTGAACTCGCCGTTGGTGGGCCACGCCCAGGTGTTCGCGAGGACGATCCGCGAGAACCGGTCGGGCCGCTGCTCGGCGGCGAAGAGCCCGATCGGCCCGCCCCAGTCGTGGCCCACGAGCGTGACGTCCGAGAGGTCCAGGTGGTCCAGGAAGTCCACGACCACTCCAGCGTGGTCGACGGGCTGGTAGCCGTATCCCGACCCGGCGACGGACAGGCCGAAGCCGGGGTGGTCCAGGGCGATGCACCGGAAGCGGTCTTTGAGGGACGCGATGACGTCGCGGTACACGAAGGACCAGGTCGGGTTGCCGTGCAGCATCAGCAGAACCGGTCCGGTGCCCTCGTCGACGTAGTGGACGACGTGGCCGTTCAGGTCGACGAAGTGGCTCTCGAAGGGGAACAGGTCCGCATCCACCCAGGACGGCCGGGCACCTGCGGTGTGCTGAGACGCCATCTCTCGCACCTTCCAGCGCTATAGGAAAGTAAAGTAAAGTACTAGAAGTCAAGCATGAAGGAGTGTGGGCGGCAAATGCCGAAGCGGTCCTACGGTCAGTACTGCGGCCTGGCGAGGGCGCTCGACGTGGTCGGGTCGCGGTGGAGTTTGCTCATCGTGAGGGAGCTGCTGGTCGGCCCGGCCCGGTACGGCGAACTGCTGGCCGGTCTGCCGGGCATCGCCACGAACCTCCTCGCGTCCCGGCTGAAGGAGCTCGAGGAGGTCGGCGTCGTCGAGCGCACTCTCGACCCCGGCAGCAACGGTGTGGCGTACGTCCTCACGCCGTGGGGCAGGGAGCTCCGTGAGACCGTCGGGTCGCTGGTGCGGTGGAGCACCCCGCTGATGATCTCTGGACCGCAGAGCGACACCTTTCAGGGTCGCTGGCTGGTCGTCGCGCTCGACGCGCTGTTGCGCGACCGAAGATCGAAGAAGCCGATGACGATCGGGCTGTCCGCTGACGACGCGGTCGTTGCCGTCCACGCCGACAAGACCGGCATGCGCGTCGAGATCTGCGGCGACGAGCAGCCGGCGACCGTCTTCCACGGCGAACCCGCCATCGTGCTGGGCTTGGCCGCGGGCATGCTGACGGTCGAGCAGGCGATGGCCGCTGGTGGCACGGTACGCGGACGCGAGGCCGACCTATCTGCCGTGCTCGGGAGTGGCTGACCGCGGTGGTGCTTTGTGGACTCAGCTGGCCAACGAGAGATTGCTGTGATGGCGCAGCCGCTCCAACGCTCTGCGGCTGCGGCTGACCGGCTCGTCGACACCGAGCCTCTCCGTGGCGTACGCGCGGACCAGGCCGTGGAAGCGGTAGTGGCCGCGTCCCTCACGTTCCAGCAGATGTGCGGCGACGAGAACGTCGAGGAGTCGTTGCACCGCGCGTACGTCGAGATTGGCCAGTGCCGCGGCCGCGCGTACGTCGAAAGCGTTGTCGGGGTGAAGTGTCAGCAGCCGCAGGAGCCTTCGTGGTTCTGGTGGAAGGACTCGATCGGACAGCGCCAGAGCGTCCCGCAGGCCGCCTTCGAGTGAGAGTGCGGTCATCGGCTCCACATAGTCGTCGAGTGTCCAGCCGGGATGTTCGCGCATGTGACGGCCGATGATGGACAACGTCAGCGGGTGGCCACCCGAGGCCGTGGCGATCTGGATCGCCGGGCTCGTGTCGAACAGGCGTGGCGCGGCGGTGACTCGAAGGAGTTCGAGTGCTTCCGCAGGGGTGAGCGCGGGCAGAGATGCCGAAGGCAGTTTCGGCAACTGCGACCGGCTGGTGATCAACGCGTGGTGGCCGTCGGGCGGCAGCAGAGGTGTGACCTGGGCGGCGTTCGCGGCGTTGTCGAGCACGACGAGTGCGCGCGTTCCCTCCAGCTTTCGGCGGTACAACCTCGACCTGGCGTCGAGGTCGGGCGGAATCAAGTCACCTGGCACGTTCAGCAGTCGCAGAAATGACTCCAGCACCGCTGACGTGCAGGCCGGTGGGCAGATCGGGTCGATCCCGTGGAGATCTGCGAACAGGACAGGGCCGTTCACGTGGCCGAGCCGGATCCACTGATGTCCCAAGTGGACGGCCAAGGCCGTCTTTCCGATGCCCGGCATGCCTGTCAGAGTGACCACGCCTCCGGCCGTGAACCTTCGGAGCAGCTCGGCTCGGCCGACGAACGTCGGCACGTCGGCGGGTAGTTCGTCGAGCACGCTGGTGCAGCTGGTCCCGTCGGTTTCTCCCAGCAGGCGCCGCAGGACCTGGCGCCATTGACCCGTGCGTGCGACGTCTCCGTCGACCAGCACGTCGACTACGGCGAGCATCAGGTCGATGTTCGGACGGCGTCTGCCGGTCTGGAAGCAGTTGCCGACGGTGGAGCGGGCGGGCCACTCGCTGCGCGGCCGGCCCGTCTTCGCCCACGACATGTGGATGCGCCGGGTGATGTCGGTGATCGACGGGTTGCCCGCCTCCACCTTCAACGTGCGTAGTGCCGCGACGTACTCGTCGAGTGTGCGCGGCCGTCCTGGCGTGAACACAGAACGCCCCCTCAGCGAACTTGGAACACTCGTTTCAAGATAGCGGGGATGTCAAGGCTGTTCCAGGAATCGGAACAATTCGTCCAGGATCATCCACGAGTGCCCAGCGGCGGCCGTCTGTCGGACAGGCTGCCGACATGCCAGAGATCAACGTCACGCTCCAGCACGCAGGTGGCACGGTCACGACCGGCCAGGCGCGTTCGCACTCGGTCGTCATCGACCGGCCGGAGGACAAGGGCGGGAACGACAAGGGCCCTATGGGCGGTGAGCTGCTGTTGCTCTCACTGGGCGGCTGCTTCCTCAGCACCTTCCTCGGGTTCGTGAAGGCCGACGGTCATCCGCTCGACGAGGAGCTGGTGAGCCTGAACGTCACGGGCGTGCTCACGCCTGCGCCGACGAGGTTCACCGAGGTGAACGTCGCGGTGACGGCACCGGCGGAGCTCGAGGGGGAGCTCTCCAAGCAGTTCCTGAAGGCCGAACGCGGCTGCATCGTGCACAACTCGATCAAGGACTCGATCAAGGTCGTGTTCGAGTACCGGTGGACAACAGGGGGATGAGGGTGTCAATGGGGGAGATCAAGAAGGTCGTCATCGTCGGGGCCGGGTTCTCCGGGACGCTGACGGCGACCAGGTTGTTGCAGTTCGCGGACTCACCGCTGGAGATCACGATCATCGAGCGCAACGAAGGTGTGCGCGGTGGAGGGATCGCCTTCGGTGAGGCGTCGACGACCTGGAACCACATGCTCAACATCCAGGCCGGCCGGATCACCCTGTACCGGGAACGCGCCGAGGACTTCCTGGAGTGGGCCAACCACGAGGCCGACCGGACGACGTGGCCGAGTCAGTGGAAGTACCACCCTTTCGGGCTCAGCTGCGTCGTCCCGCGGCGCGTCTTCGGTCAGTACCTGACTGAACGGCTGCACGGCACCGTGTCCGAGGCGCGTGATCAGACGAGGTTGGTCGAGCGCACCGGCACCGTCGTGGACGTGCGGCCGGACGGCGAGGGACACCTGGTGCAGTACGTGTCGAGCGACGAAGGGCACGTGCACACCCTGCGTGCCGACTACGTCGTTTTCGCCACCGGCCACCTCGACCCGGTCCACAAGTCGTTCTACGACAACGTGGAGCACTCGGACCGGTTCCTGTTCAATCCGTATGCCAACAGCTCCCGTGCGGTCTTCGGGTCGATCGCGCCGGACGAGAAGGTGTTGCTCGTCGGCTCGGGGCTGACGGCTTTCGACTCGGTGGTGTCGCTGGTGAACGCCGGCCACACGGGCGAGGTCCTGATCTGCTCGCGAGCGGGCTACATGCACGGCACCTACCCCGCCGACCACCAGCACGACATCTGGCAGGCGCGGCGGCCTCCGTTCCTCGACGCCGAGACGCTGACGGCGGACGCCGTGGTCGAAGGCGTCCGGGCCGAGTACGAGTACCTGCGGGGACTGCTGCACGAGACCGACGCCGACGTGGTCGCGGAACGGATCATGAAGGCCTGGGAGCCCTATGTCGTCGAGCTGGCGACGCGGCTGGCCCCGGCGGACGTGCAGATGCTGCTGGACAGGTACAAGAGCCTGATCGTGGCCAACCGCACCAGCACGGTTCCCGCGATCGGCAACGTGGTGCGCAACCGGATGCGTGGTTACAACGGCGCACCGCGCACGATCTCGCAGTTGCCCGCCGAGATCACCGGCATGGTGCTGGACGGCGAGAGGATCAGGGTCTCGTTCAGCGACAGGCCCGACCTCCTGGTGGACCGGGTGATCAACTGCCTGGGCAACACGACCGACTACGGCTCGGCCGGGCACCCGTTGTGGCGCGGCCTGGTGCAGGACCGCGGGCAGGCGCGTTCGCACGGGATCACCAGGCGTGGCATCGAGGTGAGGGGGCACGGGCAGCTGGTCGGGAAGGACGGCGAGGTCAGTCCCACGCTCTACAGCGTCGGCCCGATGCGCCAGGGTGACGAGACATGCCGGCGAGGCAGGCTCGGCGCGTTCGTGTTCAGCATCGGCACGCTGCGCAACCAATGCTTCGACACGGCCATGGAGATGCTGCGGCACATGCGCGCTCCGGAGGTCACCACGATCCCGGAAGAGGTGCAGCACTGCCTCGTCCGCGGCACCGAGTGGCTCGTCGAGCACGTCGGCGCACCGCAGCTCAAGGACAAGGTCCTGGCCCACGCGCAGGAATCGGTGCTGCCGGCGACCCAGGCCTACCTGCAGGCTCAGGAACGGGAGCAACGCGAGAAGCTGCGCCGCGCCATCTCCGACGATCTCACTGAGTTCGCGGCGACGCTCGAGGTCGAGCCTGTGGTCGCGCAGCGGGTGACGTCGCTGCTCGCCCTGCTGGTGGAAAAGCACGTCGTGTTCGCGATGTGCGACATCTCCAGGCTGTCGGAGTGGCAGTCACCGCAGTACACCGAGCTGGTCCGCACCGCGGCGGTGGAGCTGAAGTGACGATCTTCGACCGGCTGTACATGGTGCGGCACGGCGAATCGACCTGCAACGTCGTGCACCGCATCGCGGGAAACCTGGACGCGCCGCTCACGTTCCTCGGGCGCGTCCAGGCCGAGAAGGTCGCGAGCAAGCACCGAGGCCAGCAGTTCGATCGCGTGTTCGTCTCCCCGTTGTCCCGAGCGCACGACACGGCGCGCACAGTCCTCGGCGATCGGTCGGACATGATCGTCGACGACCGGTTGATGGAACGCGACTTCGGCGACTACACGCTCAAGAGCAAGTCGTTGCTGCAGAAGGAACACGGCATCGCCGAGTACGAGAAGGCGATGAACGGCGACAGCGACACGATGTCCGGTGGCGAGACCTTCGAGCAGTTCCGCTCACGCGTGCACGACTTCTTCCTCCGCGAGCTCGTGCCGGCGCTGGAGCGCGGCGAGATCGTGTGCGTGGTCTCGCACAAGTACGTCGTCGAGCTGATCTGCCGGTTCATCCTGGACCGGCCGGTGGAGGAGTCGTACGACCTGCGGCTGCCCAACTCGGAGATGCTGCGAGGCGACCGGATCGCGAGTTACGTCGGCCGGGAGAACAAGCACCGCAACATGTTCTACGACCGGATCGTCGTGCACCACCCGGTGGTGTTCTGTCTCGGCATGATCGCCGGGCTGCTCGGCAACCTCGCCGGGATCCGTGTACCAGCGTCGCCGTACGTCCTGCTCGCTCTGCTCGTGGCGGCCAGCGTGATCACGATGTGCCGCATCGAGATCGAGAGCGCGGGCCGGTACATCACCGACCGCGGGATCATCCGTGCGGTGCTGCTGCGGTACGTGGCGATACCGGTTGGGCTGGCGCTGCTGCTGCACTGGGTTCCGCTTGGCGATGTCGGCTATGCGGCTGTGCTGGTCGCGGCACCGAGCTCGGTGGTGGCGATGACGGTGAGCCGGTGCCTGGGCGGCATGATCGTGCCGGCGTTCGCGCACGTGATGCTGTCCTCGCTGGCGGCGGCCGTGTCGTTCTCCGCGGTGCTGTCCGTGGTGCTCGACCGCAACGTGTTGCTCGCGGTCGTGTTGAGCGTGGTGGCGTCGACCGGAACCGTGCTCGTCTCGTACGCGGTGGTGAAGCAGCTGCGGCGGCGCAGCCCGATCCGGACGGCGAAGTTCGGTGAGCGCAACGCTTATGTCGCCGTGCTGCTGCTGACGGCGTTCATCGTGCTCGTCTCGTTGTCGGTGGACCTGTCGACGTTCTCGACGTACGGGTTCGCGGCGGTGGGGGTTGCCGTCGTGCTGCGCCTGATCTCGCTGCTGTTGACCCGGCGCCGTGACCTGCAGGGGCTCGACGACTACGTGGCGATGACGTATCCGAACGTCTTCGTCGTGGTGATCATCGCGGTGCTCACCGGGCACGCGGCGCTCGCCACTCTCGCGATCTGGTCACTGCTGCCCACGTTCGCACTGTCCTTTTTCGACAGCTGGTACGCGCGGCGCGTCGTGGTCGACGCCGCCGACGAGCGCTGGCTGACCGAACTGCGAATTCCGAAGGCTCGTGCGGCCGTGGAGAAGGGGGGAATCGGTGCTTGAACACACCGATCCGAATCTGTTGCTGGTGTTGAAGGTCTTACCGGCGATCGTCGTGATCCTGGCCGCGTCGTGGGGGTGTGGCCGGTTGGCGTTGATGATCGGGCAACCTCGTGTCCTCGGTGAGATGGTCGCCGGAGTGCTGCTGGGCCCGACGCTGTTCGGGGCCTGGTTCCCCGGTGTGCAGAAGGCCCTGTTCCCGGCCGAGGTCAAACCGGTTCTCTACGTGCTGAGCACCATCGGCCTGACCGTGTTCATGTTCCTCGTCGGCGCAGGCCTCGACCACGGCTCCAAGGAGAAGGGCGAAGGCGGCAAGGCAGCGGCATTGGCGGTTTCCGGAATTCTGCCGTCGCTGGTGCTCGGCGGAGGCGTCGGCGTACTGCTGCACAGCAGGCTGTCGGTACCCGATGTCGGCGTGTTCGAGTTCGCGTTGTTCATCGGTGGCGCGTTATCGATCACCGCGTTCCCGATGCTGGCGCGAATTCTGTACGAGCGGAACCTGCAGAACTCGCGGCTCGGCAAGCTCACGCTCTACGCCGCGTCCATCGACGATGCCGCGGCCTGGTGCTTCTTGGCCGTGCTCACCGCTCTGCACGCCAGCTCGGGCATCAGCAGTGCGATGGTGACGATCGGCCTG
The DNA here is from genome assembly GCF_040681245.1 of Lentzea sp. NPDC051838. Taxonomy (NCBI): domain Bacteria; kingdom Bacillati; phylum Actinomycetota; class Actinomycetes; order Pseudonocardiales; family Pseudonocardiaceae; genus Lentzea; species Lentzea sp. NPDC051838. The sequence continues at coordinate 405,013 of NZ_JBFAYI010000002.1, forward strand.
GCCGCGGCGTTCGCCTTGGTCATGTTGTTCGTGGTGCGACCGCTGCTGCGACCGGTGGGCGAGAAGGTTGAGAGGACCGGCAAGTTCGGCTTCGACCAGATGTACCTGGTCGTCGGTGTCGCGCTGCTCGCCGGGTTCTGCACCGATCTCATCGGCATCTACTCGGTGTTCGGCGGGTTCATCGCGGGGCTCGCGATGCCGCGAAACAAGGTCTTCCGGGAAGCGTTGCAGGGCAAGACGATGGATGTCGTGTGTGTTCTGCTGTTGCCGATGTTCTTCACGCTGTCCGGCCTCAACACGCAGCTCAACGGCCTGGCGAGCATGGCGTTGCTGGTGCCGTTCGCGCTGATCCTGGTGGCGGGATTCGTGGGCAAGTACTTCGGCTGCGCGCTGTCCATGCGCGCGGTCGGGTTCGGTTGGCGTGAGTCGTTCGCGGTCGGTGGCCTTATGAACGCCCGCGGCTTGATGATCCTCATCTTCATCAACATCGGCCTGGCGCAGAAGATGATCACCCAGGAGGTCTTCTCGATGCTGGTGCTGGTCGCGGTCATCACCACCGCCGGTGCCGTGCCGCTCTACCGATGGGCACTTCCCTCCCGCGTCGAGCAGGAAGTCTTCCTTCTTCCGCCGGAGAAGGAGAAGGTCGCTGCCTAGACCAGGACGCTGAGCGCGGCCTTCACGGTCGCGTTCAGCGTTTTTTGGTCAGTTCCCGCGCGAGAGCGGAGGTTCACGCCATACGCCAGCATCGCGAGCATGTCCGCTCCCTGCGTAGCCGGGATGCGCAACCCAGGTTCACGTTCGAGCGCCGTGCGCAAGGCGGCGCTGAGCTGATCGTGGTGGCGCGCCAGCTCCGCGCTGATGTCCGGGTCGTCGTTCTCCCCGCCAGCGTGCGCGTTCGCGATCATGCAACCCCATCTGGCGTGCTCGCCTGAGCATCGCGTCTTGACGAGGCCCGCGAAGAAGTCGGCGACCGCCGGAAGCCCACGGTCGTCCTCCGCGAGGCGGGCGAAGACCGGTTGTGAACGAGAGTCGACGTAGCGGCGCAACGCCGCGAGGTACAGCTCCCGCTTGCCGCCGAACGTGGAATAGAGGCTCGACCGGTTCACGCCCGTCGCGGTGACGATGTCCTGGATGCCGGTCGACGCCGCACCCTGTCGCCAGAACAACCCCATGACGGAGTCGAGCACGACGTCAGGATCGAAGTGCTTCACGTCGGGCATCGTCGCCCTCCAAACCAACTTGAACCAACCATTCCAAGTTAGCCCTCTTGTCATGACGGCGCAACAAGCGTCCAGGATCATCCATGAAACTCCGCTCGTGAGCTGCGGCGGCTCACCCTCGAGCCATGATTCCAACACTCTGGACCTCGGCCTACGGGCGTCGAGGCAACGCGTTCACCAGGTTCGTCGCCAGGCTTGCGGTCCGCGTCGGCGAGTTCGTACGCGAGCTGTCATGTTACGACCGGGACACGTTCATGAGTCTGTGATCGGCTCAAATGATGCATCACGCAATGTTTGCCATGGGCAAATGTATATGCGGTTATCGTCTGTCCATGGCAGAGGGCGACTATCGGCAGCAGCTTCGGGCGGTTGTCTCCGCGAGTGCGGCACCGCACGGCTACACGCTGACACTGTGGACGGCGGGCGCCATCACGACCCACGCCGAAGGTGGTGTGCCGTCAGCCGTTGACGCGTTGCTGTTGCTGGTTGGCGCGGTCACCGGTTTCGGGGCCGTGGGAGCGCTCGCGTTCGGTGGAGTGAATCGTGTGCTGGACGGTCAAGCTGCTGGTGTCCGGGTGTGGGGCGGTCTGCACCTGCCGTCGGTCGGGGTGAGCATGGTGCTGGTCACGGTGCTGACCTCGGTGGTCCACGGTCATCTCGCGTGGCCTTTGGTCGGTGGCACCGCCACGGTCGCGTACCTGCTCGTGCTGGCGGCGCAGTTTCGAGTGGCGGGTCACTCGGGGCGCACTGAGGAGGGCTTGCCTGGTCGCTGACCCATGTCGGGAGCAAAGCTTGCAGTGTGCAAATGTTGAGACTAGCTTGGGCATGTGCCCAATTCGGGAGGTTGGATCGAACGGGGGTGGTTTCGGTGCGAGCGATGATCGTGGGTGCCGGTGTTGCGGGCATGGCGACAGCGTGGTGGTTGGAACGTGCCGGGTGGGACGTCCTGGTGGTGGAGAGGGCGCCGGAGTTCCGCCGGGGTGGCTACATGATCGATTTCTTCGGACCGGGTCATGAGGTCGCGCAGCGCATGGGTCTGTTGCCCGAGCTCGAACGGCATCGCGCTCGCATCGACAGCGTGACCGCGGTGGACGAACGGGGCAGGCGCCGTAGCGAGCTCGGTGAGGCGACGTACGCCGACGTGGCCGGCGGCATGATCAGTCTGCTCCGTGGAGACCTGGCGGGAGTGCTGCGCGACGGGGTGAGCTCCCCGATCCGGTTCGGTACTACCGCCGAGGCGATTGAGCGCACGGAACACGGGGTCCGCGTGCTGTTGACCAACGGCACCGTCGAGGAGGTGGACCTCCTCGTAGGAGCAGACGGAGTCCACTCACGGGTTCGAGAGCTCGCGTTCGGTCCGGAAGACCAGTTCGTGCGCTACCTGGGCTACCACGTCGCGGCCTTCTCCGGGCACGATCCCGGACTGAGCAGGCGCATCGGCGAGAGGTACCAGATGCTCACGATGCCGAACCGCATGGTCGGCTGCTACGCGGTGGGTGAGGGAGGGTTCGCGTCGTTCTTCCTGCACCGCGAGGAGAAGTGGCAGCTGCCCGAGGACCCGGTGGCCGCACTTCAAGTCCGCTTCGGCGACCTCGGCTGGGTGGTGCCGGAGTTGTTGGCGGCGTTGTCCGGGGACGTCTACTTCGACCAGGCGGCGCAGGTCGAGATGGACCGTTGGCACCGCGATCGGATCGTGCTCGTCGGCGACTCCTGTGGCGCGGTCTCGTTGTTCGCGGGCCACGGGGCCTCGCTGGCGATGACAGGTGCCTACGTACTGGCCGAGGAACTCGCCGATGGCGACGTGGACGAGGCGTTGGCGCGCTATCAGGCGCGGATGCTGCCGCCCGTCACACGCACGCAGGAGTTCGGCCGGCGGTTCACCGAGTGGATGGCGCCCTCGTCGAAGTGGCGCATCAGCTTGCGCGACTGGATGTTCCGGCTCGCGGCTCTTCCGTTCATCCGCACGCGGATCCTGGCTTCCGTGCTGCCGCCCACTGGCAACGTGCTCGATCGTCCACAACAGGACCGCGCGCTGTCCTGAACCCCTGCAGTCCAGAACAGCGCGCGGTGGCATCGGTTACGTGCAGCGCTTCCACGCGAAGTGGTAGGTGGTGTTGATCGCGCCGTCGGTCGAGTCCATCGACATGAAGCTGGTGGTCGTCTTGGGATCCGAGGAACCCGCGCTCACCCGCAGCTCGGTGTTGATGTTGAAGTTCCTCCTCTCCCCACAGGGGTGGTAGACGATCGCGGCGACCTCGACCTCGTCGGTCGCCTGCCAGTCGTCGCTGAGCGGGCCTCTCCAGGTGTGCGTCTTGCGTTCGGTCTGGGACATGCCCTGGAAGTAGTAGTTGGCCCGCTGGACACCGCTGGCGCCGCGTTCGAGGTGTCCGAAGCCGCGGTGGTCGGTCTGGGCGATGCCGTAGGTGAAACCCTGCGGGACGTTGACTCTGAGGTTGAGCTGGCAGTTCTTGCGGAAGTCGGTGGGCCTGGCGCCGACGCCGACCTGTGCCAGGTAGTCGCTGTAGGTGACGGTGAAGGCCTTGTTGTCCGGCGAGACCGCGACGGCCGCGGTGCCCGCCGGGCAGCCGGAGCCGTTGACGGTGACCACGTCGATGGTGATGTGGTCGGGCGGGGGAGTGTCGCCGGGGTCGCCGCCGGGCGGGATGATGATCGTCGACATGGTCATGGCCGCTGCGGCCAGGAGGTTGAGCATCGGGGGACCACCTTCGTCTCGTGCGCGAGGGATGGCGGCGGAATGACGGGTGTCAGCACTTCTTCCAGGAGAAGTGGTACTTGGTGCTGAAGCTCGCGTCGGTCGAGTCCATGGTCATGAAGCTGCTGCCTCCGTGGACCCGCAGCTGGGTGTTGACGTTCAGCATCCGCTGTTCACCGCACGGCGCGTACACGATCGCGCCCACTTCAGCGCGGTCGGTGGCCTGCCAGTTGTCGCTCATCGGGCCGTTGAAGGTGTGGGTGCGCGCTTCGGTAGGCGATGTGCCTTGGAAGTAGTAGTTGGCACGTTCCACGCCGCTGGCGTTCCCGGCGAGGTGCGCGAAGCCGCGGTAGTCGGCTTGGGCGATGCCGAAGGTGAATCCCTGCGGGTAGTGCACTCTCAGCACGAGCTGGCAGTTCTTGCGGAAGTCGGTGGGAGCCGCACCGGCACCGGTCTGGGCGAGGTAGTCGCTGTAGGTCACCGTGAACGCCGTGTTGTCGGCGGCGGGTGCGACAGCGGCGGTACCGGCTGGGCAACCGGAACCGTTGACCGTCACGACGTCGATCGTGACCTTCCCAGGTGGCGCGGCGGTGGTGCTGGTCGGAGTGATCGCGGCCAGCACGAGGGCCGCTGCCGTCATCGCGGTCAGCATGGTCGTCCTCTCGGATCTCAGCTGGTGCGACGGCGGATGCCCACCAGGCTATTGGCGCGTGGTGTGGGCGCCCCTTTCGAACTCCCTACGATCCCGCCGGCCTGTCGGCAGTTCGCTTGCTCAGAGCAAAGATTGCCGTGTGCGCGAAGAACAACGTCGTAGATCGGAAGCCAGAACAGGAACCCTCACGTTTCTCGCGGGCGTGTGGCTCGTCGCGGCGCCTCCGCTGCTCGACTTCGATGCCTCGCGGCTGGCGTTCCGGCCCTACTGGGTTCCTTTGTCCCTGGCCGTGGTGATCATGTTGGCGGGAATGCTGCGTGCGCTCGCGCCACTGGATGTTCCGTGGCTGCGCACGTTCAGCATCGGACTCGCTGTCGCGTTGGTGGCTGTCGCGTTCCTGGTGCAAACCGACGTCGACTCCGCGGTGCAGATCAACCAGATCGTGGTGGGGGCGGCGATCGCACTGGTGTCGCTGATGGTGGCGATCGACGGCGGGAAGTGGTTGGGCTGAACCGGCCATTCGTCCTTTGTGGAGATTCAACTGCCTCCTCCGTCGGAAGGATGGGGCGAACTGGTGAGGGGCTTGGATGAGTTCACACACGGTACTCATCGGCTACGGCGTTCGAGGTCGTGTTGTGGTCACGGCGTTGCACGAAGGCGGGAAGTCGACCGGCTTCACCGTTGTCGACTCCGATCCCGTACGAGCCGAACAGGCCGTGTTGGACGGTCTGCACGCCGTCGTCGGACCCGGCTGGCGTCTGCGCACCTTGTGGCTCGCGGGAGTGCACGATGCTGATCACGTCGTGGTCGCGGTGGCGGACGACGCGATGGCCGTGCGGATCACATCGGCCGTGCGTTGCCTGAACCAGACCGCCACCGTCGTTACGGTCATCCACAGCGAAGAGCTGCGCCAGCTGATCGAGTACATCGGCGCCGACCACGTCGTGGACGTGGGCCAGGTCACCGAATGGGCACCTGGTGCTCAGGCTCAGCGGACTGGTCGCGCATTTTCCGACCAGGAGTGGACGGTGGCCGAGCGCGAGGTGGCACAGGACGAGGTCGGTTCTTCGCCGCTCGCCTGCGGGCATCAGGTGCTGGCTGTGCTGAGAGAGGGCGAACGGTTCTGGGCTGAGGATCCCGCCGTCGTGTTGCTCCGCGAAGGTGACCGGCTTCTCGTCCTTCGTCGAGGGGCACCGCCTGTCTGAGCGCCGAGCGTCGTCGCTGTCCTCAGAGCGTCCCAACAGGTTGCTCAGAACTCCCCCAAGTTTTCGCCGTGCCCCACGCCCGACGATGAGTGATGTCGGTGAGCGGGGGAGCCGTTGCCGGTGGAGATGCCCGCGTTGGCGAGCACGTCGGCGCCGAGAGGTGAGGTCGCCGGCACCACGGATGCTTCAAGGGGAGACACCACTGTGAAAGAGGCTGCTCGAGGGTTACGCGCCGCACCTGTGCCTGGTCGGGCCCATGGCCATCGCGCGCCCACCGATTCCCGGCAAGCTGTCGCGGTGAGCGGAGAGGCACGGCCGCACGGTCGTGAAGATCACCTCGCACAGATCACCGTGAACCTGAGGAAGGCGAGTGCAGACCGGCAGAGCCGGGTACTTCTGGTCAAGGCCGCGCCCGGCGGAGGCAAGACCCGCCTGCTCACGGAAGCGGCGAACATCGCTCGTGGCATGGGGTTCGCGCTCGTCGATGCCACCGTTTCGACCTCGGTGCCGATGACCGCGGGGTTGTCCGCAGGCAGTCCGGACGTGGTCGAGGCGACGTGGGCTCGGCTGCGTGACGTCCCTGAGCACCGGCCTGTTCTCGTCACGTTGGACGACATGCACCTTTCCAGCCCATCTGCGCTGACCGGGCTGTGCGACCTCATCCTGGCGGTCAGGAACCGGTCGATCCTGTGGCTGCCTTCTTTCAGCTCGGAACCCGGTGGTCCCCCGTCCGAGCCGGTCAGGACCTGTCTGAGCAAGCTTCGGGGCAGGGTCGCCGTGGAGCCAGGGCGCAGGCTCGGGCCGCTGTCGGGTGACGCGTTGAAGCAGCTGGTCGTCGACTACACCGGCGCCCCACCCGATCCTGCCCTGCTGGCGTTGGTCGAAAGTGTCAACGTCACGCCGAGCGTGGTGATCGAGTTGGTGCGAGGCCTGCTGGAGGACGGCGACATCAGCGTTGCGGACGGTCGTTCACAACTGGTGCCGGTCGACCCGGCAGGGACCGGAATCGGTCTGCCGCCCCAGGTACCGAGACGCGTGTCGCTGCTGATCGAGAACAGCCTCAGATGGCTCTCCGAACCCACGGTCAGGACCCTCCGGCTGGCGGCCGTGCTCGGATCTCCGTTCGCCCCGGAGGAGCTGGCGGCCATGCTCGACGTGTCGCCCGTCAGCCTGCTGTCCGCTGTTGACGAAGCGGTCGACCGCGGCTTCCTGGTCTGCGGGGAGGACAACCTCGCGTTCAGAACCGAGCCGATCTGGCGCGTGCTGCTCGACTCCGTGCCGCCGCCCGTCCGCTCTTTGCTGCGCCGGCAGGCTGCGGGCCTGATGCTGTCGCGTCCGGACGGTGTCGAACGTGCCGCGTTGCAACTCACGCACGTCGCACGGCCCGGCAACTCCGAGGAGCTGGAGGTCATCGCCGAAGGTGCCCGCAGGATGGTGGTCGGCGACCCTTCCACCGCCGCGTCACTGGCGACTCGCTGCATGCGACTGCTGGAACCCGAACAGGCCACGCGGGTGCGCTTGGCCAGCACCGCGGTCGAGGCGCTCACCAGAGCCGGTGACCTGGACGAGGCCGTAACTGTGGCGAGGAGCGCGATCGAGGAGGCCACGAACCCTGCCGGGCCAGTGGACGCCGGCGACATCGCGGTGTTGCGGGCTTCCATGTCGGCCGCGCTGCTGCTTCAAGGAGACACGAAGTCCGCTGTCCACATGGCGGACGAGGCCCTTGTTCGGCAGGACGTCCCGTCTCACGAGGCCGTGACGGTCCATCTCGCTGCTTCCCACTTCAGCGGGGACGGTACGGCGGTCGATCGAGCACGGGAGATCCTTCGCGCTCCGGATCGTCACGACAAGGCCGTTCGAGTCGGCGCGATGACCGTTGTCGCGTTGGATCAGTGGGGTAGCGGCCATGTGGGGGCCGCGGTGGACACCTTGCGGGACGCGGTCACGCTCAACCATGCGACAGGGGACGCGCAGATCCTCGATCCGCGTTGGTTTCTCACCCTCTTCCTCGCCCGGATCGGCGAGTACGAGAAGGCTGAGGCGGTCGTGCAGGGATTTGCAAGAGCCACGACCCCCGTCGCCGAGGCGGCTCTCCGAGCGAGGCTGCACCTCGCCACGGGGCAGCTGGACGAGGCTGAAGCGGCCGCGAAGACCGTGGTAGGTCCTGACGACCGGCAGCTGTCGTTGCTCGCTCCGCAAGCATGGCTGACGCTGGGCCACGTGGCGTTGCGCCGGGGTGTGCTCTCCGAAGCGGAGAACTGTCTGCGTGCCGTGGAGGAGAACTGCTGGCAGCTCGGCACCGGCCCCTGGCAGGCGGCCTGCCTGTGGCTGCGGGCACAGGTTGTCGCGGCGCAGGAGGGGCCTGCGGCGGCGGTCGAACTGCTGGCAGGTACCGGAGTGCTCCACTGGGTGGTGATGGAGGAGCCTGCCGCCGCGCCTTGGCTGGTGCGCTGCGCGCTCGCAGCGCACCGGGAGGACATCGTTCGAGCGGTGGCCGACGCGGTGGAGAGCATCAGCACCCACAGCCCGCATCTTCCCGCCGTTCGCGCCACGGCTCTTCATGTCCGAGCGCTCGTCGACCGGGACGTCGATGCCGTGGCGGAGGCGGGTCGGTCGCATCGGAACCCGTGGGCTCAGGCAGCCGCAGCTGAGGATCACGCCGACCTTCTTGCCGCTCGGGGAGATCACGAGACGGCCGTCGCCGAGCTGGACCGTGCGATGAAGGCCTACAGCGCACTCGGCGGAGAACGGGACGCGACCAGGGTGCGGGCGCGGCTGCGCGAGCTCGGGGTGTTGCGGCGGCACTGGAAGCACGTCAAGCGTCCCGTCTCCGGTTGGGAGAGTCTCACCGAGACCGAGCGGAAGGTCGCGGAGGTGGTGGCGAGCGGGCTCACCAACCAGCAGGCGGCCAGGCACCTGTTCGTCTCTCCGAACACGGTCGGGACGCACCTGCGGCAGGTCTACCGCAAGCTCGGGATCCAATCCCGTGCTGCGCTGATCAGGCTCGAGACATCTCGCGTGTCCTAGTCCGGGACGACAAGTCGAGCCGGGCGGGTGGCGGGAGGTCCGCCCCACGCCGGCACCCGGCATCAGAATGGCTCCGACTCACGCAGATGGGGCTTCATCGGGGCGCGAACAGGCGGGCCGGTCGATGGCAAGCACGGCGCTGCAACCGGTGACCACGATGCCCGATCAAGTTCGAAGAACCTGCGGGTAGCCGTACGCGCGGCCGTCCAGGCACGCCCCCACGACGCGCTATAAGGCCTTCGATACGAAGCGCCACGGCATTGCCGCATCATCGAAGTTGACGGCTGTGTCTGATCGATGGAACCTCCAGCCTGTAGTAGTTCCACAAGAACAAGACGAAGAGTGCGGCATCCACTGCAGTGATCAGAATCGAGGTCAGCAGAGAATTCGAGTACGTCCAACCAAGGCCGACGGCTACTGATGTCGGCACGACCACGAGAATGAGCATCGGCAGGTGGTATGGCATGAATGTCTGTCGGAACCGCGAACGCCGGTCACCCTCGAACGCGTGCCAGCTTGCCGAGTCAGGTGCCAGACGGTTCAGCTTGGGTTCCACCGCGGAACGCAAGTGGCCGGAGATGCGGTCTATTTGCAGGCTGACGTAGGTGGCGATATTACTGAACAGAATGCTGACAATCGGCGCAAGTAGAAGCAGTACCCCACTCTTGCGCTCGACGCCCACGGCGATAGCGGCAAGAGTGAGGGTCAGTGCCGAGATCCGAAAGGTCACGCGATGATCCATCCTCTTGGAGATCTCGTCACGCAGTGCTTTGTACTCGACGAGGAGGATCTCCCGCATCATCGCGTCGTCCGGATCATTTGCCGTACCATCGGCATTATTGACGGCCACGACCGGTATAATCGCCACCGCCGTCATCTTGTTACGCCGTCACCGTTGGTATTGTGCAATTCTCACCTGTTTGAACCAAGGGCCGCAGCCGCAGGTAGGCGGTCTGGTCGATCGCCTTGCTACTCCGGAGGCCGAACTTGCTGCCTTCGAGTCGCGACTCGTCGCTCAACGCAACGGGTCTCAGGAGTTGGTCAGCAGTGCGGGCAGGACGCTCATCCGGCGGATCATCCACTCGGACTCCCACTCCACGGCGGTGTCGGTGCTCAGCCGGGCGTTCGGGAACCGGCCCAGGAAGCCGCTGACAGCCAGCTGTGCCTCCAGCCGAACCAGCGAAGCACCGATGCAGTAGTGCGCACCGAGCCCGAACGACAGGTGCCCGAGTCCCTGCCGCGCGGCGTCGAAGCTGTCGGCCTCCTCGCCGGGCTCGCGGTTCGCCGCCGCGATGCTGACCTGCACCGCGGACCCCTTGGGGAGCAGGTAACCGCCGAGCTCGATGTCCTCCAGTGGGAAGCGCCAGGTCGGGTGCGGGAACGGCGGGTGCACCCGCAGGGTCTCCTCGATCCACGCCTTGATGTCGGCCTCGGTCCGCGGTCGTTCCGCCGTGGGCCGACGCAGGGCTTCGTACAGCGCAGCGGAGATCAGGCTTCCGGTCGTCTCGTAGCCGGTGATGATCATCCCGAGCGTCCAGACGATCACTTCGCCCTCGGTGACCGCGGCGTCCGGCCCGTCGGACGAGGCGAGCAGGCCCGTGATCACGCCGTCGCGCAGCACCGACGGGTCGCGCACCCAGTCCTCGACGGCCCCGAACAGCGCCCCGATCGCCTCCTTGCGAGCCGGGTAGTCGGCGGAGTACAGCATGACGTCGGTGATCCCGCGCAGCCGTCGCTCTGCCTCCTCCGGCAGACCCAGCATCTCGGAGATGAACGCCAGCGGGATCTTGTGCGTGAAGTCCGTGACCACGTTGACCTCTGCGGTGCCTGCGCGTTCGAGCTCGTCGAGGAAGCCCTCGACCTTGACCGCGACTCGCTCACCCCACCGCTCGGTGTTGCGCGGACTCAGCACCGGTGCGTGAATGCGGCGAATCCGCGCGTGATCCGCGCCATCGCTCATGATCATCGCACGGGCGTACTCCGGTGGCGGCTGCGAGCCGACCATCAGGCCTGGCTTGCGCATCCAGTCCGGGACCAGGGTGATGTCCTTGCCCATCAAGGGATGCGTGAGAGCAGCTTTCACCAGTTCCCGGTCGCACACCACGAACGCGTGCTGGTCGAGGTAGGGAATCCGCACGACCGGTGCCACCCGTGCGGCCGCCAGCAGTTCCGGCATGCAGTCGAACGGCCCGGGGTCGACCGGCATCGTTGTTTGAGGGGCTTCGGTCAGGGCGTTGTTCGTGCTGGCGGTCACTGTGCGGTACCTCCGGTGTGGACTCGGCCTTGGGCGGCCAGGGATTCGATGAGCTCGGCCGCCCGTTGAGGGGCGTCGAGTCGTTGGTGCTCTTCGGAAAGCGCGCGTGCTTGCCGTCGATAGCGGTCGTCGCGCAGAACGGTGACCACCGCGTCGCGCAAGCTGGCTTCGGACACCGCGCGCTTGGGGAGGACGACTCCGGTTCCCGACCATTCGATGCGGGCCGCGACGTCGGGGTTCTCCTCGGTGGCGGGCGCGGCGACGAGGGGGACGCCGTGGGCGAGCGCGGCGTTGACGCCGTTGTAGCCGCCGTTGGTCACCATCACGTCCACGTGTGGCAGCAAGTGGTGGTACGGAACGAACCGTTCCAACCGGACGTTGGCTGGCAGCGGTCGCAGCAGGTCGACATCGAGGTTGCTGCCCGTGGTGACCACGACGAGAACGTCCTGGTCGGCCAGTGCTCTCACGGCAGGCACGAGCAGTCGTTCGACGTCGTTCGCGGTCGTGCCCTGGGTGATGAGCACGACCGGCCGGTCTTCGTGCAGTTCGTCCCACCAACCCGGTGGGTCGAACCTCTCCGGTGGGAGGCCGAAGAGGCCGCCGACGAAGTGGGTGCCCGGCAACAGGTCCCGGCGGGGGAACTCGAACGAGGGCACAGTGCTCACCAGGTAGAGGTCCGGTGGGCGTGCGATGTTCTCCATCGCTCCCGATCCCAAGCGGGGCAGGCCCACCTCGTCCCTGGTCCGGTCGGCCTCCTGGCGCAGATCCCTCATGGCCAACTGATTTCCGGTGAACCGCAGGAGATCGTTGCGCAGCCGGCGCAGGGGTGAGGTGCTCGGCGGCAGGCCCATGCCCAGCGGTCCGGTGTCCTTGCTGCCGAGGATGTAGATCGAGTTGCTCAGCCAGGCGAGCGGGATTCCGGTGCGTTCGCTGGCAAAGCACGCGCCGTAGCACATGTCGTCGGCGAGGATGCAGTCCGCGGGAAAGCGGTCCAGCAGCGAGAGAAGGTCGGCCAGTTGGCCGGGCGCCGTGCGGTAGAAGATGTCCCGGACACCGATCTTGAAGCTGGCGAGCCCGGTGAGTCCGGCGTGCTCTGGGAAGGCCTCTTCCCGGCTCCTGCCACCGAAGTCGAGGCCGGCGCTCATGGGTTCGAAGATCGCCCCGGCGTGCTCGACCTGTCGCTGGAACGTCTGCCCGGTGTACCAGCGCACCTCGTGGCCGCGCCGGGTCAGCTCGCGGGCCACCTCGACCATGCTGACGACATGGCCGGGTGCCGGTGTGGTCGCGATCAACACTCGCGTCAACGTGGCCTCCGTCGGGATTGGCTTGTCCTGGGCCAGTTTCAGCGCGCCCGCGGGCTGCGGAAGGGCTTGCGGCGAAACCTCACGCGACCAAGTGAGATGCAGCCGCTCGACTGCCTCCAGGGCCTTGGCAGGGCACCCGGCGTATCACCTGTTCTCCCGCCCGTCAGGTGATGTGGACGCGTTCTCCCGCCGCGAAAAATAGTCGGCGAGTCGTTCCGAGATCGCCATTGCTTGAGCCATCCGCTCAACGTCCTGGCCGCGCTTACTGGAGGAATCTGAGTGACGCCCTTGCAGGAGAGAGGTGGGCGAAAGCGGGTAACCGTCATCGGTGCCGGCATCGCCGGACTGGTGGCCGCCTACGAACTGGAGCGGCTCGGACACGACGTCGAGGTGGTCGAGGCGAGCCACGACATCGGTGGCCGCATTGCCACACATCGTTTCGGTGGCCGTGACAGCTCTGGGCCGTTCGTCGAGCTCGGAGCGATGCGGATCCCCGCAGGGCACCGGCTGACGAGGCACTACATCGCCGAACTCGGGCTGCAGCACCAGGTTCGCCCGTTCGAGACGTTGTTCTCCGACGATGCCGCGTACCTGCCCGGCCCGGCCGGCCACGTCCGAGTACGGGACGCGCACACGACGCTGGTGAAGGAGTTTTCAGCCGGTTTGCCGAACCAGGGTTACCGGATGAACACGCTTCTTTTCGGTGCCTGGCTGGACGCCACGATCAAAGCGGTGGCCCCCCGTCAGTTCTACGACGGCATGCACAACGAGATCGGCGTGGAACTGCTCGACCTCATCGATCGAATCGACCTGACCCCTTTCCGATGCGGGAGCAGGATCGACCTGCATGCGTTCTACCAAGCTCATCCTTTGATCCGCTCGCTGTGCCCGCCGCACCTCGAGCGGTTCCTCGACGACGTGCTCGACGAGACCGGATCGGGCATCGTCCGACTGCGCGACGGGATGGACCAGTTGCCGCGCGGGCTCGCCGCCCGAATCCGGGGGCCGATCTCGACGAGCTGCGCGGTGGAGGAGATCGACGTCCGTGACGACGTCGTGGAGCTGCGCGGACGCCAGGTCGACGGGGCATTCAGCCGGACCTGTGACTACGTGGTCTGCACCGTTCCGTTCACGGTGCTGAGAACCATGCGGCTGAACGGTTTCGACCAGGACAAGCTCGACATCGTCCACCAGACGAAGTACTGGGCGGGGACGAAGATCGCCCTGCACTGCCGGGAAGCATTCTGGGAAGCCGACGGCATCAGCGGCGGCGCCTCCTTCACAGGTGGCCACGTGCGACAGACCTACTACCCGCCGGTCGAGGGTGACCCGGCGCTCGGCGCTGTCCTCCTCGCGAGCTACAGCATCGGGCCGGACGCCGACGAGCTCGGCCTGCTGAGCGAGGCGGACCGCACCGCCCTGGTGATCGCCGAACTGAGCACGATGCACCCGGAGCTGCGGCGGCAGGGAATGATCCTCGGGACGGCCGGGCGAGCCTGGGGTGACCATCGCTGGTCCCGCGGCGCGGCCACGGTTCGCTGGGGTCAGGAAGCCGCCGTGCGGGAGGCTGAGCGACGCGAAGCAACCCGCCCTCAGCAGCGACTCTTCTTCGCGGGTGAGCACTGCTCGTCGAAACCCGCGTGGATCGAGGGCGCCATCGAGTCCGGGATCGACGCCGCACATGAGATCGAGTGGTACGAGCCGAAGACAAGCCGTGTGTTCGCCACCGCCTGGGAGCGACCGGCATGAGCGTCTTCGACCTGCCGCGGCTGCACTTCCGCGGAACTGCCACGTCGCACCTGCCCACCGGCCCACGCAACGGCCTGGTGGACCTGACCACGAACACCGCCCTCACCGCAGACGGCACCGCGTTCCCAGTCGAGCGTGACGCGGCCGAGTACCACGACCACCTCGACCGGCTGGGACCGCGCTACGACGCCACCGGATGTGTGAACGCGGACGGTCCCTTCAGCGCAGCGAAAGGCACGAACTTCGCGGGCAGCGGCCATTTCTCGATCGACGCGCGGATCGTCGCCACCGAAATGCGCGCAGGTGAGATCGACACCGCTGACCCGGTGGTCGGGCGCGCGGTGGACATGTGGGGCCACTACAACCCCTATCTCGCGACGACGGCCAACCGAGCTCGCGTCTTCGACGTCGACCCGACGTCCGACCGGACCACGACGCTCGTGGTGGGACAGTTCGGTTTCGGGCGCGAGGGACGTTCCCACGACGTCGGGTACCTGGCCACCGGAACCGTTCGCGGTTTCCAGTCTCCTCGCTGGCACAACGACTTCCACGGTCCCGACGCCGGCGATCACTGGCTGGCGACGGGGTTGCGCAGGTCCGTGGTCCACCAGTTCGCCGTGACCGGTGAAGACCTGACTTGGCTCGACGACTCTGATGTTTCCCCTGTCGTGCAACGGCTCCGGGAATCTGGTGCGGCCGGCATCGTGGTGCAGTTCGCCCTCAGCCACCTCGCCGCGCCCACTGCACCCGACCAGCCTGGCCGGTGGCTGCTGCGCGGGACCATCGCTCCCTGGCACCAGCACGAGCTCCGCACTTACCCGGCCGGCCGCTTGCTTCTTCCGGAGGTTGAGGAGGAAGGCGCGCTGCACAACGCATCCGTCGAGGTGACCGACGACCGCGTCACCCTCAACCTGATCACCGCGCTGCCTGCCTTCTCGTCCGGTTCGCCGGTCGACGTCGGAGATCTCGAACTGCGCACGGTCAGCGGCCAGCTGGTGACCAGAGTGCCCCGGCAGGCCTATCTCGGCCCGGACTACGACCTGGCCTGTGGACTCGTCACGGTCGCGGCGGAGTCCCCGGCCGACGAGGGGCTGCGGCTGGTGGCCACTGACTCGCGGATGTCGTTGCGAGAGCAGGAAGTCAACGTTCAAACCGACGACGCGAGCCTGGTTCTGGAACATCCGCGCCACCCCGGCGACGCCGACTATGACGCCGAGGTCGTCGTGCGGTCCTACGTGCGTG
Source organism: Lentzea sp. NPDC051838 (assembly GCF_040681245.1). Taxonomy (NCBI): domain Bacteria; kingdom Bacillati; phylum Actinomycetota; class Actinomycetes; order Pseudonocardiales; family Pseudonocardiaceae; genus Lentzea; species Lentzea sp. NPDC051838. The sequence continues at coordinate 420,379 of NZ_JBFAYI010000002.1, forward strand.
GACGCCCATGTGCTGTCCGTGGGATCACCGTGCGGTCAGACCTCGACCTCGTCCGTGTGCCCGCCTTCGTGGACACCGACGACACCGGTCTGGGCCGGGTCGTTCTGCGGGGCAGGAAGGCCGGTACCACCACGGTCCGGTTGGGTGACGGGTGCGCCGCGGTCCGGGTCCTGCCTGACGACTGGCGGTTGGACGAGATCGAGGACGACGAAGTCACGTTCGAGCTGGTGCACCGGGAGGTCTTCGCCTTCTACGAGCGCATGTTCTCCTTCATGAAGGACGAGGTCTTCAGCCTCGCCGACCGATGCAAGGTGGAGACGTACGCGAAGCTGATCTGGCAGATGTGCGATCCGCGCAACAAGGCGATGACCTACTACATGCCGCCGACGCGGGACCTGTCCGAGCCGAAGGCACGCTTGCTGCTGAAGTACCTGCGGGCCCAGCAGAAACCGGACGCGGTCCTGCTCGCGACGCCGGTGGAAGATCGCAGCGGACACGCTCCGATAACCACGCGGGACGAACTCGTCCGAGTGTTGCGCGAAGCCGCAGCTGTCGAACTGGCAGTCATGCTCCAGTACCTGTACGCAGCCTATTCCGTGCCTACCCACGGCGCCGGCGTGGAGTACGTGCGGCTCGGCGTCTGGACACCAGAGCAGCTCCAACTCGCCTGCGGCGACGGCGGCGAGACGTTGGACGAGGGCATCCGCAGCATGCTGCTGACCATCGCCCGCGAAGAGATGATCCACTTCCTGCTGGTCAACAACATCCTCGTCGCGCTGGGCGAACCGTTCCACGTGCCGCGCATCGACTTCGGCACGATCAACCACGAGCTGCCGGTGCCGCTGGACTTCTCCCTCGAACGCCTGGGGCTCGGCAGCGTCGAGCGGTTCACGCTGATCGAACAGCCGGAGAACCTCGTCGGCGACGTCCGGCGAGGTGACGTCGTGGCATCGAACACACCTCATCCGTACGCCTCGCTGAGCGAGCTGTACGCCGCCATCCGCGAGGGGCTGCAGCACATCCCGGACCTCTTTCTGGTCGAGAAGGGCAGGGGAGGAGGGGAACACCACCTCTTCCTGCGGGAGTCGATCAATCACCACCACCCCGACTACCAGCTCGAAGTCGACGACCTGCCCAGCGCGCTGTTCGCCGTCGACGTCATCACCGAGCAGGGCGAGGGAGGCGTGCTCGAGCCCGGAGCGGACGAGGAGTCGCACTACACCTCGTTCCTGCGGATCGGCCAACTGCTGCGGGAGGCGCCGTCCGACGACGCGCAACCGTGGCGCCCGGCCTACCCGGTGATGCGGAACCCCACACTGCGGCACGGAGATCCCGCCATGGAGACCGCGACCGATCCGGACGCCCGCATCGTGATGGAGCTGTTCAACCGCGCGTACTTCCTGACGTTGCAGCTCATGGCACAGCACTTCGGTGAACGCCCGGACGGCAGCCTCCGCCGTTCCGACCTGATGAATGCCGCGATCGACATGATGACCGGCTTGATGCGCCCGCTGGCGGAGCTGCTGGTGACGATGCCGTCGGGACGGCGCGGCAGGACCGCCGGACCGTCGTTCGAGCTGACCGAGCAGCCGGCACCCGTACCGAGGCCGGACGTGGCACGTCGCGCACTGGTGCGGCGCCTGGACGAGCTCGCGGCCGACTGCGCCAAAAGCGCCCTGGTGCCCACGCGGGTCGGCGAGATGGCCGCCTTCTGGGCCGACCACTTCCGTGCGCAGGGAGGGATCTCGTGTTCGACCTGACCGGCTGGAACCCGGACGACATCGCCAACCCGTATCCGGTTTATCAGCGTTGCCGTGAGACCGCGGCAGTCCACAAAGGCCAATCCGGCACCTTCTACGTGTTCTCCTACGACGAGGTCGCCCAGGTGCTGTCCAGCAGGTCCTTCGGTCGCGAGGTGCCGGTTCCCGCTGAGTCGCGTGCACTGCGCACGATCGTCGAGAACTGGCTGGTGTTCATGGATCCGCCACGTCATACCGAACTGCGATCCCAGCTCGCCAAGGAGTTCTCGCCAGCGGTCGTCGCCGACCTGCGGCCCCGCATCACGCAGATCGCGCACGGGCTCCTGGCACAGCTGAACGGGCGGAAGGAGGCCGACCTCGTCGAGGGGTTCGCCGCACCACTGCCGATTCTCGTCATCTCCGAACTGCTGGGCATTCCGGAGGCGCACCACACCTGGCTTCGCGCCACCGCGATGGCGCTCCAGGAAGGCAGCAGCTCCCGGCGCAGCGACGTCGGCCAGGCACGAGCCGAGGCGGCTGCCGAGGAGTTCGCGGAGTACTTCCGCGAACTGATTCGGTTGCGGCGCGGCAAGGATCGCGGTGATCTGCTCACCATCCTCGTGCGCGCCAAGGACAACGGTGTGCCGCTGAGCGTCGAAGCGATCGTGGGTACCTGTGTTCACCTGCTCACCGCGGGGCACGAGACCACGACCAACTCACTGGCGAAAGCGGTGCTGGCGCTGCGGGCGCACCCTGAAGTGCTCGAGGAGCTGCGTGAGTCTCCGGGATTGACGTCGGTCGCCGTCGAGGAGCTCGTGCGGTACGACCCTCCCGTCCATGCCGTGACGCGGTGGGCGCGGCAGGACCTCCGCCTCGGTGGGTACGACGTACCCACCGGCAGCCGAGTGGTGGCGATGCTGGGGTCGGCGAATCGGGATCCCGCACGCTTCCCGCGCCCCGACGTGCTGGACCTCCACCGACCGGCTGAACGGCATCTGGGCTTCGGCCTGGGCATCCACTACTGCCTCGGCGCGACCCTCGCCCGCGCCGAGATCGAGATCGGGCTCCGGGCACTGCTCGACGGTGTTCCCGCGCTGGGCAACGGAGATCAGCAGGTCGACTACGCCGACGACATGGTCTTTCACGGCCCCTCCCGTTTGGTCCTCGACCTGTCCGAAACGAAAGGAAGGAACTCATGACCCCGCTGTCCGCCACGGCCTGCGCCATCGCGCGACCGCGCACTGATCGCGGACAAGGCGACCGCATCGCGCTCTCGGCCGCGACCAGCCACGGGTCGCATCTGCGCACCGAGGACGTCCGCGTCTGGCTGGAGGAACGCCGGCAGGCCAACGACTTCCGCGTGGAGCGGATCCCGTTCGACGCTCTGGACCAATGGCGGTTCAAGCCCGGAAGCGGGAATCTCGGACACCGGAGCGGCCGGTTCTTCACGATCGAGGGCCTGCACGTGGAGGAACGTGACGGTCCTTTCGGCGACGGGCCCCGCAGGGAGTGGCAGCAGCCGGTCATCAGACAGCCTGAGGCGGGCATCCTCGGCATCCTGTGCAAGGAGTTCGACGGGGTGCTGCATTTCCTGATGCAGGCCAAGATGGAGCCGGGCAACCCGAACCTGGTGCAGCTGTCGCCGACCGTGCAGGCCACCCGCAGCAACTACACCAGGGCCCACGGCGGCGCGGACGTCAAGCTGATCGAGCACTTCTTCCAACCGGAGCGCGTCATCGCCGACGTGCTGCAGTCCGAGCAGGGCTCGTGGTTCTTCCGCAAGGTCAACCGCAACATGATCGTCGAGACCGTCGACGAGATCGAGGCGGACGACGACTTCCGGTGGCTCACCCTCGGGCAGATCGCCGCGCTGCTGCACGACGACCTGACGGTCAACATGAACGCCAGGAGCGTGCTGTCCTGCTTGCCCTTCCCGGACTGCACACCCGGCGCGTTGTTCTCCGACACCCAGCTCCTGTCGTGGTTCACCGGTGAACGCTCCCGCCGCGACGTGCGTGCCCACCGAATTCCGCTCTCGTCGGTGTGTGGCTGGAAACAGGGGCCCGAGAGCGTCGAGCACGAGGAAGGCCGCTACTTCAGGGCCGTTGCCGTCGCCGTGCAGGCGGGGAACCGCGAGCGGATCCAGTGGACCCAGCCGCTGTTCGAAGCGATCGGTGTGGGTGTGGTGGCGTTTCTCCTGCGGGACTTCGGCGGCATACCGCACGTGCTGGTGCACGCTCGTGCCGACGGTGGCTTTCTCGACACGGTCGAGCTGGCTCCGACCGTCCAGTGCACGCCGCGCAACTACGCACATCTGTCCACAGTGGATCAGCCGCCGTTCCTGGGGATCGTGCTGAACGCATCTCCGTCGCGAATCCGTTACGAGGCGGTCCATTCCGAGGAGGGTGGGCGCTTTCTCAACGCCAGCAGCCGCTACCTGGTCGTCGACACGAACGACACCGAGACGCCACTGGACCCGCCGCCCGGCTACGCCTGGGCCAGCCTCGCCCAGCTCACCGAGCTCACCCGGCACGGCCATTACCTGAACGTGGAAGCACGCACCCTTCTGGCCTGCCTCAACGCCCTGTCGACGCAACCGAAGGGAGGGGCGTGACATGGACAGCACACCAGTGGTCACCGTGCTCGGGGCATCGGGCTTCGTCGGTTCCGCCGTCACGCGCGTGCTGTCGAAGCTCGCGATCCGGCTGCGGGTCGTGTCGAGGAGCCCGATCACGCCGCCGGTCGGTCGGGCGGAGACGTCCGTCGTCACCGCGGACCTGACCGATCAGACCGCGCTCGCCGAGGCGGTCGCCGGGTCCGATGCCGTGCTGTACCTGCTGCTGGGCGACGGCGGCTGGCGTGCGGCGGAGTCCGATCCAGCCGCGGAACGCGTGAACGTGGGCGTGATGCGAGATCTCGTCGACGTGCTGCGGCCTCGAGACGGCGCTCCTCCGCTGGTCCTGTACGCGGGGGCGGCGTCCCAGGTCGGTGTCCCACCGCGGGAACCGCTCGACGGAACCGAGCCAGACCGGCCGGAGACCGTGTACGACCAGCAGAAGCTGCTGGCCGAGGAGATCCTGCTGAAGGCCACCGCACAAGGACGTGTGCGCGGCATCAGCCTGCGTCTGCCGACTGTCTACGGCTCGACTGGGCACGGTGTCGTGTCCGCGATGGCACGACGGGCGCTCGGCGACGAGCCGATCACCATGTGGCACGACGGCACCGTGCGACGGGACCTGGTGCACGTCGACGACATCGCGACGGCTTTCCTGGCTGCGCTGACCCACCCGGATTCCCTGGTGGGAGGTCACTGGTTGGTCGGCGCCGGCAGGGGAGACGAGCTCGGCGACGTCTTCCAGCTCGTCGCCCAGGCCGTCTCGGAACGCGTCGGACGAAAGCCGGTCGCGGTGACATCCGTGCCACCACCCGAGCACGCACCCGTGACGGACTTTCGCAGCGTCACGATCGACTCCTCGACGTTCCGGGCCGCCACCGGCTGGTACCCGCGAATTCCGCTTTCCGAAGGGGTGCGCCGCACCGTGGCCGCTCTCAACCACCGCAGCGATCGAGAGGTTCGCGCATGACCGTGCGTGTATGGGACTACTTGCCCGAGTACGAGACCGAGCGGCAGGACATCTTGGACGCCGTGGAGACGGTCTTCGACTCCGGGCAGCTCGTGCTCGGCGCGAGCGTGCGCGGCTTCGAGGAGGAGTTCGCCGCCTACCACGGGGTTGGGCACTGCGTCGGTGTCGACAACGGCACGAACGCGATCAAGCTCGGGTTGCAGGCGCTGGGCGTCGGACCGGGCGACGAGGTGATCACGGTGTCCAACACCGCGGCGCCGACCGTCGTCGCGATCGACTCGGTCGGTGCGACCCCTGTTTTTGTCGACATCCGTGAGGACGACTTCCTCATGGACACCAGCCAGGTGGCGGCGGCGATCACCGAGCGCACGAGATGTTTGCTCCCTGTGCACCTGTACGGCCAGTGCGTCGACATGGCCCCGTTGAAGGAACTCGCCACCAGGCACGGTCTGTCCATTCTGGAGGACTGTGCCCAGGCGCACGGAGCCCGGCAGCGCGGCATCATCGCGGGCTCTTCCGGCGACGTGGCAGCCTTCTCCTTCTATCCCACCAAGGTCCTCGGCGCGTACGGTGACGGCGGCGCGACGATCACCTCTGACGAGTCGGTGGCCGAGCAACTGAGACTGCTGCGTTACTACGGGATGAAGGACCGCTACTACACGGTTCAGACTCCCGCCCACAACAGCCGGCTGGACGAGGTCCAGGCCGAGATCCTCCGGCGCAAGCTCAAGCGCCTCGACGCCTACATCGCCGGTCGCCGCGCCGTCGCTCAGCGGTACGTCGACGGTCTCGCTGATACCGATCTCGTTCTTCCTGCGACGACTGTGGGCAACGACCACGTGTACTACGTCTACGTGGTGCGTCACCCGCGGCGGGACGAGATCATCGAGCGTCTCAAGGCACACGACATCCATCTGAACATCAGCTACCCGTGGCCGGTGCACACCATGACCGGGTTCGCCCACCTCGGGTACGCCCAGGGTGCGCTGCCGGTCACCGAGGCGCTGGCCACGGAGATCTTCTCGCTGCCGATGTACCCCGCACTCGCCCCCGCCACGCAGGACCGTGTCATCGACGTGCTGCGCGACGTGCTGGCGACGCTGTGAACCGCCGTCCCGCCAAGCCACAGGAGCAGATGTGAAAGCCCGCGAGCTCGCCGTCGAAGGGGCGTTCGAGTTCACCCCCACCGTTTACCCCGACGACCGGGGCCGGTTCCTCTCGCCGTTCCAGGAAGAAGCGTTCACCGACGCACTCGGCGGTTCGCTGTTCCGGGTCGCGCAGACCAACCACAGCGTGTCCCGGTACGGCGTCGTGCGCGGAATCCACTACACCGCAACACCTCCCGGCTCCGCCAAGTACGTCTACTGCGCGCGGGGCAAGGCCCTGGACATCGTCGTCGATCTCAGGGTCGGCTCGCCCACGTTCGGTCGCTGGGACGCGGTGGTGATGGATCAGCAGCACCACCGGGCGACCTACTTCCCCGTGGGCGTCGGCCATGCGTTCGTGGCACTGGAGGACGACACCACCATGTCGTACATGCTTTCCGGCAGCTACGTGCCGGAGAACGAACTGGCGCTGTCGGTGTTCGACCCGGACCTCCAGCTCCCTCTCCCCAGCGACCTCGAGCCGATCCTCTCCGAGCGGGATCGCGTGGCGGTGATGCTCACCGAGGCGCGAACGCTGGGCCTGCTGCCCGACTACGACAAATGCCGGCAGATCGAGCGGGAAACCGTCCCGCTGGCCGGATGACCTACCAAGAGAAGGAAAGGCTGTAGGAAATGAGCAACGCCCAGACCCTGCCCGTGCCGAACGCCGTCGGCGAGCTGTACGACAAGCTGACGCTCAGCGCGATGAGGGACGGCAGCTTCAACCCCAACGTCCACATCGGATACTGGGACACGCCGGACTCCGTGGCGACGGTCGACGAGGCGATGGACCGCCTCACCGACGTGTTCATCGAGCGGATGAAGGTGGACGCCTCGTCCCGAGTCCTCGACCTGGGTTGCGGGGTGGGTGGTCCCGCCCTCCGCGTCGTGGAGCGCACCGGTGCCCGCGTGACGGGCATCAGCATCAGCAAGGAGCAGGTCCGGACCGCGAACCGGCTCGCGTCCGAGGCAGGTCTCGCCGCCCGCGCCATGTTCGAGCACGGCGACGCGATGAAGCTGCCGTTCGCGGACGCCTCGTTCGACGTCGTGATGGCGCTGGAGTCGATGTGCCACATGCCGGACCGGCAGCAGGTGCTCGCCGAGGTGGCGCGGGTTCTCGCTCCTGGCGGACGGCTCGTGCTGACCGACATCTTCGAGCGCTTCCCGCGCAAGGAGGTCCGGCACACCGGGATCGACAAGTTCTGCCGCGACCTCATGTCGACCACGGCCGACATCGACGACTACGTCCCGATGCTGCACCGCGCCGGGCTGCGAGTGCGCGAGGTCCTCGACGTGACGGAGCAGACCACGCTGCGCCTCGCCGAAGAGTTGGCGCAGCTCTCGCTCGGCGGTGAGCGCCCCGCAGCGTTGGACGAGGGCAACTTCCACTTCTCCGACGACGACTTCAAGCCGTCCGACCTGGCGGGCGTCGACGACTTCGGTTGCCTCCTGGTCACCGCGGAACGCCCTCGTTAGTCCGTTCGTGGGTGGTTTTCGTTGCCAGGGCGACGGAAACCACCCACGACTCCTTGAAAGGCAGGACCACATGACGGACACCGACGTGCTGATCGTCGGCGGCGGGCCGGTCGGCCTGGCGCTGGCGCTCGACCTGGCCTACCGCGGGATCGACTGCGTGGTCGCCGACGCCGGTGACGGAGAAGTCCGGCATCCCAAGGTGAGCACCATCGGTCCCCGCTCGATGGAGCTGTTCCGCCGCTGGGGTGTCGCGGAGGCCGTTCGCAACGCGGGCTGGCCGGCCGACCACCCGCTCGACATCGCGTGGGTCACCAGAGTCGGCGGCCACGAGATCTACCGGTATCACCGCGGCACCACAGCGAACCGGCCGGTGTTCACCCACACGCCCGAGCCCGACCAGATCTGTCCTGCCCACTGGCTCAACCCGGTGTTGATGAATGCCGTGGGTATCCACCCGCACGGTCCGCTTCGTCTGAGGACGACGGTCGAGGACGTACGCCAGTCCACCGACCACGTCGAAGCCACCCTCACCGACCACGCCACCGGCACGGCCGGCACCGTCCGGGCCAGGTTCCTGGTCGCCTGCGACGGAGCCTCCTCGCCGATCCGGCAGGCCTGCGGCATCGAGGCTCCACCGCGACACGAGACGCAGGTCTTCCGCAACATCCTCTTCCGTGCCCCGGAACTCAAGCAGCGGCTGGGTGACCGGGCAGCCCTCGTCTACTTCCTCATGCTGTCCTCGACGCTGCGTTTCCCGATGCGTTCGCTGAACGGCAGCGACCTGTACAACCTGGTCGTCAGCGCGGATTCCGGCATCGAGCAGCCCGATGCCCTGTCGCTCATCAGAGAGGCCATCGCGTTCGACACCCCAGTGGAACTGGTCAGCGACGGCGACTGGCACCTCACCCATCGCGTCGCCGACAGCTATCGGAGCGGCCGGATCTTCCTGGCGGGCGATGCCGCGCACACGCTCTCCCCGTCCGGCGGCTTCGGTCTGAACACCGGTATCGGCGACGCGGCCGACCTGGGCTGGAAGCTCGCTGCCACGCTGGAGGGCTGGGCGGGAAGAGACCTGCTCGACACCTACGAGACAGAACGCCGGCCCATCGCGGTGGAGAGTCTGCGGGAGGCCAATCTCAACCTGCGGCGCACCCTCGACAGGACGGTGCCACCGGAGATTCACCTGGATGGCCCCGAAGGCGAGCGGGCGCGCGCGGACATGGCGCGGCGGCTGGAGAACAGCGGAGCGCGGCGCGAGTTCGACGCCCCGGAAATCCACTTCGGACTGTGCTACCGGTCTCCGCTCGTGCTCGACGATCCGCAGGCTCCAGCGCACGACGGCCGGCCCAGTGCCGACTGGCGTCCCGGTAGCGACCCCGGCAGCCGTGCTGCGCACGCGTGGTGGGACGCCACCACCTCCACGCTGGACCTGTTCGGCCACGGGTTCGTGCTGCTGTGTTTCGGCAGGATCGAGGACGTGGCCGAGGTCGAGGCCGCTTTCGCTGAGCGCGCCGTTCCGCTGACCGTCCGGCAGCGCAGTGACGGGAAGATCTCCGAGCTCTACCAACGGTCTTTCGTGTTGGTCCGTCCGGACGGGCACGTTGCCTGGCGAGGTGACGAGTTACCCGCCGACCTGACCGTCGTGGTCGACGCTGTGCGAGGAGACCGAAGCCGGAGTCGTGTCTGACGGACCGACCTCGCCTGCAAGCGAGCGTCCGGTGTCGGCGATCGTGGTCAGGACCTGGTCGAGGTCCGCACGCGTGGTCCGAGGGTTGATCGTGCACAGCCGCAACGCCAGAGCACCCTCCACGGTCGTCGTAGCGAGGAACGTGTGGCCGCTTTCGTTGATCTCACGGCAGATTGCGGCCTGCAGATCGTCCGCGCCCCGGTGGTGTCGAAGGCAGACGATCCCCAGACTCGGGCCTGCCACGAGTTCGAGCTCCGGGTGATCGGTGACTCGACCGGCCACGTACTCGGCCTGGTCGAGTCCGTGGTCGATGGCCGCGCGAAATGCCTCCACGCCGAAACCCTTGAGCGACAACCACAGTTTGAGCGCACGAGCGGCGGTGGTGAACTGCACGCCGCGATCGGACAGGTTGGTCTCGGCGTTCGAGGGGCGGGACACCGCGAGATAGCCCGCCTGCCCGCGGAATCCGTCGATCGTGAACGACCGGCGCAGCACCTCGGGGTCGCGCACGAGCACGCAGCCGATCTCATACGGCTGGAACAGCCACTTGTGCGGATCGATGACGACCGAGTCCGCCTCGCTCAGCCCGCGCAGTGCCCGGCGGCCTCGCTCGGTCAGCGCCGCCGCGGCACCGTGTGCGCCGTCGACGTGCAGCCACAGGCTTTCTTCCCGGCACAGTGCGACAAGCTCTGGCAGAGGTTCGATCAAGCCGGTTCCGGTGGTACCCGCGGTCGCCAGCACGAGGAACGGTCGCAAGCCGGTGGCCCGGTCCGCCTGGATCTCGCTTCGTGCGGTGTCGGCGTTCAACGTCGGCAGGGTCCGTACCTGGTCACGGCGCAACCCGATGACGTGACATGCCCGTAGCACGGCTGGGTGGGTCTGTTCTGAGCAGTAGAGCACTCCGCCGGTTGCGTCGTATCCAAGCCGATCGTCCCGTGCGGCGGCGAGTGCCGTGAGGTTCGCCAACGTTCCGCCCGGCGTGAACACACCGCCCGCACCCTCCGGAAGACCGAGCAGGGTGGCGAGCCAGCGCGCCGTGACGAGCTCGACAGCTGCGGGTCCCGCACCGACGGGCCACGCGCCAGGGGAGTTGTTGAAGCCCGACGCGAGCAGGTCTCCGAGCACGCTGAGGAAGTTGTTGCTGCTCGGGATGAACGCGAGACAGCCGGGATGTCCGAGCCGCAGGGAACGCGACATCACCTCATGTGCAATGAAATCCACGAGAGTGCCGGCATCCGTCGGCTGGTCCGGTACGGGCTCGTCGAGGACGTGCCGCAGCTCGTCCGGCGTCGCCTGGGTCCGCACCGGCTGTGTTCGCAGCCCGGTGAGGTGGTCGACCACCAGATCGACCACCTGGTGGCCCAGCTCGCGCATGCGTGCAGGCGGCAGGTCGAGCCAACCGGCCTCGTCAGCCGTCATCGATCACCGAAGCTTCGCGCACGGCCCGGATCCACCGCAGTGCCTCGGTGGTGAGTTCGGCTTTCAGGTCGACCGAGGCTGCGGGACCGGGTAGCTGAACGAGCACGAGTTCCTCGCCGGGCTTGACCACGTCGCCAGGGTTGGCATGCGCCCACAAGAGTGCCTCTCCGGGACGCAGCGAGCCGAGCTCGTTGTCCTCGCAACGCCGTGGCCGGCCGCATTCCAGCCGGTAGGTTCCCGAGGCGAGACCGTCCCGGAGCACGCCGGCGCGTTCGGCGGTCACCACGAGCTGGCTGAGGGGAAGACGGGGAACTCGGACCTGCCTCAGGGGCACGCTGGGCAGCAGCGAGGCGAGCACGTGCACCCCGAGGGTCGGCAGCAGTCCTGCGGCACGCTCCTCCGCCTGCACCAGGGACACCACCGTCTGGAACCTGGGATTGATCTCGATCGCCAGCACCACCGAGTCAGGGGTGACCAGCAGGTCGAGTCCGAAGGCTCCGAGGAAACCCAGTCGCCTGAGCTGCTCGCCCACCGCAGCGCACACCTCGCGGCACCGCGATCCGGCACCGATCGGCAGATCGCATTCGCAGACGAGCTGGTTTCCGCAGTGTGCGCCCCAGTGCGGCGTGAGCGCGGCAAGGCCGACCAGCTGATGGGACAACGCCGACACCACGGTCGCCTGCCGGGTCACGATGCCGCTCACCGTCAGCGGAATGCCCCTGACATGCGCCGAGACCCGCAGCGTGTGCCCTTTCCACGCCTGCAGCACGTCGGTGAGCTGGGCAGGGGTCTCGGCCAGGCGGGTGCCCTTGCCGGTGAGGTTGTTCTCCCGCCGCTGCACGACCAGCACACCCGTTGCCGCCGCAGGAAGTTCGTCCGTGACGACCCAGGTCCTCGGCGTGGGTACACCGGCACGTTCGAACAGCTCGAGTGAGCGGATCTTGTCCGCCGCGGTGGTCACGGCGGTCGCGTCCGGGGCCAGCAACCGCAGGCCGGACGCAGCCGCCCAGACGTGGGCCCCGGTCCCGTCCTCGGGGGCGAAGCTGACGCCGAAGCCTTGTGGCGCAGGAGGATTCTCCGAGACGGTGAGGTCGGTCTCCCTGCGGTGGTCTCGATGTGCGTACCGCAACCACGGGATCACCGGCTTCGCCACGGCGCCGATGAACGGCGACCGGTCGTGCCACGTCAGCTCGGGAGCGTGCCGGCGTAAGAGCTGTGTGCCCTCTTCGAGAGGCACACCGGTGATGGTCAGCATCCCGATCAAAGGACGGTGAACGTGCCCAGTGACGTCTGGCGGGTGATTCCGTCCTCTGTCAGACACAGCAGCAGATCCGTCGTGGGGGCCGCCTGCACGGCCTGGGCCGACCGCCCTGCGAACACTCCGTCGGTGATCGTGCCGATCTTGGTGATCACGTCGGCGCCAGGCGCCGAGGTCACGGTCACGGTGTAGGAGAACGTGCTGGTGGATCCGTCCGCCCAGGTGATCACCCTCGTCTCCGGAACCGCTGCGAGCGGCTCCAGGCAGCCTGCGCTGCGGTCCACGACGAACTCACTCGTGCCGGTCGCGGTGACGGCGCCTCCGATACCTGTGCACGAGTTGTAGGTGTCCTTCACCGTCGTGCGCAGCGACCGCGGCAGCAACACGACGCCCGGCGAGTACGACCACTCCGACGCAGTTGTGCAGACCACCGCCGCAGGTGTGCTCGCGGACGCCGAGGTGCCAGGAGCGACAGCTGGAACAAGTGCGGCAGCGAGAACGCAGATCACGCGGCCGGACGTCGTCATGTGGATCACCGTGTGCACACATCCCGATCTCATCGAGGCCGAAACAGCGCGCGAATCGTATTGATCAACGATAGACCGGCGAAAGGTGCGTCACCTGATCTGGCTAAGTCGGATCGAATTTCGTGCTGGCTTTTCGTCGCCACCGACGAGTGGGCTCACGGCACTCGGGCCGTCCAGCAGGCCGGCCTCTGCAGTCACGTCCGGACGGGCGCCGCCTTCTTGGCCGAGCCCAGGGTGTTCAGGCGGTGGCGGGCGAGCCGGTGCAGCATCTCACCGAGCGCCTCGGGCACGATCTGTCCCTCGAGATCCCGGCGGGCGTCCAGCACCGTCCGCGACACGACCAGCTTCGGAAGTACCCCGCTGAACTCCTCTGTCAGCGCGTCAGTCACTTCCTCGACCTGCTGGTCCGCGTTCGCCACGTCAACCGACATTCCATTTCCTCCTTGCCGTGCTTCCGGTTCTCATCGTCTGCCAATTTCGGTCCATGTCACCTAACAGGTCGCTTGCGATCTGCGCGGTGAAGGCATCACCGCCTTCTCGGCGCCGGCACGTGTGGGGGAGCACTGCCGAGCCGCGCGCGGGGCACGACAGCCACTGGGCAGGGCGCGCGGTGGATCGCGGCACGGCTGACCGAGCCGAACGGGTTGCGGCCGTTCGTGCGGCTGCTGCCCACGACGAGCAGCCGTGCTCCCTTGGCCTGGCGAAGAAGAGCGGGTACAGGCCGGTCCTCGGTGATGTCGATCTCGACGGGCACCGCTGGGTATCGGCGGCGCCACGCACCGAGGAACTCCTCGCGCGATGTCGCGACGGCCGAGGTGATCCGGTCCGAGCCGGACATCGCGTGCACGGCACGCAGTCCGCAGCCGTGGCGAGCCGCGTGCTCGAAGGCGAATCGCACAGCGGGCAGACTCGTGTCCGTGCCGTCCACGCCGAGAACGACGGGGGCGTCCGTGGCCGGACGGCTGTGGTGGACCACGACGACCGGCCGGTCGGATCTCCGCACGATGTCGAGAGCGGTGGAACCGAAGAGGATGCGCAGAAGTGGGCCGAGGCTGGAACTTCCCACGACCACCAGTTCGGCGTTCGCCGTGCCGGCCGCGTTGATCAGCGCCGGCGACGACTCGCCTTTCGCGAGAACTGTGGCTACCTCGGGTGCCTGCGTGCGGCATTCCCGAGCCGTTTCGTCGAGGTGCGCCTGGATCTCTCGCTGGATGTAGGCGTCCTCGAAGGCCGCGTTGGTCGCGCCCCATCCCGGTGCGGCCACCGTTCCCCAGGCCGTCGTGACGCCCGCCAGGTGGGCGTGGACGAGCAGCAGCGGACGTTCCCGCGCAGAGGCTTCGGTTGCTGCCCACCGGATCGCTCGCTGCCCGTGCTCGGAGCCGTCGAAGCCCGCGACGAGCCCGCCACGACCGCGGTAGGCGGTGAACTCGTTGGAAGCGCGCATGAACCAGGCCTCAGCGCTTGTCGTGCACGGTGAAGTGGACCTTGCCGTCGTTGTCGTCCCGGACGTCGAGTACGCGGTCGGCGAGGGCGTGTGCGGCGGTGTGGTCGAGGAAAACGCGTGAGCCGAATGCTCCCACCGCGATCTCGTCGCCCATGGACGGCCGATCGGCGATCGTCAGCGCGAGGTCGGGGCCGGGTGAGGGCTGCGTCACGGAGGAGATCCGGAGTCCGCCCTGGCCGGCATGGCCCGCGGCCGCGGTGAGGGAGTTGATGGCCTCGCTTGCTCGGTTGCTGACGTCCAACATGACGGTTCCCTTGCTCTCGGCGGAAGTGCGGGCATGGACACCGTATGAGCCGAAGGCAGGACGATGCACGGTCCAGATTCATGATCAGGGCAAATGTTGCATAGACGAAAGGTTGGCGAGCGTGTCGCCCTCGTCATTTGCGGACAATCGAAAGTGGGTCGTTGGTCGGTGAGCTGATCGGAGAGGAAGGTGGGGTTGTGACTGTCCATCCTGTCGTTGTCGGGGTCGACGGGTCGGAGGCAGCACGGGACGCCGCGATCTGGGCGGCGGGTGAAGCAGTGAGCAGAGGACGTGTTCTCCTTCTGCTGCACGTGGTTCGTTGGCCCCTGTACGCCGACGCGTACTCGGCGAACACAGCCTCGGTCTCAGGCCATGAGCTGCAACGGGAGTGGGCTGACGCGATGCTGGCGGACGTCCGCGAGGAATGCCGAAGGCGCCACCCGGATGTCCTGGCGGAGGAGTCGGTGGCACTCGGCGATCCCGCTGAGGTTCTGCTTGAAGCCTCTGCTGACGCTGCCGTGATGGTCCTCGGGCCACGAGGAGAGGGCAGGCTGTCGGAGATGTTCCTGGGCTCGACCGTCATGCACGTGGTGCAACGGTGCAAGGCACCTGTTGTTGTGGTGAGAGGTCAGGACGACGCCGCGGAGCGCACTGTTGTTGTCGGGGTCGACGGCTCGGAGGCGTCCGCACACGCGTTGGCGTTCGCGCATGAGTACGCGTCGAGGCGGGGATCCCGTCTGGTCGCGGTTCACGCCTGGAGCGATGTACCGCTGGACATCGTGCTGCGTGAGCGGAGGGTCGACTTCAGCGCGACGTTGGCGGATGCCCGGATGGCAGTTGCTCACTCGCTGAGCAGGTGGACGCGGAAGCACCCGGAGGTGCCGGCCGAGATCGTGATCACTTCGGAACGGCCGGCGGACACGCTCGTGGAGGAGGCGGAAGGTGCGGAACTGTTGGTAGTCGGTAGTCGTGGCAGAGGGCCAGTGCGCCGAGCACTGCTCGGGTCGGTCGGCCACGCGGTGGTCCAGGAAGCCCCATGTCCGGTCGCGGTCGTGCCGGTTCCCCTGTCTGGCTGAACAGACTTGCCTCACGGGGATGTACTGGTGCATCTTTGCGCGCGGTGCGCCGGGAAGTCTGGTCGGCAGTGCCCGCCAAGGACGTCCTGGTGGGCGTGGCTGACGTGGACGGAGTAGCAGGTGGCGCCGATGTTCCCCGCCGGGAGTCACGATGTTCAGTGTTGACCCGGCGGTGGAGTCCGCGTTGCGGGATCGGTGGTCCCGTACCCTGCGCGACCTGAGGTGGGCCTCGGTCGTTCTGCCTGCCTCCGTATCGCTGACCTGCGGTGCGATGCTCGTCGTGGGAGCAGTGACCGGGGCGGGGATCTCCTGGCCCGGGGTCGTGCCGCTGGTCGTTTCGACGATCGCTGCGGTGGTGTTGCGTCGCTGGTTCCGTCAACAGGCACCGCTGGATCCTGCACGGTGGCTGCCCGCGACTGCCTTCGCTGTGGCGGCCCAGCTACTGGTCGGCGCGGTGCCCACCTTCGTCGTTGCCTGGACGGCCACCAACGGCGCTGGGAGGGGTGTGGCGGGCGTGTTGATGGCCCTCTGCTGCCTGCTGGGCGCCGGGATGTGCTGGAGGGCCCGTCGTGCGAGTCGAACGCTCCTGACGCCGCTCGTACCCGAGCTGGGATCCGCCGACGTGCGCCTGACGTTGCCGCTGCGGGAGAGCCGTGTGCGAGCGGGAGTGGTCGTCGAGCGCGATCGCATCGAGTGGGCTGCGAAGTCAGTGGGTTTCGACGAAGTGAGGCATGTGACACCGGTTGAGTTGCCCGTCGAGCCGTCGCCTCGTTGGTGGCTCGCATCGCCCGACGGTACGACCGTCGAGGCGCGTCCGGGTCCCGGAATGCTGATCGAAGGGCCAGGTGAGGCGTGGCTCCTCCCGGTTCAGGACTCGGAGCTCGCGACCGAACTGGTCAACCGTCGCAGAGCCCTGTGGATCCAGGGCAATCGCTGAACGATGTCCGACAGGAACGGGCGATCTTCCTCCACGACCTGCTTGAATCGCTTGAGTTCGTTCTCCAGCATCAGTTCCACCAAAGCCGCGAAGGCCTCAGGACGAGGGCCTGCCGTCAGGACCACCCTGGTGGTCTGGTCCGAGACCCACTGGAAACTCGGCAGCAAGTCGGGGAACTGCTGGGACGAGCGTTCATAGGTAGACCAACGCCGCACCGCATCGGCGAGCGGAGCGGCGACGTCGACGGATCTCGTGACGATGCGCATGACCTCTCCCGGAGTGCCGCGTTGGTTCGCCTGCAACGTTAGGGGAGACCGCCTTGTTGCACAGAGCAAAACTTGCGCTGTGCCGCCCTGGTCAGATCCAGCCGAGATCGGCCGCGGTCACCGATGGCTCGCCGCCCGCCTCGGTGAAGGCGGTCAGGGCCTGAACGAGGTCACGTCGCTCGTCGCCGGACATCTTCGCGACGATCCGGCCGATCGCGGCCCGGCGCCGCCGCGTCACACCCCGCACCACGCGCCGGCCCTCCGCAGTCAGCTCGATCACGACCTCTCGGCGCACAGCCGGGTTCTGCTGGCGCGCGATCATCTCGGTCATCACCAGGCGGTCCACCATGCGGGTCGCGGTCGACGGGTTGACGTCGAGCAGTTCGGCGATCGTCGTCAGCTTCATCGCGCCTCTGCTGTCGAGCAGGACGAGCATCCGGAACTGCGGCAGGGTGATCGTCTCCTCGACCGCGGCGAGCGATCGCGCCGAGATGGCGACCAGGAGGCGCGAGGCGGTCAGCACCGCGTCGGTGAGCGCGTCGACACCGTTCGTGTCGACCTTGGGCCGGGACATGGTCCCTTTTCTACCGCAGGCGCAGGGTTGCCATCACCTCGCAGCGGGGATCACCCGCTGCGAGGTGTCGCTTTCGGCGGCAATGACCGTTTCCAGGGCATCGAGTGCCGACTCCACCCAGGCGTCGATCTGCGACCGAGTGGCTGCAGGCGGACCGGTCAGGTCGACGGTCACGGCGCAGCGACCGGAGGTCAGCCTGATCACCTGAAGCGTGCCGGACCAGCTGACGGTGGAGTCGTTGCCCCATGTGATGCGCAGGCGTTCCCAGTCGATGGCGACCTGACGCTCCACGCTCAGTTCGGTGTGGTGGCCGGGCAACCACAGCCGGATCAAGTTCGGACCGGACCGTTCGATCTCGACGGAGCCGGGTAGCCAGGTGGTCGTGTACTCGAGGTCGGAGACGATGTCGAAGACGGCTTCCGCGTCGGCGGGCATGGAACGGCTTCGAGACAAGGCGGGTCCTTTCGGCGGATTGCTCCCATCCTTCTGGTGGGAGGGCCAACGTGAACCTGACGAGTGGCTAACGATCGTTCGGTGTCGAGCTCGACGACGACGGTGTGGGTGTCACCGCCGTGGACGTCGAAGGAGTGGCTGAGGTCGATTCCGGAGGCGAGTGCTTTCGTTGAGTCACAATCGGAGTCGGCGCTCCACCACTCGTCGTCTGAGTGCCCAGCGGCTCAGGTTCATCCTGTGTGGACACTCCGCACGCGGCCATGGAGAGGCTGGCGATCACGGCGACGATGACGTTTCTCATCGGCTGGCCTCCGGGATCTCCACGACGAACCTGGCTCCACCACCAGGACGGTCTTCGACCCAGACCCGGCCGTGGTGGCGCCGGACGTGTTCGGCGACCAGTGCCAGACCGAGCCCGCTGCCGGTGTCGGCACCGCGGCTGCCGGCTCGGTCACCTCGGGTGAAGCGTTCGAACACCTGGGTGCGCATGTCCGGCGGAACGCCCGGCCCCGCGTCGTCGACTTCCAACCGAGCCTGACCGTCGTGGTGCAGCACGGCCAGCCGGACGGCCCCTCCCGCGTGGAACTCCGCGTTCTCGATCAGGTTTCCGATGACGCGGTCGAGCCTGCGTCGATCGCCGGACACGACTGGAGGCGGTGGCTCGACGACGATCTCGACGTCCTCGCCGAGTTTGTGCCCGGCCACACCGCGGACGAGTCCTTCCAGGTCGAGTGGTTCGAAGTCCTGCTGATCGCCGACCTGGTCGGCACGACTGATCTCCATGAGGTCGACCACCATGCGGGCAAATCTGTCCACTTCGGACGTGAGCAACCAGAGAGCCTTTCCCGCCGTACCTGGAAGCTCGGCCTGCCTGCGTTTGAGCACGGCGGCCGCGTTCACCATGGTGGTCAGCGGTGATCGCAGCTCGTGGCTGACATCGCTCGCGAACCGCGCGTCGCGGAGCACGCGTTGTTCCAAAGCATCCGCAGTGGTGTTGAACGTGGTGGCGAGTGGTGCGAGGTCGGGGTCGGCCTGGGCGGGTAGCCGAGCTTTGAGGTCGCCACCCGCGATACGTGACGCCGCTGCGGTGAGCTCGGTCAGCGGCCTCAGCGCGCGTCTGCTGGCCCACGACCCGAGGGTGGTGCCGATGAGGCCGCTGAGCACGGTGCCGCCGATGAGCAGGCCGCTGAGGAACCGGAACGTCCGATCGAGCTGGACGAGCGGGAAGAGCTCCACGTACAGCCCTTGTCCTTCGGCGAGCGGCTGGGCTACCGCGATCACGGGGATGCCGTCGGCACGCAGGCGCTGCCGAGCCGGAACGCCGTCACGTGCCATCGCCAACAGGTCGGACGGCACGACCGCGGGATCGACCTGGCGGCCGCTCGTGAGCACCTCGCTGGAGCGGAACAGCATGATCGTCGAGTCCGGATCAGTGGTCAGACCGGTGAGAAGTTCGGTGAGACCGTCCGATCCTCTCCGCAACGTCTCGTCGACCAGCCTGACGTTGACCTCGGCCTGCCGGGTCGTGGCCTGCAGTCGCTGCCTCAGCATGTAGTCCGAGGCGAGGTTCCACGTGGCCAGAGCGAGCAGGCTGGTCACGAGCAGGGATCCGAGGCCTAACGCCGCGGCTACCCGCCAGCGCAGCGAAGGACGCGGGACCGGCATCGTCACCGAGGCGGTCCGAACTTGTACCCGGAGCCACGCACGGTGAGCACGAACACGGGATCCTCGGGGTTGTGCTCGACCTTCATGCGCAGCCGGCGCACGTGCACGTCCAGCAACCGCGTGTCCCCGTAGTAGTCGTAGCCCCACACCCGCTGCAGGAGTTGCTCCCTGGTGACGATCCGGCCTCCGGCGGCCGCGAGTTCGGCCAGCAGCCGGAACTCGGTGCGGGTCAACCTGATCTCCTTACCACCGCGGTGGACCACGCCCTCGTCGGGCCAGATCTCAAGGTCTTCGACGCGGTAGGAGATGTTCTGCTTGGTCCCTCCGCGCCTGCGCAGGAGAGCCCGTATGCGGGCGGCCAGTTCGCTTGCCACCAGCGGTTTGGTCACGTAGTCGTCAGCGCCTGCCTCCAGGCCCGCGATCACGTCGGGCGTGTCGGTGCGCGCGGTCACGATGATGATCGGCAGATCGCCTTGCGCCCGAAGCATCCGGCAGACCTGCAAACCGTCCACACCGGGCAGCATGAGGTCCAGCAGGACCACGTCGTACCCGTCGCCACCGAGCCGGCGCAGGGCATCCTCCCCGGACACCGCCTCGTCGACGGCGAACCCCTCGTCCGCGAGGGCCAGGCCGAGCGCTTGGCGGATTCGCTCGTCGTCGTCCACGAGCAGCACGGAGAAATCCATGTCCTGCTTTTCGTCGTAGGTCTTCTGTGCTGCTGCTTCTATCACGTTCTCATCGTCGCTGCATCCGGTGCTGAACGGGGGCCTTCGGAAGAAGGTCGTAAGGTTGCACTGTGCACACGTCCGGCATTGTTGTCGCTGCGGTGCACGCCCGTCGTGGGCGCGCGCCCGCGGTATTCCCGGGGAAGGTCAGGTCCGGTCGTCGAGCACGCGGCCGGGTCCTGCCACCGAGCAGCGAAGGGTTCGCGGAGTCGTGACAGGCATGCCGACCACTCACGAGGGCGTTACGGGAACCATTCTCGTGTGTGACAGCTGTGGCCGCTCACGCAGAACCAGCAGCACCGGCCCCATGGCCTGGGACCTGTTGTGGATGCAGGCGGGCATCGCGGGCTGGACCGGTTCGGATCGACGGCTGGGGCCGCACTACTGCCAGGTCTGCGTTGGTAACGAATAGGTAACCATTGCACGGTGCAATAATCGCGTTCGCCTGATTCATCCGTATCCCTCCGCGTCAGAGCACGAGTTCGCCGCTGTTTCGCGAAGGGAGTTCCACGGTGCTCACACGTCTCGCCCAGGTGGTGGCGGCGCTGACGGTCATCTGTTCGCTCTCGGTTCCTCCGGCCTCCGCGCAGCCGGACTTCGGTCCGGACTACACGCCGACCCAGTTCGGTCCGATGGGGCCCGCCGGTCGGGACATGCTCGTCAAGGTTCGGCTCGCCGGGCTGTGGGAAGGCCCGGCGGGCCGTCTCGGCCTGGAGAAATCGGCGAACCCGTTGGTGAAGGAGGCCGGACGGCACCTGATCAACGGGCACGCCGAGCTCGACGCCAAGGTCCTCGAGCTCGGCCGCACGCTGAACGTCTCGTTGCCCACCGAGGCCAACTCCGACCAGCAGGGCTGGATCGCCGAGATGACCAATGCACCTGCCGGCAGCACGGAGTTCGACCGCATCTTCGCCAACCGCCTGCGCGCCGCGCACGGTGGCGTCTACAAGTTCCTGGCGGTGGTTCGCACCGGCACGCGCAACACCGCGATCCGCGACTTCGCCAAGCGGTGCATGGAAGTCGTGCTGGACCACATTCAGGTGCTCGAAGCCACCGGCATGGTCGATTTCGAGGACACCAAGGCGATTCCACTCGCCGCGCTCGCCGCCCCCGCGCCGAGCCCCACGGTTGTCCCGACGGTGCCTCAGGTGGTGCCGAACCTGCCCAAGACGCAGAACATCGCTCAGCAGGAAGAGAACAACGACTTTTCCGATGGTCTGCTCGGCATCCTCGTGCTGGCGGCCGTGGCCGGTGGGATCTACCTGTGGAGTAGTGGGCGGCCTCGTCGCTCATCTCGAGAGTGACACCTCATCGAAAGGACCTCGAAAGGTCGCGGTGAGCGGATTTCCTGCAGACTGGCGATGCGGACATCACCGGTCGGGGCGGATGTCCGCGCCAAACCACTCCGGGGAGAACGGGTACCGGCCGGCGGATCGGGCGGCCGGTACCCGCCTGGTGCGCTCGCGGGTGGACCGCTCCCCGGGATCGCCGCACGTGAGAGTGGAAACACCGTCTGTAGCGGCCAGAACGAGGAGTTGGGATGGGTTCGCGCGCCGTGCTCGTCGGTTACAGCGCCCGCGGCCGGGCTGTCGTCTCGGCGCTGCGCTGTGAAGGGCACGCCACGGAGTTGACGATCGTCGACGCCGACCCGGAGAGGGTTGAACAGGCCGAAGTGGACGGAGTGTCCGCGGTGGTCGGCTCTGGCTGGCGGCTGAGCGTTCTGTGGTCGGCAGGTGTTCACAACGCGGACCAGGTCGTCGTCGCGGTGCGTGACGACGCGATGGCGATGAGGATCACCTCGATCGTGCGATCGCTGAACGAGACCGCGACGGTGATCAGCGTGGTCCGCGACCCGGAGTTGCACGAACTGGTCAGCTACCTCGGCGCGGATCTCGTGCTGGGAGCCGTCGAGGCCGCCGAATGGGCCTTCGGTTCCTCCGAGGTCCCCGCGGACGGGACCGGCCTGCCGGATCTCGAATGGACGGTCGCAGAGCGCGCCGTGGCACGTGAGGAGATCGGCTGCTCGCCGCTGGATTGCGGCAACCAGGTGCTCGCCGTGGTCCGGGACGGAAGGCGGATCTGGGCGGAAGACCCGGCGGTCGCGACGTTGCGTGACGACGATCGGCTGCTGGTGCTGAGCAGCACGAGCGAGGACCGCTGATCGATGGATGTCCTCGCACGCGCGCAAAGCGTCGAACGCCGCGCGGGTCTCGCGACGTTCATCGCCGGCCTGTGGGTGTTCGCAGGTCCGGTGGTGCTGGATCACACCGCCGCCGAAGACGGGTTCGGCGAGTATCGAACCGCCATGGTGCTCGCCTCCCTGATCGCGGTCGTGGGTGGAGTTCGTGCCAGTGCACCGCTTCGACTGCCTTGGCTGGGCCTGGTGACCTCCGGACTGGCCGTTTTCCTGGTAGCCGCACCGATGTTGTCGCACTGGAGCAATGGCAGCCTCGTCGTGCAGATGAACCAGGTCGTCGTGTGCTTCGCCATCGCTCTCGGTTCAGTGGCGAGCGCGGCACTGCGCCCGTCGCGAGTCCGTCAGTGGAAGTGACGGGGAGTTCGATGGCTTCACACATCGTCCTGATCGGCTACGGAGACAGCGGGCGAGTGCTGCTCAGGGCGTTGCAGTTCGATCCGCGAAGGGCGAGGCCCACGGTGATCGACGTGGACCCGGAACGGGTGGAGCAGGCCAGAGCGGACGGTGCCGACGCGGTGCTCGGCTTCGGCTGGAGGCTGACGACCCTGGAGGCTGCCGGTGTGCCCGAGGCGGCGCACGTCGTCGTGGCGGTGTCCGACGACGCGTTGGCGTTGCGGATCACGTCGGTGGTGCGGAGCCTGAACGAGGGGATCACCGTCACGACGGTCGTCCGCAGCAGGAATCTGGTCGATCTCATCCAGTACCTCGGCGCGGATCACGTGCTGACGGAGGACGAGTTCGTGGAGTGGTACCTGGAACTGCGGCCCGAGTCCGACGGTTCGCCCTCGGATGTGGACGATCTCGTCGTGCTGGAACGGGCGGTGGGCCTCGACGAGATCGGGCGCCTGCCGTCCGAGTGCGGGCCGGAGGTGCTCGCGGTCATCAGGGACGGCAGGCGCGTGTGGGCGGAGGACCCGTCGGCGGATCGTCTGCGCAGCGGCGATCTTCTGGTCGTGCTCGACAGCGTTCCCCCGGTCGTGTGACCTGTCAGCTCTCGTCGAGCACGGAGTGCAGGAACCGGCGCGTGCGCTCGTGACTCGGTGCCTCCAGCAGCTCCGCTGGAGGTCCGGACTCGATGATCCTGCCGTCGCAGAACATCAGCACGCGATCGGACACGTCCTTCGCGAACTTCATCGCGTGCGTGACACACAGCATCGTGACTTCGGTGCTTTTCGCGACATCGCGAAGCACGTCGAGCACCTCGGCGGCCAACTCCGGGTCCAGCGCCGAGGTCACCTCGTCGAGCAGCAGGACCTCCGGGCGCACGGCCAACGCACGCGCGATGGCGACGCGTTGCTGCTGCCCACCGGAAAGGTGTGAGGGGTAAGCGTCCAGCTTGTCCGACAGTCCGACGAGTTCCAGCAGCTCGCGCGCCCGCGTTTCGGCCTCGTCCTTGCCGAGTCCGAGCACGTGCACCGGGGCTTCCGTGACGTTGCGCAGCACCCGCATGTTCGGGAACAGGTTGTACTGCTGGAACACCATGGTGATTTTGCGGCGCATGGCGCGCAGGTGCTGTTCGCCGGCCGGAATCAGAGAGCCGTTGCGTTGTTCGTGGAACAGAGGGTCCCCGTCGATGGTGATCATGCCGTCGTCGGGCCGCACCAGCGTCATGAGCATGCGCAGGATCGTCGTCTTGCCTGAGCCGCTGGGGCCGATCAGCGTCACGCGTTCGCCTGCTCCCACACCGAAAGTCAGGTCGTCGAGAACCACGGTGTCCCCAAACTTCGTGGTGACAGCGCGAAACACGATCTGGTCGTGCTCGGAGGTCATGCGATCTCCCTTCGGTACCGGCGTTCGACGATCCGCACCGGCCAGGCGATGAGCAGTGCGGCGGCCAGGTAGACCAGGCCTGCCGCGGTGATCAGTTCGAGGTACTGGAAGTTCTGCGCGCCGATGCTCTTGACCACGCTCAGGACCTCGATCACGGTGATCACCGTGAGCTGTGGAGTGTCCTTGAACATCGAGATCGCGTAGTTGCCGAGCGCGGGCAGGATCCGCTTCACCGCCTGCGGCAGAACGATTCTGGTCCAGGTTCGCCACCGGGGCAGGCTCAGCGCTGTAGCCGCCTCCCACTGCCCGACCGGCACACCGTCGATCCCCGCGCGGTACACCTCGGAGGTGTAGGTGGCGTAGTGGATGCCGAGACCGATGGCGCCCGTCGCGAGCGGCGAAAGCTGGATTCCGGCGGTCGGCAGCACGAAGAACAGGAAGAAGAGCTGCACCAGCAACGGCGTGGAGCGGATGAACTCGATCACGACCGCGACCGGGATCCGGATCCACGGTTGCCCGGACCGGCGCAGCAAGGCGAACACCAGGCCGAGAACGAGTGCGATGAGATAGCCGAGCACGGTCGCCTGCAGCGCGATCAGCAGCCCCCGAAGCAACTGCGGCAGCGCGTCCCAGGCGGTGTTCCAGTCGAAGCTCACGCAATCCTCCCCGCGAACAGGCTTGGCCGGACGGTGCGCCCGATCGACGCGGCGACTCGGCGCTCCAGCAGGCGCATCAGAGCCGTCAGCACGAGTGCGATCACTCCGTAACCGACCAGCAGACCGAGGAAGGTCATCGCCGTGTCACCGGTCGCGGCTCGCACGATCTGCCCCTGGAAGGTGAGGTCCTGCAGGTAGACCAACGACACCAGCGCCGTCGCCTTGAGCAGCTCGATGAGCAGGTTCCCGAACGGCGGCACCATGGTCACCACCGCCTGCGGTAGCACGACCAATCGCATTCTCTGCCACGGCGTGAAGTTGAGCGCCGTGGCCGCCTCCAGCTGTGCCGGTGGCACGGCCAGAATCGCGCCGCGGACGACTTCCGCCCCATACGCGCCGATGTTCAGCGACAATGCCACTACACCCGCGAACAGGGGAGCCAGCTGGAACCCCAGGCCGGGCAGCGCGAACACCAGCCAGAACAGCACGACGAGGGCAGGAAGCCCGCGGAACGCCTCGGTGTAGGCGAAGGAGATCCCGCGCACGAGGCGATTGGCGCTGAGGCGGGCGATGCCTGCCGCGAAAGCGAACACCAGACCCAAACCCGCGCCGTAGACGGTCAGCTGCAGCGTGACGAGCAGACCGTCGAGGAGTCGGAGCCAGAGACCAGAGGACACGTCGACGACGTCCTTCCTGGGTCAGGTGCCGGGCCGGCAAAGGCGGTCGGCGGTCAGGTCGGTCATCTCGGACTCGGTGAACCCGAAGGGCTTGACGATCTCCAGAAGTTCCCCGCTGGTCTTGAGCTCCGTCAGTTCTTCGTTGAAGGCGTCGCGCAGCTCCCTCTGGTCCGGGCGGAACCCGTAGCCTCCCGCGCCGTACTGGGGAACGCCGTCGATGACCGGCACGAACGGCTCGGTGAGCTGGAGGGCCGCACCCGGTCTGCGGGACAACGCGTCGCGGAGCGAGATGGCGGTGAGCAACAGGCCGTCGGCACGACCGGCGAGGACGCCGTCGATCGCACCCGCCTGCGAGGCGAACGTGACCACGCGATCTGCCGGAATGCCGTAGCCGGCGGCGACATCGACCTCCACGCTGCCGAGCAGGACGCCGAGCCGCAGCTGGTCGCGCTGTGCGAAGTCCTCGAGCGTTCGGGGACCTCCAGCGTCGTCCGAGCGCACGAGCAGAGCCTCGGGCGCGTTGTAGTCCGGATCGGAGAAGAGGATCTGTTCGCACCTGGCCGGCGTGATGAACATGCCGGCCGCGATGACGTCGAACAGTCCCGCGCGCAGACCGGGGATGAGCGAACCGAAGTCGGACAGCGCCGGCACGAACCGGTTGATCCCCAGTCTGCGGAAGATCGCCTTCCCGACCTCCGGGGCTTCCCCGGTGAGCACGCCGTCACGGTTGACGTACCCGTAGGGCGCCTCGTTGGCGAACCCCATCCGCACCTGTCCGCTCGCGCGGAGCCGGTCGAGGAGGTTGCCGCCGTTGCGCTCCGCGCCCAGATCCACCGTGCTGCAGCCGGTGATCGTGAGCAGTCCCGCGCCGAGGAACAGCCGTCGGCTCATGTGAGGTGAAGACACGAAGGTGGTGTCCCAACTTCGACTACAGGGCGGTCCGACCGTACGACGTTGGTCGGACCGCCGCAATCCAGACTGGACCGTCTTCACCAGAAGCTCGACATAGAAAGGAGAACGAAAGATTGTCCTAAGTGGACCAACTTCTATGGCTGGCGTCACATTGTCTGCCGTCTTCGCAGCTCAGCTGGGTCGAAAGGGTGGATTGGGCAAATGTTGCACATGACAACAGTGTTGACCGGTGCGGAGAGCTGTTACGTTCCAGCAGCATGCTCGGCAACCGAACGAAACACGGCGACGAGGCTCCGGCGCCTGGCGTGACGATCGAGGTCCCGTCGGTCGGCGACGGCTCCGAGATGTGGAGAATCGCCAGGGACACGGGTGTGCTCGACCTGAACTCGTCCTACGCCTACCTGTTGTGGGCGCGGGACTTCGCCGCCACCTCGGTGGTGGCGAAGGTGGGCACGCGGCCGATCGGGTTCGTGACGGGCTACCTCCGGCCGGACGAGCCGGAGACGCTGTTCGTCTGGCAGGTGGCGGTGGAGAGCTCCTACCGGGGTGCGGGCGTGGCCAGGACGATGCTGGAGGCGGTCGTGGCGCAGGCCCGCGCACGCGGCGCTCGGTTCCTCGACACCACCATCACGACCGCGAACACGGCATCCGTCCGTCTGTTCTCCGCGTTGGCCAGGGATCACGGAGTCGGCCTGGAACGCTGGCTGTTGTTCCCCGCCGAGCTGTTCCCGGACGGGCACGACTCGGAGACGTTGTACCGCATCGGCCCCTGGCCGGACCGCTGACGACCACGAACCCATGGTGGAACTCTGGTGAACATCTTTCACAGCCTTGAATCCGAAGTTCGCAGCTACTGCCGCAGCTGGCCGGTCGTGTTCGATCGCGCGGAGGGCAGCTGGCTCTACGCCGAGAACGGGCGGAAGTACCTGGACTTCTTCGCTGGTGCCGGAGCGCTCAACTACGGGCACAACAACCCGGTGTTGAAACAGGCGTTGCTCGACTACCTCGCGGCAGATCGCGTGATCCACTCACTGGACATGCACACTGCGGCCAAGCGCGAGTTCCTGGAGAAGTTCGAGGAGTTCGTGCTCGGGCCACGCGGCCTGGACTACAAGGTCCAGTTCCCCGGGCCGACCGGTACGAACTCGGTCGAGTCGGCGCTCAAGCTCGCGCGGAAGGTGACCGGGCGCGAGTCCGTCATCAACTTCACCAACGCGTTCCACGGCATGACTCTGGGAGCGTTGTCCGTGAGCGGTGACTCGATGAAACGGGGCGGTGCCGGGATTCCGCTCGTACATGCGACACCGATGCCGTACGACAACTACTTCGACCGGCGTTACCCGGACTTCCTGTACTTCGAACGGTTGCTCAGCGACAGCGGCAGCGGCCTGAACAAACCGGCCGCGGTGATCGTCGAGTCGGTGCAGGGTGAAGGCGGTATCAACGTCGCCAGGTTCGAGTGGCTCGCGGGGCTCGCGGATCTCTGCCGCAAGCACGAGATCCTGCTCATCGTCGACGACGTCCAGATGGGGTGCGGCCGGACCGGCCCGTTCTTCAGCTTCGAACCCGCGGAGATCACCCCGGACATCGTGTGCCTGTCGAAGTCCATTGGCGGTTATGGCCTGCCGATGGCGCTCACGCTGGTGCGCCCGCACCTCGACGTATGGGAGCCCGGTGAGCACAACGGAACCTTCCGCGGCAACAACGCGTCGTTCGTGACCGCTGCCGCCGCGCTCGACACGTACTGGGCGGACGACCGGTTGGAGAAGAGCACGCTCGCCAAGGGTGAACAGATCGAGGCTGTGCTGGAGTCGATTGCCGGAAACGTTCCCGGTGTCCTGCCGCGTGGGCGAGGCCTGGCTCGTGGTCTGGCGTTCGCGGACCCCGCTGTGGCAGGCCAGGTGGCGGCTGCTGCGTTCGAGCGGCGGTTGCTCGTCGAGACCTCTGGTCCCTCCGGCGAGGTGGTGAAGCTGATGCCGCCGTTGACCATCACGGACGAGGACCTGGAGGACGGGCTCACCCGGTTCGCCGACGCCGTCCTCGTCTGCACGGCCGTCTGAGAGGAAAGCATGATCGTTCGCACACTGGACGAACTCGACGGCACCGAGCGCGATGTCGTCACCCCGAACTGGCGCAGCAAGCGCATCATCCTCGCCGGCGATCGGGTCGGTTTCTCACTCCACGAGACCGTGCTGAAGGCAGGCACCAGCAACGACTTCTGGTACGCCAACCACGTCGAGGCCGTGCTGTGCGTGGCAGGGGAGGGCGAGCTCACCGACAAGGAGACGGGCGAGACCTACCAACTCCGCCCCGGCACGCTCTACCTGTTGAACGGCAACGAAAGGCACCAGGTCCGGCCTCACACGGACATCCGCGCGATCTGCGTGTTCAACCCGCCGGTGACCGGACGCGAGGTACACGACGAGAACGGTGTGTATCCGCTCGTAGTGGAGGAGGAAGCAACCGCATGACTGCGACCAGGACCGAGGACCGGTATCCCACGCGCACCGCGACGGAGACCGGCTTGCTGCCGCGAACCGACCCGGTCGTGTGGCAGGGCGCTGTCGACGGTCCGATCGACCCCGCGACCCTGGAATCCTATGACGAGAAGGGTTTCCTGACCGTCGACGGCCTGCTGAGCCCGGACGAGGTGCTGGCGTACCGGCAGGAGCTCGCCCAGATGCGTGCGGACGACGCCGTGCGGGCCGACGAGCGGACGATCATCGAGAAGAAGTCCAACGACGTGCGCTCGATCTTCGACGTGCACCGGACCAACGAGATGATCGCGGCACTGGCCGCGGACGACAGGGTCGCCGGCCGGGCCAGGCAGATCCTCGGCTCGGACGTGTACGTGCACCAGAGCCGGGTCAACTTCATGCCCAGCTTCACCGGCACCGGCTTCTACTGGCACTCGGACTTCGAGACGTGGCACGCCGAGGACGGCATGCCGCTCATGCGGGCGGTCAGCATCTCGATCGCACTGACCGACAACCACCCGTACAACGGCGGTCTCATGTTGATGCCGGGAGCGCACCGGACCTTCGTGCCGTGCGTGGGGGAGACTCCGGACGAGCACTACAAGGAGTCGCTCAAGGAGCAGGAGATCGGAGTGCCGAGCCGGACGCATCTCACGGCGCTCGCCGCCGAGCACGGCATCGAGCAGTTCACCGGTGCGGCGGGATCGGCGCTCATGTTCGACTGCAACAGCATGCACGGGTCCGGCAGCAACATCACGCCGTTCGCTCGCTCGAACATCTTCTTGGTGTTCAACAGCGTTGAGAACGTGCTGACCGAGCCGTTCGCCGCCGCCAAGCCTCGGCCGGACTTCGCGGCGTCACGGGACTTCGCCCCCGTCGGCCAAAGCTGAGCCGAAGCAGAAGAGGTGCCCACGCCCCGAGGGCGCGGGCACCTCTTCTGTGCGCTATTTCTGTTTGCGGGTCAAGGCGATGACGACTTTCACGGGGTAGATGGCGACGATCGCGACGGACACCGCGATCAGCGGCCACGACGACAAACTGACCCCGGCGGCCAAGCCGACAAGACCAACCGTGTAGGTCGCCAGCAGTCCCAGCACGAACAGCGTGGTGCCGGACAACCACGCGAGCCACGGTGGCTTGCTCAGCTTCGTGGCGAAGTTGGGGTCGTCCTCTTCGAGGTGCTGCGCGATCGCTTCGAGCTCGCGCTTCTCGTGGTCGGCAAGTCCCACATCATCTCCTGTTCGGCCAGGTCACGGGCCTGCGCTCGTCGTACGGCCGGTCGCAGGGTCCGTTCCCACCAGCGCAGTGCGTCGCTCGTGTCGGTGAAGATGTCCAGTGCGTCGCCCAGGAGCTCGGCCGCGACGAGTTCGAGCGAGGTCGTCTGGCCGACGTTCCAGATGTCACCACCGAGAACCGCGATCGGTCCGTGCGCCCATCGGTCAGGCCTGGCTGGTGTGATGTCCCGGCGGTGGAGGGACTCGCTACTGTCTACATGCGACAGAAGGTCGGGCACGATCCACCCGAGTCCGGTGAAGGCGTGTGGCCACGGTGTGTCTCCGCTGTGCCGCCAGGTGAACGACACCACCGAGTCCCCCTCGTTCAACGGGTGGAGCCGAACAGATCTGTCGGTGTCGTTCATCGCCACCGCGCAGGCGGACTCGACCTGGATCCGGCCGGACATCACCGACCACGTAGGAGCCACGCATTTGTCGGGCCTGTTGGTATCAACGACGAGATCGAACCACTCGTTCTCGCCGTTCGAGTAGCGCACCGTCGCACCGCAGGCGTCCTGGGTGACGGCGGATACCGCGGCAGCCTGAGGCGTCAGGTCGTCACCGACCTCGTTCCTCAGTGCCTCCGCGACATCGTTCGGACACAAAACCAGGCGGCGCTGAGCGGGTGGGGGACTGATCGCGAGCGGCACGCCCGCCGTGCTCACATGGACGAGGTGGCACCGCGGCTGCTGCCGTTCGGTGAGCGCTGACAACAGGCCGAGTCGCCGTGCGGCATCTGTGCCGGCACCGGTCAGCACCTCGGGAGGTTCCCAGACGGGCGCTGCGGTACCTGCGCCCGGCAGAACGACTTCCCAATCACTTCTCAGCAAACGGTAGGCGCTCGCCAGGGCGGCGGTGCCCCCGCCGATGACGAGGGCTCTTCTGGTGCGCATGGCAGACCTTTCGCACGGGAAACTGCATCACGCCGACCAGGCTTCCCGGCACACCTGCCATCAGGATAGATCGTGCGATCCTCCGGCGAAAGGGCCGGAGGGTGGGTGAAAACGCTTGTGCGGCACAGCGTCTGGCTGTCGGCCGCTCCGGGTCAGGTGGCCTGCCACGGACGAAGACGCGGCCACCAGCCGGGCACTGACTTCCGGTAGGTCGCGTACTCGTCTCCGAAGCTGCGGCGCAGTGCGGGCTCCTCGTGCCAGTGCACCATCGCCACGAACCCCGCGGCGATGACCACCGCGTACACGAGGAGGACTATCTGTCCAAAAAGGAGCGTTTGGCCGACGATCGCGGACAACACCGCGAGGTACATCGGGTTGCGCACGTACCGGTACAGGCCACCGACGACCAACCGGTCCGGTGGAGCGATGGGTGCCGGGGTGCCGAACCCCTCCACCGCGAAGCGGATGAACGCCGACACGAGCACAACGGCCGCGATGGCCAGGATCAGGACGCCCAGCACCTGGAACGGAAGCCAGAACTGGATGGGCGGATCGACCCGCCAGCCGGTCAGCAACCAGGGAACGAGGCCGGCCACCGTTCCGGGCGCGACGACGAGGAAGGCCGCTGAGCCGAGTACCGCTGTCCTGGTTTGCATGGCCGAGATTGTTCGTGCGGTAGTCGTACCGTTGGTAGTGCTGGGGTCCGAACTCGCCATCCATTTCACCCAATCGGTGTAGATCGCCGTGGTCTTCACCCGTGTCGGGTGATGTGTGACCGTGCTCAGGTGCCGAGGGGCACTTCGGCCCAGACGGTTTTGTGGTCATGCGCCAAGTCGACGCCCCAAGAGGTGCTGCACGCGTTGACGATGATGAGGCCGCGACCGCGCGACTCGCTCAGCCGCGATCGTCCGACAATCGGTGTGGCGCGTGGGCTGCCGTCGGTCGCCTCGACGCGCAGCTGGCCGTCACGCAGCCGGAGTGACAGCGATCGAGGGCCTTCCGCGTGGTCGATCATGTTGCTCACCAGCTCGTTCGCCACGAGCAGGACGTCGTCGAGCAGATCCGGCGGCAACACTTCGAGTGTCTTGCTGATCCACTCCCTGACTGCGCGGAGCACGATCTCGTCATTGCCGAGATCAAGACGCGCTTCCAGCACGCGGCGAGTTTGGCACGGTGCCATTGCCGGAGGCGGCGGAGATCAACGTCGGACGTGGATCGTAAGTGACCCGGAAGGTGACGCGTCGCGCAGTTCATGATCGGCTACGGTGTGTCGCTCACCACGGCGCTGTACAGCGAAGCATTCGGCGCGCTGTCATCGAGGAGTACCCGGCATGGTCACGGTCCTGGTTGTCGACCACGAACCGCAAGCTGTTCATGAACTGCGAGACGCTCTCATCGGCTGCGGGCACGACGTGCTCGTGGCTGAGGACGGCGAGACCGCATTGGACATTGCCTCGAGCGGTAAGCCGGACGTCGTGGTCCTCGATCCCGCAATGCCGGACACCGATCCCGTCGAGTTGATCGCTGACCTTCGCGAACGCACTCCGGTGCCCGTGATCGTGCTGTCCGAACGTCCAGAGCCGACGTACAAGGTGAGCGCACTCGACGCGGGCGCCGACGACTACGTCACCAAACCCTTCGACTTGGAAGAGTTGCTGGCACGTCTGCGTGCATTCGTGCGTAGGGCAAACGCTGAAGTGGCCCGGGATCCGGTCGTCATCGCCGAGGCCTTCACCGTCGACCTCGGGGCCAAGCGCGTGTACCGGAAAGGCGTCGAGGTCCACCTCACCCCGAACGAGTGGGCGGTCCTCGAAGTCCTGGTCCGCAACTCCGGCCGGCTCGTGTCCCATCACCGGCTGCTGCGCGAAGTGTGGGGACCAGACCGCGTCGGCGAACTCCAGTACCTGCGGGTCTACCTGGCCCAGTTGCGGCGCAAGCTCGAGGACGACCCGTCACGGCCGCGGCACCTCATCACCGAACCAGGGCTCGGCCACCGGTTCGAGCTTTGACGAAAGGACGCTAGGCTCGTGCGCGGTGTGCCGGGAAGCCTGGTCGGCGACAGGGCGGAGCTGTCGCTGGAGATCGGGAGTTCGCATGACCTCGCACGTCGTACTGATCGGCTACGGCGACACCGGACACACCGCGGCCGGGGTGCTTCGCGCAGGTCAGGCCTTCTCTGAGCTGGTCGTCGTCGACTCCGACCCGGCGCGTGTCGTGCTAGCGGCCCGGTGTGGCGCGAGCGCGGTGCTCGGCGGGGGTGCGGAGGCCGAGACCCTGCGTTCCGCGGGCGTGTGCCGAGCCGCGCAGGTGATCGTGACGGTGTCCGACGACATGTCCGCGCTGCGGATCACCGCTGCCGTCCGGCGCCTCAACAGCAGCGTGAAGATCACGACCTCCGTCCGGGAAGGCCGCTGGCGGGAACTCGCTCTGTGCGTGGGAGCCGATCAGGTGCTCGTGACGGAGCAGCTCGTCGGGAGATCTCTCGGTCTGTCGGTGCGCAGAACTCGCCGTTGCGGCCAGGAGCTGCAGCTGGACGGTGAGTTGGTGATCGCGCAGCGGCGGGTGCGTCGCCCAGAGGTCGGCCTGGCGTTGGCCGAATGCGATCCGTTGGTGCTCGCCGTGATCCGCGACGGCACGCGGTTCTGGCGGGATGACAAAGCGCTCGGCCGTCTGCGACCTGACGATCGCCTGGTGGCCCTGGACGTCGCCGGGTGACGACGACCCAGCCGGGGTCAGTGCCGTCCGATCGCCCGCACGGCCAGGGCGACGGCCAGAAAGCCCACGATCAGCAACACTGCGACTACAAGACCGGACATGGGCTGCGCTCCTGCCCTGATGGATCGATAGTTGGAACATCATGTTAGCGCCGAGTGTGACGGTGGTTACATCAGGTTCGTTCGAAGGGGTTCGTCGTGCTAGCTCGTGATCTCGCCGAGGAATATCCGCTGGTGCAGCTGACCGATGACGCGTTGACCGCCGCCAGGCTGATCGCCGAGCAAAGGCGGCCGGGCGTCGTGGTGGTCGACGCGGACCACAAGCCGGTGACCGTGCTGCCCGGCTCCCAGGTGTTGCGGTTCATCGTTCCGGGCTACGTGCAGGAGGATCCGTCACTGGCTCGGGTGTACGACGAACGCGGTGGCGCGGAAGCGTGCGTCACCAAACTCAAGGGGCGAACCGTCAAGGAACTCCTGCCGCCCAAGGAGAAGCGCTACGAGCTGCCGCGGGTGGCCGGTGACGCGACGCTGATCGAGTGCGCCGCGATGATGGCGCGCCTGCACTCACCGCTGCTGCTGGTCAGCGACGACGACACGATTCACGGCGTGGTCACCACCTCGCACCTGCTCGACATCATCCTCGCCGCGGCCGGAGAACAAGCGTGACCGCATCCCAGGTCCTGTCCGTAGTGGTCTTCGTCGGCGCGTACATCCTTATCGCCACCGAACGCGTGCACCGCGTCGCAGCGGCGTTGGGTGGCGCGGCGCTGATGCTGGCACTCGGACTGACCAACGGGGAGACCGCGTTCCACTCGCTCGACGCGGGCATCGACTGGAACGTGGTGTTCCTGCTTCTCGGCATGATGATCATCGTTGGAGTGATCAAGCAGACCGGGTTGTTCGAGTACCTGGCGATCGCGGCGGCCAAGCGTGCCAGGGGAAAGCCGTTCGCGGTGCTGGCGATGTTCGTGGTGATCACCGCGGTGGCGTCGGCGGCTCTGGACAACGTCACGACCGTGCTGCTGATCGCGCCGGTGACGTTCCTGGTGTGCGACCGCCTCGGGCTCAACCCGATCCCGTTCCTGATCGCCGAAGTGCTCGCCTCGAACATCGGCGGCACGGCGACGCTCATCGGTGACCCGCCGAACATCATCATCGCCAGTCGTTCAGGCTTGTCGTTCAACGACTTCCTGATCCACCTCGCACCGTTCATCATCGTGCTGATGGTGGTGTTCGTCGCGGTCTGCCGCTGGCTGTTCCGTGACTCCTTCCAGTACAACGAGGAACGCGTCGCCGAGGTCATGGCGCTCGAGGAACGCGAGGCCATCAAGGACCGGACGTTGCTGGTGCAGAGCCTTGTGGTGCTCGCTCTGGTCCTCGCGGGCTTCGTCCTGCACAGCGCGCTGCACGTGGAGCCGGCTGTGGTCGCGCTGCTCGGGGCCGGCCTACTGGTGCTGATCTCCAAGGTCACCACCGAGGAGGCGATCGCGGACGTCGAGTGGGAGACCCTGGTCTTCTTCATGGGGCTGTTCGTGATGGTCGGCGCCCTGGTGAAGACCGGTGTGATCGGGCAGGTGTCCCAGGCGCTGGCGGACTCGGTCGGCGGTGAGCCGCTGTTGGCGGTGATGGTTCTGCTGGTCGTCTCCGCGTTGTTGTCGGCCATTGTGGACAACATCCCCTACGTTGCCACGATGTCACCGATCGTCGCCGATCTCGTTGCAGCGCAAGGGGGAACGCATCAGGCCGAGTCGATGTGGTGGTCGCTCGCGCTCGGTGCGGACCTCGGCGGCAACGCCACGGCTGTCGGGGCGAGCGCCAACGTCGTCGTACTCGGGCTCGCCGCGCGCAACGGCACGCCGATCAGTTTCTGGCAGTTCACCCGCTATGGGGCAGTCGTCGCGGGACTTTCCGTGCTGCTCGCAGCGCCGTACCTCTGGCTGCGTTACTTCGTGCTGGCCTGAGGGGGCTTGACCGGGCTGAACGCATGTTCAATACTCTGAACATGCGTTCAGCCTCTGATCTCACGGCGCGAGCCCGCATCCGGGACGCCGCACTGGCCCGCTTCGGGACCGACGGCATCGCGGGGGCCTCGGTGCGGGCAGTCGCCGCTGACGCGGGTGTGTCGGCCGCGTTGGTGTTGCACCACTTCGGTTCCAAGGAAGGTCTGCGTCAGGCGTGCGACGAGCATGTGCTCGAGGCCATCCGAGCCGGCGGCGACGCCGACATCAGCGCGCTGGGGGAGATGCTGCGAGCGGCGACCCCGCTCCGGCGTTATCTGGCGCGTGCGTTGCTGGACGGCACGGACGCGGCCACGACGTTGTTCGCCGAGATCGTGGACCGCACCGAGCAGTGGCTGGCTCAGGGCGAGGCGGAGGGCTGGGTGCGGCCGACCTCGGACGGGCGGGCGCGTGCAGTTACCTATGTGTCGTGGTTGCTGGCGCCCTTGGTGCTCGGCGACCAGGTCGGACGGTTGTTGGACGGAGACCCGGCTGAGACGACGACAGCCGTACGTGGTGCGCGTGCCGGCCTGGAGATGCTCACCGGAGGGTTGTTCACCGACGACCGTTGGCTCAAGGCGTTCAGTGCGGTGGATGAGTGATGAGGGCGTTGCTGGTCACTCATGGCACTCGCGGGGACGTGCAACCGTTCCTGGCGCTGGCGGTGGCGCTACGAGGGCGCGGGCACGAGGCGGTGCTCGCTGCGCCGGAGTCGTTCGCGGGCGCGGCCGCGGAGCACGGCGTGGAGTTCGCGCCTCTCGACGAGGGACCGAACCGGCTGATGGACGATCCCGTCGTCAAGGAGGCGATCGACGGCGGCTATCGGGGGATCAGCGGCAAGATCACCGCAGTGCGCACTGCGCGCCGAATCAAACCGTTGATGGCGGACGTGCTGCGCGATGTCGGCGCGGCGGCACGAGAATCGCGCGCTGACGTCGTGGTGCACACGCCAAGCCTGCCTGCGCAGCACGCGGCGGAGCTGCTCGGCGTGCCCGCCGTGCTCGCCACCTTCCAGCCGGGCTGGGTCCCGACGAACCGGTTCCCCTGTTCGATGGTTCCGCTGCCGAAGTTGCCGCGGCAGCTCAACCGGGCGACCTACCTGGTGGTGTCGGCGACCTTGCGTTCATTCCGCGGCGTCGCGGCGAGGTGGCGGATCCAGGACCTCGAGTTGCCCCCTCGTCGTGGAGTTCATGACCTTCTGCGAGAACAGTTGGTGCTGCAGGCGTTCAGCAGCCTGGTCACACCCGTTGATCCGGACTGGCCGAATTTCGTGCGCACCACCGGATTCTGGTACCTGCCCGCGACCGCCTCGTGGACACCGCCGGGCGAACTGGTGCGGTTTCTCGACGACGGGCCGGAGCCGGTCTACGTGGGATTCGGCAGCATGGCCGGCCGCAAGGCGCAGCACACCGCCGGGGTGGTGGCGCAGGCGGTGCGGAAGGCCGGCGTACGCGCGGTCGTGGCCACAGGTTGGGGCGGGATCACCGGGATCGACTCGGACGACGTGCTGGTGATCGACCAGGCTCCGCACGACTGGTTGTTCCCACGCGTGCGTGCGGTCGTGCACCACGGAGGCGGTGGCACCACGGCTGCGGCGCTGGCGGCGGGGCGGCCGCAGGTGGTGTGCCCGTTCGTCGCCGACCAGCCGCATTGGGCGGACCGCATGCACGCCGTCGGTGTCGGGGCGCCACCGGTGCGGCAGCCGCAACTCACCGCTGACCGGCTCGCGGAGGCGATCAGCCGGGCGATCGGTGATACCGCCATGTGTGAGCGGGCCGAGCAGTTGGGCGCGGACATTCGCGCGGAGAACGGCGTCGACCAGGCGGTCGACGCACTGGAACACGCCGTTGACGCTGGGGAGGAACCACGATGGGTATGAAGGAAGCAGTGGCCAAGACGTTCCGCATGGACGAGGAGGCCTGGAGGCGCCACGCGAATCCTTGGAGTGTCTGGACGCGGTTCGCCGCGATTCCGCTGATGCTGGTCGCCATCTGGAGCCGTACCTGGATCGGCTGGTGGTGCCTGCTCCCGATCGCGGCCGTGGTCGTGCGGCTGTTCGTGAACCCGTCGGCGTTCCCGCCGGTCGAGCCAGCGGGATGGGCCGCGCGTGGGATCTACGGTGAGCACGCGTGGGTGGGTGACAAGTCGCTGGTGCCGCCGAACCACCTCGTCGTGCTGCGGATTCTGGTGGTGCTCGGACTCGCTGGTTTCGGCCTGATGGCGTGGGGGCTGGTCCGGCTGGAGGTGTGGCCCACGGTGTTCGGTACGACGTTGCTGGTCGTGGCGCAGCTGTGGCGGATCGATCGGTTCGGCTGGTTGTGGGAGCGGGTCGGGCAGCGCGATGGGGTGATCACGGGTTAGGCTTTCCGCGGTGTGCCGGGAAGCCTGGTCGGCGATGTGGCAGAGCTGTCGTCCGAGACCAGGAGGTGCCTCGCATGGTGCGGCACACACCGCATGACCTGCGAGCGTTCGCAATGACGCTGGATCACCTGCAAGAGCTCCGGCTGCTCGTTGTGCGGTACCTGTCGGAGATCGTCCTTTCCCCGATCCGGCAGGCGTCATGAGCATCAGTCAGATCCTGTCCGTCGCAGTCTTCGTCGGCGCGTACGTGCTGATCGCCACCGAACGTGTGCACCGCGTCGCTGCCGCGCTGGGCGGTGCGGCGCTGATGCTCGCTTTAGGACTGACCAACGGCGAGACCGCGTTCCACTCGCTCGACGCGGGCGTGGACTGGAACGTAGTCTTTCTCCTGCTCGGCATGATGATCATCGTTGGAGTGATCAAACAGACCGGGCTGTTCGAGTACCTCGCCATCGCAGCGGCCAAGCGTGCCAAGGGAAAGCCCTTTGCCGTGCTGGCGATGTTCGTCGTCATCACCGCCGTCGCGTCGGCGGCACTGGACAACGTGACGACCGTGCTGCTGATCGCGCCGGTGACGTTCCTGGTGTGCGACCGCCTCGGGCTCAACCCGATCCCGTTCCTGATCGCCGAGGTGCTCGCGTCCAACATCGGCGGCGCTGCCACGCTCATCGGTGACCCGCCGAACATCATCATCGCCAGCCGAGCCGGCCTGTCCTTCAACGACTTCCTGGTCCACCTCGCGCCGTTCGTGGTCGTGATGATGGCCGTCTTCGTCGTGGTGTGCCGGTGGCTGTTCCGCGATGCGTTCCACTACGACGCCGACCGCGTGGCCGAAGTGATGGCCCTGTCCGAACGGGACGCCATTCGCGACAAGAGGCTGCTCTGGCAGAGCATGACCGTGCTGGCGTTGGTGCTCGTCGGTTTCGTGCTGCACAGCACCCTTCACGTCGAGCCGTCCGTGGTCGCGTTGCTGGGCGCGGGACTGCTCGTGCTGATCTCCAAGGTCACCACCGAGGACGCCATCGCCGACGTCGAGTGGGAGACCCTGGTCTTCTTCATGGGGCTGTTCGTGATGGTCGGCGCCCTGGTGAAGACCGGCGTCATCGGCGAGGTGTCCAAGACGCTCGCCGGAGCCGTCGAAGGTGAGCCGCTGTTGGCTGTGATGGCGCTGTTGGTCATCTCGGCGGTGCTGTCTGCGATCGTGGACAACATTCCGTATGTCGCGACGATGTCACCGATCGTCGGTGAGCTCGTCGCGGCGCAGGGCTCGACGCCGCAGTCCGAGTCGTTGTGGTGGTCGCTGGCGCTGGGGGCGGACCTCGGCGGCAACGCCACCGCGGTGGGTGCCAGCGCCAACGTCGTGGTGCTCGGCCTTGCGGCTCGCAACGGCACGCCGATCAGCTTCTGGCAGTTCACCCGTTACGGAATCATCGTGGCCGGGCTGTCGATCCTGCTCGCGGCGCCGTACTTGTGGCTGCGCTACTTCGTGCTGGCCTGAGGCCCGCCAGCTCGGATAACGGCTGTGTAACGCCAGCCGGCTGCTGTCCGATGTGGATGAAGGTGTAGTGGTTCACGAGAGGGCACGGCGATGGGGGCGGTGCGACGGTACGGCGCATTGGCGCTGATCTACGGGACGCTGACGTTCTGTCACGTGGTCAGCCTGATCAAACGGCCCACGTGGTGGCAGGGCGTGCTCAGTGTCGTGTTCGGCCTGGTCACCCTCTGGCTCCTGGTGGAAGTCCGGCTCGCACGTCGTCGCCGTGACGTGGTCCCGGCTGAACGTCAGCTGAAAGTGCTCGAGCGGGTTTGACACGCACTGCGGGAAACCAGGTACTGTCCGCGACGTTGTCGTACCCCTGAGGTGCGGCATGGGGTGCCGGGAAGCCTGGTCGGCGATCTGACCGATCCAGTGCCCGGAGTTGATCTTGCCTGCTGCGTCCGCCGGCGTGTTCGCCACGCCCGCTCCAGGGGCGACTGCACCGAGCAGTGCGTCCGGCCGCTACCGGCCCGAGGTGCAGGGTCTTCGGGCTCTCGCCGTCGTTCTCGTGATCACCTATCACGTCTGGCTCGGCCGGGTGTCCGGTGGTGTCGACGTCTTCTTCCTGATCTCCGGGTTCCTGGTCACAGGCCAGCTGGTGCGGGCGGTGTCCGGTCGCGGCATCGAGTTCGGGCCGCTGTGGGGCCGGATGATCAAACGACTCTTCCCCGCAGCGCTCGCGGTTCTCGTCGCGATCATGATCGTGAGCGTCGTCGCGCTGCCGGAGAACCGCTGGTTCCAGACCATCCGGGAGGTCGTCGCCGCGGCGCTGTACCTCGAGAACTGGCAGCTGGTCTCCGACGCCGCCGACTACTTCAGCCGGCACAACGAGGCCAGTGCCGTGCAGCACTACTGGTCGTTGTCCATCCAGGGGCAGTTCTACCTCGCCTGGCCGTTGCTCGTGGCTGCCGTCGCGTTCGTCGCGCGCCGCCGGGGAGGATCGGTACGGCGGTGGTTGTCGGGCTGCCTGCTGGTGTTGTTCTCCGCGTCGCTGGTGTACTCGGTGTGGTTGACCGGCGCCGACCAGCCGTTGGCCTATTTCCACTCGCTGACCAGGGTGTGGGAGTTCGCGTTGGGCGGGTTGCTCGCGTTGGTCATCGACCTCGTCGTGCTGCCGCACCGGGCGCGGATCGCTCTCGGATGGCTCGGCGTTGCCGGACTCGTCGCGTGCGGACTGGTGCTGCAGGTCGGTAGCGTGTTTCCCGGCTACGCGGCGTTGTGGCCGACGTTGTGCGGCGCCGCGGTCATCGTGGCGGGCAGCACCGGCAGTTCGGCCGGGGCTGATCGCTGGCTGGGATCACGTCCGCTCAAGTACATCGGCGACCTCAGCTACGCGTTGTACCTGTGGCATTGGCCAGTGCTGGTGTTCTACCTCATCATTCGCGACCGCGTCGAGATCGGTCTGCGCGGCGGCGTCGTGATCATCGGTATCTCGGTGCTGTTGTCGGTCGCGACCTACCACTTGATCGAGAATCCGGTGAGGAGGTCGAGCATCGGTGTGGGCAACCGTTGGGGGGCCTACAGACTCGCGGTTCTGCTGCTCGTCCCGGTGCTGGTCGTGTCAGGGTACTGGCAGGCGGTGAGCATGCAAAAAGCGGCTTCCTACGCGGCCAACGTCCTCAATCCTGATCATCCAGGTGCCCTGGCCCGTACACCGGGCTTCGAGTACTGGGGTCCTGAGCACGTGGCACCGGTGCCGCCGCTCGTTTCCCTTCCTCGCGACTTCGCGCCTGGCATCGAGGGAACGACGTGCAAGGCGTCGGCTCGCAACAAGGACCTCGGAGTGTGCACCAGCCCGGTGACCGGAGCGGCGGAGAGCCGGGTGGTCGTGGTCGGCGACTCTCACATGCAGCAGTACCTCGCCGCGCTCGAGCCGATTGCGCGGCAACGCAACTGGCAGATCATCTCGATGCTCAAGGGTGGCTGCCCGTTCTCCACCGGTTCTGACAGGTGGCCGGGGGACCGCGGCTGCATTCAGTGGAACGCGGACGCGGCCGCGGAGATCCGCGCCCTGCGCCCGGACTTCGTGCTGGCCAACGGCAGTCACAACGTACGCCTCGGCCTCACCGAGGACACGCCGGCCGGTTTCGTCGAGGTGTGGCGGAAGCTGGCAGACGAAGGCATCAAGGTGCTGGCCGTGCGGGACAATCCGCGCTACGACTACTCGCCGGCCGCGTGCGCGGATGCCCACGGAGCCGGTGCGCCGCAATGCAACCCGCTGCGCGCGGAGCTGCTGGCGGCGGATCCGCCGTGGGCCAGCTTCGGTGATCTGCCGTCCAACGTGTCGTTCCTGGACTTCAGCGACTACTACTGCGACGACGAGCACTGTCCTCCCATCATCGGCAACGTGCACGTCTACCTCGACGACAACCACGTGACCGCGACGTACATGAGGTCGATGTCCCCGATGGTGGAACAACAGATCGACGCCATCCTCGCCCCGTGAGCGACCCGAACGGACACGCGGAACCGGCTATCGGTTCCGCTGTGCCCACAACTCTCTGCGCCGGTTGACGAGCTCGGCGAGCAGGACGGCGTCGTGCACGGGCAGCATCCACTCGCTGCTCGTGGTCGTCAGCACCACCGCGGGACCGGGCTGTGCGTACAACACCGGGCCGCCGGGCATCATCAGCCACGGCTGCAGGGCTGGTACAGGTGGCAGTCCCACCACGGAGACCTGCGTTATCCGTCCCAGGTGGACAGTCATGCCGGCGCCACGAGCACGTGGCCGGCGAGCCGACCAGCTCACCTCTTCGGCATCCAGGTCGATGTGCGCGGACACCAGATCGTGCGCTGTGAGCGCGAACCGCACCGCTATCGCGAGCCGCAGCTGGGTGGACCCGAGCTCAGGGACCATCGGTTCCAGCAGCGCCCGTCGCGCGCGATGCGCCTGGAGACAGGACGCAGCCGCGAACACCCAGCACAGAACGAAGATCCCGATAGCCGCCGGAGTGGAGCTCACCGAGATGCCGTACGAGGGAATCGCGCCGAGCAGCAGCTGAGCCCCGGCGGCGAGGAATGCGGCGTGCAGCCACGCTGCCGGATCCAGCGCACCACGACCGCGGAGCCACCAGACGAGCACAACGGCTGGAACAGCCGCGCCCAGCAGCGGAACCATTGCCCACCAAGCGATGCCGTCGGCTCCTGCCGCGCCGATGCCGAGCAGCGTCGCACAGGCCGCGACGATCAGACCCGGAAACAACATGGACGACAGCGACAACGAGCGGCGGGCTCGTGACCATCGTGGCCTCAGCACGGCCTCGGTACGGGGATCTGAGCTGAACGGATTCAATTGCGAGGTCTGTCCTGGTCTTCGCGGCGCTTGGCGGTCATCAGCAACCAGAGCAGGCTCAGCCCGGTGACCGCGAGACCGAGGGAGTCGGTCCAATGGCCGGTGAACTCACCGTCGAACCAGACCAGCACCCAGCCGAGCACCGCGGGCAACTTCACGTACCAGTACCGGTACGGGATCAGCGCCAGCGCGACCAGGAACAAAACAGCGAACACCAGCACGGGAGAGAACTCGATCATCACTGCTCCCGGCGCTGCTCGACTTCGGGCCTGCCCGTGGGCAGGTTGTCGGGTGGTTCCACCCGCAGCGCCTTCGCCACCGGAACGTCAGTGGAGGAGTGCAGGACGATCGACAGGGCGATCGTGATGGCGACGAGGTCGAAGACGTGCTCGCCCTGCGGTATCCCCGCCTGCAGGGCGAGCAGCCCGTAGACCACCGAAGCGAACCCCTTGGGACCGAACCACGCCGCGACCGAGCGTTCCCGTGCCGGCAGCGGGGTTCGGATCAGCGACAGCATCATCGTGGCCGGGCGCACCAGGAGGATGGCGATGATCGCCACCACCCAGTCGCCGACGGTCAGGTGGGAGATCCGCTCGGGGGTGATGAGTGCGCCGAAGACGAGCAACGCTGCGAATTTCGTCGTTTCGGACAGCAGATCGCCGAAGTGCTCGAAGTTCTCGGCCGAGACGCGGTCCAAAGTGGCCAGTGTGGAGCCGGCGGCGAATGCGGCCAGGTACGGGTTGGCGTGGGTGAGGTGACAGGTCGCGTAGAGGATCACCGCGATCGCCAGCGGGCCGAGCGCCTGCAGCCGCGGTTCCGCCGTGAGCACCTTCAACCGCCACGCCAAGGCGATGACCGCCGGGATCGCGATGCCGACGGCGAGACCGAGCACGAGCTCGACGGCGATGGTGCCGAAGTCGGTGTCCCTGTTCGCTGCCGTGGCCAGGAAGATGAGCACGAACGGCAGGGCGAGACCGTCGTTGAGTCCTGATTCGACGTTGAGCAGCCGCCGCAACCGCAGTGGTACGTCGGTACGTCCGACGATCGCGGAGGCGAAGACCGGGTCGGTGGGGGAGAGGATGGCGCCGATCAGGAACGACGTCGTCCAGTCCAGGCCGGTGAGGAAGTGGGTGGGTACCGCGATGCCGACCATGGTCAGCGGCATCGCCAGTCCGAGTGCCCTGCCGGAGAGCCGCCAACCTTCCTTGAGGTCCGGCAGACCTGCGCGCTGTCCATCGGTGAAGAGCACCGTGAACAGCGCGAGGTCCGCGAGTCCGGTGACGAACGCGCCGTTGGAGGGGATGTCGACCAGGCCGAGGCCGCCCTGCCCGATCAGGGCGCCCGCGACGAGGAACATCAGCGCGGTGGACAGGATTGTGCGGGCGGCGAGGCCGGACAACGACACGCTGATCAGCAGAACCAGGCCGAACGCGAGTACCAGCGCCATTTTTGAGAAACCCGTCCTCACCGAACGGTCTGCCCCCAGTGGACAGGCCGTGCCGACCAGACTTCCCGGCGCACCGCGCGCAAAGATGCCGTAAAAGCTTGTCGGATGCAAACCACGACCTGATCACCAGCGTGATCGTTGTCAGGCTGCGACCTGGGCCAGC
This sequence comes from Lentzea sp. NPDC051838, assembly GCF_040681245.1. NCBI lineage: Bacteria > Bacillati > Actinomycetota > Actinomycetes > Pseudonocardiales > Pseudonocardiaceae > Lentzea > Lentzea sp. NPDC051838. The sequence goes on from NZ_JBFAYI010000002.1 coordinate 465,025, forward strand.
TCCTCGAGATCACGCGGCTTGCGAGCCGTGACGTACTGATCGATCATCAGTTGTTCGACCTGGCTGCGGACCGCTGTCCGTGCCTGGTCGAGGCACACCATGAGGTCGGCGGAGAGAAGCTGCGGGCTCCTGCCACGGATTCCATCTGTGAGCTCGATGTTCGTGGCGATGCCGTCGGAGTTCACCGTCACCGAGACGGATTCGTCGGCGGTCGACGCCGTGGCTCGCGTGGCTCCGAGCAGTAGCAGCAGTTCGTGATAGCGCTCGCGCTCCTGCTCGATCGCTGCTTCCACGCGTTGTTCCCATCGGGCTCTGCGCAGTCGCAGCACCTCGCGCACCGCGTCTGCTTCGGAAACGGGAACAGTCCAACGGCCGGCCGACGTGTGCAGCACCAGAGCGGATCCTTTGCCCGCGGCGACCGTCACGTCGTGAAGGTGCCGGAACGACACGCCCGCGTCGAGCCTGCCGCCGGAGCGACGCAAGGTCCAGTCGACCCGGTCGGCACCGATCACCACTCGCGACGACTCACCGCGGAACACCAGCCGGAAGGAAGTCGCGCCCAGCTCGGCGATCGGCGACCTGCTCAGCAACCGGCACGCGCGCAGCGTGATCGACCAGGCCGAGCCCGCCCCCAGCACACCGGCGGCGAGCAAGGCCTTGACCACCAGCGTGGTTCCGGTCGTCGACCGCACCGCCACACCGAATCCGGGGATCACGCCGAACACGAGCTGGCTACCGGTCATCAGCACGGTCGCCGGGAACCACGACGCGGGATCGGTGAGGCCGTCGCGGCGCAGCCACGAGACGAGTGCGAACGCGGACAATCCTGCCACGAGAACGGGAATCACCGACCACCAAGATGCTGATGTCTGCAGCACGTACATGAGACAGACCAGCACGAGCACGACCGGTAGTCCCACCATCGAGACCAGCACCAGGCTTCGCGTACGCCCCCAGCGCGCAGCCAACGCCACGGCGACCTGCGGACTTTCGATCATCGGAATCATGCGGGGAACCACGAACACAACACACCTCACCCCAGGTGATCCAGCACATAGATGCCTTGCAGGGCAACAGAAAGAGAGCGGCTCGGGATCCGAGCCACCTGATCGTCTGATCGTCCGAACGAACGCGCGAATCAGCGTTCCGGCGGATGTCCCGTCGTGCTGCGCTGTGGGGAAGGCGGGGAGAGTGATCGGAGCCGGTACATGGCACCTCGAAGTCGTGAGCCGCCGTCACCGTGTTGTGACGAGCGGGCCGACCAGGCTTCCCGGCGCTCCATCCATAAAGATGCCGCAAAAATCCGCCCAGGGCAACCTTATCGACGGTTCAAGGCCGCGGGGTGGGTGGCCGTGGTCGAAGCCACTCGGCGGACCAGCGGGTCAGCAGTGGTCCGATGGTGGCGAGCAGCAGCACGTAGGCGGTGACCACGGGGCCGAGGCTCGGACTAGCGGCACCCGCGAGGCTCATGATCACGATGGAGAACTCGCCGCGGCCGATGAGCGCGGTTCCGGCGCGGAGCCGGCCCCGTGCGGCGATGCCGTCGCGGCGTGCCGCGTACCAGCCGGTGGCGACCTTCGTGAGGATGCCCGTGACGGCCAGCGCGAGCGCGGCGGGAAGCGCGGGGACTAGTGACGCCGGGCTGACGGCGAAGCCGATGGCGAGGAAGAACGCGGCGGCGAACAGATCGCGCAGCGGGGCGAGTACGGCGCGGGCTCGTTCGGCGGTGTCGCCCGTGAGAGTGAGCCCGACGAGGAACGCGCCGACTGCGGCCGAAACGGACACCAGCTCCGCGAGGGCGGCCACGACGAGGGTGGTGCCGAGGACGCGGAGCATGAGCTGTTCGTCGTCCGGGTGGGCGAGCCAGCGGTTGACGTGGTGGCCCCAGCGGTGGGACGCGGTGAACGCGGCCAGGACGCTGCCGATCGCGATGAGCACGCCGATGAGCGCCTGCCACCAGGTGCCGCCGGAGGCGAGCACGACGAGCACCGGCAGGTAGATGGCCATGGCGAAGTCCTCCATGACCAGGATTGCGAGCACGGCAGGTGTTTCGCGGTTGCCGAGCCGGCGCAGGTCGCTGAGCAGGCGCGAAATGATGCCCGAGGAGGAGATCCAGGTGGCTCCGGCGAGCGCGAGGACTCCTGGCCAGCTCAGGCCGAGCAACCAGCCCGCGACGGCGCCCGGTGCCGCGTTGAGGACGAGGTCGAGCACTGCGGAAGGCACGTGGCGGCGCAGGCTGTGGGTGAGTTCGGCGGTGTTGAACTCCAGGCCCAGCGTGAGCAGGAGCAGCACCACGCCGATGGAGGCGCCGATCTCGAGGAACTCGCCCGCGGCCGGCACCGGCGCGATACCGCCGTCGCCCAGCGCGAGGCCGGTGAGCAGGTAGAGCGGGATGGGGGAGAACGACCACCGCCTCGCTGCCGCACCCAGCACGCTCAACCCGACGAGGATGACGCCGAGTTCGAGGAGCAGCGCGAAAGAGGTGTGCATCGTCAGCTCTCGATGATCTGCCGTACGCCGTTGATGCCGTCGTGGGTGCCGATGACGACGAGGACGTCGCGTGGCTGCAGCACCTCGTCCGGTGTCGGGGAGGCGATCACGTTGTCGCCGCGAACGATGGCGACGATGGAGGCGCCGGTGCGGGTGCGGGCTCGTGTGTGGCCGAGCGGTTTGCCTGCGTGGCTGGAAGCTGCGGGCACAGCGACCTGTCCTGCGCTGAGTCCTGGTACTTCCTTGGTGAGGTCGGCGAAGCGTTCGGCGATGCGCGGCGCGCCGAGGATCTCGGCCACCGTGTCCGCCTCGTCCGCCGTGAGACGGAACAGCGGTTGCGCCTCGTCCGGGTCCTCGGCGGTGTAGCGGCTGACCTCGAAGGTGCCCTCCCTTCTGGCGACGATGGCGATGTGGTCGCCGTCGGCGTTGGTGAACTCGTACCGCAGGCCGACGCCTGGCAGGAGAACCTCGTTCACGTCCATCAGGTCATGATGAGCGCGTGAGTGCGGCGCGGAAAGTCGGCGGCGTGGTTGTAGACTCACCGATCGGTGTGCCGGGAAGCCTGGTCGGCGTGTGGTACGAGGCCTACTTCAGGGAGCTGAGAGTGGACACCGCTGTCACCGGCACGGCCATTGGTCCGATGGTCATCGCTGCCGTCGACCAGTTCGACGAGCACCCGCTTGTGCACGACGCCTTCGCCGCACGTATCCTTCCCACCGCCGGACGGCTGACCGTGGCGGCCGCTCGCTGGCGTCCGATGCGCAACCTGCTGTTCACCGCGACGGAGAAGAAGATTCCCGGCCTGTGGGCGAGCATGTTGTGCCGCAAGCGTTACATCGACGAGCGCCTGGCCATGACGGACGCGCGCACGGTGGTCGTGCTCGGTGCCGGGTTCGACACACGTGGTTGCGGACTGGTGAGCCATCGGGTGTACGAGGTCGACCTGCCTTCCAATGTGGACCAGAAGCGGGATCGCCTGTGTGCGGTTCTGGGTGAGGTTCCACCGGGTCTGACTCTGGTACCGATGGACTTCGAGAACGAGCGGATCGCGGATGCGCTGGCACGGAACGGATATCGCAACGACCAGCCGGTGTTCTTCGTCTGGGAGGCGGTGACCCAGTACCTGACCGAGAACGCGGTGCACGCGACCTTCGACTTCCTCGCCGAGGCACCGGTCGGCAGCGAGCTCGTGTTCACGTTCGTGCGCAAGGACTTCCTCGACGGGACCGAGATGTTCGGCGGCGAGGCCGCCTACCACGAGTTCGTGCTCAAGCGGCGCATGTGGAAGTTCGGCTTGCTTCCCGAAGAGGTCGAGGAGTTCCTTGCGCAGTTCGGATGGGCTGAGCGTGAGCAGCTGGGGCCGCAGGAGTACGCCGAACGCTACCTGGAACCAGCCTGTCGGCCGTTGCCCGTGTCGGAAATCGAACGCGCCGTGCACTGCGTCAAGGTCACCGCGTGACCGAACCGGTGATCGTCGCGAAAGGACTGACCAAGAGCTACGGTGATGTCACCGCCGTGGACGATCTGTCCCTGGAGATCTCCGCCGGTGAGATCTACGCGCTGCTCGGCCTGAACGGCGCAGGCAAGACGACAACGATCCGGATGCTGCTGGGGATGGTGCGACCGACCAGCGGCAGCGTGACGGTGCTGGGCGCCGCAGTGCGACCTGGCGCCCACGCGATGTGGTCGCGGGTCGGCTATCTGGTGGAGACACCTGCGGCGTACCCGGAGCTAACGGTTGTCGAGAACCTGATGGTCGCCGCCCGGCTGCGCGGGTTGCGAGGGCATCGCCAGGTGGACGACGTGATCACCCGCCTGCGACTCACTCGCTATGCGCGCAACCGTGCGGGCACGCTGTCGCTGGGCAACGCCCAGCGACTCGGCCTCGCCAAAGCCCTGCTGCACCAACCGGATCTGCTGATCCTCGACGAGCCCGCGAACGGACTGGACCCCGCAGGAGTTGCCGAGATCCGCAGCCTGCTGGTCGAGCTGAGCCTGCAGGGCGTCACCGTGGTGCTGTCGAGTCACATCCTCACCGAGGTCGCTCGGCTCGCCACTCGGGTCGGCGTCATCGACCAGGGGCGGCTCGTCCGCGAGATCGCCTCGAACCATCTCGCCGAGCACGTCCGGCAGCGGCTGAGCGTGTCCGTTCGCGACCACGCGGCCGCCTCGAAGGCCTTGTCCGCCGCGGGATTCCACGCGATTCGGACCGATGGCGACCAGATCCTGCTGACCGACTTCCGCGCGGTCGCCGAACCCGAGCACGTGGTAACCGTTCTCGTCGCGGCCGGCTGCCCGCCCTATCGTCTGGTCGTCGAGGAGGACGACCTGGAGACGTTCTTCCTCAGGGTGGTGGGCGCATGATCGACGCGCTGATGACCGAGTTCCTCAAGGCCCGGCGCTCGCGCGTGCCGTGGGTGACCGTTCTCGCGTTCACCGTCGTCAGCCTGGTCGGTGGCCTGTTCATGTTCATCCTGCAGGACCAGGGCCGCGCCCGTTCGCTCGGTCTCATCGGCACCAAGGCGGCGCTGGTGGGCGGCGAGGCGGACTGGCCGACCTACCTGTCGTTCCTCGCCCAGACCACCGCGGTCGGCGGCATGATCGTGTTCGGCCTCGTCGAGATCTGGGTTTTCGGCCGTGAGTTCAGCCAGCGCACCGCCAAGGACCTCCTGGCGCTTCCGACCTCGCGCGTCGCCATCGTCACGGCGAAGTTCGCCGTGGTCGCACTCTGGTGCCTGGTGCTGTCCGTGCAACTGCTGGTGCTGGGGTTGGTGATCGGTACGGCACTCGGCCTGCCGGGCTGGTCGACCGGCACTGTCCTCACCGGACTGCTGCAGATCGGCGCGGTCGCGGTCATGACGGTGCTGCTGACCACGCCCGTGGCGTTCGCGGCCAGCGCTGGACGCGGCTATCTACCGGGCGTGGGCGTCCTGATCGCCGCCGTCTTCTGCGCCCAGATCATCGCCGCACTCGGCTACGGTCAGTACTTCCCCTGGTCGGTGCCGGCGTTGTTCAGCGGTCTTGCCGGGCCAGGCCAGCCGTCGCCCGGCGCGCTCGGATTCGCCTTGGTGGCGCTGGTCGGAGCGGCAGGAGCTGCGGGAACCGCGTTGTGGTGGCGCTCGGCTGATCACGACCGCTGACTCTTGATCAGCGGGTCCGGGTTCGAGTCTCTGGCGGCGTTCTCTACATTTTCCGGACACATCTTCATTCTCCGTTTCTTCGCTGTGGATCAAGGTTTGCGAGCCCGAGACACCCGTTAGCTCCGCAGCCAAGGCACGCCGGTGACATCACCGTCGATCACTGCGCCAGGTCGGCGGGGACGGCGATGCCGAGTCGAGCCGGCGAACCTGATGCGTGACAACGCGAGTCCGGCCGGTCATCACGCCGCCGCCTTCAGCAGGCCGGCCAGTACGTCGGGCCGTTCCAGGGCGATGAAGTGGCCCGCTCCCGGCACCAGCATGTACTCGGCATCGGGCAGCAGGTCCTTGTTGGCGACCCGGTCCGATGGCCGCGACCAGTCCTTCTCGCCGTAGACGAGGTGGATGGGGGCCTTGATTTCGGGGTAGCGCGCGCGGGCCGCGATGAGGCTGGGCAGGTTCTGGTAGACGCCCCGGGCCACGGCTGGATAGCCGGGGCGGCTGCCCACCTGGAGGAGTTCGTCCAGATAGTCCGTTTGCAGGGCGGTCCTGTCACCCAGCCCGCCCCTCAAGATCCGGCGGAGGGCGGCCTTGGGCTCCACCCCGGCGACGACCGGGCCCACTCCCGGAGCGAGGACACCGGCGACCACCACGCGGGCGAGGAGGCTGGACCGGGCGATTCCGCCGCGGAAGTCGTAGGTGTTCACCGCGATGACGCGCCGGGCCCGATCCGGCAGGTCGGCCGCGGTGGTCAGGGCGAGCACCGCCCCCATGGACTCGCCCAGCAACGTCACGTCCTCGAGGTCGAGTGCGGTGAGGAGCCGTTCGACGCCCGCACGCATCGCCGGTTCCTCGTAAGACGCGCCGGGCACGATTTCGGAGTAGCCCATGCCCGGGAGGTCGAGGGCGTAGACGGTGTACCGGTCCGAGACCAGGGGGATGAGGTTGCGGAAGTGTTCGGCCTGAGTTCGCACGGTGTGCAGCAGCACGAGGGGAGCGCCGGTGCCCGCCTTGAGGTAGCGCAGCGTTCCCTCGCGATGTCCGTCCCGTGCGGCGATGGTGTGGCTGGTGGTCCCGGGAACGTGGATCGTGGGACGGGGCGTCTGGTTGGGCATCTCGCCTGCTCCTGTGTGTGGCGCACTGGAAACCGATCGGCTTCCCGCAGAGTAAACAGATCGGTTTCCATTGGCAAGCAGAGGTGTTAGCGTGAGTTGCGCAAGAGGAAACCGATCGGTGTCCAACTGGGCCCGGTCGGCGGACAATGGACTTGGGGAGGCCGGATGACTGCCGCGCAAGCCGACGGGGAGTCGGCGGATCCGAAGCTTCCGGCGAAGCTTGCGACGCACCCGTCGGTCCGGGCCGTGCTCGCCCGGCGCCGGGCCGGAGACGACGTGAACCCGCCAGCGGTGATCGACGCAGGCTGGCTGCGCGAGCTTTGCTTGGCCGCCGGTGCGGATGACGTTGCCGCGGTCAGCCTGGACCACCCCGATTTGGTTGGTGAGCGCGAGTACGTGCTCGCCGCGTTGCCCGGCACCCGCAGCTTGATCGCGATGGCGTTCCGGATGAACCGCGACAACTGCCGCTCGCCGGCCCGCAGCGTGGCCAACCAGGAGTTCCACCAGACCGACGAGCAGGCCAACCACGCCGCCCGCAGCGTCACCCAGGCGCTGCAGGACGCCGGCCATCACGCGATCAACCCGTCGGTCGGGTTCCCTCAGGAGATGGACCGCTTCGGCACGGACCGGATCTGGGTGGTGGCGCACAAGACCGTCGCCGTGGCCGCCGGGCTCGGGGTGATGGGCTTGCACCGCAACGTCATCCACCCGAAGTTCGGCAGCTTCGTGCTGCTGGTCACCGTTCTGGTCGACGCCGAGGTGAGCGAGCACGGGCAAGCGCTGGACTACAACCCCTGCATCGACTGCAAGTTGTGCGTCGCCGCCTGCCCGGTCGGCGCCATCAGCAAGGACGGGGAGTTCGACGGCCTGGCCTGCACCACGCACAACTATCGCGAGTTCATGAGCGGGTTCACCGACTGGGCGCAGACCGTGGCCGACAGCGAGGACGCCGCCGACTACCGCTCCCGGGTCACCGACTCCGAAAGCGCCTCCATGTGGCAGAGCCTGAGCTCTCCACCCGGCTACAAGTCGGGCTACTGCCTGGCCGTCTGCCCCGCCGGCGAGGACGTCCTGGGTCCGTACCTGGAGGACCGCAAGGCCTTCATGAACACCGTGCTGCGACCGCTCCAGGATAAGAAGGAGACCCTGTACGTCATGCCGGGCTCCCACGCCCAGGAATACGCCCAGCGCCGTTTCCCCCACAAGCCGACCAAGGAGGTCATCGGCGGCTGGCGCCCTCCGGCGAATCGCCCGGCCTCCTGACCGGCCGTCTGTGTCAGCGCATGTCCGCCGCATCGAGCAGGGTTGCCACGGTGGGGGCGATCAGCCCCTTCAGGTTGTCGACTCCGATCCCCGCCCGAGCGTTGACACCGTCGAAGACGACGATGAGCTGCCGCGCCAGCAGATCGGGATCGTCCGCCCCACCCTGTTCGGCCTCGGCGCGGAAGTAACTCAGCAGGTTCCGCTTGATCCGACGGGCCACCCGGCTCGCGGGGTGGCGCCGGTCCTTGAGCTCGATCTGCACGGCCAGGTAGCGGCAGCCGCGGAACCCTGGCACGCCCGCCTGCACTTCCACCTGCTCGAAGACGTGCAGGATCCGCTCACGGGGTGAACGGCCGTCGTCCGCCGGGGGCAGCAGGCTCGCCACGAAGGCGGCCGCGCCCTCCTTGAGGCTCGCCGCCAGCAGTTCGTCCTTGCTGCCGAACAGCTGGTACAGGGACTTCTTCGATACCCCCGCCGCCTTGCACAGCGCATCGACACCGATGCCGACACCGTCTCGGTAGGTCAACGTGGCCGCTGCTTCCAGCAGCCGCTCGCGGGAGCTCGGCTTCGCCTCGGTGGTCACACTGCGAGGCTAACCCGATTTCGACGGATTGGAAACCGATCGGTTTACCTGAGGCCGCCGCCAGTCAGCCGAGGTGGAAGTCTTTGCGGTCGGTGACCAACTCCGGCCTCCGTCCAACCGATCAACAACACTGGACCAGCCGCGTCCAACGCCCCTTGCCGTACTCAGCGCTCAACAAGGGCTCGGCCACGTTGAGAGCGAGCGACACCGCGCTGACGAACAACGTGAACCTGCGCAGAGGTTGAAGATCCTCCGTGGAAGCGCCGTGCAAGGCGAGGTACTTCGTCGCCAGAAGAAGCCGGAGGATCGACAAGTCGACCGCTGGCGCGATCAATGGGGCCACCCGCACCAGGCGGCGCGAGGGTCTTGTTGACGAAGCCGAAGAGAAACGTGAAGCCGACAACCGTCGCGATAGTCGCCGTGACTGCCCGCGTCACGTCCTGCAGAACCCCCGATTGCGAGCCCAATACGGGCCCGAGATCCCTGACCTGCGCCGACACCAGGTGGCGCGGAACGACAGACAGGCTGCACCTCGGCTTCATGGACTTGAGGTGCGGAAACGGCACTCACCGGCATCACCCGACACCACCGTCGGGGCCTACCCGAGGACTCGCTGTCAGCGGTTTGTCAGGCACGGTTGGCACTCTCGGCCGCGTCCGGACAAAGCCGACAGAACGGGGAGTTCAGATGAAGCAACACCTGCGTGGAGCGGTGCGGGTCGCCGCCGTGCTCAGCACGACGGCCGCGCTCGCTCTGCTCCCGGTCGCTGCCGCCCAGGCGGCGACGAAGATCGAGGTCGGACCGCACAACGCGCTGGGCACGGGGCTCGCCGGTGACTTCTGGTGGGGTGACTACGGCCAGTACACGATGAACTGGGACATCGCGGTCATCGACACCAGTGCGAACGGGTTCTGCGCCCAGGCGAAGATCATCGCCGATTTGCCCGCCTACCCCGACCGGCAGTACTCCAGCCCGCGGGTGTGCGGGCACCAGCAGGGCACGACCTGGCGGGTCGGGATGAACGAGTCGTCCACGATCAGGGGCGTCAAGGTGCAGGTTTGCCGCGTGCACTCCGACGGCAGCGACCAGCACTGCGAAACGAAGCAGTACATCTCCAAGCGCTGACGCCGGTGCGCGTGTGAGGGTGGCCGTGCGAGCTGCTTGGCCACCCCCACGCGCCTTACGCGCTGACCTGCTTTCGGGTCGTAACTGTGGCGAGCGCCGCGATCAAGACCACCATCACGACCCACCCCGGCCAACCGCTGAGTCCCATCGACCACGGATCAGGCCGCGCGAGCTCGGCGGCGTCGGTGAAGGCCGTGTTCACGAAGCCGATCACCAGGGTGTTGTTCGCGGCGTGGGCGACCGCACACGCCCACACCGACTTGGTGTGCATCCGCAGCAACCCGAGCAAGGTGCCGAGCAGCACGGTGAACACGGTGAACGGGATGAACGTCGTCCAGGCCGGTGACCCGATGTAGCCGGGCAGGTGCCACGTGGCCCAGATGATCCCGCTCAGGCCGAACGCAGTCCACCTGCCGAACCGCATCAGTCGCGGCAGGAGGAAACCTCGCCAGCCCCACTCCTCGCAGAACGCGAGCGGTAGCACCAGCAGGAACAGCAGGCCGCTCTGGACCAGTGCCGCTACAAGTACTTCCGCTGTCGCACCGGCGCCGTAGACCTGGTGCAACCCGGAGAATCCCGCCAGGTCGAGCCGGTGCACGCCGGTCGCACCGCCGATCGCCACGGCCAGCGCCGCCAAGCCGAGAATCGCGGCGACCGCGGCGGCGCTTTGACCGGCCAACCGTCGCACCGGTTGCCGGGTGAGACCGGTGTCGTGCAGGTCGAACCGTCGCACCGTGACAAGCGTTGCGACGCCGACTCCCAGCATCCCTCCCGCCGCGATGACGTCGACTCCCGTGCCGAGCCGTAGCAGCCACAACAGCCACGGGATCGTGAACGCGATCGCGAGGAACGTCCACACCGGACGGTTCATGCCCGCGCCACCTCCAATGCCGCGATGACGTCCTCCGGCGCGCTCACCAGGAACTCGCCTCGCCCCTCGGTGCGGATCCAGACCGCAGATCGTCCATTCCGGACGGCAACGAGCTGACGCCCGCTCCGGCCCAGCCAGATACCCGACTTGAACACCCCTGCCACTTCCGCTCCCGCGATGCGCGCGCCGTGCAGCGTGAGGAACGGGTGCCGCTCCCGCCGAACTTCGCGAATCGCGCCGAGCGGCACTTTCACGCGCTTGCGCCACGTGAACATCCGTTCCCACGCGGTGAACTCGATGACCAGCTTGCCGTCGCAGATCGTTGTCTCAGCCATGACTGCCCCTCCCCGGTGGGCCTCTGTTCTATTACTTGTATAACAGATAGACTTGAGATCGTGCTACTGACGATCGACCTCGACAGCGACACGCCGATCTACCAGCAGATCCGCGACCGAGTGCTGGAAGCCGTCGCGACCGGGAGCCTGCGCGCAGGCGACCCGTTGCCGTCCACCCGGCAGCTGGGCGTCGATCTCGGCATCAATTTCCACACCGTGAGCAAGGCCTACGACCTGCTGCGCCAGGAGGGCGTGATCCGGATCAACCGCAAGAGCGGCGCGGTCGTGCGCCGCGACCACACCTCCGGGCCGCCGGACGCGGGCTTCGCCGACGCGTGGCAGGCCCGGCTGCGCACACTGCTTGCCGAGGCGACGACGCACGGCCTTACCCGTGACGACGTGCTGGGACGCAGTCAGGACGTGCTGGACGGGTTCGAGGGGGAACGCTCATGATCACGCAGGTCGGCTGGTTGGTCCTGGTCACGGCGGGCTTCCTGCTGCTGCCTGCGACAGCGAGGCCCACGCTGCCGTTCGGCATAAGAGTTCCACGTGAGCGAGCAGGCGAACTGCGCTCGATCCGCGTGGCATACCGGATGGTCGTCGTGGTGTTCGGTGTCGCCGCCACTGCCGCCGCGCTCGCAGGAGTCACCGGACTCCTGCCGGTGCTCGTCGTCGCATGCCTGCTCGCACACTGGGCCGCGGCGGGTTTCGTCGCACGGGCGAAACGATCGTGGCCGACAGGCCGGCAAGGCGTGACCACCGACACGAGCTTGCGCACCGACCTGGTGCGGTTGCCGTGGCCTTACCTGGTGCCTGCAGTGGCGTTCGTGGCAGGCACCGTCGTGCTCGGACTTGTCGCCGATCCGGTACAGCGAACGGGATCGACGTTCTGGAACGCAGCGTGGCCAGTGACGAACCAGGTTGTTGTACTCGTGCTCGCCGTCTTCGCAGTGGTCACCATCCCTCGGGCACGTCCTGAGCTGGACGCGGCCAGGCCGGAAAGCTCGGCGCGGGCCTACCGCGCCTACCTGACAGGAATGGTGCGGATCGTCGCCTTGGTCGCCACTGCGGTCATCGCGGCGTTGGCGGTGAAGGCTCTGCTGTTGTGGCGTCTCGTCACACCGGGCACCGCCTGGACCGTGCTGACCATCGCATTGCCCGCCGCGGCGTTCGCCGTAGCACTCATCTGGCTGGTGCGTGCGGGTGACGCCGGGCATCGGCTCAATCGCGACGACAGCGAGGACACCGGTGTCGTGCAACGGGATGACGACCAGCACTGGCACCTGGGCGGTCTTGTGTACGTCAACCGCACTGATCCGGCGTTGCTCGTGCACCAGCGCGTCGGCTCGCGATGGACGCTCAACCTGGGGCATCCCGCATCGTGGCTGACACTCGTGGCGCTGCTGGTCGTGGTGCTGCTGACCAACTAGTGCCTACCAGTCTCAACCTTCCCTCATGGATTGCTCAGAGTTCGACCAAGCGTCCGCCCCACGGTCAGCTCGAGGATTGAACGGTCCCGGTCCAGCGCGGACCGGGTGCTGACCGGGAGGGTTGGAATTGAGCATCAACACGGGCACCGGTGCGCCCGCTGGCCACACAAGTCTCGGACGTGGTTCCGAACAGGCGAGCACGATCTGCGAGGCGTTCCAGCGGACTGCGGCCGTGGATCCCGACGCGGTGGCTCTGCGGACAGTCGGAGGCACACAAACGCTGACGTGGCAGGAGTATGCGGACGAGGTCCGTGCGGTGGCCGCTGGATTGAGCGCGCTCGGCGTACGCCGCGGAGACACCGTGGCGCTGATGATGGCCAACCGGTTGGAGTTCTACCCGCTGGAGGTCGGCGCACAGCATCTCGGGGCGACGTCGTTCTCGGTGTACAACACGTCGTCCGCCGAGCAGCTCGCTCACGTCCTGGCCAACGCCGGCGCGAAGGTGGTGCTGTGCGAGGAGCAGTACGTCGGCCTCGTCCAAAGTTGCGGGGTGCCGGTGCAGCACGTGGTGTGCGTTGACGGCGCGCTCACCGGCACCATCACCGTCGGAGAGCTGGTCGGTCTCGGCGAACCGGAATTCGACTTCGGCGCGGCGTGGCAGGCGGTCGAGCCGGACGACGTGGCGACCCTGATCTACACCTCGGGCACGACGGGCGAGCCCAAGGGCGTCGAGATGACGCACGCAAGCCTGCTGTACGAGGTGGACGCGTTGACCGACGTGCTGCCCGTGGAGTTCGGCGACCGGATCACTTCGTTCCTGCCCTCCGCGCACATCGCGGACCGGGTGTTCTGCCTCTACCTCCACGAGGTGCTCGGTAGCCAGATCACCGTGGTGCCCGATGCACGGCAGATCGCCGCCGCGTTGCACGACTGCCGTCCGACGATCTGGGGCGCCGTGCCCAGGGTGTGGGAGAAGCTCAAAGCGGCCATCGAGGCTGGTGTGGCGGCCGAGCAGGACCAGGCCAGGCGACAGGGGCTCGAGTGGGCGCTGGGAATCGCGGCGCGCAAGGCCGAAGCTGAACTGTCCGGAGTGGAGCTGTCCGAGGCCGAGCAGGCGGCGTACGTCAAGGCGGACGAGCTGGTGTTGTCCGGGCTGCGCGCCAAGGTCGGGCTGGACCAGGTGAGGTGGACGGTCTCAGGTGCGGCGCCGATCCCGAAGGAGGTGCTGGCCTTCTTCGGCGGGCTCGGTGTTCCGATCTCGGAGCTGTGGGGCATGTCCGAACTGAGCTGTGTGGCCAGCGTGGTGTCGCCGGCCGAGCACCGGCTGGGCACCGTGGGCAGGCTGTTGCCCGGGATGGAGGGCAGGATCTCCGAAGACGGGGAGTTCCTGGTCCGCGGACCGCTGGTGATGAAGGGATACCGCAAGGAACCGGGGAAGACCGCAGAGGCGATCGACGGCGACGGCTGGTTGCACACCGGTGACGTGATGACCATGGACGGCGACGGCTACCTCTCCATCGTCGACCGCAAGAAGGAACTCATCATCAGCGCCGCCGGCAAGAACATGTCGCCCGCGCACATCGAGAACGTCATGAAGGCCGCCTGTCCCTTGATCGGCGGCATCGCCGCGATCGGTGACCGGAGGCCGTACAACACCGCGCTGATCGTGCTGGACGCCGAGACCGCGGCCGCCTACGCCGCCCAGCGAGGGCTCCAGGACACTTCCGCCGCGGCGCTGGTCGCCGACGCGGACGTGATCGGCCGGATCGGTGCGGGTATCGCCGGAGGCAACACCAGGCTGTCGCGCTCAGAACAGGTCAAGCGGTTCCGGGTTCTGCCGACCTTCTGGGAACCGGGCGGGGACGAGCTCACGCTGACCTCGAAGCTGCGGCGCAAGCCCATCGCGGAGAAGTACGCGATCGAGATCGATGCGCTGTACGCCGACTCCGCGGGAGTGGGCGTGCACGAACCTGTACCTGCTCGCTAGGCGGCCACCATGGGCACCAGCGCGATCGTCATCGGCGCGGGACTGGGCGGCCTCTCGACTGCTCGCGTCCTGAGCGACCACGTCGACCAGGTACTGGTCCTGGAACGGGACCGCTTGCCCCAGGAGGCGGTCGCGCGCCCGAGCGTCCCGCAGGGACGTCACGCCCACGTGCTGCTGGCCTCAGGTCAACGGCTGCTGGACAGCTGGTTTCCTGGACTCGCCGACGAGTTGGCGGCAGGTGGCGCGGTCAGGGTGCCGGCCGATCCCGGCTTCCTCTCCTCGTCCATGAGCCAGCCTTTGCTGGAGTGCACGATCCGTGGACTGTTGTCGCGCCAACGGCCCAACGTGATCATCAGCGACGAGACAGCGGTGGACGGCTTGCTGCTCGAGAACGGCCGGGTGGTCGGTGTCGACGTCGACGGTGCGCGGCACAGGGCGGATCTGGTGGTCGCCTGTTCCGGTCGCCACACCCGTTTCCTCGACCAGCTGGCCCACCTGGGGTTCCCGGCGCCTCGAGTGTCTGAAGTGCACATCGACGTGGCGTGCGGAACATGCGTGGTGCCGCGGCGGCCGGACGACTTCACCGGCGCGCTTGTCGTCACCGTCGACGATCCCGTCCTCGGTCACCGTGTCGGGATGATGGTCCCGGTGGAGGGAGACCAGTGGATCATCACCCTCGCTTCCCTCCACGGCGACGGGCCCCCGGATGATCCGGCCGCCTACGAGGACTTCGCCCGGTCCCTGCCGGTGCCGCTGATCGCCGACGCTCTGGCACAGGCCGAGGCGGTGACGCCGGTCATGACCTACCGGATGGCCACCAGCCAGCGTCGCCACGTGGAGCAGCTGAAGCGGACACCGCCGGGGTTCGTCGTGCTCGGCGACGCAATCTGCAGCTTCAATCCTCTGCACGCGCAAGGGATGTCGTCCGCAGCTCTTCAGGCCCGAGCTCTCGGTCAGGCCATTGCTCGGTACGGTCCATCCTCACCGCGGCTACCCCGTGCCTTCTACATGCGGGCAGCCAAGGTGATCGGCCTGCCGTGGCGGATCGCGGCGAGAGCCGATGCCGGCACCGCGAGACCTGGGCCATGATCCTCCGGATCCTGATGTCCGCAGTCACTCGGCGACGAACGCGTCGATGTGGGACAGGAACTCCGGCCACGCCGGTTCGGACGCGGTGAGCAGATGGTTGCTGCTGTCGAGAATGACGAGCTGGCTGTTGGGGATGAGGGCGGCGAGCTCGCTCGCTTGCGAGGTCGGGACGCGCGCGTCGTCGCGGGAGTGCAGGATCAGGGTCGGGCACTGCACCCGATGGGCGATCGGGGAGACGTCGATGTTGGCGAACTCCTCGAGGAACCGGACTCCGTTGGCCGGTGAGGTCGTCTGCCGCTGGAACGCGGTGAAGTCGTCCCAGTCCTGCGTTGTGCCGTCAGGCAGGAACTGGGAGGCGAACACCCGCAGGAAACCAGGATCCTGGTGACGCCACCCGACCCTCGCGACCTCGAGGTCGATGTCCGCTGCTTCGCGCTCGTTGTCGTCGCGGGCCCGGACCAGCCGCCCTCGTGCATACGCCCCGGCGAGGATCAACCGGCTGACCCGCTCAGGCCGGCGTACGGCGTAGGCGATCGCCACCGCACCACCCTGTGACACGCCGAGCAGCGGGAACCGGTCGAGCCCCGCCGCTTCGACCACGGTGTCGAGGTCGTCGACCCAGTCGTCGAAGGTGAAGCTGGGTACGTCCCAGTCCGACAGCCCGCATCCCCGCTCGTCGTAGCGGATCAACTGCCGGTCGTGGGCGAGGCCTGACAGCCAGTGCGACCACACCGGGGTGGTCCATTCCAGGTCGAGGTGGGTCATCCAGTTCGCCGCCTTGAGCAGCGGTGGGCCCGTTCCGACGGTGGCGTAGGCGATCCGGGTGCCGTCTTCTGCCCGGCAGTAGCGGATCACCTGACGCCCTGCGCTGTCTCGCTGTTCCGTGCTCGCGGGCGCGGGCTGGACCTGGGTCATCGCAACCGGAGCCACGAACTGATAGCCGCGTCTGTGCACTGTTCGGATGGACTGCTGCTGTTCACCCGTGTCCCCGATGGCGAGGCGGACGGTCCGCAGTGCCGTGGTGAGCGCTGCCTCGCTGACGAAGCGGTCGCCCCACACCAGGTCGAGCAGCTCGTTCTTCGGCACCACCCGATCCCGGTGCGCTACGAGATGACACAGGAGATCAAAGGCCCGCGGCTCCACGTGGACCAGCTCGCCCGCACGGCGCAGCTGGTGTCCGGCGATGTCCAGTTCGTAGTCGCCGAAGCGCAACAGTTCCGCCGCCATCGACCCAGTTTACTGATCTTGCTCGGCCAGGAAGGCGTGCAGCTCGTCCAGGAATCGCGGCCAGGCGGGTTCGTCGGCGGTCAGCAGGTGGTTGCGGCCGTCGAGGACGACCAACCGGCTGTCGGGGATCAGTTCGGCCAGCTCCGTCGCCTGCGCGAGCGGAACCCGTGGGTCGTCGCGGGAATGCACGATCAACGTCGGGCAGCGGACCTGCCGGGCCAGGTCCGCGACGTCGAGACGGGTTTGTTCCTCCAGGAACCGGGCCCCGTTGGCCGGCGAGACCGAGCGTCGCTGGAAGTTCGTGAACGCGTCCCACTTCTGCGGGGTGTCGCCGGCGAAGAACTGGGCTGCGTAGAACCGCTGAAAGCTGCTGTTCTGGGCGAACCACCCGGCCAGGGTGAGTTTGAGGTCGAGAGCTGCCTCATCGCGTTCGGCGGCATCGCGTGCCTGGGCCATGCGACCGCGTGCGTAGGCCGCGTTCAGCACCAACCGGCTGACTCGTTCCGGCCGGCGCGCGGCGTACGCCACCGCGAGCGGGCCGCCCTGGGAGACACCCAGCAGCGGAAAGCGGTCGAGTCCCGCCGCGTCGGCCACGGCGTCGAGGTCCTCGATCCACTCGTCCATGGTGAAGCGCGTTGACCAGTCGGAGAGGCCGTATCCCCGCTCGTCGTACCTGATCAGCTGCCGGCCGCGGGTGAGTCCCTCGAACCAGTGCGCGAACTCCGGCACGGTGCGTTCCAGATCCATCTGGCTCAACCAGTTGGCGGTTCTGACGAGAGGCGGGCCCTCGCCGGTGGCGGCCCAGGCGACCCTTGTGCCGTCCGCGGTCCGGCAGAACCGGATGACGTCACGGGACCAGGAGGTTTCTGCGGTGGGTTCGGCGGAAGTCCTCGTGGTCGGCGCCACGAACTGGTAGCCGCGCCGGTGGACGGTGCGGATCAACCGCTGCTCGCTGCCGGTGTCACCGATCGCCAGACGGACCGTGCGCAACCCAGTCGCGAGAGCAGCGTCAGACACAACCTCGCCACTCCACACGGTGGCCAGCAATTCCTCTTTGGACACAACACGGGCGCGATGGGCTACCAGGTAGCACAGCAGCGCAAGAGCCCGAGGCTCCATGTGGACCGGCTGCCCGTCGTGGCAGAGCCGACCAAGGCCCGGGTCGAGATCGAACCGTTCGAAACGGTAGGTCGCCGAGCTCACCGTCGAAGTCTACTGTTCCAGCGGTCGCGCCAGCCTCCGCCGGATGCCGGTACGCGCTGCTGCTCTTGGGGTTGTCTCGTTGGTGTTGAAGGGCGTTCTGCGGGCATCGGGCGGGCTACTCCACCGCGTGGTGATGCGGGTTCAGCGAGCCTCGGTCTGGAACACGTCCGGTTCGAGGTAGATGACCCGTGCGATCGGGACCGCTGTGCGCACGCGCTGCTCGGCGGCGTCGATGGCCGCCGCGATGTCGGCACCCGTGGCGGAGCTGCTGATGGCGATCTTGGCAGCGACCAGCAACTCTTCGGGTCCGAGGTGCAGGGTGCGCAGGTGGATCACCGATTCCACGCCGTCGCCGGGCAGCGCCTTGGCGATCGCTGCCTGGTGTTCACGACCGGCGCTCTCCCCGATGAGCAGGGACTTCATCTCGACCGCGAGCACCACGGCGATGACGATGAGCAGCAGGCCGATCATCGCGGTGCCGGCGGCGTCCCACCGGCCGTCACCGGTGACCAGGGTCAGCGTCACGCCGATCAGGGCGAAGACGAGTCCGCACAGCGCGCCGAGGTCTTCGAGCAGGATCACCGGCAGCTCCGGAGCCTTGGCCGTGCGGATGAACCGCGCCCAGGAGCGGGTGCCACGCGAGCGGTTGGACTCGATCATGGCGGTGCGCAGCGCCATGCCCTCCAGGACGATCGACACCAGCAGGACCACGATCGGAACCCAGTGCCACGAGTCGATCGGGTGCGGGTCGGCCCACTTGTGCCAAGCCTCGTAGAGCGCGAACAGGCCGCCGAGCGTGAACAGCACGATGGAGACGATGAAGCCGTAGACGTAGCGCTCGCGCCCGTATCCGAACGGGTGCTCCGGCGTGGCTGCCCGCTTCGCGCGTTTGCCGCCGAGCAGCAGCAACGCCTGGTTGCTCGTGTCGGCCACCGAGTGCACCGCCTCGGCGAGCATCGACGACGACGCGGTGAGCAAGAACGCGACGAACTTGGTCACCGCGATGCCCAGGTTGGCGAGCATGGCCGTGACGACGGCTTTCGTGCTTCCCTCGGTAGCCACGAGCGCACCTTAGAACCTGATCACGACCAGCGTGCGGTGAACAGCCCGACCAGAGGCGCCTGAGGGCAACTCGAGGTGCTGTCCGTCGCGCACAAAGCCATCACTTCGGTGCGGGTGCGCAGGTCGCCGTTACGGCAGCATGATGTCCGGCGGGATCTGCAGCGCGATGGTGATCAACGAGTGCACCCTGCCCGCGATGACGGCGAGCAGGCCCTGCATCTCGGGTGCCGCGCCGTCCGCGGCCGTCTGGAGCGTCTGCAGGTCGGTGTCGATGCGGTCCAGGATCGCCGTGACGTCGGCGGCTCTGGTGCTCAGCGCCGTGGAGATCTCCTCCAGGGGAACACCGTGGACTTCCAGACGTTGAACCAGGTGGATCCGGTCGACGTCGGCAGGGGAGTAGAGACGGTAGTTCGAGGCGGTGCGCTGCGCCGGGCTGATCAGGCCCAGGGTCGTGTAGTAGTCGACCGTGCGAATGCTGACGCCTGCCCGTGCCGCCAGCTCGCCGATCTTGAGTAGTACCTCGGTCACATCCACCTCCTCAGCTGCCCCAACCGTACAGTGCCACGTGCTACTGTGAAGCATGCCTGAAGAAGCCGACGTAGACGGCTGTAGTAGTGCGCCGGGGCGAACCCGGCGGAACGTTCTCACTGTCGCGAGTGCGGCGTGTTGATCCTTTCTGGTCTCCTGGCGATCGTGGCGCTGACTGCCGCCACCGGCTATTTCGTGGCCCAGGAGTTCGCGTACATGGCTGTCGACCGAGGTCGGCTGCAGCAGATGGCCGAGGGCGGTGACAAAGCCGCCGAACGTGCCTACCGCGTGACGCAGAAGCTGTCGTTCATGCTCTCTGGCGCGCAGTTCGGCATCACGGTGACCGCGTTGCTCGTCGGTTACGTGGCGGAGCCGTTGCTGGGTACCGGACTCGTGAAGCTACTGGGGCTGCCCGAGTCGTTCGGTGTGCCGCTGGCGATGGCCGTGGCGCTGATCTTCGCGACGGTCGTGCAGATGGTGCTCGGCGAGCTGCTGCCGAAGAATCTCGCGATCGCCAAGCCCGAACCGCTCGCCAAGTGGCTCAGCTCGTCGACCCTGGTCTACCTCAAGGTCGCCGGTCCGGTCATCCGGCTGTTCGACGCTGCGGCCAACAAGCTGTTGCGCGCCATCGGGATCGAGCCGGTGGAGGAGCTGCCGCAGGGCGCCACGCCTGATGACTTGAAGCAGATCGTGGGCGACGCCGGGGAACAAGGACACCTGGACCAGGAGCTGGCCCAATTGCTCGACCGCGGTCTGGACTTCCGCGAGTTGGTCGCCGAGCAGGCGATGACGCCACGCGTGAACGTGCACTCGGTGCGGTTCGACGAACCGGCTTCGCGTGTCGTGGAACTGCTCGACACCGGCCACTCGCGCTTTCCCGTGGTGGGCAACGACCTCGACGACATCCGCGGCGTGGTCGGTTTGGCCGAGGTGCTGACTCTGACGCCGGAACAACGGCCGGTCACGCAGATCGGCGAGATCGCCTCGACCGCGCTCGTGGTGCCCGCGACGCTGCCGCTGCCGGCTGTGCTGGAACGGCTGCGCACCGAACGCCGCCAGCTCGCGTGCGTGCTGGACGAGTTCGGCGGGTTCGCCGGGATCATCTCGCTGGAGGATCTCGCCGAGGAACTCGTCGGCGAGATCCACGACGAGGACGACCTGATCGAGGACGCGATCGAACGTCTCGACGGCACCAAGTGGCAGGTGCCTGGGCGCATGCGGCTCGACGAGATCGAGGACGCGACCGGCATCGCGTTGCCTGAAAACGACGCCTACGACACGGTGTCGGGCCTGGTGCTGCAGGAACTCGGCCGTACCGCCGAGGTCGGCGACGAGGTCGAGTTCGGTGACATCACGCTGCTGGTCGCCGCCGTGTCGCGCAACGTGCCCGACACCGTGGTGCTGACGGCGCGGGTGCGGGAGGAGGCCCGATGAGCATCGGCCTGTCCCTCACCATTTCGTTGATCCTCCTGGCGCTCAACGCCTTCTTCGTCGCGGCCGAGTTCGCGTTGATCGCGGCCAAGCGTCACCGCCTGGAGCAGGAGGCCGAAACCTCACGGGCGGCGCGAGCCGCCGTGGCCGGTGTGCGTGAGCTGTCGTTGATGCTCGCCGGCGCCCAGCTCGGCATCACGCTGTGCACCCTCGGTCTCGGCGCGCTGGCCAAACCGGCCGTCGCGGACCTGTTCGACCCGCTGCTGACGGCGGTTGGACTACCGGACGGTGTCGCCTACGGCATCGCGTTCACGATCAGCCTGGTGCTGGTGGTGTTCCTGCACATGGTGGTCGGCGAGATGGCGCCGAAGTCGTGGGCGATCTCGCACCCGGAGCGGTCGGCACTGCTGCTGGCGCTGCCGTTCCGCGCGTTCGCGCACTCGGTCCGCTGGATACTCAGCGGGCTCAACCGGACGACGAACGGCTTGCTGCGCCTGCTGAAAGTCGAGCCGCAGGACGAGCTGGCGCAGGCGCACCGGCCGGACGACCTGCGCCTGCTGGTGCGGCAGTCTGCCGAGCACGGGCTCATCCCGGAGAACCAGCAACGGCTGCTGACCCGCATGCTGCAGGTGCAGAAGACGACGCTGCGCGAGGTCATGGTGCCGATCGGGGAGACCTCGACGGTTTCCGAGCACACGACCGCGCGTGCGATCGAGCACCGGAGTCTCCAATGTGGACGATCGCGGTTCCCGGTGACGAACCTTCGTGGCGAGTTCGTCGGCCTGGTGCACATCCGGGAAGCCATGCGTGCCACCGCACGTGGCGAAGACCCGGAGGCACGGGAACTCATGAGCCCTGTGCTGACGTTGTCCGGTTCGATGCCTGTTGCCACTGCTGTCACCGCGATGAAGGTGGACCGTGCGCAGCTCGCGCTCGTGTCCGACAACGACCGCGTCATCGGCATCGCGGCACTGGAAGATCTGCTCGAAGAGCTGATCGGCGACTTCGACGACGAGACCGACGCACCGCGCGTTGCGGTGCGCCAGAACTAACTCACACCCAGTCCCCTCAGGAGGAGACTTGTTCAAGCGGATGCTCAGCGCGTTCGGTGTCGGCGGACCGTCCGTCGACACCGTGCTGGACTCACCGCACGCCGCGCCCGGCCAGGTGATCACCGGCCAGGTGCGCATCCAGGGCGGGACCGCGGACGCCGAGATCGGCCAGGTCGTGCTGTCCCTTGTCACCCGCGTCGAGGTCGAGCACGGCGACCACGAGTACGGCGGTGTGTCGGAGTTCTTCCGCATGATCGTGCAGCAGGGAGTGCGCGTTCCGGCCGGCCAGCTCATCGCGATCCCGTTCCAGCTGCCGATGCCGTGGGAGACCCCGATCACTGCTGTCGGCGGCGGCCAGCTGCCCGGCATGACCGTCGGTGTGCGCACCGAACTGGTGATCGCCGGCGCCCCGGACAAGGGCGACCTCGACCCTGTCCTGGTGCACCCGCTGGCGTCGCAGGACGCGGTGCTCAACGCGTTCGGGCAGCTCGGCTTCTCGTTCCGCAGCGCGGACGTCGAGGCCGGTCGCCTGCACGGTGTGCCGCAGGAGCTCGGTTTCTACCAGGAGATCGAGTTCTTCCCGCCTGCCCAGTTCGCCGGCGCGGTCTCCCAGGTCGAGCTGACGTTCGTGGCGAACCCGCACGAGCTGTACGTGATCCTGGAAGCCGACAAGCGCGGCGGCATGTTCTCCTCCGGAGGCGACGCGTTCGGTCACTTCCGCGCCTCGCACCAGGAAGCGCAGGGCACCGACTGGGCCTCGGCCATCAACGGCTGGCTCGCGCAGGTCGCCCAGCGCGGCCACGCCAACCCCGCGTTCGGTGGTGGTCACGGCGGCTACAACCCCGCGTTCGGCGGCCAGCCCGGCTACGGCGGCCACCACGGCCACGACCACCACGGCGGTCACCACCGCAGCGGTCCCGGCATCGGTGGCATGGTCGCCGCTGGTGCTGCCGGTGTCGTCGGTGGCATGGTGCTCGGCGAGGTCATGGAAGAGGTCTTCGAGGACGACGGCGGCGACGACTTCGCCTTCGGCGAGGAGTAACCCGAGACTGGCGCGGCGGGCGTTCACCACTCCCAAGGGCGTCGCCTGCCGCGCCACCCACTCATCACAAGGTTTTCCTTGCTCCGCAGGGCCTTCAGATCCCTTCGGAGATGCAGGATCCCAGCCGGCAAGCTGAACGGCCTGGTCGGCTGCGGCTACGATCACAACGGGAGCATCCTCGTCGAGACGTGAGCGGGAGAGCACATGGCGGTCTCGGGAATCATCAGCGCTTTGATCATCGGCCTGGTCATCGGTGCGCTGGGTCGCCTGGTCGTCCCGGGCAAGCAGAGGATCCCGATCTGGTTGACGATCCTGATCGGTATCGCCGCGGCGATGCTGGGCACGGTCGTCGCGAACGCGTTGGGTGTCGGCGACACCCGTGGCATCGACTGGATCGAGCTGCTCATCCAGGTGGGTCTGGCCGCGGTCGGCGTGAGCATCGCTGCGGGGGCTTGGGGACGCAAGTCCGTGGGCTGATACACGGCGAGACCTTCATCCGGTGCGGATCGCGTCCTCGGCCAGTGGCCAGTTCGTCCGCAACCGGTCCAGGTAGGCCTGCGCCAGTTTGCCGGGGCGGGTGTTGTTCGCGAAGGCCAGCATCGAACTCGCCCCTGCGTTGTACCCCAGTGCGAGCAGTTCGTCGCGAGAGTAGGCGTCGGTCCACGACTGCGGGAGCAATGCGTCGAGGTCGTGCAAATGCCAGGCCGCGGCGGCAACGGCGAGGCCTGGGTCGTCAGGCAGTTCCTGCCAGTCGCGATCGGCGAAGTCGCGGCCCTGCTTGGCCTCGTCGAAAGTTGCCTTGTGCATGTTCGCCACACCGAACGAGGCATCAGGGTCGATCTTCTGCCAAGCCCGTTCGAGTGCGGGATCATGCGGCTTGTAGGACTCGTTGTAGAGGATCGCCATCAGCAGCCGCGGGCTGACACTCGCCGCCTCCGCGTGCGTGCGGACCTGCTGTGCGTAATGCCGTGGATCCTGTTTCTCCGCTGCAGACAGGGAGGACGTGGTCGGATTCGGCGCGGAGGCCGCGGTCGGTGGCGATGGCAGGGCGGGGCCGGGTGAACAGGCGGTGACCGCTGCGGCGACGAGTATCGCCACGAGCTGCACCTTCATCACGACTCCTCCGCGGGTATGTGCGGGCGGTTCTCAGCTGAAGGCCGCAGACAGACGCTCGGCACACCTCGCGAGCAATGCCGGGGGCTGTCTGCGGTGCCGGGCTCACCACGAATGTTCCCAGCGCGCCAAAGCCTACTTCCAGCTCGCTTGCGCTGTTCCCGGCTTCGATGCGGTCGGAGCAGTCCGTCTGAACGGCCTATGTCGACCTGCCGAACGTGTGACGCGGACCTCAAGTCTTGCCCGACTCTGAGCTGACGCGCCTGCCGGGCTCGTAGCCTCGGAACATGAGGTTGTTGCTGCGGCTGACGCTAGTGGGCTTGTGCGCCATCAGTGGTGACCACGTGCTCGCGCTCCTCGGGCCCCTGGTGCTGCTCGGCTGCGCCAACGACCAGTTGATCTCCAAGCGCGGCGCGGTACGTGGCGGCACTCGCAGGAACCGGTAGCGTCCCCGAATCGGAATGGCGTCGATCGGGGGACGAGCATGGCGGACGAAGTCGACCTGACCCGGCCCAGCGCCGCGCGGGTGTACGACTACTACCTGGGCGGGGCGCACAACTTCGCGGTTGACCGGGAGATGGCCGAGAAGGCGATCGGGATGTGGCCGGACCTGCCGTTGATCATGCAGGCGAACCGTGCGTTCCTGCGCCGCGCCGTGCAGTTCTGCGTCGACGCGGGCATCCGGCAGTTCCTCGACCTCGGCTCCGGCATTCCGACGGCGGGCAACGTGCACGAGGTTGCCCAGGCCGCGGCACCGGACGCGCGGGTCGTCTACGTGGACAACGACCCGATCGCCGTCGCGTACAGCCGCAGCATCCTCGAGGGCAACGGGCGGGCCGCCGCGGTGCAGGCCGACCTGCGCAAGCCGGACGAGGTCCTCGGCAGCCCGGAGGTCCGCGCGCTGCTGGACTTCGACGAGCCGATCGCGGTCATGATGGTCGCGGTGCTGCACTTCGTGTCCGACGGCGACGATCCGGCGGCCATCGTCGCCGGGTACCGCGAGACGATGGCGCCCGGCAGCTTCCTGGTCATGTCGCATGCCAGCCAGGACGGCCAGCCGCACCAGGCCGGCTCGCACCAGGACCTCTACCGCCGCACCCCGACGCCGATGACCATGCGTTCCAGGTCGCAGGTCACCGGCCTGTTCGAGGGCTTCGACATCGTCGAGCCTGGCGTGGTGTTCTTGCCGTTGTGGAGGCCTGCTTCGCTCGATGATGTGGACGAGCAGCCGGAGCGGTTCAGCGGGCTCGCAGCGGTCGGCCGGAAGATCGCACCCGCATCCTGTTGAGCTCGCCCGCCCACAGCTTTCGAAGCGCATGGAACGGCACTAACTGGTCGACCAGGTAGAGCTTGTCCCGGCGGCCGTCGGCATAGCCGATCTCGTAGTTGACGACACCGAGCCAGTCTCAGCCAGCCGCGTCCACTGACGACTACATGTCCAGCGGCGCCAGGTGTGCGAGCGAACAGGCGGTCCAGACCGACCGCGACGCTGGTGAGCACGGCTCTGCGGCCGTGCACATTGTCTTTCTCCCGGACGGTGGACGGGCTGTTAAGCACGTCGACCATTTCCCGAGACCAGTGCTGTCCGTGACCGGCCCTGAACGAGATCGAAGTAGAGCTCCTCGGAGAGCTCCGCTTGGTCTGGTGCGGGTGCGGTGGTGGTCAGCCTCCAGGAGCGATCGGCGGTGTCGGTCGCGCAGGCCAGGCAGCTGATGCGGGCTTCGCCGTCGTGCACGACCGCGCGGAACTGGGAATGGCCGAGGGCATTGTGCCCGGTGTCGTTCGAGCGCGGGCGGCAAAGGCGTTGGGCTGGACCAGTTGTCGCCATGGCTCGAGTGAGGTGATCCCGCACCGCGATCCAGCGGTACGGGATCACCGTGGTGGAGGGGTCCGGGCGGCTCGCGGATCTCTGCGCCTTCGCGCGAGTGGCGTCAGTCGAAGTAGCCACTGTCAGGTCGGTGCGACTGTGCGAGCGGTCGGCCGGACGTCCTCCTGTTGTTGGTGGGGCTCACGCATCACCTGCCTTTCGTGACGGAGGGGAGCGTTGTCTCGCCTGGCCGCTGGTCGGCATTTGGTCCTGGCCGTAGGGGTGGAACGGGTTCCGGTACGGCGCCGGCGGAACTGGTCGGCGTGGTGCCGGGGTGGGCGGGGGCTCTCCCCAGTTCGCTTCGATGATCGCGTCGAACTCGGCGCGCACCAGGTCCTCGTCCTCGCACACCAGCGCGAGGAACTCCTCGTCCAATGTCGTTGCGATCACGAAGGACCACCCCGGTCAGGCGTCGATCTGCTTGACTTCCTGCTCCGTGGACCTGATGGCGATCTTGCGCGGCTTGGCCTTCTCCAGCACCGGGATGCGCAGGGTCAGCACACCTGCGTCGTAGGCGGCGTGGATGTGTTCGGTGTCGAGGGTGTCGCCGAGGAACAGCTGGCGGGAGAACACGCCCAGCGGTCGTTCCGCGACCTGCATCTCGACGTTGTCACCGGTGATGGTCGGCCGTCGCTCCGCCTTCACGGTCAGCACGTTGCGCTCGACGTCGAGCTCGATGGCGTCTGCGGACACTCCCGGCAGGTCGAACGCCACCACGAACTCGTCACCCGAGCGGTAGGCGTCCATCGGCATGGCGGTGGGTCGTGACCACGTGCCCGGCCCGGTGAACACCTGCTGTGCCAAGCGGTCCAGCTCCCGGAACGGGTCAGTGCGCATCAACATCCGGCACCTCCTCGAAGTTTGACTGCTGTCAACGCGCACATCTGTTGTAGCATGTCGTCGCAACGATGACAAGTCGGAGTGTCGTCGAAAGGATGACAGGATGCCGATCGGCGACTACGAGGTGGTTCGGGCAGCGGCGTGCGCGAACGAGGACCTCAGTACGACTCAGGTGCTGGCGGCGCTGGTGCTGTTGCGCGAGCTGCGGGCCGAGCTCGCCGGCTGGGAGCCTCAGCTGATCGCCGCTGCCCGTGGGCTCGGCACCAGCTGGGCCGACCTGGCGCCCGCGCTGGGGGTGGCCAGCCGTCAGGCCGCGGAACGCCGCTATCTCCGCCTGCGTCCGTCCGATCTCGACGGTGCGACAGGGGATGAGCGAGTGCAGGCGGAACGTGACCGGCGTGCGGGGGATCGCGCGGTCTCGCGGTGGGCGCGGGACAACGCCGCCTCGTTGCGCACCCTCGCCGGACACGTCGGCGAGGTGGACTCGTCGGTCCGCGGGGCGCTGTCCGGGAACGACGCGGCGGAACTGCTCGAACCGCTGGCGTACGCGCACGACCGGATCCGCGCGACGCATCCCGCCCTGGCCGACCAGATCGGTGCGATCACGGAACAGACCGACCAGGTACGCCGCGACACCCAGAACCGCCGTGCGGAACTCGGGTAGTCCGGACACCCGCTCGTCACGTCGAGGCGGACGCAGTCTTCGAGGCCGACGGTCCATTCCGGACCGGAGCGAGCCGTGAGTGCAGCGGCACAGGGTGTGCGGGCCGGGCTCGTGCTCGGAGCGGCGCGCCGCGGACCTCCTGCTGCTCCACGTCTACGGCTCATCGAAAGTCGGGGTGACGTAACGTCGGTGAGCGGCTGCTCGCGGAGGCGGCGGTGCGCCATCACAGACTTCCGGTCGACGTCATCGCTCCCCGCGGTCGTGCACGAGATGCTGTCCTCCACGAATCCGATTGGGACATCAGCCGACGATCTCCTCGACGGGTTCGCAGCCGGAGATCAAGTGGGGCCGAATCCGGATCACCTGGTCTGTCTCATCGTTGCCCCATGGCCGCAGGATCTGCTCGTAGCGCCGAACCTCGTCGGCCTGGTAGGCCACCACCATGCCCGCAGGGTCCGGCACTGTTTCACCTGGGGTGGGTGCGGACGATCACGGCGCCGGCGTCGACGACGTGGCTGACGGGACGGATCGCAGGCAACGCGTGTCGCGAGAACACCAGACGGCCGAACGACGTGCTCGCGAGCAGGCTGATCGACTCGGTTTCTGGCAGCTTCCGGAGGTGGCGTGCCTCAGCCCTCATGACGGATCTCCATTCGTGCGGGAGATGATCAATCGCTGTAGGTTTGATCCTCGCGCCGGTCCGCCGGGCACGCCGTTGCACTTGATGTTGCAGGTGGTGTCGTGTGGACGTTCGGAGTCCATGCTGACGATCGTTGTGCGCATTCGGCAGGTGACTCGGACGAACGCGTGCGCAGTGTTCAGTTGTGCACTTGTGCTGGACCACGGTGGGTCCGATCGCGCGTCCGGACAATTCCCGCTGCGAGGCCCGTGCAATCCGTCCGGTCGTCGCGGGTCGCAGGTGATGAACGAGTCGGTGCTCGTAGGCATTCGAATGGGCTCAACAGCTGACCTCGTTGTCGCATTCCGGTGCGCAAGCCGGCAGTGGACGCTCTGCCTCGCTGCATAATCCTACTGCGGCACGGCGGAGCCTAGCCCCGCCTTGGTATTGCGCACGGATTGCCTCCGGGGACGTCCTCCGTTCGGGCGCGTGTGTGCGCCCGAAGAGATTCGCGAAGAGAAGCCGCAGCAATACGAGTCATCTGTGCGTCGACGGTCGCTCCGGTCGGCGGAGGGCCTGTCGACAGAACCGGCTCAGGTGAGGCGTGGGGCTGGAGGCGGGCTCGCAGAAGAGGCGAAGTCGTCACGACGCGGCGTCAGCCGCTGCCTGACCGGGTAGGTGGTGGGGCACGGCTCAGACGGCGTTAGCGACTTACAGCTGCTGGGCAAGTGCGGTTCAACGCGCGAGGGCGTATCAGAGCTGCTGCCCCCGACCATCTCCGAACGCTCAGGAGACGTCCTTCGGAGAACGACGGGAAGTTGGTTGCTGTCCCGGAGCGACGCACCCCGTTGCCTGAAAGGGTGAATCTTCGCATCGCGGGTCTCGGTGCCGAGCAGGCTTGACTAAAGTCGACGTTCTCGCGAATCCGAAACTTGCTACAGGGGGCGGGATCCGTGTTGCTGAAGGGGCGGCTGGCGGGAGCCGTGCTGTGATGGCTCCGAATCACCCTGGCCGGGGCACGATCAGCATCCTGATCCAGGATCGGACCTGTAGGCCACTCGGTGTGCGACGTAGCCGGCAACCCCGAGGAGCCAACGCTTCCAGCAGCGCCGTGCGGAAGCAGATGTACTGATGAACGAGGACGCGCCACCCGACTCCGAGGTCGATGGGGTCGACGGCTGTGAGCTGTGTGCCGGAACGGGAACGATGACCTGGCAGCAACCGGTTCCGGGTCCGGACGGCATGTTCAGGTTGGTCGAGATGCGCCATCCGTGCGTCAACGGATGTTCCGGCTGGTTCAAGGTTCCGGTCGCCGAGCAAGGCGATGTCCTCGCTGCCGAATCGTCCGTACCCGGCATGTGTGGCAACGTCGCGCAGGTCAATTCCGAGCATCGCACCGAGTGGTTTCGGCCACTCTCGCACTGAGCACACTTCGAGCAGCCGCCGTTCCCCGGCCGGTCGATTGCGGTTGACCGATTGCGCAGCAATGTCGTGTCGACGCATACGCACCGTGCGCGGGCCGGGCACCGCACTGGACCCTTGGGGACCTGGTGCTGTTCGACCGCAGCCATGGCCACATGTTGGCCGCGTCGCTGATCACGATGAGAAGTGCGCCCTGCTACCGCCAGCGAAACAGTCGTGGACAACGGTTACCGAGCTCGAGCGACTCTTTCGAGCCGACCATTGACCGGCGAGGATGCTCGGCGTCGTGTCGGCCGTCGGATGACCGGGGACGTTTGGCTGGTGCGGTGGCATCTGGTGGTTGATTCAGCGGTTGTCCAGCTGGGGTTTCCCAAATGCGACCCTTCGTGCATACAAGCTGGTGTAGTCGAGTGATCGGTCATGACGACCAGCGATGTGTTTCGTACGTGCGGGCGGCGGCGACGAGCCCGGAGGCGGCGGTGATGGCCGCGACGACCCACGCGGCGGCGCGCAGGCCGTAGAGGTCGGCGATGATGCCGGCGAGGAGCGCGCCGACCGCGAAGCCGCCGTCGCGTCACAGCCGATGGACGCCGACGGAGTGGCGCGCCAGGCCGGGTAGACCCCACTTGCCGAGCACCACGGCGGCAACAGTCCAGACGCATCAGGTCGTACTCGAACTTCGGAGACAGCAGGTACGGCGTACCGGGCACAACTCCGCCTCGGCGCAGCCACTCCTGCCAACCGTCTGTCAGGTCAGCGACGTACGGCAAAGGCGTCACCGGAAGCAGCAACTCTGTCTGGGGTAACCGGACATGTCAACGCTGCGTAATCATCAAAATCGTGGCCTCGGGATTGGCGGCGCGGCTGTTCGATACCGTGATCGGCAGCTGACAGTCCCCGCGGCTTGGAGGTCATGAACGTGCAGCGCGTCGGCCTTACGTCTCTCGACGGTGTCCAGCTCGATGCTGCACTTCACCGTGCACCGGACAACGCGCGAGGCGCCGTCGTCCTGGCGCACGGCATCACCGTCGACCTGAACGAGGGCGGGATGTTCGTGCGGCTCGCCGACCAGCTTGCGGCAAACGGCTTCGACGCGCTCCGGTTCAGCTACCGCGGTCACGGCGAGAGCGGTGGTACCCAAGCCGGTGTCACGATCGCCGGCGAAGTGCTCGACCTCCAAGCCGCCCTCGAGTATGCCCGGCAAGAACTACCAGGCCCGCTGCTGATCATCGCGGCGAGCTTCGGCGCGGTGTCCACCGCGGTGTCGCTGCCGTGGCTCCGAGTTGATGTCGAGCGTGTCGTCTTGTGGAACCCGGTCCTCGATCTACGGCGGACGTTCGTCGAGCCGGAGCTGCCGTGGGGGACCGACAACTTCAATCGTGACCAGCAAAGGTTCTTGCAGGAAAACGGCTTTCTCTTGATCGACGGCGAGTTCAAGCTCGGGCGTGTCATGTTCGACGAGTTCAACCGGTATCAACCGGCTGAGGACTTCGTCCGTGACACGCGCCCGGCCTTGGTGGTTCACGGTGACCAGGACAGCTATGTCTCGTACGACGTGGCGCGCGATGCCGCGGCCTCCCGCGCGAACTGCGACTTCCACACCATCGTGGGTTCGGACCACGGGTTCGACTCGCGTCACCGTGAGGACGAGGCGATCAAGTTGACGGTCGACTGGATCGTCCGCGGAAAGCGGGGCGAGGCGTGAACATCGAGTCCCTCTACGCCCCGGTCACGATCGGCGCGACTTCCGTGGTGGGGATGCACTGCACGCTCGGCTACCCCAAGGAAGCGCGGATCCGTGATGAGCAGAAGTTGCCCGGTTCGCCGCTTGTAGGCGCTCGCGTGGTCGTCGGCGAGCGGTGTCAGCTCGCGAACCAGGTCGTGCTCTACGAGGGCGTGAGCGTCGGGGACGACTGCGTGCTCGAGGATCGCGTCCGCGTCGGCTACGACAGCACAGTGGGTGCTGGGACCCGGATCGTTTACGGCGCGTTCGTCTGTGACCGTGTCACGATCGGCGCGAATGCTGTTGTGGCTGGGTTTGTCTGCGACGGCACCCGCATTGGTGATCGCTCCACTGTGATGGGCGAGTTGGTGCACGAGTACACGCGACCGCACCAGGACTGGTGGGAGGTCGACGAGGAGCCACCGATCATCGAGGCTGACACGGTGGTCGGATTCGGTGCTCGTGTCGTCGGGGGAGTCCGGATCGGCCCCCGCAGCTACGTGGCCGCTGGCGCTGTCGTCACGAAGGACGTGCCCGCGGAGCACGTCGTGACCGGCGTGAACCTGCAGACGCCCGCGGAGGGCTGGTCCGGTGAGCGTTTGCAGAGCCTGATCGCGCATTGGCGAGTGCAGGCAAGCAGAAGGCCCTAGGGGTCGACGAAGTCCGTGTCCTCGGTGTCGCTGCCGGCCTCGTCCTTCGGGCGTTGGCGCACGAGCGGAGGTTCGAAGGCCAGCGCGGCGAGCTGCTTCGGGAAGCGAGCCCGCAGGTCTGCTCTCGGGTGGTCGATGTACAGCGCGGGCAGGAACTCGTCCACCGGCACGATCGCGTGCTCCAGCTCGGCGGCCAGCAGCAGGTCGAGCGCATTTCTGGTCACCAGGTAGCCGAACGTGCAGTGGCTGTAGCCGGGGACCACGAAGCCCGGGCGAGCGTCGTGGCTGGGTTCGAGTGGGAATCGCCCGAGGTAGAGAAGGTCGAAGTGGAGTTCGTTCCGAGCGAGGTCCTCAAGGCCGTCGAGCAGTCCGGCGAGGAAGTTGTCCGGCAGCACGGCGTCGTCCTCCAGGACAACCGTGTAGGGCTCGGTGCCGTGTAGTAGGGCGTCGCGCCAACATGCGAGGTGGGCGAGTGAGCAGCCGACCTCACCGTACTTCAGCGGCCTGTTCCACCACTCGTTGTCCGACTCGATCTGCCACGGGAACAGCTTGTAACCCGAAGCCTCGAGGCCTGTCTGTGTGAGCTTCCGGCCGTCGAACAGGTCAGCCCAGTCTGATGCGAAGGTGACGGGCAGTTCGGGAGGAAGCGAGCGCTGGATCCAGGCACGGCGATCTTGACGGCGCGGAAGGTTGATGACGTAGCAGCGCAGATCAGAAAGAGTGATCATGACGCGGAGCGGGTCGTCGCGGGGTAGCGGTCAGTGTTGTCGACGATGGCGGTGAACGGCTTGCTCGCGGTACGGGTCAGCACCAGCAGAGGCTCAGAAGTGCTGAGATCGGTCACATCGGTCAGGCCGCCCATCCGGCGTGTCTCGGTCACCAGGACGAAGTCGTCCTGACCGACGAGGTTGGTGATGTACCCGACGCTGCGCAGTCCGCGGTCGGCCTCCAGCAAGCAGCGGGCCGCGCCGAGGACACCGAGGGTGAGGCAGCCACCGAACAGGAACACCGTCGTGCCGTTGCCGAGCGTGAGACGGGTGAGAACTGCGAGGTCCTGCAACAGCTCCTGCTTCGCGGTCCAGTGTGGACTGATCGTCAGCTCCAGCTCCGGCACGACCAGCGGGTCGTCCTCGCCGAGCGGGTGCGGCTCGAAGTGGAACGGAAGCATGGGGAGGAACTCCCGGAACTTGGCGTTCCAAGGCGGACCGCCGACCACGCAGAGCACGTCAGCCTGTGTGTCGTAGTACTCCGACGGCGCGAAGTCGCGGACGACGACATCCGGGCTCAGCTGGGTGAACCGGGTGCGGAGGTAGATCAGCGTGTCGAGGTCGGCGAACTTCGCGTAGCGCAGGTAGTTGCGATCCGACGGGTCGGCGTACTCAGGACGTTCTGCCGCTGGGATCTCGGAGCAGACGATGTCGACGCGTGCGCCTGCCCTCAAACCCCAGAAGTCGGTCAGGTCCTCCACTGTCGCGTCGCTGGCAGGCGCTCCAGCCTGTCCTGAGCCAGCAGGCGGCGTGTGGGTCGCCAGCAGTACGTAGATCAGCGTCTCCAGGGCCTGGTCAGCGTGCCTTCGCACCGTCTTCGCCGCGCACCCCAGCTTCTGCGCCAGTGACTCCTGCCGCTCCGTCAGTGTGGGGTGCTGATGTTCGGCATCGAGATTGAAGTCGACCTCGACGTGTGCGCGCTGATCTGCGGACAGCTGGGCCACGCCGCGCTGAAGCACTGCCACGAGATGGCGGGCCTCATCCGCGGATCCGGCGAGGACCCCGCTCGACTCGCTGAGGTGGGCACGAACCTCAGGTGTCAGGGCGGTGAGCACGGAGGTCGGCCGAGCGAGGGCGAGGCCTTTGCGCAGGCGGATCAAGCTCTCGCGCAGGGAGGCTGCGGACAGTGACTGGGCGGGCACCACGTGTCCAGAATATGTCCAGGTGGCCAGGTCGCTGACCAGCAACACGGGTACCACGTGGCCTAGTGGATCACCAGCGCCGACGAGATCCTCAATCACGCAGGGCGAGCACGACCTGGAGAAAGGAACCTCGTATGACCGCAATCGCTGTCGGCCTCCGCGATCCCCGCACCCTGGTCTCGACGGAGGTCTGGGACCGCCTGATCAAGCTGATCATGCGCGACCACGACATGGACCACGAGCTGGCCGAGCGCACGTTCGGACAGACCCTGGCCTACCTGGTCACGGCCGCCGAGAACCCAGACACCCCGATGGGCCCGACGCCGGCCGTCGACCTCGGCGTGCACTCGTTCGTGCTGGACACCCCGCGCTACATCGACTTCTGCCAGCAGTACGCCGGCACCTACCTGCACCACATCCCGCACCTGGCAGAGGAACGCGGCTCCCAGCCGATGGTGTTGCATGGCACGATCCAAGCGATCCGCACCGCCGGCTTCCCGTTGGACACGGAGCTGTGGGAGGCCCAGGACGTCGACTGCCACCAGTGCTACGCCTGCTGCCACAACAGCCCGAAGAAGTAGCCGAACGCGCGCACCACGAGGAAGAACACGAGTGATCACGCCAGCTCTTGCCTGGGAACGGTTCGCCACCAAGGCAAAGCCCCGTCGCACCGTCAACGCCGCGGGTGCGACGACATGGCTGAACTGGACCCAGTACCCGGATCATGGCCCCGACGAGACGATCCTCGGAGCTCTCCGCCGCAAGCGGGTCCTGGAACTGGGCTCCGGCTCAGGCTGCAACCTCGCCCACCTCGCGACGCTCGGCGCCCGCTGCACCGGCGTGGACATCGCCCCGTCTCGCGAAGCGGCCGCCGAGCAGAGGTGGGGCCGCGGACCTGAGCTGGAGTTCGTCACGCAGGACGTGGTGGACTTCCTGCAGGAGTCGGCTGACGACTTCGACGTCGTCATCTCGATCTTCGGAGCCACCTGGTTCACGGACCCCGCGGTGCTCCTGCCGCTCGTCCGGAAGCGGCTCGCTCCGGGCGGCATGTTGGTGTTCTCCCACAACGACGAACTCGACGACGGTGCGCAGCCCGACCGCGCGATCAGGAAGTGGAACTTCTCGGGACAGCAGTGGGCCGAGATGTTGTTCATCGCAGGCTTCGCCACTGCCAGTTCCGAGATCATTCCCCCGCCGAAGCCCGACCTTCCAGGCACCTTGCTCGTCAGGGGCACAGTTCCGAAGTGAAGACGAAGCGTGGTGCTCAGAGGATGTACCACCGTGAGGCCGAGTTCCGGCCCAGCTGAGCGATTCGGCGGTGGACCTCCGCTGCCTGGGGAGTTCCTCGTGCCGACTTCCTGGCGTTCGTGGTGATCATCCTCAGCTCTCGCAGGTCCTTGAAGACCTCGTAACCCGACCACTCTCGCACGTCTCGTCCATACAGCCGGCAGAACTGCTGGTATTCCTCCGGGGCGAACCCGAACCGCCGGCAGTGGACCTCGATGGTCACGAGATCCCATTCCACCGGGCCGAAGACAGCGCTCTCCCAGTCGCACAGGACTGCTGCCTGAGTGTCGTTGTCCCACAACGTGTTCCGGTGCTGAGGGTCACCGTGGATCAGGCGGGGAGCACTCGTCTCCACGAAACTCAGACGATCGCGCACGTCGGTGAAGAACTCTTCCAGCAGGATCCGCTCGTCGTCAGAGAGGATGGTGCTGGCTTCGATCGAGTGTCGGATCATTCCGAGCGCGTCGAGCTCGGGCAGCTCAAGCGGCACGTTTTTAGCGCTGTGCAAAGACAAGAGCGGTTCTGCGATGTCGGCTGCGGAGATCGCTTGGTCCTGCGGGAGGTACCGCCACAACGTGACCGCGCAGCCTGCCAAACGCATCGGCTGCTCGATGTCGAGCAGTGGAACGGTGGGCACGTTTTGCTCAGTCAGCCACCGCACCAACCTGACGACGTCCTCAGTGTGTTTGATACCGGGACGCACGACCTTGACGACTACGGGCGCGGTGGCGAGCTGGTACACCGCGTTCGTCTGGTGTCTGAGCAGCACCATGCCTGCGGGGTCGAGACCTGCTCGACGGCATGCCTCGACTGCGACGAGCTTCGTGCGGTCCGGACTGAAGGTGAACTCGGTGAGGTGCGTCAGCTCGTGGCCGGCCACCGCCATCAGGTTCCACTCTTCGGGGCGACGAGTTCGCGCAGTTCGCTGACCGCGGGACGTTCCCAGCGCTGTGTGGGAATCGCCTGCACCACATCGGTCGCCCGCTTGAGGACGATGCGAGTGCGGTGATCTGCGGGCAGGTCGAGCAGAGTGCCGACCGCGAGGGCGCAGGCGTCGTCGATGTCGCCGTCGATGGCCTCGCCGACTGCCTGGTCGAGCCTGATGAGCGCAGGGTCGATGACGAGCGTCGGGTCGCTGCGATAGCGCTCAAGCGCCTGTTGCTGGACGTGGTGTGCGCGATCGAACTCGCCGAGGTAGGTGAGCGTGCCGGACAGGTACAACAGCAGCCGCTTGTCGTTGAACTCGAAGGCGGCGTCGGTCGAAGGTTCGTCCAGCCGGTCGACGAGGCGCTGCGCCGTGGTCATTGCGCGCTCAGCCCCTTCGGCATCGCCGAGTCGTGCAAGGGCGCGGCCTTCCGCCGCCGCTGCGAGGGCGTTGGCGCTGCAAACCGCGCTACCGGCCAGCGCTTGTGCCTCCTGCGCCAGGGAAATGGTGCGCTGCAGCCGCCCGTAGTAGTACGGCAGCATGGCCTCCTGCGCACGGACTTGTGCCTGCAGAAGGCCGTTGGTGGTGTCGTCCGCGGCGAGACGGGCGGTGCCGTACCAGTAGCGCGCTCGGTCGATCTCGCCGAGCTTCATCAGCGCGTCGGCACTCAGCAGACCGAGTACGGCTGTCGCTGTGGACAGTCGCTCCTGCACCCTGGCGGGCTGCCTCTCGTCCGCGAGCTGCTGCACTTCGAGGAGATCTGGCATCAGCTCATCGAGAACCTCGGCCGGCGGGGTGTGGGTGTAGCTGTCGATCCGGTCGCCGACCCGTTCCTCGATCAGCTCCAGTCGCTTCATCGAACCGAGTCCTTTCGAGAGCGTCTGGTCGACGAGCAGGCGAGTCTGGTCCAGTCGTCCGAGGAGATCACCCTCAGCCGCGGATCGCGCCGGCCAGATGATCGAGAGTGCTGCCGGCGCCGTCTGATCGAGCAGCTCGTCGAGTTCTGGGAGGGAGAGCTGGAGCGCTTCTGCGAGCTTGAGTCGCTGCGCTGCTTGAGGGGTTTGCCCCCTGCGCCAGCGCGAGACAGTCGAGCGGTCCACACCAAGCACTGCCGCCAGCGAATCGATCGTGTAGCCAGTGCGTTTGCACGCTTCGACGAACATGTCGCGTCTGGGGCTCATCGACGTACCTCCCCGGTCATCTCCACCCTACGGTAGTCGATGCCTGTTCTTGCAGGTCAAGGGTGATATGCCCACAAAACGCACACGCTCTGCGACGTGTTTGCGCACTTGATGCTCTGTTCGAAGTAAGGCCGTCCCACTTTGCTGGAAATTGCATGTGACGGTGAATGAACACGCGCTGTTGTGCATGCGAACCAACGAAGGCGGGTGGTGGACGTGACGGTTGCCGTTGTTGTGAACCTGACGCTGCCGCAAGCCACTGTCCTGGCCACAGCGGCCGTGCTTGTTACCTCGGCGCTGGACTGCAAGGAAGCCAACGCCGCGGACCAAGGGCTCCTCGCATTTCGAGCTGCCGTGCAATTTGCCTTGTCGAACTACTCCGGTGACGCCGTTGCCGACGAACCCGAAGTGGCAGCGGAGCAGTCACTTCGGGCGAGCTAGGCGGAAGGGGATCGGTGATGGGCAACCTGGTGTTGTTCGCTGAGCTGCGTCAACGACTTGATGATCACCTCGACCTCTTGTCGCGCGTTGCTGTTGACGGCGATGCGACGTCCGTCCTGCCGATCATGAGGCGGGAGGTGCCGGGCTTGGTGGCCGCACTGCGTGAGCTCGTCGACGAACATCAGCCCGATGAGAACGGCAGCTGCGGAAAGTGCCGCAGCGGGCCGTTCTGGCGGAGGGTGCCGGCGCCGTGCCGAATGCTGATCAAGGTGCACGTGGCGCTCGGAGCAGCGAGCGCGACGACACGCGACCGCACGTGCTGGAGCGCTCGGCGACACAGGCTTCACCAGTCCCCCGAGGACTGAATCTCGCCTTCTTCACTCTCTTCGCACAACACAGGGAACTCGGCTATGCCAAAGAGGATCTCCACTGCCCGCGGCCGCGAGTTCGGCGATGGAATGCGCAAGGCCATCGCGAACTCCGGGATGAGCGCACGCGAACTCGCCGATCTGTTCGGCTGGGACGACGCCAAGATCTCCCACACCTTGACCGGCCGAGGAGGCGTCAGCCTGCTTGAGGTTGCGATGGTGCTCGGGGCCTGCCGGGAGAGTGCCAACGAGCGCGACCGTCTACTCGACCTCTTTCCCGCACGAGACTTGTCGGGTTGGTGGCAGGTGCATGGCGAGTGCATGCCTGTGCGGTCACACACAGCCTTCACCAACCTCGCGGCAGCCGAAACTCTGATCGGCTGGCACACGCACGCGGTACCGGTTCTCCTCCGGACAGCTGAGTACATGCGAGAGCTGTTGGTCGCGTCCGCCACCGTGCCGGCTGACGAGGTGGAGGAGCGGTTGTGTGCGATGCAGGAGATGCAGCAGCTGCTCGGAAACGATCTTGAGAGCACCTTCTACATCCACGAGCTTGCGCTTGATCTTCAAGTTGGCGGACGAGAAGCGCACATCGGCCAGCTGCAGCACCTCATGTTCATGGCGAACTGGACGAGGATCAGGATCCTGGTCGTACCTGCGGCGGCTGGGGCGCACGCGGGTGTCGCAGGGCCTTTCACGCAGCTGAAGTTCCCCAAGTACGAGCCGCTGGTCTTGGTGGAGACCGAGAACTCCAGCCTCTTCGTCGAGGCGAAGGAGGCCGTTGGGGGCTACGACGCTGTGGTCTGCGCACTCGACAGGGTCAGTCTGGACGAGGACAAGTCGCTCGAGCTGATCTCTCGCCGGTGCGTGCGCCTCCAAGAAGTTCGCGAGGAGGAAGGGGCTGCCGAGTTGGACACGCGCGATGTCTTTCCGCCGCAGTAGATAGGGCGCCCAGTTGGAACCGAGTACGGAAGTGAGCCAAGTGATGACTGAGGTTGGAACACATGTGTTGGAAGCTGCCGCAGTGAAGGCCGTGGCTGCACAGCTGACCGAGGCGATCGAGAAAGGCCGCCTTCAGGATCGCGGTTTGTGGCGTGCGGTCCAGGATGAGGTCGACCGGCGGGCGGGCTTCGGGCCTAGGTACCTTCCTTCGTCATCGGCTCTCATGATCCTCGCGGCGCTCGTCGTTGGTGGAACCGCTGGGTTTCTTTGGGCAGCCACGTCGCGGAACTGGGTGGAGTGCGCCATCTTCGTCGTCCTCGTGACTCTCGGGATCTTTCTCCTCGACCATGTGCGGTTGATGCAGCGGAGAGAAGACGCCCTCAAAGCCGGACTGTACGTGTCCGCAACAAGTCAGAACGAGTCCACACAGGACGACAGCAGGTCGTGAGATCGCAAGCTCGTCATGCCTAAAGACTTTCGGGCCACGGCCCTTGAACGAGCTGTCGGGCGGAAGCTGGCCGGATGGCGCAACACACTTGATCTCAGCCTCACCGAGGCCGGCGGGCGTGTGGGTTTCAGCAGCGCCAAGTTGTCCATGATGGAGAACGCGATGCAGCCTTCTGCACCGGTCGACATCATGGCGTTGGGATATGTCTACAAGGTGCCGACACCCGAGTGGCAGCTCGTGGTGTCCCAGTCCGAGCACGCGGCGCAGCTCAGAGCTGTCGCACACCCGGAGCCGGAGATCTTCGATCCGGCGGTGGACTTTCCTCATCTCGTCGCTGACGCAACGCTGCTGCGAACGTTCACCACGGACGCGGTACCCAGCGTGTTCCAGCTCGTCGGCTACACGGATGCAGCGACTCAGGCGGACGATCCGCTGAAGGCCTCGGTGACGGCTCGCGTGCGGGAGTCATGGGCATCGCGGTCGGACGGCAGCGATCCACTGGCGGTCGAGGCGGTGTTCCCGGAGGCGGTGCTGCGGCAGGTCGTCGGTGGGCCGCGAGTGATGAAGGCGCAGCTGCTTCGCCTCATGGAGGTGAGTGAACAGCCGAACGTGAGCCTTCGGATCGTGCCGGAGGCTCGTCCAGCGATGGGTTGCCCGTTCATCTGGCTGACCTTCCCGCACCGCCAGCACGACGACGTCGTCTACCTCGAGACGTTCCTGCGGTGCGAGTACGTGGAGGAAGCCGCCAAGATCGAGCAGGTAGCGCACAGGTTTGCGGCGTTGCGGGACCAAGCGCTTGCCGACGGCGAGTCGATGGAACTCATCGCGGAAGCAGCTTCCACTTTGTGAGGTACCGTAGAGCAGACTAAGGAATTCACTCGACCGCATGAATCAAGTGCGGCTTCACCGAGGTCTTGGAGAAGCTCCAAGCGGCGGACCCTCGTCGGAGTTAGTGTGCCTGAGCAGGCCAATCTTCGACCGGGGGGACGGAGCGATGGCGGCTGACTGGCTGCTTGTCGAGACATTTGGTGGGGTTCAGCGCGAGCCGACGGTGCTTGCGGCTGGGAGCAATCCGAAGAACATGGTGTCGATTCGCTCTGTTCTCGGCCGTGGTCCTTTCCTGCTCGACGTCCTGGGCGTGATCGCGCGCG
Source organism: Lentzea sp. NPDC051838 (assembly GCF_040681245.1). Lineage (NCBI taxonomy): Bacteria > Bacillati > Actinomycetota > Actinomycetes > Pseudonocardiales > Pseudonocardiaceae > Lentzea > Lentzea sp. NPDC051838. The sequence goes on from NZ_JBFAYI010000002.1 coordinate 505,545, forward strand.
TGGTCGAGAGCGGCGTGTCGGTTGAAGCTCGAACGACGATCGGCCGACGCCGGGTGATCGCGCACCCGTTGCTCGCGTACGGCGGCCTGGTTCACGGCGTCCACGTGTGGGTTGGGCCGCTGGACGAGGATCCGCCCGCGCGTGACCCCGCGGGCGCCTGGCACATCAACCTCACCCGGCACGTCAGCAGCAGGTCTGACGATCTGCTGAGGCTCTACGGGACGAGAGCGGACAAGTGGCGGAACGAGCACGACCTGGCTGAGCTCTTCGCCTACCAGCGGCTCACGACGAACGCGGACGAGGCCAAGGCGCTGGCGCTCATCGTGAACGCGAGAGAGGGCGCCGAGCACCTGGCGACGTGGACCGTGAACCGGGACGACGGTGAGCGGCGTGCGGTGCATTTCGCGTGCCGCTGCGTCGAGGTGAAGACTCCCGGTGGCCGGGTTGAGCTCATCGTCCGCGGAATCACGCACGACATCGGCCCGGCGGAGAGCGTGCCGGCCGCGCCACCGCCGACGCCGGTCCTGCTCGCCCAGCAGATCCTCGCCGCGGAGGCGACAGCCGGACGCTGGCGGGCGATCGTCGACTTGCGCACGATGAGGCTGTTGAAGTGGCTCGACAGCCCGATGCCGGGAGTTGCTTGGACGCTCGGTGCCCCGCATCGTCCCGCTGTTCACCGCGAGGATCTGCGCAGCGCCGTGGGTTTGTCGAAGGAACTCGAGTCGAGTGGCCGGGCCGGCGGCGTTCTGCGGCTTCGCGCGGACGACGGGAGCTGGATGAAGGTGGCCGTTTCCGCGGCGCTCATGGCGTTGGATCAACACACCACCGCAGCGCTCGTCACCCTCACCCTGCCCTGAACGTGGGAAGGTCGACCCAGTTGCCGGCCGCGGGGAAGGTGCTGGATCTTGGACTGCTTCGAGGGCAGGGTCGCGGTGATCACCGGAGCAGGGGCGGGCATCGGCCGGGCGTTGGCGACTGAGCTCGCGCGCCGAGGGGCCCGTCTCTCGTTGCTCGATCGCGATGAGAGTGCCCTGGGCGAGACCGCCCGACGCTGCGAAGCGCTCGGAGCGCAAGTCCTCGAGCGGGTCGTCGACGTGAGCGACTGGGACGAGGTGCAGGCTGCCGCGGCTGCTGCCAACTCCGAGCTGGGCGGCGTCGACTCCGTGTTCGCGGCAGCCGGCATCATCCACCGCGGCAGCCTGCTCGACTCCGATGTCGCGGACATCGACCGCGTCATGGCGGTCAACTGGCGAGGGCTGATGTACACCGTCAAGGCGCATCTACCAGCCCTCGTCGACTCGAAGGACGGCCGGATCGTGACGTTCTCGAGCGCGTACGGCCTGGTGGCGATGCCGAAGTACACCGCGTACAACTCGTCGAAGTTCGCAGTCCGCGGCCTCAGCGAATCGCTGCGCCAGGAGCTTGCAGGTAGCGGGGTGTCGGTGACGTGCGTCTTCCCTGGAGGGGTTCGGACATCGATCGTCCGCAACGGCAGCTTCGCGGTCGCCGAGAACCGTGACGCCGTGATCCGGGGCTTCGAGAAGCGCGTCGCGCGCACCGAACCGGAAGAGGCCGCGGCGATCGTCCTAGGTGGAGCTGAACGTCGCCGGGCGCGGGTCTTCGTTGGCGCTGATGCACGTCTGGTGGCTGTGCTGGCTCGCGTTGTAGGCGGCCACTACCAGGATCTGGTTCCGGCGATGGGGCGGTTGCTCGGACGTCTTCGAGGGCGGTCTGCACGGCGATAACCCGGATCGGTGATACCGGTTGACGTGACCGGCGTCACTGCTTACGGTGGGCCAATCGGAGTATTCCGATTGGGTTGGCTTTGTCGCTATCGAGCTGATCCCTGAAACGCAGACATGAGGCAGCCATGGGCTGGCCTCGAACGCGATCGGGGATCGACATGTCTCGGCGACAGTCCGCTACCAGCAACCACCTTCAGCCGCTTCGCAGCGTCCTGCTGCGCTCATCGGCGTTGATCACTCCCTTCGGTCTCTCAACTGCTGGAGGGCGTGATGATCACGTTGTCCTACAGCCTGCTCGGCGTGGTTTCGGGGCCGTTGGTGATGCTCGCCGGCTTCTCGATAGCGCAGCGCGAACCGATGTCCTGGCGGCTCTTCGCTTCCGTCGGCTGGGCCACTTCCCTTGCAGCAAGCCCTTTTCTGGGCTTCGTGCTGACGTACGCGGCGCTGGCAGTGCCGCAGTCCGCTGGTTTGGTTGCCTGGCTGGTGATTGTCGGCTCGACGCTTGCGCTCGTCGATTGGACGTGTCACCTGTTGCCGCACCGAGTCGTCGGCACGTTGCTCGTAGGTGGCTTGGCACAGATCAGCTTGACCGCTCTTGTCCTGCGCGACTTCGAGCCGCTGCTTCGGGCTGCGGTTGCCGCAGCCGCGGTGTTCTCGGCCGGACTGCTTGTTTACCTGAGGCTCGGCGCCGATCTGGGGTTCGGCGACGTCACGCTTGCCACTGCACTGGCACTGCATCTCGGGTGGCGTGGCTGGTCGTATGTCTTCTTAGGACTGACGGCGGGCCTGCTGGTTGCCTGGGCGGCCATACGGACCTTGTTCGTCGTGAGGCGGATCGGTCATCGCGATCCCGTTGCTCTTGGCCCTGCACTGCTGGCCGGAGCTGTCTACGCGATGTTGCAAGCCTGACGGAGGTCGCGTGATGTGCCTGCCGCTTCCGGAACCCGATCCTGTCATCGCCTACGAGGCTCCGCGAGCGCTGCACCGCGCCGTCGCCCTGTTCGTGTTGATCACTCAGCTGATGCTCGCCGAAGTACTTCGCCCGGAAGTCACGTTCACTCCGGGCGCGCCGGTCGAGGTGGCCCCTTTGCCCCCACGCGGGGCCACCTCGGCACCAACGTTCATCTTCCCGGGTTGGAGGCCGCGATGAAGAAGACCACGACGCTGTTGGTTGTCGGAGGCGCACTCGTAGCGGCGAGTGCATGCGATCAGGGGTCTGCACCGAGCAGTTCGTCCACCACGACCACTTCCGCCGTCCGGACCGCAGACTCGGCTCGCACCAGCGCTGTCAGCGCCTATCGGAGGATGTGGGAGGGCTTTGCCAACGCGGGCAACACCTCGGATCCGGACTCGCCGCTGCTAGTACAGAACGCTGCTGGTGCGGCACTGGAGAAGCTGAAACGGAGTCTGAGTTCAGACAGGCAGAAGGGCTTGGTGAGCAAGGGAAAACCAGTTCTCGACCCGAAGGCGTCGGAGGCAGAACCTGCTGAGGACCCGACGCGAGTCGTGATCACCGATTGCGGTGACTCGACGAACTGGCTCAAGTACCGCAAGGACACCGATCTGTTGGCAGACGACGTGCCGGGCGGTCGGCGACTCATCAAAGCCGCGGTCGACAGGCAGCCGGACGGCACGTGGAAGGTCTCCGACTACGCGGTCCACGAGATCGGGAGTTGTTGAGCGATGCGACGACGAACCGTTCTTGTGACCGTTGCGGCAGCGAGTCTCCTCGTCGTAGCTCCTCCTGCGTCAGGAGATGATGCCTGGGGCGTGACCACTTGCGTTCAGGAGTCGTCTCCGTGGTGCCAGGTCTTGGCTGGAAAGCGCCCGGATGGTTCGACGAGCCACGGCCAGCGCCCGGTCGACGGCAAGGATCAGAACGGCGACAGCGACGGGACCTTCGGTTGCCGGTACGTGCCGGCTGGACCAGGACCTGGCCAGGAGACGCCGAAGGAGTCCGGCGGGTGGTTCTTGCTCTTGTGTTCGCCCGATGGGAAGGATCCGGACTCTCGTGGCCCGATCTGGGTCCCTGCAGGTGCCGACACGGCACCTCCGCTCACACCTGAACAGGTGGCGCAGATGGCGCGCAACCGGCTACGGCTGCCGGCGCCGAGGATCCAGGCGAATCCGGCTGGAGACCAGCTGGTCAACCTGCCCACCTGGATGTGGCTGGATCCCAGCAGTTGGAGCGACGTCTCGGCTACGGCGGCCGTGCCCGGTGTGTCGGTGACAGCTATCGCGCGGCCCACGTCTGCAAGCTGGTCGATGGGCGACGGCAGTTCGGTCACATGCACCGGTTCGGGCACGCCGTTCCCGGTGGGTGCCGACCCGAAGAGCGCCTCACCTGACTGCGGGCACACCTACAGGTCCTCGTCGGCCGGACGTCCCGCTGAGGCTTTTCCAGTGACCGTAACAGTGAAGTGGACTGTCACCTGGTCCGGCGCTGGACAGGGCGGGACGTTCCCGAACCTGACGACCAATGCCTCGGCTCCGTTCCGAGTGGCCGAGAGCCAGGGGATCACGACCGGTTGACCACGCAAACCCCGCCTCGCTAGGCGATCTGCTCACCAACAACCGCTAGTCCAAGGCACGTCGAACGCCTGAGCCGACGTGTCGCGATGAAGGCATGCCCAAAGGGGGCCTGTGATGACCACGACCAACACCAAAGCACCGTCCGCCACCTCAACGTGGATCGCACGTGACGGCAAGCCGCCGAAGCGCTGGAGCAACCGTCGACGCCGACTACCGCACCTGCTGCTGGGGCTCGTGCTGATCCCTGCTTGCGGTGTGGGAGGAGCGGTTCTGGCGACCCAGCTGGGCGAGCGGGAGAGCGTCCTTGCCCTCGCTCGCCCCGTCGCTGCCGGTCAGGTTCTGGTAGCTCAGGACCTTCGCCCGATCGCGGTGGCCATGGACTCGGAGGTGGACGTTGTCGTCGCATCGGCTGCGTCAACGGCTGTCGGGCAGCCTGTTGCTTTCAGCCTTCCCGAAGGCACCCTTGTGACGCGGTCGGTGCTCGGCGCTCCTCAGGTCCCCGAACAGGGCAAGGCGATCGCCGCGGTCGGCCTCAAGCCGGGGCAGTTTCCTCCTGACCTGTCGGCAGGCACGACGGTTGCCGTGTTTCTGGCTCCGGCACAAGGGATCCCGGACCTGGGGCCGAAGTCCTGGACCGCGGTGGTGCTCGGCGTCTTCGGGCGCGAGACCGAGCAGACCACGGTCGTGTCCTTGCGAATGTCCGAATCGGACGGTCGTGCGTTGTCGTCGGCACCGGCGGGCCACGTGAGCCTGCTCGCGATCGCAGGAGGGAACCGCTGATGCTCATCGCCATCTGCTCTCTGAAAGCTTCTCCAGGCGTCACCACCCTCGCGTTGGCACTCGGTGCGCGGTGGCCAGGACCTGAGGTTCCGATTGTCGTCGAGGCCGACCCCGCGGGGGGAGACCTCATGACCCGGTTCCGGCTGAGCCCGGAGTTGACCCTGGTCCGCCTGGCCGCGTCCACCCGCGTTCGCGGCAACTCCAGCGCTGACCAGCTGGCGCTCCACGCGCAGTTCCTCCCGGACGGTCTACGCGTGCTGCCTGGCGCGGTCGAGGCGGAGCAAGCGCGTGCCGCGCTGAGTTTGTTGGCGCTCGGTGGATCGTCGCCGTTGCGCCGAGCCGGCGACCGCGCAGACACAGTGGTCCTCGCCGACTGCGGGCGGGTGGAACCGGACTCCCCGGCGTTGTCGATCATCCGCAGCGCGGACGCGATGGTGCTTCTCGCGCGTCCGCGTGACGACGAGCTCGCGCACGTCGCCCTCAAGCTCCCGGCGGCTCAGCGCTGGTCGCCACGTCCTTGTTTCGTCCTGGTCGGACAGGGCCACAGCGCGGCTTACGTCGCGCAGGAGCTGCGCGTGCCGGTCATGGCGCACATCCCGCAGGACGTGAGGGGCGCTGACGCGCTGTGTGGCCGTGGCGGCACTCGCAGCGGGCCGAACAGGTCTGCGTTGGGACGAGCAACGGCGAAGTTCGCACTCAGCCTCCGCGCGAGTGTGAGCGTCAGGTCGCAACTGATCGACGGGGTGGCGTCATGACACTGTCGAGCCTGAACGGCAGCAGCTTGGCCGGCCCGGCCGAACTGCCACACCGAGCCGGTGGCGAAGCAGCAGCGGCTGATCGGCTGCGCCAGCACCTGCGCAGCTCCCTATCCGAACAGCTCGGTCAGCGCATTCGCGGTGACGAGGTGGCTGGACGGCCACCTATGAGTGCACTGGACCGCAAGCGTTTCGCGGAAGCCATCCTCACCGACGCTGCCGAGGCGCACGCTCGTGCGGAGCTCCACAACACCGGGGCCGGTGGGATGCTGGTGACACCGGACGTCGAGCAGCGCCTGGTCAAGCAGGTGCTCGACGAGGTCTTCGGCTTGGCGGGCCTGGAGCCGCTGCTGGCGGACCCCGAGATCGAGAACATCAACATCAACGGCGAGCGCGTCTTCGTCAGGTGCGCCGACGGCAGCCGCAAGCGCTTGCCGCCGGTGGTCGGCTCCGACAGCGAGCTGATCGAGCTGATCCGCGACCTGGCGACCCGGTCCGGTGTGGAGGAACGCAGGTTCGACCGCGGCTCGCCGATCGTGAACTTCCAGCTGCCTGACGGGGAGCGGGTGTCCGCGGTCATGGCGGTGACCTCGCGACCGTCGGTCTCGATCCGCCGCCACCGGTTCGCCAAGGTGGACCTGGCTCAGCTCCGTGAGCTCGGGACCCTCGACCTCGCGCTGGAGAGCCTTCTGCGCGCCCTCGTGCGGGCCAGGCGCAACATCCTGGTCACCGGCGGCACGTCGATCGGCAAGACCACGATGCTTCGCGGGCTGGCCTCGGCCATCCCGTCGTGGGAGCGGCTCGTCACGATCGAGGACGTCTTCGAGCTCGGCCTGAACGAGGACGCCGACCTGCATCCAGACGTCGTGTCGTTGCAGGCTCGTGAGCCGAACATCGAAGGCCAGGGTGGGATCTCTATGTCGGACCTGGTCTGGCAGTCGCTGCGGATGAGTCCCGACCGGGTCATCGTCGGCGAGGTCCGAGGCCCCGAGGTCATCCCGCTGACCAACGCGATGTCCATGGGCAACGACGGCTCGATGGGCACCCTGCACTCCAGTTCCAGCCAGGGCGCGTTCACCAAGCTCGCCGCCTACGCCGTCCAGGGTTCCGAACGGTTGCCGATCGAGGCGACCAACTTGCTCGTCGCCTCGGCACTGCACTTCGTGGTGCACTTGGACAAGCCCCGGGACGACGATGGCAAGCGTGTCGTGTCGTCCGTGCGGGAGGTGGTCGGCGCCGAGGGTTCGCAGATCATCAGCAACGAGTGCTGGCGCCCCGGTCCGGACAAGCGCGCGGTCCCGGCGGCGCCACTGCGAACCGGCACCGTCGAGCTGCTGGCCGATGCGGGCTACGACCCGGAACTTTGCGACCGGCGCGATGGCTGGTGGACGTCATGACTACCACAACGACGCTTCTCGGCCTGCTCGGCGCCGGCGTGGCTGCTGGCGTACTGCTCGTCATCGTGGGCTTGCGCGGGAAGCCCGATGACGGGGCAACACCGCGTCCACGAGCCGTGCGTGCGTTGCGCCTCAACCAGAAGACCATGGGGCGCCTCGTCGTGGCGCTGGTCGTGGGCACTGGGATCGGCATGTTCACGGGCTGGGTTGTGGGCGCGGTTCTGAGCGTGGCCGCGGTGCTCGGTCTTCCGCGGATCTTGGGATCGAACGTCGACGACCAGCGGCAACTCGACCGCATCGAGGCGATCGCCGGCTGGACGGAGATGCTGCGCGACACGCTCGTGGCCGCGGCTGGTCTGGAGCAGGCCATCCTCGCCACCGCCTCCACCTGTCCTGAGCCGATCCGGAGCGAGATCACCGAGCTCGCGGTGAAGCTGGAACGTGGTGATCGCCTCGCCCCAGGGCTCCGTGAGCTCGCCGAGCAGCTGCACGACACCACTGCGGACCTGGTCGTCTCCGCGCTCGTGCTGGCCTCCGACCACCAGGCCCGGCAGCTTGCGGACCTGCTCGGCGAACTCGCCGTCGAGGCGCGAGAGCAGGCGACGATGCGGATGCGCGTGGACGCCGGTCGCGCTCGCAGCCGGACCAGCGTGCGGGTCATCGTGATCACCACCCTGTTGTTCGCGACCGGCCTCGTGGTGTTCAACCGCGACTACCTCAGCCCGTTCGACTCCGCGATCGGTCAGCTCGTGCTGCTGCTCGTCGGCGCGCTGTTCGCCGTTGCATTCGCGTGGCTGACGAGGATCTCGCGGTTCCGTGAGCCGGAGCGGCTTCTTACTGGCAAAGGAGCAACGACGTGATCATCATGGCGCTCTGGGGAGTGGGACTCGGGTTCGGACTGTGGATGCTCGCGACCTATGCGTTCCCGCCAAGGCCATCGTTGAGTGCTCTGGTCGACCAGCTACAGGCTGAGCCTGCACCGGCTCCCATCCTCACCACCAGCTCGGAAGGCTGGGCGTTGGGTGTGGGTAAGCCTTTCGTGAACGCTCTGTCCTCACTCGGCCTGCCAGGTAAGGGACTTCGGGCCGATCTGGCTGTCGTCGGCAAGAACGTCGATGATCACTTAGCGGAGAAGGCGGTTCTCGCGCTGACCGGCATGCTGTTGCCGTCGCTCGTGCACTTGGTGCTCGCGGTCGCCGATGTTGGTCTCGGCTGGCCGATTCCGCTCGTAGCCGGCGTCTTGCTGGCCGCAGGAGGCTTCTTCCTACCGGACGTCCACGTGCGCAGGGAGGCTGAGCAACGCCGTTCGACGTTCCGGCACGCGTTGTCCGCTTACCTCAACCTGCTCCGCGTTCTGCTCGCGGGAGGAGCCGGAGTCGACGGTGCGCTGAACGTCGCGGTAGGCGTCGGTAAAGGCTGGGCGTTCGACCAGCTTCGCCACGCGCTGAGGACCGCGAAGCTCACGCGAACCACGCCCTGGTCCGCATTCCGCCGCCTCGGCGCCGAGCTCGGTGTGCAGCCGCTGACCGAGCTCGCCGCCTCGGTGAGCCTTGCCGGCACTGAAGGTGCTCGTGTTCGCGCCAGCCTCGCCGCGAAAGCCGCCGCGCTCCGCACACGGGAACTCGCCTTCGTCGAGGGCGAGGCACAGGCGGCAACGGAACGGATGAGCGTGCCGGTGGTCGTGCTGTGTGCAGGGTTCTTGATCTTCATCGGTTTCCCGGCAGTCGCAAACGTGCTCGGCGGACTCTGAAGGTCCCGAGCCACGAATCAAGGCAGTAAGGAGAGGTCGATGTTCATCGAGATTCAGATCCTCGTCTGCTACTTCCAGGCCGGTCTGGCGAAGGCCCGTCGCGACGAGCGCGGCTACTCGACCGAGTTCGTCGTCGGCACCGCATTGCTGGTGTCCGCGGCGATCGCGGTCGTGGCGATCATCGTCGCCAAGGTCATCCAGAAGGCGAACAGCATCGAGTTGTAGGTGATGACCATGCTTCAGCTCATCCGTCGGATCCGCCGCGACCAAAGAGGAAGCAGCACAGCCGAGCTGACCGTTGCCGCGCCGCTGTTGTTCTTGCTGTTCCTGCTGATCGCACAGTTCGCGCTGTACATGCACGCGGCTCACATCGCACAAGCTGCTGCGGCACAAGCTTTGTCTGCGGCTCGTGTCGCGGGTGGAAACGCTGAATCCGGCACGGCGGCCGGACAGCAGTTGCTGGCGCAGCTCGGCGGCGGACCTCTACGCGAGACCTCGGTGTCCGCGCAACGCGGTCCCGACCGAGCATCCGTTCAGATCCGGGGGAAGGCGGTCAGCGTGATTCCGTTCGTGTCCCTTGCGGTTCGAGCCGAAGCTGTGGGCCCCGTCGAGAAGCTCACTCCGGCGGTGTCGCCGTGAAACCGACCAGCGACCTCCGAGGTTCGGGCCGCCAGGCGCTGGCCCGGCTGCGAGACGAGCGAGGTTCTGCCGCGGCGGAGCTGGCTCTGGGTGCGCCGGTGCTGGTGCTCTTGCTGCTGTTCGTGGTGCTGTGCGGTCGGTTGGCGACCACGCAGATTCAGGTCAACGATGCGGCACACCAGGCGGTTCGTGCGGCAACGCTGACTCGGACACCGGCTCAGGCCACCTCCTCCGCGCGCGAGACCGCAGCCGCCGCACTTGCCGCTGCCAGCGTCACGTGCCGGTCGTTGGCCGTGTCCATCGACTCAGCCGGATTCCGACCCGGCTCGACGGTGACCGCGACCATTTCGTGCACGATCGACCTCCGGGACCTGTCCGGGCTCGGTGTGCCCGCGAGCCGCACCTTCAGCTGCAGCTTCTCCTCGGTCGTGGACACCTGGCGAGGAGCAACGCCATGAGGCCGCGCGCGCGGCTTTGCCAACAAGGCCAACGACTGCGCGACGACCAGCACGGTCAGGTTACCGCGTACGTGGTCGTCACAGCGGTTGCCGCCCTGTTGTTTGGCGGGCTCGCACTTGATGGCGGATTTGCGCTCGCAGCAAAGGTTCGCGCCGTTGGGCAAGCACAGGAAGCCGCGAGAGCAGGAGCTCAGGAAATCGATCTGGCCGCCTACCGGGCCGACGGAACTCTGCGGCTCGCGTCAAACCGAGCCGTCACCGCCGCCCACAATCACCTTGCTGCCTCGCAGCACTCCGGGGCGGTCTCGGTCACCGGCAACACCGTCACCGTGACCGTGACGATCCAGCAACGCACACAGCTTCTCGGCCTGGTCGCGGTCGACACGATCACGGTAACCGGTCGCGGCGAAGCACAGCCGCAGCGCGGAATCTCGTAGCAGGAAGGAAATTCGGAGATGGCAACAACTTACGACATCGCGCGCCGCGTCGAGGAAGCCGACTCCGCGCGCAGCGCAAGGCGAACGAAGGGCGCTCAGCTCGTCGGAGAACTCGCGCAGGAGCGAACCGCAGTCGTCCAACGACTTGCTGACATCGATCAGCAGATCGGCGACGCCATCGTCGACTACAGCGACGTGATCAGCGTTGACGAACTGGCTGCGTTCACCGAGACCGCACCGGCTGATCTCACGCAGATCCTCAACGCGCGCAAGCCGAACCGAGGACGGCGCAAGCGGCGAACAACCAGCTCACCGCGGAGCACCGCCGAGCAAACGGACTCTGTCGCAGTACCAGAAACAGGGACGCCATGAGCCGGGGTTCAAGGCGCACGGGAAGGTCAGCCCTGCTCGCCGGTCTCCGCGTGGCGCGAGGACTACTGGCTCTCGTCGCCCTGACTATGTTGGTGGCCGGTCTTCCTTGGGCACTGACACACTTTGTGGGCTGGCCGCTACCTGCCACCATCCCGACCTGGGACGAAGTGCAGCTGACACTGCTCAACCCCATGGGCGGCCAGTTCTTCGTCGATCTGCTGGCAGTCGTCTGCTGGATCGCCTGGTTCTGCTTCGTCCTGGCCGTCCTGCGCTCCGCGCTCGACGGGGTCCGCGGCATCACTTGGTCGGTATCCCGCACCCGAGGCCCACTGCAGGCGCTCGCCACCGCTCTCGTCGGTGCTGTCGTCCTGACCCTCCTGACCAACCGGGCGCTCGCCACCACAGCCACCGCAGCACCGGACGCACACCTCCCTGAGTCGGGGTCCGTCACGGTGGTTGCACCTTCTGTGCCCGGTCCTGTCGAGAAACCAGACACCGCGCCCCCTGTGATCGGATTGGTGATCGATCGCGCCGCACCTGCTCCGCCCGGTCTCGTGCGGGTCGTCGACGAAGTCCGGCTGCCGCACAACGGGATCTACGACAGCTTGTGGCGAGTCGCCGAACGCATCCACGGACCAGGCGGCGGAGATCGGTGGCCTGAACTATTCCGGCTCAACCGCGGCGTCGAACAGCCGGACGGGCGATCCCTTGTGAACCCCGACCTCGTGCGGCCTGGATGGAAGATCGCCGCATACGTGCCAGAGCCGACACCGGACCGGCCATTGACCAACGTGGTCCCGCCTGTGACACCAGAAACCACAGCGACATCCGCTCCGGCGGAGCAGATCGACGACACGCCCGATGATCAACCGGCGGTGGGGGTGGACCTCGTGACCGGCGCGTACGTCAGCGCCGGCTTGGCAGCGGCGGTATCGGCCCTGCTGCTGAGGGCCCAAGTACGGCGCCGACGTCGGTACCGGCTCGGCAGCGGCGACCGGTCAGACCTCCGACCGCAGGCCGCACCCGCAGTTCGCGCGTTGCGCGTCGCTCATCAGAACGAGCCGGAGAAGCTTCGCGACGACATCGAGCTCGTTGAGCTGGGTCCGATCCGACCTGACCTTCGGCTGACCGAGGTGGGCGCGCTGGAGCCCGACAACGGGCCACCACGAGTGCCCGCGGTGGCCGGAGCAAGGCGAGGAAACGAGTTCGCCCTGAACCTCGCCAGCACGCGTGGCCTCGGACTCACGGGCCCTGGCGCCGCAGCGGCAGTTCGAGCGCTCCTATTGCACGTCCTGGCGACGCAACGTGCGCCGGAGGGCCTTCGCGTACTCGTGACCGCCCACGACCTCCACCTGCTCTTCGACGGACTCGAGGCCCAGGATCTGCCGAAGGCCGTACATGTAGTCGCCTCGCTCGAGGCCGCGCTGGACGAAATGGAGATGTTGCTGCTCACGCGCGCACGCCAGGCCGGAGACGGACCCCGGCCCGCTCCGGTCGGAGTGGTTCTGGTTGCACGCCCCGTCGGACACGCCGAGCGACGGCTTCAGTCCGTGCTCGACAACGGATCCACGCTCGGTCTGGCCGGCGTACTCCTCGGCCAGTGGCGGCCAGGAGCGACGGTCATCGTCCGTGCCGACGGCACCGTGAGCGCGACCAGCCCTGGTCCCGGAGACGAACTCGCCGATGCACGGCTTTTCAACCTGCCCGCCTCGGACGCCGCCGACCTGCTCACCGTGCTCCGTGAGGCTGAAGCCGACCCTGGCCCGGAACCAGCTCTACCTGAACCTCGTACGAGCGCGGCGGAAGCCGAGAGCAGCGCCACGATGTCCCTCCTGGCGCGACCTCGCCTGGTCGTGAAGGTGTTCGGCCAGTTCCAACTCGCTCTCGCGCAGCCAGGTTCCGAGGGGCGTGAGCTCAATGGCTTGCTCACCCCGAAGCACCGCGAGGTCCTCGTCCACCTCGCGCTGCACCCGCAAGGCGTGCGACGAGAGGCCTTGAACGAAGCGGTGTGGCCGGACAGCAGACCGCCACGCCCGTACAACTCCTTCCACAACGCACTGTCCGTGCTGCGCCGTCTACTCGCGGAGGCCACCAACGGGACGTTGACCGACCTCGTCCTGAGCGAAGACGGCCGCTACCGGCTGAACGACGAGCTTGCCGACGTGGACCTCTGGGAGTTCAACCGGGCTCTCCGGCAGGCGCGGCACGCCGGGGAAGACCGAAAGACCCAGCTGCAGAAGGCCGTCGACCTCTATGCGGGAGACCTCGCTGAAGACCTTCTTACGTCGTGGCTCGAGCCGTTCCGAGAGTCGGCGCGGCGCGACGTGCTGGACGCGCTTGCCGCGCTGATCCGCGAGCACGGCGAAACAGAACCTGAGACCGAGCTCGTGCTGCTTGAGCAAGCCCGCAAGCTCGATCAGTTCAACGAAGGCGTCTACCGCGACATCATGCGCGTCCAAGCCCGACTGGGACAGCACACCGCGGTGCCTCGAACGTTCGCGCTGCTGACCGCCACGCTCGGCGAGATCGACGAAGAACCCAGCGCCGAGACGCGTCAGCTGGCCGAGCTCGCCCGGCGGCGAGGCGCTGGACCGCGGCTCGCTCCGGCGGATCACGCCGCAGCGTCTTGAGCTGCCGGCGCCCTCAGATTTCCTGCGGTACCAACCTTTTTCGAGATCGGAGCCATGTCCATGAACCATCGACTCGCCAATGTGCTCGGCGCCTTGAGCATGTTCGCATCCGCCGTCGTCACCAACGCCCAGGACGCGGACGCGGCCGTGAGAATCATGCCGCCCCCAGGATGCGGCTTCATCCGGCTGCCGCAGCCCGTGGGGGAGCTTACCGCCCGCTACTTCCACTGCGCCAACAGCTTCATCCTCATCAAGTTCCACTGGAGCGGAGGGAACACAGGCACAGCCTGCATACCGCCCTTCTACCAACACCCCTTCTTCCGCGCGGATGGGCAGGAGGTCGTCAATGCCTACTACGTGTCCACGCCGCCGAACCTCACCGGTCCGCCCGACGACCTGAGGTGCTCTCTGACACAACCTCGTGTCTGACCGATCAACTGGCGACCGAAATGGCCAAAGCGGCGCTGTTCCTTCTATGATGGATATGGCTCGCTGAAGGCACTGTGCTTGCTGGTTGCAATAATGTGAATTGCCTTGCGGGGACTATTTGGATCTACTTCTGCAGGTTTTCTTTGTCTCAGAACCTGCGATTCGATATAAATGTGGCGCCTTCGTGATCTTGATCGCGAAGGCGCCACGCCCATGAGTTCGCCATTCGGGCTACCCGTGCACGGTCCTGTCCGGCTTCCCTCTAGAGGGGAAGCCCCTCCGGCTGAGGAAGCTGCTGGTCAAAGGTGCTGTCGGGGCTACCTGTGCTGCACCAGACTCGGTGGCCGACAGGCGTTTGAACAGTCGACTTGGCTGGTGGTCGGCCCTCGTACCTCGTGACCGGTGGTTTCGCTGAGTGCGACGGCTCCTCATCGCCTTGTGCCCCACTTCCTGGTCCCGAGAATGTCCTTCGTGTGCGGTCCCGCGTTGCGCGTTGGGCACCTGCTGGCCTGTGCAACTCAATGATCGCTGCCGTGCCGATGTGGCCGGTTTTCTAGCTGGCCAGCCGGATTCCGCAAAGGTCACGAGAAAGTAACGGTGGCCAAATGACTTGAAAAGTGTTGACCTAAGGCATGTACTTCTACATGTCGACTCCACGACATGAGGTCAACAGTCTGGAAGGGCGGGGATCAGGGCACGGCGTCCCTGTGAGCCCTTCGTTCTGATCAGCAGCTCCTCACTGGAGTCGGCGACAACGATAGTCCCCCCGAAACGAATGCGATGGGTTAGAGCGTCGCATTGCGTCGGACTGAATCGCAATGTCAATAGGCCGATTTTCGCCAAGCGGAGTGCTGCCATGAATATGACTCTGATCGATTGGTCTGCCCGTATCAACGCGATTGCGGACGCCCTGTCTGTTCCGGACGGCGGATTCTCCGTGAACCCCAATGATGGTTCGGACGTTCGCCACGGCTACGCGGTGGCCGTTCACCCGGAACACGAGCGCGTCTACGAACGTAGCGTGACCAGCGCTGACATTCACGAGTACATATCACGCGCAGCGGACGCTCTTTCGCTGCCTGGCCGTGTTCTCGGCGGTTGGCGTGACCCTGCGTCCGGTCGGGTCTACCTGGACGTCTCGATTGTGACTGCGGACCTTTCTGACGCGATGGCGCTTGCTGTGCAAACCGGGCAACTCGCGATCTTCGACTTCGCCGCCATGGCATCCATTCCGGTTCCGGCCACGTTCGTGGCGTGAATCCTGACCACAGCTAGGGGTGGAACCGTCATGCCCCGATTCAGCGAGCACCCGTGGTTCCGAGCGCATCCGGTGAGCGCCGAAAACATCCTGTGGCACTGGAGTCAGGCCGCGCAGGACGAGATCGCGCAAGGCATGCGTTGGTACGCCGACGCACACCACGTGGCCACCGTGATCGCGAACGGTGACGCCCACCTTGGTGCCGGAATGCTCGCGGTCTACTCGCCGCAACAAGGATGGATCGGCAACGTGCTCAACGCGGCCCGAGTCCTGCGTGAGGGCAGGGGGATCGGTGGCCCGGGCTGCGGGATGTTCGCCACGACCGGGCAGAAGCGCGCGGCGGACCGCCTGCTCAACGGCGAGCGGCACGAGGACGTTCTCAGCGGCCCGAAGATCCGCGACTTCGCCCACCTGATCGAGTTCGGCGGAGATCGAGACCCGGAGAACCCGTGCGTGGTGATCGACCGCCATGCGCTGTCTGTGGCGCATGGCCGCGCGCTTACGTCCGAGGAGTACGAAGCGGCACCCGTGAACGGGTCTCGCCGTAAGGACGGATCGATCTCCCGACGCCACTACGACCACGTGGTGAGCCTGTATCACCTTGCGGCAGAACAGCTTTCTGTGGTTGCGGGGGAGCGGATCTCCGCGCATCAGGTTCAGGCCGTGACGTGGTTGGTCCGCCAACGGCTCAACCAGGAAGCGGAGCAGCGACGCGGCCCGAACCGGTTGGACAAGGGCCGGAACCACGCTCGCGCCAACTCCGAACGCGCGTGGAACGAGTTCCGAACCACGTACCTGCCGGGCCTGACCACGTGTCCGGGCACGGGATACCAGTCAGCTGCCTAAGTGAGGTCTCACGATGAGTCGCTACAGCTCAACCACCCACGAAGCCTTGCGCGCAGAACTCGAAAGGGAGCGCCAGCGGGTCCGATCCCTGGAGGTCGTGAACCGCCTGCAGGCGGCCAGCCTCACCAGTTTGGCCGGTCTCGCGGGAAATCTCCGCTGTCAGGTCGCCGACCTGCACGACGACACGCTGGGCTCACAACCTACGTCGGCCATGGGTTTGCGCAACGTCACGGGACGCATGAGCGGCCTGGCGGACACGCTGAGCCGCGCGGCAGGCGGCTACTCCGGGGCTCGGACCACGGACATGGTCTACCTGGCTGTAGACGAAGATCTCCGCGAGTACAAGTGGACGCCTCGTCCAGACCGTGGACTCGACGGCACGTTGCCGCCGATCCCGATCACCGAGCTGTCCGATCGACGCGGCTACGCGCGCGGGTGGCATCGCGGGCCGCAATGGATCACGTTGTGGTTCACGAGTCCGTACTCGTTCGCCTATGCGGACTGCAGTGACCACGGCCGGCTCACCGAGGCGGACGCCGTTCGCGCCGTGATCACCTCGCGCCACCCGTTGTCCGCTGACGAACTCGCGAGATGGGCTGCGTCACAACAGGGATCGCACGCCGTCCCGTTCGATGCCGCCTATCTCCGCGCGACCCAACACGTGTTCTTCCGCTGGGGCGGTGCGCTGGACAGCCACCGCTGCGACGAGCACGGCCACCCCGCGCCCGACGGGCATGGTCACAGGTCGGTGTGGGCTTGTCCGAGCGACCCTGATTTCCGGCTCTGCGTCTGGGGAATCGGCGATGAACCGGCGCACGTCACCTACTGGGCAGGCCCCGTGGTCGACATGGCGCACCTCGTTCAGATCACCGGCCACTGCGGCTGACCGACGAGACCAACCGAGTTCAGAAACACCTATGTGGACGGAGATTCATCATGAACGACCAGAGCAACTCCCAATCCTGCGTGTCGCACCTGACACCCCACGACACGTGGTGCATGTGGATCGACTCTTGGGGCATGCGTCGCTTCTGGGCGACGGTCGCCGACGAACGAGCCGTTGTGCGAGACGGCACCGACACGAACCTTGACGAGGTTCTCGACTGGACCGTCGATCTTGTGGAAGACGAGACCGGCAACCGCTTCACGTTGAACCACAACATGATGGTGGCGACCATGCACCGCATCGTGCGTGAGCGCGACTCCGTCCAGCTGTCGGACGCGATCATCGACCAGATCGCCGAAGTGCTCAAGGCGGACACCCCCGACGGTGCCACCGATGAGCTCTGTCAACTCGACTGCGTCGGCTTCGACGCGATCGTCCAGTTCGCCACCCTCGGCCAGGTCGTCTACGGATGATCGAGTCGGCACGACACCCGTCAGGAGAGTTGATCATGTCGTCACCCGACGTGCTTCGCGCCCGTCTGTTCCTCTCGCGCGCCGTTGAACCGCCGGCGCCTGCCGTGCATCACTTCGTCACCGTGCACGGTTCGGTTGAAGCCGTCGCCCGTATCCGGCACGGCACTGCCCCCGCTGCGGTACTCGCCGAGGTCGCGCGGCCGAACGCGGAATTGAAGAGGACTTGCGAGCCCTCGACAACGGCACGGCCCGCCTGCTGGTTCCAGAAGACGACGACTGGCCGCTCGGACGTCTGTCCACTTTGGCTGGCCACGGTGTCCCGCTCGCCCTGTGGCTGCACGGTCCAGGTTTGTTGGCAGGGCTGACGGACACCGCCGTAACGATCACCGGTAGCCGTGCCTCGTCCGCGTACGGCAACACCATTGCGGCGCACTTCAGCGGCGCATTGGCCGACGCTGGCGCTGTGATCATCAGCGGAGGGGGCTTTGGTGTGGACGAATCCGCTCACCACGGCGCGCTTGCCGCCGACGGCCAGACGGTCGTGGTCCTGCCCTGCGGTGTGGACCGAACCTACCCACGCCAGCACGCCCAGCTCTACGCGAAGGTTGTTGATCAAGGCGGTTTGCTGGTGAGCGAGTATCCGATCGGCGCTGTGCCGACCCGGACCCGCTTCCATGCGCGGTGCCGCCTGCTGGCCGCGCTGACGGCGGCGACCGTGATCGTCGAGGCTGGGCGGCGCAGCGGTGCGCTCGCGGTCGCCAGCGCCGCAAAGGACCTGGGCAAGCGCGTGTACGGCGTGCCGGGGCCGATCCACTCCGCCACGTCGACCGGTGTCAACGAACTCCTCCGCATCGGCGCCGCCGAGGTGGCGACCTCGGTTGAGCACATCCGCTACCAGGAGCGGTTGCGATGACCAGCCCAGACTTGTTTCAGGCCGCGCTTGACAGCGCCTCGCTGCCCGCCGAGTGGCATGTCGAGGTGGCGATCCGGCCACGCCGCCGCAGGCTCGGGCTTCAGGTGAAACCAGGCGGTGCGGTCCTCGTCCTGGTACCGCCGACCACCGACCCGCGGCACATCACCTGGTTCGTGACCTGCAAACGGCGGTGGCTCACCGAAAAAGTGAAGATCGCCACGGAGCTGGCGCCCGACCACTCGATCAAGGAGTTCGTCGACGGGGAGGAGTTCTATCTCTTCGGGATCTCCTACCAGCTTCGGCTTGTTGACCACGCGCCCGCAGGTATCGAGCAGTTGCCGATGTTCGCGCCGGACGGGAACTTGTACTGTCGTCGACAGCGCCCAGTCCAGGTTCGACGGGCGATCATTGGGCTCTACCAGCAGGTCGGGCTGCAGTGGATACGACGGCACGGGCGTCGATACGAGCTCGACGGCGCGATCCCGGACCTGGCTTACGTCGTGCGCGATCTTGGCCGGAGTCACTGGGGGCTGTACTACAACCCGGCCCAAGCACCTGGTCGCCGTGCACTGGGCCTGCTTGGCAACGGCAGATGAACCGGTGGATGCCGGACTGGCGACGAGGTCAAGCCGACCTCGTCGAGCACGGCCGCCATGCCTGGACCGGAGGTTGGAACCGTCCGAGGTGATCTCCCCGGGATGTTGAGCGGAGGTGTTGTGGTCCACACCGTGATACAACAGGGCCTGCATCGCCAGAACGGCCAGCGTGTCCTGAGGAGGCGGAAGTGGACAAGGAACAGCACTTCGAGCTGCTCAGAGAGAGCGCAGCCGAGGTGAAGGAGCTCCAGGACCACCTCCAGAAGATCCGCAAGCAGGAGGCCGAGCTGCAGGCCGACCGGGTCACCACGCTGGAAAAGCTGAAGAAGGCACGCGACAAGCGGTTCGAGCGGATCACTGCGGCCATCGGGGACAAGGTGCCGAAGGCGCCGATCGCCCGTGAACTGGGCATGGATCGCACCAACTTGTACAAGCTGCTGGACGGGAAAGACGACGCCGCCGACGCCTGAGGGGCCGTACGACGAGCTCGTCCGCACGGAGCGGGCCGACGCGTGAGCGCAACGGGCGACAATCGGTTAGGCGACGCAGCGCGCGGCCCGATCGACGGGTGACGAGGCTTTCAACGATCGACGGTCGACGCGAGCAGGCTTTCCAGTTGGGCGGCCACGCGGTCGAGTGCTCGGGTGGTGCGTTGGGCCCGACACATGGCGACCGCGCCTTCGGCGGCGGCGACCACGAGGGTGGCGAGCTGCTCGGCTTCGGCGGGCTCGATGCCGTGCTGCCGCAGTGATTCGGCGAGCTGCGTCTCCCAGCCGCTGAACACCTCGGCCGCGGCGGCGAGGACGGCGAGGCGTTCGTCGTCTGCGGCTTCTTCGACCGACACGGCGAGCACCGGACACCCGGCTTGGAAGCCGGTGCTGGTGAGGATGTCGCGCCACAGCGCGAGGAAGGCCCGCAGGCCGTCGACCGGTCCTGCTCGCAGCTTCTTGTCGAGCATCCTGGCCACGGTGTCGCCGGCGAAGCGCACCGCCTCGGTGGCCAGTTGCTGCTTTCCGCCGGGGAAGTAGTGGTAGGTGGAGCCCAGCGGCGTACCGGCGTGCTTGGCGATCTCGCGGATGCTGGTGGCGTTGAGCCCGCGCCGACGGATCATGTCGGCTGCTCCGGCGACCAGCTGCTGACGTGACGGCGGGGTCAGTTCGGTCATCCAACGAACCCTTTCTTGGTTATAACACTCGTCATAGTGTAGCGTGCGCCGTGGTTATAACGAGTGTTATAACTCGTGGTCAACGTCGTGTGAGTCGAGGTGCAACGTCATGCCGATGATCCAGCTGACCGTTCCAGCCGGGGCTCTGACACTGCAGGGACGCGAGAGCGTGCAGGGTGAGCTCGCTGCCGTGCTGCTGCGTTGGGAGGGCGCGCCGGACACGGAGTTCTTCCGTGCGCAGGCGTGGAGCTATCTGCACGAGCTGCCGGCGGGCGCGCAGATCACGGCCGAGGACGACGCGCCCCGGTTCCGGGTGGATGTCACGGTGCCTCAGGGCGCGGTGTCGGACCGGCGCAAGGCGGGTCTGGTCAAGGACGCGACCGCGGCCGTGCTGCACGCCGCTGGGCTGACCGACGCCGATGCGCTGCGGGTGTGGGTGCTGATCCACGAACAGGCCGAGGGAACGTGGGGTGCGGGCGGAGGCATCGTCCGCTACGCCGAGCTGGTCGCCCTCGCGCAGCAGTCGCGGGAGGCGACGGCCGGTGCGTGAGCTGACTTATGTCGCCCGTCGCGTCGTCGAGTGGCGGGAGATGCCGGACCCGGTGCTGGAGTCGGATCGGGACGCGATCGTGGCGCCGGTGGCGGCGACGTCGTGCGACGTCGATTCGGCGATCCTGGCCGGGCACGGCCCGATTCCGCCGCCGTTCGCGATCGGGCACGAGTGCGTCGCCCAGGTCGTCGACGTCGGCGATTCGATCAGCCATGTGTCGCCCGGTGATCTGGTGGTCGTGCCGTGGGCGATTTCCTGCGGGGACTGCGAACGGTGCCGCGCGGGCCTGCCGACGCACTGCACCGCGGTGCCGCACATGGCGATGTTCGGCGCCCCGATCGGCGGCAGCTGGGGAGGGTTGTTCTCCGACCTCGTCCGCGTCCCGTGGGCCGACGCGATGCTGGTGCCGCTGCCGGCCGGGCTGGACCCGATCGCGCTGGCTTCGGCCAGCGACAACTGGTCCCTGGCGTGGCGGCTGGTCGCGCCACACCTCAAGACCCGTCCCGAAGCGCGGGTGCTGGTCATCGCACGGGGCAGCATCGGCCTCTACGTGTGCGACATCGCCCGTGCGCTCGGCGCCGGCGACGTGCTCTACGTTGACCCTGACCCGGCTCACCGGAAGATCGCCAAGAGCTATGGTGCCCGCACCGCCGAGGCGATCGAGCCGATCCACCACGGCTTCGACCTGGCGATCGAGTCGACCGGCCGGGTCGACCAGCTCGTCGTCGCGCTGCGATCGCTGGTGCCGGAAGGCTTCTGCGAGAGCGCCGGCAACCACTTCCGCCCCGGCGAGCTGCCGTTGCTGGAGATGTACCTGACCGGGGTGACGATGCGCATCGCCCGGGACAACGTGCGGGCGCACCTGCCCGACGCGCTCGAGCTCGCCGCGTCCGGGCGGGTGGACCCGAGGCGGGTGGTGTCGGAGGTGTTCGACTGGGAACGGCTGCCCGACGCGCTGCCGCAGCGACATCTCAAGCCCGTCTTCGTGCGCGATCTCCCCGAGGCCCGGTGATGGTGCGGGAACTGCGGTTCCAGCGCAGCCGGCGGCTCGCCTGGCACGAGCGGGACGCGCCGGCGCTGCACGAACCGACGGATGCGATCGTGCGGCCCTTCGTGGCCGCGCGGTGCGATGGCGACACCCTGCCGATCCACCGCCCGGTGTCGCGGGCACTCCAGGCCGGGATGGCGCTCGGCCTGGTCGACCCGGTTGTCGGCAGCATCTGCGGCAAGGTCCCCTTCCGCGGACCGTTCGCCATCGGCCACGAGTGCGTTGCCGAGATCGTGGAACTCGGGTCACAGGTGACCCGGCTGCGGGTCGGGCAGCGGGTGATCGTGCCGTGGGCGGTGTCCTGTGGAACGTGCCCGCCGTGCCGGCGCGGCTTGACGGCGAAGTGCGCCACGACCACCGGCGGTGGCGTCCTCGCCGCCTACGGGTTCGGGTCGGCCAGCGGCCCGTGGGGCGGCATGATCACCGACGCCCTTCGGGTCCCGTTCGCCGAGCACATGCTCGTCCCGGTCCCGTCCGGTGTGCCGGTCGAACGGGTCGCCGCGGCCAGTGACAACCTCGCCGACGCCTGGCGTGCGGTCGTCCCGCCCCTGGCCGCTCGTGAAGGCGGCTCGGTGCTCGTCCTCGGCGGTGGCGCCAAGAGCATCGGCCTGTACGCGGCCGGGCTCGCCGCCGCACACGGCGCGTCCACTGTGGACTACCTCGACGACGACCTCGGGCGACGGTCGATCGCCGAGTCTTTCGGCGCACGGGCGCGCCCGGCGAATCACGAAGCCGGCGGCTACGACGTGGTCGTGGAAGCCACCTCGCGCCCCGCCGGGCTCCGCCGTGCCCTCCGCGCCCTCGCCCCAGGTGGTGTGTGCACGGCGGTCGGCTACTACCTGGCCACCGGCACCCGCGTGCCGCTGATGCGCATGTACGCCACCGACGCGACGCTGCGTCTCGGCGTCTCCCACAGCCGCGCGGTGCTACCCGACCTGCTGGACTTCATCCACCGCACCAGCTTCCCCGCCGAGCGCGTCACGACCCTCGAAGCGCCATGGGACGACGCGCCGGCCGCCTACGCCGCCCGGACCACCAAGGTCGTCCTCCGCCGTGACCCGCTCACCCCTGCCGCACACGAGGCTCCGTGAGGCCCGGACCAACTGCTCATCGAGCTCTTCCAACCCCACCAGCACCGCCATCCCCGTGGAACTCCGCGACTACTTCATCCTGTAGGAGACAGCCATGACCGTCATCACCGTGAACACCCTGACCGACCGCCTGAGCCTCGACCAGCGCCGCGCCCTGGCCCAGACGTTGACAGACGCGGTGCTGGTCCCAGAGATCGGGCAGTTCGTGCCCGCGGCACGAGCCGGCTTTCAGGTGCATTTCGTAGAACGCGAACCGGACATGATGGCCATCGGCGGCCTGCTGCTGGCCGACGTCGGCCCGGACCGTGACGTGATGGTCATCGACGTCGCGGTCATGGACGCCGACTGGCGCCGCGAAGTCCGCGCCGAGGTCATCGAGCGCGTCCTCGCCGCGATGGCCGACGCTTGCGGGCTGGACAAGCCGTCACCAGCTTGGTGGGTCAACTTCCGGGTCATCGACGAGGGCAGCTGGGGTTCTAGCGGTGGCGTCCTCACCATTCTGTCCCTCCTCGACAGCGGCGTGTTCACCGAGGAGAAAGCCAAGGCGATCCGCGCGGCGATCAGCAGCTGATCGCTCCTGGCCGCCTCTAGTGGTCAATCCCAGGCCTGGACGCTGCGAGATAGTCATCGCCGCTCCAGCGGTACGAGCTGACTTGGACAGGCTGGTCGAAGGTTGGCGCGTGGACCATCTTTCCGGCGCCGAGGTACAGGCCGACGTGGTGGACGTTGCTCGGCGTGCCGTAGAAGACCAAATCGCCGGGCATGAGCGGCTGACCGGCGGGTACCAGCGGACCTGCTTCGTATTCCGGCTGCGTGGTCCGAGGGATGACCACCCCCGCGGCCTTGTAGGCGGCCGTGACGAGACCTGAGCAGTCCCAACCGGTTTCGCCGTTGCCGCCCCAGACGTAGGGCTCGCCGAGCTGGGCGCAGGCGAACGCGATCGCTTTGGCTGCAACAGGGTTGGGCGCTTGGATGTTGTTGCAGTCGCCGGTGCCGGTCATGGCCTCGCCGTACTTCTTCGCCTGGGCGAGTACGTCGTTGACGTACCAGTCGGCGTTGTTGTAGACCCAGATCGCCTTACGGATGTCTTTCTGGGCGCCAGAGTCACAGAGGTAGTGGGCGGCGGCGTAGATGGCGTCGTGCTTGTTCCACGGTGACGGTGGTGTCTGGCCGCCCGGTGGAAGCGGGTGCCGCGCGACGACGCCGTTGAATGTGGGCTGCAGGAACTGCATCGGGCCTCGTGCGCCCGCGGAGTTCTCGGTTCCGTTCGCGACGCCGGCCAGCTGGCTTCTGCCGTGATCGCTTTCGATCTTGCCGATGGCGGCGAGGATCGACCAGTCCAGGCCGGGGCAGACGGGCGCCGCGGCCTGGTAGAGCGCCAGGTAGTCGCCGGGGATGTCGGCGAGCGCCTCCTGGGTGGGTTGGGTGTTGCTGTTGCCGAAGACTCCGGTGACGACAGCCTGCCCGATACCGCCGATCAGCAACGGCAGGACGACGACCGCCGCGATGGCGGCGATGGCGATCTTCACGATTCACCTCCCGAAGCTGCTGATGGGCTGGGGTGGCGGGAGCGGCGACGGCGCCGAGAGGGTGGCGATCGCCGTACGGACGGCGACCGCCGTCGGGACCTCTGCTGGTGGTGCGGTTCGCGGCCAGAGTTCTGCGAGCTCGGTGAGACGCAGTCGGCCTGGCCGCCGCGTGATCGAACCGGAGAGCGGCAGCCAGCTGGCGGCCGCTGGATCTTGCTTGTCCGCGCTGTCCGAGGCGCGGCTGGCGATCGGCACGAGTGCTGGGTGGTCGAGTTGGGCCAGCGTGTCGGAGAGGGCGCCTCGGGCGGTGGTTTCGCGGAGGCTGGTCGGCAGCCAGATCAGCACCGGAGTGGTGATTCCCGTTGCGGTTGCGAGTTTCTCGTAACCGTGGAGCTTGCTGCTGAGCGTGCCGAGGTTTTCTGTGCCGAAGTCGAACTCCAGGAAGAACTCGATCTCGCGGCCAGCTTCCTTCCAACGCCCGTAGGCGTCGGGACGGACCATGTCGCCGAACAAGCGCGTGCAGCGCAATTCGGACCACCAGGCGGTCAGGCGTCCGGCGGCGCCGGGCTGCTGGCCTGCCCTGACCAGGTTGGTGAAGAAGCCGTTGACCCCGACGGTGTGGGCGAGGCGCAGGGAGTGCGCGATGCCCATCGCGTCCTCGTGCCGGTAGCCGAGCTTCTTCGGGTCGAGGCCGTCCTCGTAGGCAAGGGCCACTGCGCCGGCGATGTCGAGCACGTAGTGCATCGGTGCCGTGCCCGCGGTGACGAATGGCTGGAACCGGTCGACGACGCGCCATTTGAACAGGTCGAGCAGCCTGTGGTTGGCCGCGCGTTTGCTCGGGTAGCAGAGTTCGGTGATCTGTTTGCTGGTGAAGACCCTGTGCTCGTACAGCATCCTGGCCAGCCAGCGGTCTCGTGGTGTGAGTCGTCCAGCCAGCAGGGCGTGGTGCTCTCCGGTGGTGGCCGCTCGAGGTCTGGGCCGTTGCGGCAGGTGGCCCCGCAAAGCCCTTTGGGGAGTGGGATTCGAGATCATGGAACACACCTCCCGAGCGGGCGGTCAGGCCGCGCGTCGAGGATCCACAGTGGATGGTGAGGGATCGGTAGAGGTCGGAGGGTGGGTGTTCGCCTTGGCGGCCTTGCGGATGGCCTTGGCGCGCCCAGGAACGGCAGGCCTGAGCTTCTCGGTCACTGCGGTAAATGCCGGTGTCTCCTCACCGTTGACTACAAGGCGGACGGCGATGTGGAAGACGCTGAGATGTGAGAGGTCGTGTTCGGACAGCCGGGGCACCGTGTGCCTCGCCATGTACCTGGCGTCTTCCGGCGAGACGTTGAAGATGAACTTGGTCCGTGCGTTCGCGCTGATTCCCTCGGCGAGCTCCTTGGGGAGCTGACCCACGTACTGATGCCCCAGCGTCATGGCCATCCGATAGGCGCGGGCTTCGGCGAGCATGTCCTCGGGTGGGTAAGGCAGGTTGAGGAAGTTGTGGCACTCGTCGATGTAAAGCCCGCAGTCGCGACGTTGACGTTGCGGGATGGAGGCCCGGCGGGTTGCTGCCTGCCAGGTGCTGGCGACGATGATGGAACCGAGCAGTTGTGCGGTTTCCGTACCCAATGAGCCGCGTGGGATTCGGACAAGGCAGATGCCGCCGTTGTTGAGCACGTCCTCCGTGTTCACGGTGGACTCCCCGTCGGCGATCGCCGCGCGGACGAAGGGCCGGAGCAGGAAGCCGCGCACCTTGTTCATCAGCGGAGCGATCACTTGGGCTCGGTTGGCCTCGGTCAGGTTCTCGTACCAAACCCAGAAGCCCTTGAGCACTTCGTCCGTGATGTGTTCGCGCGCGCGTTGGCGGAATGCCGCCACCGTAAGCAGCTTCGGCAGATCGATCAGAGTCGGTGTGCCAGGTAGCGAGACGAGCGTCAGCAGGCTGGCGCGCAGGATGTCCTCGGTGCGTGGTCCCCACGAGGAGGCGTAGATCCGGGAGAAGATGCTGACGAGGTTGTCGACCGCACGCACCTTGTCCTTGCTGTCCAAGGGATTGAGCACGGGCGGTCGGGACTTGGAGTCGGCGTCGAACAGCACGACCCTTTCGCCGAGCTCCTCCGGCAGCCGCATGAGGATGTCCGAGACGAGGTCGCCCTTCGGGTCGATCACCACGACGCCGCGGCCGGTTTCGGCGTCGGCCAGGATCATCCGGGCCATGAGTTCGGACTTGCCGGAGCCCGTGGCACCGAGGATGTGGACGTGGTGCCGTGCATCCGCGACGTGCAAGCCGACCGGACGAGCGTGACCGGAGTCCGACAGCCCGATCGGCTTGATGTGCTCGCCCACGTCAGGCACTCCGGGAGGAGGCGCTACGGCCTTGGCTCCGGCCCTTCGGAGTCCAGGTGTGGCCTCGTCGATCGGCAGGTGTGCGATCGCGCTCAGCTCGCGGACCGAGAGCAGATCCCCTTTGCCGAAACGGCGCTCGGCCAGAGCGCTGGTCGGTCGACGAAGCCGGATCCGGCGGTAGTAGTTGTGATCGGAGTAGGCGGCGAACGCCGAGGCGATCGCGTGCCCGCGGCCGCGAAGAACCTCTCGCGCGGCTTGGACTTCGCCGGCGGTAGCCGTCTTCGGCATCGTGGTGGTTACCGCGTACCTGACCTGGGTTTCGAACTGGTTCGCCCGCAGTTTCTCAACGACGGCCCGGTCTTCAGCGGCGTGCTCCAGGCGGCTCTGCCGATCGACAGCCGGAAGCCGTGCACTGGTTGACGACTTCGTGGCCTTGCCCGGCGTGACGAGGTCGAGCAGCCGACCGATCAGATGGGGCGAGCTGCCTGCATGTGCGCGTCGGGCAGCACGCCGCGCCTTCGCCACGCGATGTCCGGCAACAGGGCGGGCGAGGACCTGCACCCATGCTTGCTCGTGCGGCCCGAGTCCGACAGGTGCGCCGAGCAAGGCCCTGATCGGATCCACCGGATGCTCGGTGCGAATCGGCAGTGCCTCTGTACGTGCAAGCCGCAACTCACCGCCGACGGCCTCGACCCGGCGTTCCGGCGCGGTCGCAGGGTCCGATGGCGCGGCGAGCTTGGTGCGGGTGTGAGCGCCTGGCCAAGCTGCCTCGATCGCGCGCTCGACCATGCCAGGCGGCACTACGCCCGGCACCCAGAACTGAACTTCGACGCCGTCCGCGGTGAACGTCAGCTCGAAGCTGAGGTGCGGCTGACCGGAGAATCGGCGCAACCAACCAGGCCTGAGGAGGCCGACGAGGTTGGACCACAGGGTGAGCGCCCCAGAGGGGTCGACTGTGGGTGGTGCGAGCACGGTGATCAGGCGGGCGTCGCTCACCAGCTTCTGGTGGTACCGGCGGCGCCAGCGACGCCGCGCGACGATCGCCGCTGTCACCGCGATCGCGACTACCGGACCGACTACTGGGCCCCACGTCACTGCGAGCTCGCGCAGGTGCGTCAGCACGTTCAGGAATGCGCCAAGTGGATCGCGCAGATACTCCCCGATAGGCGAGAAGTGGTTGGGGGACAAGTAAGACACGTGGCCTCCTGGCGGAGCGTTCGTAGCAGAGCTGTCAGGCGGCTTCGGACTGGTCGGTGTTGTCGACCACCAGTCGCAGATGGCGGCGGCGTCGGCCTGCTTCGCGCTCGGCGTCCACTTCGGCCTGCCACTCGGAGAAACGGCGCCCAGCGAGTCGCTTGAGGTAGGCGGGAATCCGATTGGCCGGAACGCCCACCAACTGTGGCCCGAGCACGGCGAGCAGGTCGCTGGCCTCCTGGGATGCCCAGCCGGCTTCCTCGATCGAGGCCTCGTCCGGGAACACATCCGCCACGCGGTCGACCTGCGGGTTCAGCGCGGAGTCCTGCATGCCGCCGTACGAGAAGACCCACAAGAAGTTCGGCGGCGGGTCCGGCTCGACGAGCCGCCGGAACCTGTCGATCTCCTTGCTGTAGGCGTAGAAGTTCGCGTCCGGCCGGGTACGGCAGACACGCAACCACGCCTCAAGGTAGGCATCCGAGAAGAAGTCGCCGCTGTCGTGGATCCGGACCCACGCGCCACGGAACTTGGCCGCGCCCAGCTCGGCGATCATGGCGGACTCCCAGCCCGGCAGGTCGTCGAGGACGAACATCAGGTTCGCCTGGTGCTTGGCACGGACGACGGGCCAGGTGTAGGTGCCGTGCCGGGCGTAGCAGGCTTGCGCGCAGACGCCCGCACTCGGACAGGTGTTGTAGGTGCGGCCGTCGGGAAGGCGACCGGCCCAGGCCGGCAGCGACCAGTTCCACGCGCCGATCTGACGCATCTCGCGGTTCTGCGTGAGAAGTCGAGCCGGGCGATGAGCGGCCCGAGGAAGAGGAGCAGACATGGTTGTCTCCCTTGGGATCGTCAGGCGGCATCGAGTTCGACGAAAGCGGAGTCGACGTCGGCCGTACTGCCAGGAATCTCGGCGAGTTCGGTGGGGTCCGACGTGACCAGGTAGTGCTCGGCGGGCGAGGCGATCGACTGGAAAGCGACCCGCTGTGTGCCGGTGCTGAGCAGGCCTTGGCCACGGTCGGCGGACAACAGGAACTGGCGTTCGCCTGCGGAGAGGTCGAACACGCGGCAGATTTCGTCGATCGCCTGAGGGGACTGTCGCAGCAGGATCTGAGTCGCGGCGTTCGCCACGACCGCCTTGCCCAGATCAGATCCCAGCAGATCCGGAGTGTCCTGGGTGACGGCCGCGAGGCCGGCGAGGTGCTTCCTCGACGTCTTGGCCGTGCGGAACAGGAACTCGGCCCCGGCGGGCTCCTTCATCAGTAGCCACGCCTCGTCGACCACGACCAGCCGTCGCTTGCGGATCGCCGGGTTGGATACCTGACGCCACACCGCGTCAAGCGCCAGTAGCGTGCCGATCGGCTTGAGCTCGTCGGGCAGGTCCCGCAGGGAGAGCACCACGAGGTGACCTTCAGGTCGTGTCGTCGTGGGGCCGGAGAATAGGCCGGAGAACGAGCCTGCGACGTAGGGCTGAAGCCGTGCCGCGAGCTCGGCCGCCCCCGCTTCCGCGAGTACCTCGGCGAGGTCAGCCAGCAGTGGCGCCGGGCGAGTCCAAGTCCGCGGATCCGAGGTGATCCCGGCCTGTTGGTAGGTCGCGGAGATGGCCCGGTCCAGGACGGCTCGGTCGGTTGCTTCGAGCTCGCGGCCCAGCAACACCGAGATCATGGTGTGCAGGAACAGCGATCGGCGGACGAGCGCGTCGCGCGGTGCGGTTCGCCGTCCGTCCGGGCGGGTGTGGATCGGCAGGTCCATCGGGTTGAGCCGGACTTGCTCGGCGCCGAGGCGGATGTAGGTGCCGCCGACCGCTGCGGCGAGCCGTGCGTACTCGTCCTCGGGGTCGATGACGTGGACCTCGATCCCGCGGTACAGCGAGCGCAGCAGTTCGAGCTTCACCAGGTACGACTTGCCCGCGCCGGAGCGGCCGAGGATCACCGAGTTGTGGTTGTCCAGCGCGAACCTGTCGTGGTGCACGAGACCCTGGCTGCCGATGTTGAAGCCGTAGAGCACTCCGCTCGGCGCGCCAACCGAAGTCGGGTCTGGCGGTGGCAGATCGGGCGAAGTGAACGGGAACGCCGCGGACAGCGCACTGGTGTCGAAGGTGCGCCGCATGCCGATCAGGTCGAGGCCCATCGGCAGGCTGGTGATCCAGCCCTGCAGGCTTCGGTAGGTGGTCGGTTTGCAGTCCAGCAACAAGGACGCCGCGAGCGACCGCACCGCAGCCACCTCGTTGGCGAGAGCTTCCTCGGTCGGTGCGTGCACGGTCAGGTACAGCCCGAACCTGTACAGCTTCCCTTCGCCACGGGCGACCCGCGCGCTCAGATCGTAGGCGTCTTCCGTGGCAGCTTCGACCTGCGGGTCGAGCAACCGTCCTTTCTCGCTGGTGTGCCGACGGCCGGACTCCAGTTTGGACAGTTGCTTCTTGAGCCGGTTGGCCGCGGTGACGGGATCGATCGGCTCGATGTGCAGCGAGACGTCCACTCGGCCGGGATAGGTGAGCAACGGCTGCAACCAACCAGGATGGACTTCGCGCGGGTATCCGGTGACGGCGAAGGACCCGAGCCACTCACCGCCGACTTCCAACGCGCGCGGGTGAACCGAGACGGCGTCCGGGGTGAACGCGCTGGTTTTGCCGCTCATTGGTGGTGCCTCCCGACGGTGTCGTAGTCATCGGGGTCCTCGGCGTCGTCGTCCCAGTCGGACACGGTGGTGATGACGTCGTCCGAGCCGGCGAGGCCGATGTTTGGTGGGATCAGGCTGTCGGGGTCGCACGCCGCGGCCAGCAGGCCGGTGGCTTGTCCGGCGTCGAGCGGGGTGACCACGATGCCTGCGGGGGAGAGCAGTTCGGCCGCCTCTCCGAGCCGTCGCGCGAGCCGGGTTTCTGCCGCTCGTTGCGCGGCTTCGTCCACGGCACCGGCCTGTTTACTGGCCTTGCGTTTGGCGATCAGCGCGGTGAGAGGGGAGACGCCAAGACCGTCCGACGGAGCTGCGGTGAACAGTGGTTCGCGCAGGATCAGCAGGACCTGGCGACGCAGCAGTTCGGTGGCGCGCCCGAGCTGCTCGAGGTATTCGGCGTGCTCGTACGCCGCCTGCTCCAGCGCCGGGTGCGGCAGTCCTCCAGCCTGTTCGCGGAGCTCGGCGATCTGCCCTGACAGGTCCAGCCGCTCGGTGCGCACGAGTACCTGAACCGGGGCGGTGAGCGAGTGCAGATACCGGCCGAACGAGGCGACGAGCGACTCCTGCTCGGTGTGCGTGCGCAGGCTGAAGTTCACCGTGGAGCAGACCGCGACGACCGCGAGGCCGTCCTTGCCGAGGTCGATCACGCCGGTGTCCGCCACCGCCTCGGCAGGAAGCCTCAACGCGCCGAGAGATGGCGTCGAGTTGTCGCCCAGCCACTCCGGAACGGCGTGGATGCCTTCCGGTGCCGCGACGCGGTGCTGTGGGCTCATCCGTTGCCGCAATGCCGCCAGCGCCAGCCGATCCAGGGTGACGCCGTCGCGCTGGCCCAGCGCGAGCAAGGCGGCCGTCGCACCGATCGGAATCGCGACGATGAGGAACACCACCAGCGGCACGAACGAGCGCGTGGCCGTGTACGTCGCGTACAGCACGATCCCGGTGACGGAGACGATGAGCAACTGCCGCGCGGTCAGTGGGCCGATCACCCTGTCCTCGCGATCGACGTCCGAAGGAATCCTGACGGGCTGGCTCATTTCCCTCCACCTCCTGGCTGCTTCGGTGCGCGGAAGACCGGCGGTGCAACGGAGTGAGTGCGCCGGTACGCGTCGCCGATGCGGGGTTCGGGACGCGGCTGCTGGAACACCGGCGCGGAAGGCGAACCCGTCGGCTTGGTCGCCGGTGGCGAGTGCGGTGGTGGGGTCGCCGGACGGAACTGCAGCTGCGGCGGCACAGAAGCCACCCGAACCGGCCGGTCCGCCTTGGGCGTCGCACTCCGACGGCGCGGGCCGCCCGCAACTTGGAACTGCGGTGAGCTGCCAGGCTTGGGACCTCGTCGGGGTCGTGCGACAGGTGTGGCAGGTGCGGCGGCGGAGCTGAACTCCGGCACGGTCGGCCCGAGCGTTGCCGGCACAACGGCGGGGTCGTGGATCGTGTGCTGGGGCTGCGGCTGCAGGAACTTCGGGTCCTGGGACGGCACGCGGGGACGACGTGCGGCCCGCATGCGCTCCGCGTCGTAGGCCTCCTTGAGGCGCTTGCTCACCATCTCCGGAGTGGCCGTGAAGCGAGGTTGAGCGGGCCACGGAGGATCTGCGGCCACCGGTCGGCCAGCGCCGCCGCTCGATCGGGTGGCTGCACGGGCGCCCACCGCGGCGGCTCGTCCACCACCCACCAGTGCCATGGCTTTGCCGAACGCAAACGCGTACGCCAGCCCACCGAGGAACGAGCGGCGCCCGCCTCCGACTCGGACCTGATTCATGACCCAGGTCGGGATCTT
Source organism: Lentzea sp. NPDC051838 (assembly GCF_040681245.1). Taxonomy (NCBI): domain Bacteria; kingdom Bacillati; phylum Actinomycetota; class Actinomycetes; order Pseudonocardiales; family Pseudonocardiaceae; genus Lentzea; species Lentzea sp. NPDC051838. Next base: position 537,787 of record NZ_JBFAYI010000002.1, read on the forward strand.
CACCAGGATCCAGATCAGCGCGATCAGGACGATCAGGTTGATGATCCCGTCCGAGGTCGGCGTGCCGAAGAAGTTGAAGCCGCCTGGCTCGAGGAACACTTTGAGCGCCACGATCAGTGCGAGGCTCTGTCCAACCTGGATGCCGAGCACACCGGCACTAGAGCGCCAGAACCACTGTGCAACGCCCTCCAGCTGCGGCAGGCCGTGGCACATGAGCGCAAACGGCGCCCCGGCCAGCAAGATGGCGGTGAGCCCGACTCGCACGACGTAGCCCACCAGCAGACCGATCAACAGGATGGTCAGCGCGAGCGACAACAACCCGGCGAACAGACCACCGTCGACCATGGACCGGCTCACCAGGGCCACGAACAGCTCCGTGACCGCCTTGCCGGACGTCTGCGGATCCAGGCTGTCGCCGAGCACCGCCATCGACGCGGCGTTGGCGAACCGGATGGCCTGATCGCCCACCAGCAGGCTGAGGTTAGCGGCGAGGAATCCCACAACCACGCGCGGTGCGATCTCGCGGATCGTGTAGCGCGTCTGCATGCTCTGGTGGCCCATCACCAGGATTCCCGCAAGCAGCACCAGCAGCGAGTAGGCCGCAACGACGAACAGCCTTGATTGCTCCCAGATCTCGCCGATGCGCGGCAACTGGTCGAGCGTGGGTGTCGACAGCAGAGTGCTGCCGAGCATCCGCAGCAACCAGTTGAGGGACTCGCCGACGAGCAGGTTGACGAACGACGAGAAGCCCTCGTTCACGCACGCCGACAGGTCGGTGATGCCGCACTCAGCGCGTTCGACGGGAGGCCGCTGCGGGCTGACGGTCGGAGGTGGCGTGGTCGCTGGTGTCGAAACGGTTGGCGGTGCAGTCGGTGTCGGAGCGGTGGGCGTTGGCGTATCAGGCTGAGCGGAGGCAGCCGCGGCGACGGCGCCCAGCAGACCGACGACGACGCTCAACACGAGCAGGGCGGCGCGCCACCGCGGCGGTCGGCGTTCCCTCATCCGGGGCGGAGTGCTGACGGCCATGGTCAGGCACCCACGATCCCTTTGAGGACCTCGACAACCAGCGGCGCAAGAGCCGCCAGGCCGTAGCCCCATCCCGCGGACCTGAACGCGGACTTGGCCTTCTCGACCTCGCCGGGGTCGTTGCCGCCCACCAGGAAACGGACGCCACCGATCGACAGGAACACCGTCGCCAGTCCGGCGAGGATGCCCATGATCCAGTTGCGGATGTTGTTGAGGACCTCGTCGACCGACTTGGCCAGGGCGACGACCATCGCGCCGGCTTCAGCCGTCGATGCGGTCGTCAGCAGAATCAGGGCAACGGCTCCCGCGACCACCCCGACGCGCGTCAACCTGGTCAGGTTGAGCTGCGGCAGGCCGTCCGGAGTTGTCTCCTGTGGAACGTCGTCGACGGGGGCGCAATGCGATCGGCTTGCTGTGGTGGAGAAACGATTGATCAGGCGCATTGGGACCCCTCCGAAGACCGGGCTGAGTGCGGGTGTGTCCCGCAGTCCTGAACTCCGGAATTCGTGTCCGTTTTGGACATGCGGGCCTGAACCTTCTGCTCCGATTCGCCCTTCACAGCAGCCACGGAAGGTGACGTGCGCGGCAAGTCACGCCTCGGGTCGACTGGTCGCGCGAGGGCTACCGAGGCAGCCACCTGGTCGATCAGCGTGTCGTTCGGATCAGCGTCCGCGACGGCCTCGCGCAGGTAGTCGACCAGCCTGAGCTCGGCGCGCTTGCGCGTCTTGTAGACCGCCCACTCGCCGACCTCGTGCGCTGCGGCCCAGTCCGCGACGGACACGTTCTCCAGCCGAGTCGCACCGATCAGCGCGGCCTCGGTCTGGGTCAGGATTCCGTCCGCGACCGCACGTGCGAGCACCAGATCGGGGTGTCCCCAGGGAGCGTGTGGCGGCGCTGACCGAAACCCCGGCGCGACCGGAGTCGGACTCGACAGAGCCTCGGACAGAGCGTCGTAGCCGGACCGGTAGGCAGCCCACCGCAGCCGCAAGATGATCCGCGGCGGACGCAGGTCGACGGTCGACAGCGCGGAGAGAAAGCCGCGCAAGACCTCCGCGTGAACATCAGCCGGGTCACCGGAGAACCGATCCGACAGCGTCGCCGCGACCGACGTCAACGCCGGCAGTGCAACACCAACAGCCGCGACGGTCCAGGTCGCTCCTTCCGTCCTGGAGCGCAGCACCAGGTGCGCCCACACCGCGTCCCGCGTCGCCTGCGAGCAACGCCGCGCCAACAGCCGGTCGCGGACCTCGTCCAACGGGATGTCCCGGTCTGGAAGCCCCGTGAAGAGCCGGCCGTTCAGCGAGACCGGATGCGGTCCCGTGACCAGCCAGTTGAATGCGTCCCGCGCGATGTCCAATGAGTTCGTAGCCATGTCGTGACTCCTGCAACGTCGATGCGAACAACAACGACGCCAGGAAGCCACGAGCAATACCAAGGAAATACCAAGCCGCTACTAGCTGGCGACTATTGAATCTCGCTCGGCGACTAATTCTCTGCTATCTCAGTTCCTCGCCTCACCCGTCACGGGGAGGGCTTCTGGCCTGTTGAGCTGCGGACTTAGTAGACCGCTAGTCCTTCTCTAGTTGTGTTTTCAGGCCCTTTGTGCGCTTTCGTAGCTGTGAGAAGAATCTTGGTTCCGCGCTCGCTGAGCCTGAGTGTCGGTCTCGTTCGTGGCGCGGCCAAGAAAGCGGTCCAAGTGTGTCCAAAAAGAGCGTGAAATGCGGAGTTAAGGAGTGTCAGCAAACGCCGCACCATCCGTCGGAGGAGACACGCTATGACCCCGGCACACGGCAACGACTCCGCTGAAGGCGAGTCCGAGAAGCTCGGCGACGCCCACTCTTCGACGGCCTCGACCCCGCTACGGCGCACGCGGCGAACACGCCGCCGGCACAGCCTGGCACTTCGGCTGCGTCACCCAGTTCCCGGACGGCCGAGCACCGTCTGGCCGTGCGCTCAGGACAACCTCTTCGAGGGCACCGGCTTGCTCGCAAGCTGGATGCTGACCGCGGTCGTGAAGATCGTCACCACATACACCCGACCCGGCCAGCGGGTCCTCCTGCTCGAACCCGCACCCCATCCCGTGCAAGCCGGGCCGCGCACGACGAACGACACTCGCGTGCAGTCCCGGCCCGGTCGGTATGCCGGGCTGCACGAGGCTGGTTGGACCGTGGTCCGACTCGGCCGAGGCGTCCAAACGGAGACCGCCGGTCCGCACCCCGAGCGAGTGGGCGAGCGCCTCGACTTGGAGTTCGAAGACGGACTCCGTGAGTCCGTCAGCAGTCAGGCTGCAGCGTCACCCGCCGGACAGCCGACGCGCGGCAACCCCGAACCGGACTCGGCTCTGGACGACTTCAGTCCGGACCGCTACGACCTCGTCATCACGGCGGCAGAACCGGGCACCCTCGGCTGGCTCCGCCCGGCCAACTGGGGCAGCGTGCTCACCCCTGCAGGCATCCTCGCGGTCATCACTCGCAGTGATCGGTCAACCAGTCGGCTCGTCGATCCGGCCAGCTCGTTGGTGCGCGCTGCCGACTGCGAAGGGCTGCGCTACCTCGATCGGATCACGTTGCTGCGCGCACCCATTCGCGACGGAGCACTCGTTGTTGCCACACCAACTGAGCGGGCCCGTTCACTCAGCCCAACGCGCCCGCCCGCGCCAACCGGTCAGCACGTGCCGGTGCACGACGACCTCCTTGTGTTCAGTCGCCGGCCGGTTACCGAGGTGAGCCTTCGTGTCTGACCACTTCGCGACTCCGTTGTCGGTCTGGCCGACAGGGCAACAGGACCAGCCAACGCAATTGCGCGCGGCCGGCTGCGTGTCAGGCACCGAAACCGACGCCGAACGCATCCCACCCGCCGTCGCCGCTCACGCAATTGCGACCTACACGCAGCGCGGCGACCTCGTGCTGGACCCGGACTGCGGTGCGGGCACCACCCTCACCGCGGCGCTGCGCTCCGGACGACATGCACTTGGACTCACCTCGGACCCCCAGTGGTGGGCGCTCGCTCGAGCCAATGTCACCGCCGCCAAGTCCGCCGGCGCATGGCACGACGGCTCCGTTCTCGACGCCCGCCCGAGGATCCTCGCAACCGTCCGCGCCGCCGGTCTGACCGGTCGAGTCGGACTGGTCTTGACCGCCCTGCGTACCAACTCGGACCGCCTGAAGTGTCCGGACCATGACCCGGTCGAGTCCGCCGCCGCCGAGCTCACCACGACCTTGCGCTGCTGTGAGCCGCTGTTGTGTTCCGGCGGCCACGTCGTTGTAGTCGCACGACCCTGCCGGCGTCGCGACGGTTCGCTTGTCGACCTGACCTCGCGGCTCATCGAGACCGGCATCGCGTCCGGCCTGACCCCGGTCGATCGGTGCATCGCGCTGACCGCAGAGCTACGTGGCGGACGTCTCGTCACCCGAGCGTCTTTTGAGGAACGCCGCGCAGCGCGTGCCGTTGGTGCGCAGACCTCGCTAGTGGCTCACCACGAGGTGCTGGTCTTCCGACTTGCCCACGAAGCTGAGCTTGCTGTGGCGGGCCGCCCAGAACGGATCGATCGGTCGGCAGGGTGTCGGACCGCAGGGGACCGTTATGCCCTCGCTGCGTGAGCTCCTGTCGGGCAGCGTTGATCTGACTGTGGGTTCGTTGTGCACCGGATACGGCGGGCTCGACCTCGGTCTGCTGGCGGCTGTCGGCCGTGGGCGCATCGCCTGGGTTGCAGATCCAGACCCGCACGTCCGCCGCATTCTTTCCGCGCGCGTCCCCGGTGTCCCCAACCTCGGCGACGTTCGGAGCATCGACTGGGCGACCGTCGAGCCGGTCGATGCGGTGACAGCGGGATTTCCGTGTCAGGACATCTCTGCCGCCGGTCGGCGTGCGGGCATAGAGAAGGGCGAACGCAGTGGCATCTGGTCCGACATCGTGGCAGGCGTTCGCGTACTACAGCCCACGTTGCTCGTCGTGGAGAACGTCGCCGCGCTTCGCTGGCGCAACGGCGGGCTCGACCGTGTACTCGGCGACCTGGCCGAAACAGGGTATGACGCGCTCTGGCGTAGCGTCCGCGCCGCTGAAGTCGGCTGCGCCCACCGTCGAGAACGCGTGTTTCTGCTCGCTTGGCTCCGCGCGTGCATCGGCGCGAATGCTGCCGACTCCGCAAGCGCGAGATGGAGATCACCGCGGCGCGGCCGACCCGGAACGTCGTCGAGCGCAGGGGCACCAAGTCAGCCTTCACGACGTGGTGGCTTCGGTTGTGAAGCTGTTGCCAACGCCCACCGCCGCGGACTCGAGGTCTGCGGCAATCCAGACAGTGCTGAGCTCCAGCAGGCCAATTCCACAGGGCTGCGTGACGCTCACCGACTCCGTGCGACTGCTTCCGACGCCAACCGCGGTAAACCCGAACGACGGCGAACGGATCAGCAACTGGTTGGAGCGTCAGGAGCGGCACCTGGTGCGGAAGGTCAACGGGAACGGGATGGGCATGCCGTTGTCGATCGCGGTGAGGTCACTGCCGCAGCCAACGGCCTACGCAGAGGACGCAGCGAGTCATCGCATTCACGACGGAGAGCCATCGACGGTGGAGGCCAGCGCCATCTAGCCAAGGTCGCCGACTTGTCCGCGGAGCAGGCAGTTGGCCAGCATGGTTCGTATTCCCTAGTGGAATGGGGCGAGTACACCGCGGCCGTCCGCCGTTGGGAGCGCCTGCTCGGCAGGGCTGCACCGTGTCCGACCCAGCCAGGCCGTGGTGGCCGTCCAGTACTGGCTCCAGTCTTCGTCGAGCATTTGATGGGACTGCCTGAGGGCTGGGTCAGCGATCTTCCTCTCCCGCGGACGGCGCAACTGCGCGCGCTCGGCAACGGGGTTGTTCCAGCTCAGGCTGCCTATGCCCTGTCTCTGTTGTTGGCCGACCTTGCGGCGCTACTGGCTGATGAGTACTCAGCGGACGAGAGCGAGGCGGCATGAGCAGGTCCACGGTCATTCCGCAGACAAACTCGGCGTTCCGGTTGGTGTCGCTCGGCGCAGGCGTTCATGGCACTGCGGTGTTGCTGCTCGCGTGCAAATGCGCGATCCCTTGGTTCGACTGCGCTCTGTTCGTCGATACGCATTGGGAGCGTCGCGCTGTTTACGCGAACCTGCAGCGACTAGCAGCCCACGCCGAGCGTGCAGGCAACTCGGTGCGCACCGTTTCAACAACAGGAGACATCCGGGCGGATGCGCTTGACCCGCGGCACCGGTTCGCGTCGATGCCGCTGCACGTGCTGAACCTGGACGGCTCCAAGGGCTGCGTAGACAAGATCACGCCGTGGAAGAACGAGGCGCGCCGACTATTCCGCGGCTTCAGGCTCGTCGGTCAGGGAGACCTCGCGCGGTGGGGTCACGCCGTAGAGCTCATTCGGCGTGCACCGCAGCGCCGTGCACAAGGCCTGCAAGGTTTCGGTCTTCACCTGAGTCGGCTCGTTGCTTATCAGCGCGTACACCGACGGCCCGGAGATGGTGAAGTTGGCGCGCTGAGCAAGCAGGTCCCGCAGGTCCTTGCCTGTCCACACTTCGCGTGAGGCCATCACCTGCCTGAGGCGCCATCGAAGCTGCACTGGCACGCCCTTCCCGTGGTCGCGTGTGCTCATCAAGAGCGCCGAGTGCAGGTCAGTCTTCCCGATGCACGCCAAAGACCCATGAGGCTGGGCCGTTCCGCCTCACTGGGGAAAGGTGGCGACTGTCTCAGCAAGGTATAAACTGTCCCAGTAAGGTGATACCTTACTCAGATCGGCTGCTGGTGGCCGATGCAAGCGGCGTTCGCGCGAGTGGTGCGGGCGCTGAAGTTGATATTGAACCCATCCGGGCACGCGACCCGAAAGCGCCACGAGTCGGCCTTTCGGCGGTGCTGTCGTGTGCCCCAGAGTTCGTCTGGAGAACGCCATGATCGATGAACACGGTCCGGCTCTTGTGTCCGTTCCGGAAGCGGCCATGTTGCTGGGCATCAAGCGGGCCACGGCTTACCGATACGCACATTCAGGGCAGCTGCCTGGTGTGCGGCGGATGGGGCGGAGGCTCTTCGTGGTTCGTGCCCGACTCGTCGAGTTCCTCGATCCCGAGCAGGACTGCACCGCAGGGGTTGAGGCCGCATGACTGGCAAGAAGAAGCGGTCCTACAAGCGTCCTGATGGATCGGTGTATCAGCGCGGTCGCAAGTGGGCGTACGCCTTCCAAGGGCCTGAACATCCTCTCACTGGCATCCGTGAGCAGATCAGGAAGAGCGGCTACGAGACCGAGGACGACGCATGGGCGGGGATGGAGGAGGCGCGCGCCGCGCTCGTCACCGAGACCTACGTGAAACCGTCTCGCGCCACGATCAACGACTTCTTCGAGCAGTACTTCCCGTACGCACGCCTTACCGTCGAAGCGACGACGGCGGCCAACTACGAGACGTTGGCGCGGACCTATGTGATGCCCATAGTCGGGCGACGGCTCATGCAGGACTTTGTGCCTTCGATGGTCGCGGCGCTCTACGAGCACCTGCTCACCGAGGGGCGTCAGAAGCACAACACCAACGGTGAGATGTACGAGCTGTGGAAGGCGGCTTGCGCCGCGAATCTAGAGATTCGGCCTCGGGAGATCGCGGACAAGGTCGGTGTGACCTACGCAGCTGCGCGCCGCGCGGTGCGACGTTACGAGGTTGGTCGGATCCCCAAGCCGTACCAGCCGGGGCTCGCGCCGAAGACGGTCAAGAGCGTGCACATCATGCTCAGCTCTGCGATGAGTGTGGCGGGGTTGTGGAAGTACATCAGTCTCAACCCGATCCGGAGCGTGAAGGCTCCGTCGGTTCCGAGGCGGAACCACAGCACCTGGACTCCCGAGCAGATGATGCTTTTCCTTGAGCATGTGCGGCACCACCGGTGGTACGCGTTGTGGGTGCTTGAGGCGTCGACGGGAGTTCGTCGTTCGGAGCTGTGCGGTGTGGAGATCGCGGCCTTTGATCTCTCGAAGAAGGTTGTTCGTGTGGCGGCCACCACACGGGTGATCGCTGCAGGAAAGGTGGTGACGGGCTCAGGCAAGAGTCAGAAGAGCCGTCGGCTGCTCGCACTGGACAGCTTCACCACTGGCGTGTTGACCGTGCACTTCCAGCAATTGGAGAAGGAGAAGCAGGACTGGGGTGACGCCTATCAGGACCATGGGCTGGCGTTCTGCTGGGAAGACGGCCGGCCGATCTACCCGGACACCATCACCGAGGAGTTCAACAGGATCGTCGATTTCCTCGGGCTGCCGAAGATTAGGTTCCACGATGTTCGGCACACCTACGCGACGATCTCGCTGCGGGCCGGCGTGCACCCGAAGATCGTCAGCTCTCGCCTGGGGCACGCGACGGTGGCGTTCACGCTCGACACCTACTCCGCGGACATCGAGGACCTCGACCGTGACGCTGCCGAGGCAGTGATTGGTCTGTTCCTGCCACCCTCCCAGAAGGGGCTGGCCTGACGTGAAACGACGCTGGTTTAGCACCACTTTTTGCACCGAAGCCCCGAAACGAGGGGTCAACACGTGCTCAAGAAACCCGAAAGCCCCCGACCTTCGCAGGTCAGAGGCTTTCGGGATATATGGGCGATACTGGGATCGAACCAGTGACCTCTTCGGTGTGAACGAAGCGCTCTCCCGCTGAGCTAAACGCCCGTGTTCTGTTGTCTTGCTGTCCCGCTCTCGCGGAGTGGCCATAGCCTACAACATCATCAACGAGAACCAAAAATCGGGCTCTGCAACCAGCTCCACTCGAGGCCGAACCAGCCGCCGACCAGCGCGAACACGTTGAGGAAGTAGCAGGTGACGAGCACGATGGCGCAGACGCCCGCCATCACCAGGCCGCGGACCCAGCCCGGCTGGCGCTTGAGCCACTCGACCCAGCGGTCGTAGTAGCGCTTGGCGAACTTCAGGACGCGGCCCGCCCACTCGAACTCCGTGGCCAGGATGGCCAGGCCCGCGAAGACCACCAGCCAGCCCGGGCCGGGGTACGGGATCATGATGATGCCGGCGATCAGCACCAGGCCGCCGATCACGCCCACGCCGATGCGGTAGGCGAGGTTCAGCGCCGGGTTGCGGTGGAACCAGTGGCGCCAGCCCTTGTGCTCGTCGGGCTTCACGTCGGGCTTCGTCATGTGTCGATCATCCTGTTGGTACTCAGGCGGGTGCAACCTGGCCTCCTGCCAGCACATCTGTTGGCGAGGACGGTGCTGTGCGGCCAGGTTCGAGCGACACCGCGAACTTGGTGTGCTGGTGCGCGTCGGCCCCCCAGCTGAGCAGTTGCGGGTCGGGTGAGCCCGCGCGCACGTCGAACACCGCCAACGGTACCGGCGCTTTCGTACTTGCACCCCAAACCACGTAAACGTGACCTGAGTCGTTCGGCTTTAGGTTCATCGGCATGACGGCGCCCGCGGTGGGGTTCGACAGCACGATGGCCACCTCCTTGCCGGAGCCGTCGCGCAGGATCGCCCTGTTCGTCGACGGGTCCGTGGCCAGGCCCAGCGCCTTGTTCAGGTCGTTGGCTCGGGACTGGGAGGCGGTCACCTCGCCCGACAGCTGGTTCACGCGCACGCCCAGGTAGCCGCCGCCCGCTACCACTGCCAGAACGGCCGCGGCTGCCAGCAGGACGCGGCCGGTTCGGCGGCGGTGCTGCGGGCGCAGGGGAGTGGGTGCCGCGTGGCGCGGGCGGTGCTGGGTGGGCACCTCCTGCGGGATGTGCTCGATCTGCTCCATCAGCCTCGCGCGCAGGCGGGGCGGTGGCTGCTCCTGGCGGACGGCGCCGCCGATGCCCGCGAGAACCTCCTGCGTCGACCTCACCGTGCGCTGGCAGGTGGGGCAGCCCGGCAGGTGGTCGCGGACCACTGCTTCCTCGTCCGGCTCCAGGGAGTGCATCGCCCAGCCGACCGCGAGCTCCTCGTGAGGGCACAGTTCGCCGTTCACCGGTTTGCTCCTGTCGTTTCGCCGGTCTCGCCGGCCCACAAGTTCCCCAACGTGCCTCTGAGGCGTCTTATCGCCGCGAACGTGCGCGATTTCACAGTCCCCAGCGGCACGCCTGTCAGCTTGGCCACCTCGCACTGCGTGTAGCCACCCAGATAGGCGAGTGCGATGACTTGGCGCTGCTCTTCCGGCAGCGTCCGCAGTGCGGCTCTGACCTCGGCGCCCACCACGTTGACCAACGCTTCGTGATCGGAACTGTCCACCGGTGGTGAAACGTCGTCGGTGAGGGGAACAGTTCGACGACGCTGCGTGTTCTCCTTGCGGACGGCATCCACCGCGCGGTGGTGAACGAGAGTCATCAGCCAGGTGCCGAAACTTCCGCGCGTCGGGTCGAACCTGGCAGGGTGCCGCCAGAGTCCGAGGAAGGCCTCCTGGACGACGTCCTCGGCCAGTTCGGGGTCCACGCAGATGCGTCTGGCCAGCGAGTACGCGGGCGTGCCGTACTTGTCGTACAGCTCCCCGAACGCCGACCGATCGCCCTGTGCGAGCCTTTGCACGAGCTCGAAATCGGTCGGCCGGCCGTCGCGTGACGCGGCGGTAGGGCCGGGCGAGTCAGCCACCAGAGATGTCCTCACGTCCAACATTCGCGCAACAGCCGGTACCGGGTTCAGGTTAGACCCAGCAAGATGGGAGTCGCTGAACGCAGGCTAACGAGCGAGGAGGCTACGGAGAGCGTGCAAACGGTCGCCGTGCGCAGCGAAGCTGACCCGATGGGGTGATCTGCGTCCGATTAGCGAGCGTTCCTCGCCACATGCACGTCACAACTAAGGTGCTCGGTCGTTTCATTGACCGGGAAGGGAGAAGAGGGTAACGACGATGCGCAACGACCACGTGACGCTCCGCTCGACAGCGGTCTTCGACCTGCTGGCGCCGAGGACCCCTGCGGTTCCGGTCCAGGTGGAGCTGCGATACGACACGAAGGACCCGTACGCGGTCGTGGCCGCGTTCCGCACCGGCCGCGCCGGTTGGGTCGAGTGGGTTTTCGCCCGCGACCTGCTCGCCGACGGCCTGATCGCCGACGCCGGCGACGGTGATGTCCGGATCCGGCCCGCCGCCGACGACCCCGAGGTCGTCGTGATCGAGCTGAGCTCGCCTTCCGGCCACGCCATGTTCGAGGCGTCCGCCCAGGAGCTCGCCGACTTCCTCGACCGGACCTACGACGTCGTCGTACCGGGCAACGAGCACCTGTGGGTCAACGTCGACGAGGCGCTCACGCACCTCATCTCGAACGACCTGAGCTGAATAATCCGAGGTAGGGGGCCCGCGAAGGCGGTGCGGGTACCCCCGGTGAAACCCGCTTGAACCCCTCGTATAAGGTTTGTTTCAACATCACGAAGTCAGTGATGAACGCGGATGTAGCGCAGTTGGTAGCGCATCACCTTGCCAAGGTGAGGGTCGCGAGTTCGAGTCTCGTCATCCGCTCTGTGGTTCCCCAGCAGGTATCTTCACAGGTACTCGCAGTGGATCCATGCTCCTGGCGGAGTGGCCGAGTGGCTTAGGCAAGGGCCTGCAAAGCCCTGTACACGGGTTCGATTCCCGTCTCCGCCTCGGACGATTAGCTCAGCGGGAGAGCACTACCTTGACACGGTAGGGGTCACAGGTTCAATCCCTGTATCGTCCACTCGGATCATCAACGGGGCCAGGCGCACATCGCGCCTGGCCCCGTTGCCGTTTCCGGGGCGTGCGGAGGTGTCGGCACGCTCAAGATCAGCCGATTTGAAACTTCCGGGGCCGTCGGATAAAGTTCCTCTCGCACCACGGGAAACCCGCAAGGGAACCTGAGGAGCACGCGGATGTAGCGCAGTTGGTAGCGCATCACCTTGCCAAGGTGAGGGTCGCGAGTTCGAGTCTCGTCATCCGCTCGGACGATTAGCTCAGCGGGAGAGCACTACCTTGACACGGTAGGGGTCACAGGTTCAATCCCTGTATCGTCCACTTCGCCCGAGAAGCCCTCGATCGAACATGATCGAGGGCTTCTTGCTGTTCGCGGTCAGCACCGCCGCGCGCCCAGTTTTTGTCCAATTTTTGGTCGCAACGGCCGAAAATGCCCACTTTTTTGTCTTTTATGGACCGGGGTGGCGCATCTACCGTTGAGCGCTGTGTCCGGTTACCAGTTCGATTTCTTCATCAGCTACAGCCGTCAGGGCAGTGTGCAGAAATGGTTGCTGAACCACTTCTACAACAAGCTCAAAGACTGCCTTGCCGACGAGTACGCGCCCACGCCGAGGATCTACATGGACCGCCACATGCCCATGGCTGTGGAGTGGGCGCACAACCTGCAGACCTCGCTGCGGCACAGCAAGATCATGATCCAGGTCATGACGCCGCACTACTTCACGTCCGGCTGGTGCATGGCGGAGCTGGACAGCATGCGGGCGCGGGAGGAGATGCTCGGCTACGCGTCCGCCAAGATCCCGCAAGGCCTGATCTATCCGATTCTCTACTCGGACTCGGAGAACTTTCCGGAGAAGGAGCGGATGCGGAAATGGCACGACTTCAAGGAGTTCGCGCACCCTGATCCGGTGTACCAGCAGACCGTTGACTACTTCAAGTTCCACAAGGAAATGAAGAAGCTGGCGCGAGATCTGGTCGAACTGGTGAACCAGGTCCCCGACTGGCAGGCCGACTGGCCGATCGTCGAACGTCCCGACCCGATCGTCACCCCGCGCCCGCCCTTACCGAGGTTCAAGCCATGTCCGGAACCGTGATCACGTTCTACTCCTACAAAGGCGGCGTCGGACGCAGCTTCACCCTGGCCAACACGGCGGTGCTGCTCGCACGCTGGGGTTATCGGGTGCTCGCGGTCGATTGGGACCTGGAAGCACCGGGCCTTCACCTCTACTTCCGGCCGCACCTTTCGGAGATGCCGTCGAGTGGTGTGGTGGATCTCGCCTACGACTTCGTCCAGAAAGTCGAGTACCCCGCCACTCACACCGTCCGGGTCGAGGTCGAGGGTGGCGTGCTCGATCTGATGGCCGCCGGCAAGGTCGTCGACGACCGGCTCGACCCCTCCTACGCGCCCAGGATGCAGGAGATCAACTGGGAGGCGCTGTACGAGGAGGGATTCGCCGAGTTCCTCGAAGAACGGCGCGCCGAGTGGATCGCCAAGTACGACTTCGTGCTGATCGACAGCCGCACCGGCGTCTCGGACATCGCGAGCATCTGCACCGCACAGCTGCCCGATCGGCTGGTGGTGGTGTTCACCGCCAACGACCAGAACCTCAACGACGTCGTCGACATCGCCCATCTCGCGGACCAGGCGAGGGACCGGCTGCCCTACGACCGGCCGCGGCACCAGGTGATGCCGGTGTTGTCCCGCCTGGACAACCGGATGGAGTACCAGCGCGCAGAGGAGTGGCAGCGGAAGTGCGCAGGGGTTGTCGCCCCCTTGTTCCGCAACTGGCTGGTCAAAGGCGTGACGGCGGAACAGATGTTGCGCCATCTGACCGTGCCGTACATCTCGTTCTGGAGTTTCGGCGAGCTGCTGCCGGTGATCGAAGAACAACCGCCGTCGCCCGATCAGATCTCGTTCGCGCTGGAGACGGTCGCCGCGGTGATCGCGCAGGAGTTCGACCGCACGGACCTGCTGGCCGACAACCGCGACGCGTACGTGGCCGCAGCGCGGTCCCGGCGCCGCAAGTTCGACCTGGACCTGCTGGTGTCGAGCCCCAGGCCGCTGTGGCGCACCTCGACCCAGCTGATCACCGAACTCCGGTTGCTCGGGTTGAAGGTCGAAAGGTCGGTGTCCGGCAACCCGGAGATCCTCGACCAGGCCGACGACCCGGCCGAGCACCTCTGCCTCCTGATCGACGGTGCGCTCAGCCGGTGGCAGCTCACTGAGGCGGAGCGGTTCGCCCGTCGCGCACTCGGCCCGGACGGCACGCAACGGCAGATGTTCTGCCTGGTCACCCGCGGCACGGACCGCGAGCTGCTGCCGGGCTTCCTGCGCAACCTCCGGCACCTGGAGTTCGATCAGGCGGCACGACCCGTTCGGGCGGCGAGAGAGTTGCACGACCTCATCAGGGCAACGCCCGCTGCCGAAACCGAACCCGACCACGAGGCGCTGCGCAACGCCGAAGCCGCCCTGCGCGAGGTGCCGGAACAGCTCCCGTACGCCGGGAGGTTCGCGCTGGTCGAGGAGACGGTGCGGGGCATGGCGGGCGCGCTCGACGACGGCGACATGGACCTGCTGCGCGACCGATCTGCCGACCTGCTGCTGCTGAGCAAGCCGCACCGCAACGGGACCGGCGTGGTGGTGCCGGCACAGCTGCGCACCGAGGTGAGCGCACTGCTCGCCCGGATCGAGCGACGAATCAACGCGTTCACCGACTGAAAGGCGGCGTGATGCCGGAGAAGTACGCGACCAGCGCCAAGTCGGCACTGATGGTCATGATGCTGGCCAATCGGGAGGTGCCGAACACGGAGCTGAAGGAGGCCTACAAGATCACGCTGCTGCCAAAGGACCGCGACGTGCTGAACCGCGACAAACTGCTGGAGACGCTGAAGGAGGGCCGGCGGTTCATCCACCGGATCACCGACAGGGGCATCGACTGGTGCATGACCCATCTCGTCGAGAGCGAACTGCCGCCTCGCGTGGGGCCGCAGGCGCGGGTGAACCAGGAACTGCTGCGGCGCATGGTGCCGTTCCTGCGCGACCGCGGGTTGCTGGCCGAGGCGATCCGGTCGAGAGGCTTGGAGGAGCTGATTCGGCAGGTCTACCTGGAGCTTGGGGACGGCTACCAGGACTGGGTCCGGCTCGCCAAAATCCGCCCGCGGCTCGACGGCGCCGACCGTGAAGAGGTCGACGAGACGCTGCTAAAGATGGTGCGAGGTGGCTCCACGCATCTGGTTCCCAGCTCGAACCGCAAGGTGCTGACCGAGGAGGACCACGCGGCCGCCATCAGGATCGGCGGCGAGGACAAGCACCTCATGGCGATCGAGGAATCATGACCGAGTACCTGCGTGAGGCGCTGGCGGTCGTGCGGTTCAACTCGGCCGAGACCCCGGACGACGTCTGGCACGCCTCCCCGTTCCACATCGAAGGCCTGCACACCAGGGCCGAGCACCGTCTGCGCGCGGGTATCGCGGACGCGCGGGACAGCACTGGTCCGAGTGTCGGTGGGCTTGTGCTGCAAGGGGAGAAGGGCGTCGGGAAAACGCACCTGCTGGGCACGGTGCGCCGGATGGTGCAGCAGCAGGGCGGCTACTTCTTCCTGGTCGAGGTCACGTCGGGCAAGGCGTTCTGGGACGATGTCGCCGACGCCCTGCGCAGTGAGCTCCGGCGTGCCAACGACGAAGGCGACATCCAGCTCACGGTCCTGCTTCGGCAGTTGTGCGCGGTTGCGGACGTGTCGGTGGAGGTCGGGCGCGCGGTGGTGGGCGAAGCACCGCTGACACCGGAGCACCTCAAGACGTTCCTCACCGCGCTGCGCAAGGTCGAGCCGAGGATCGCGGTCGAGTGCGGGGACACGATTCGTGCTCTTGTGCTGTACGGCTCGGAGGAGTCCGACATCGGCAAGTCCTACCTGAAGGGCGTGGACGAGTCGAGCGTCGAACGACGACGCTGGGGCCTGCCTTCCGAGGCCAATCCGTCTCGCGTGCTGGTGCGCGACATCTCGCGGGTGCTCGCCATGACGGGGCCGTGCGTCATCGCCGTCGACCAGCTGGACACCTTGGTCAACAAGGGACAGGACGAGGTCGGCACGAAGGTGACCAACCCCGAGCTGGTCCAGGAGATCGCGGACATCTCGGACGGCCTGATGCAGCTCCGCGAGACCACCAGGCGCACGATCACCGTGGTGGCCTGTCTGATCGACACGTGGATGATGCTGAAGTCGATCGCCAGCGACACCGTCGAGGACCGCTTCACCACGACGCCGATCCTGGCGTCCATCGCCGACCCGGAGATCGGCAGGAGGCTGGTGGAACGATGGCTAGGCGTCATCTACCAGCGCAATGGGATCGCGCCGCCGCATCCGACCTGGCCGGTGGCGCCCAGCGCGTTCACCGCCGCCAACTGGGAGAACCGCACGCCGCGGCAGTTGCTGAAACGCGTTCACGCGCATGCGGAAACCTGTTTGTACGGCGAGATCAGGGAGCTGGGCTCGTTTGGCGAGCGACCGCCTCCCGAGGCGGTCGCGGTGGCTTCACCGGTGGTGGCCGGGCCGGAGCCGGACTACATGGCCGAGTTCGACGCCAGGTTCGCGCAGCTGAAGCAGACGGCCGAGATCACGGCCGCGGACATCAGGCAGTCCAATGAGGACGAGGTGTTGCCGGCGTTGCTGCTGGCCGGGTTGAAGTCGTGGATCACTGAGGTCGGCAACGATGATCTGAAGTGGCATCCGGAGCCGCACACGGACGACATGCGGCTGCACGCGGGCCTGAGGCTCACGGTCAACGAAGAGCTGGACACCCAGGAACGCTGGGGTTTGCGGTTCATCGCGAAGAGCCACGGAAACCGGGTGCTGCGCAAGCTGCGTGACGCCCGGGACGCGGCGGAGGGAACTCGCGGAGGCCGGGGCCGGCATCTGATCATCATCCGCAACGGGGCCAAGGGCTGGACGGGGGCGGTGACGCGGCGGCTGGTCGCGGAGCTCGAGAGCGCGGGTGGCCGGTGCGTGGACATTACGGACGACGATCTGAGGACCTTCAGCGCGCTCAAGGAGATCTGTGCGGTGCAGACGCACCAGCTGCTGGCCTGGCTGGTGGCGCGGAAACCGGCCAGCAGCACCACGTTCCTGCGGTCGGTGTTGCCCGAGCAGGAGAGGACCGCGGCGAGCCACCAGGAGACGCGGCCGCCGCCGAAGCGCGAGCAACCCGAAAGCGCCGGCGAGATCGTGCTCGGGATGGACGTGGAGATCCGGATCGAGCTGGAGTCGTTGCGCAAGCACGCGATCGTGTTCGCGGGGTCGGGCAGCGGGAAGACCGTGTTGTTGCGCAGGATCGTCGAAGAGTGTGCGTTGCGCGGGGTCTCGGCGATCGTGCTGGATCCGAACAACGACCTGGCGCGGCTGGGCGACGCCTGGCCTGAGGCGCCGGGGGAGTGGCGGCCAGAGGATGAGGCCAAGGCCGCCGAGTACATCGCCGGTACCGAGGTGGTCGTGTGGACGCCGGGGCGCAGCGGCGGCAGGCCGTTGAGCTTTCATCCCTTGCCGGACTTCGCTGAGGTCAGGGACGACGAGGACGAGTTCAGTGCTGCTGTCGAGGCTGCGGTGGCGCGATTGGTGCCGCACGCGCGGATTGCCAACGGAACCAAGTTCGCTGTCAGAGGGCGGGCTGTGCTCAAGGAGGCGCTCAAGCGTTATGCGCGTGGGGACCGCCGCGATCTGAACGGGTTCGTGGATCTGCTCGCCGAGTTGCCGGACGGGGTGAGCAAGCTGCAGTCCGCGGCGGTCACGGCGGCTGATCTCGCGGAGACGTTGAGGGCCGCGATGGTCAACGATCCGTTGCTGGGCGGGCAGGGGGAACCGACTGATCCCGGGATGTTGCTGACCCCCGCGGAGGGGAAGCGGGCGCGGGTTTCGGTGATCAGTATGGTCGGGTTGCCGTCGGACGAGCAGCGGCAGGGGTTCATCAGCCAGTTGCAGCTGGAGGTGTTCGCCTGGGTCAAGCGGAACCCGGCGGTGGATCGGCCGCTCGGTGGGCTGATGGTGATGGACGAGGCACAGACGATCGCGCCTTCCGGTGGGGTGACGGCCTGCACGCAGACGACGATCTTGCTGGCGTCGCAGGCTCGGAAGTACGGGCTGGGGCTGTTGCTGGCCACGCAGGCGCCCAAAGGGGTGCACAACCAGGTGACCGGCAATGCCACCACGCAGTTCTTCGGACGGTTGAACAGTCCCGCGCAGATCGCCGCGGCCACGGACATGGCGCGGGCCAAGGGGAGTTCGATCGCGGACATCTCGCGGTTGGAGCGTGGGCAGTTCTACGTCACCGGTGACACGTTCGGGTTCCGGCGGATGCGCGCGCCGCTGTGCCTGAGCTACCACCCGCCCAGCCCGCTGAGGCTGGAGGAAGTCGTGGAGCGAGCGAAGCGATGACGAAGGGCGGTGTCCACATCGGACACCGCCCTTCTCGCGTCTCAGCGGAGCATGTCCTCGATTCGGCCGCAGAGAGTGGGGAACAGCTCGGTGGAGCCGCCGAGGACGACGAAGTTCACGGTTTCGTCGCCCCGGACCTCGAGCGCGTACACGGTGTCGCCGGACCGTTCGACGCGGACGGCGATCGTGCTGTCGCCCAGGTGCACGGTGCCGGAGAGGCCGCGCTTGGTGAGCGCGGGTGACGCGACGGCGAACTGCTCGGCCAGGTCACGCAGAGCGTTGTGGGCCACAGGTTTCTCGGCCGTTGCCACCACGTCCGAGATGGACACCCGGTCGGCGTTCGCGCTCTCCGCCGCCTCGACGCGGCTCACCAGGGCGTCCACCAGCCCTTCGTCCGCGGTCAGCACCGGCAGCACGTGCTCGTCGTGCTCGGTCGCGAGATCATCCGCGGTGGACACGAACGAGACGAGGAAGCGCACCCGCGCCTCCGGGAAGTCGTTGCCCTCCAGCACGGTCAGGCCGCGCTGCCGGCACGCTTCTGCCACCTCGCCTGCCACAGCGCGCTGCTCCTCGGCGAACGACACGGCGATGTCGTAGGTCGCGGACTCGATCACTCGGTACCTCCTCCGGAAAGGACCGGCCGGCCGCCGGTCGCGGATCAGCATGCGCGCCGCGTGTTGACCAGAAGTGGATGAGGAGTGGACGTTGACCGCTGCGGCGGGCAACGGGAAACACCTGTTTTCGCGGTTTTTGAAGATGAATCCTCGAAGTAGCCCGCAGAACGGCGGGCGAAATCCCGGAATCAATTGCGATTTCCTTCGGAGGATTCGTCATGTCCAAAACCGTGTCCAGTTTCGTCGTCGGTGCCACCACGTTGATGGCCGCACTCGCCGTCGCCGCCTCCGTTTCCGGTGGCGTCGCGGCCAACGCGGACGACACCCCGCCGCCACCTCCCACGACGACCACGGAGACCCAGGACGGCGGCGGCCACCCGTGGCACGACTGAGGTAGTCGTAAATGCGTCCCGGCCATTCGCGGCACGGTCGGGGCGCATTGCGTCGGGAGGATCGGGATGATGTACTCGGTGGGCGCCGGAGCGGGAGGAAGTCGTGGCCGGAACTTTTGGTGAGCTGCTGCGGGAACAACGCATTGCGGCGGGTCTGTCGATGGGGCAGTTGGCGAAGCTGATTCATTACAGCAAGGGATATCTCAGCAAGATCGAGAACGACGTCAAGCCGCCCACACCGACGGTCGCGAGGCTATGTGACGGAGTGCTCGGCGCCGGCGGGAAGCTGATCGAGGCCGCGTTGTTCAGCCCTCCCGCGCTCGGCCGTCGCCAGGTGCTGCTGGCGGGCACGATGCTCGGCGTCGGGGCGCTCGCGGGCGTCGGACCGCGGCCGGTGCCGGACGAGCACCTGATCGCGGGGATGCGGACCTCGTTCGAGCACCTGCGCCTGCTGGGCATGGGCACCAGCCCGATGGTGCTCCTCGAGCCGCTGAAAGCCTTGCAGCACACGGTGCACGGGCTCGCCCGCGAGAACACCGGGCCGGTCGGCACGAGGTTGCTGCGGCTCGCCGCGCGCATCGCCGAGTACACCGGCTGGATGAGCCAGGAGGCCGGCGACGAGCAGGGCGCAATGTGGTGGACCAGGCAGGCGTCGGAACTGTCCAGGGCCGCGGGGGATCCGGACATCGCCAGCTACACGTTCGTCCGCGAGGCCGGGCTGGCGCTCTACCGGCAGGACTCGAGCAGCACGGTCAACCTCGCCCAGCAGGCGCAGTGGATCGGCCAGGCCGGTTCCCGCGTCCTCGCGTTGGCCGCACGACGTGAGGCGCAAGGGCACGCGCTCGCCGGCAACCGGAGTGCGGCCGAGCAGGCGTTCGACCGTGCGGCACAACCGATGGGCGTCGCACAGCACGACAGCCCGTACCCGGTGCTTGGTTCCAGCGCGCCTGACCCGCTGGAGCTCGCGAGGGGCTGGTCGTTGTGCGACCTCGGGCTCACCGCCGAGGCCGCGACCGTGCTGGAACGGCAGCTTTCCTTGCTACCGGCCACTTCCCGGCGTTCCAGGGCCCGCTTCGGCACGCGGCTGTCGCTGGCCTACGCGTTGTCCGGTGAGGTCGACCAGAGCTGCGGCGCCCTCGCGGCAACGATCGAGGACGCCGCGCACGTCGACTCCGCGACCGTCCGCACGGATCTGCGCCAGCTCGCCAGAACGCTGGGCAGGTGGCACAACCACAGCGCCGTGCGAGAGATCTATCCCGACCTCAAACGACTGCTGGCCGAACGCTGACCACAAGCGCAGGTCAACGCCGCGCGCTCGGCCCGCACCTCCTCGGCCTCCGGCTGGTCGAGCTCGGCGAACACGGTCTCGGCGGCTTCCCAATGCGCCGCGGCGTCGGAGTGCCGGCCCAGCGCGTGCATCGACCGTGCCGCACCGATTTCGCCGTGAGCCCGATGCGTGCGGTTGCCGGTACCGGTCGCGAGGTCCAGCAGTGACTCGTAGAGCCGCAGCGCCGCACCGTGATCACCACCGTCGCCGGCCGTCGCAGCGCGGACGCGGAACAGCCTCGCCCTGAGGTCCGCGTCGTCCACCCCGGCGGCGGCGAGTGAGGCCTGTCGGTGGTGGTACACGGCTTCGGTCAACCTGCCGGCCAACCGGTGCGCGTCGGCGATGTTGGTCAGCGCGTAGGCCGCCACGCACATGTCGTCCAGCCGCACCGCGAGCTCGTGTGCTTCCACGTGGTTGGGTATCGCTTCCTCCAGCATGCCCAGGAGCTGCTGAATCCCGCCGAGGTTGTCCAGCGAGTGAGCCAGCCCGCGCAGGTGCCCGATCTCCCGCTGGATCCGGACAGACTTCTCGTGCTGGTGCAACGCGACCTCGTACTGGTGGTGCTGTTCGTTCAGATAGCCGAGCAGGCTCAGCACGTGCGCCTGGCCGCGCAGGTCCCCGCACTGCTCGTACTTCTCCAGTGCCGCGTCGAACTGCTGCATCGCCTCCTCGTGCGAGCCGAGCTGCATCGTGGAGATCGCGATCGTGCACAGCGACGCGGCCTCACCGTGCACGTCGCCGTGTTCCGTCCAGTGCGGCAGGGCCTGCTGCGCGAGTTCGAGCGCCTTGGCGTGCAGTCCACGCCGGTCGTGCGCGATGGCGAGGCGCAGCAGCACATGCGCCTGGCCGTAGCTGTCGGTGGTCTCCCTGGCCTGCTCCAGGGTGGCGGTCCAGTCCTCGAACCGGTTCGCCGTGTTGAAGTGCCGCCACATCAGCACGGCCAGTCGCCATGCGTGACCGGGCAGCGCGCTCGTGGCCGCGTGGTGGGTCGCGGCGACCACGTTGTCGAGCTCGGCGGTGATCCACGCCTGCGCCTCGCCCGGTTCGGTGAACCGCAGGCTGAGCGGACTCTCACGGTCCACGGAGGGCTGGGCCGCGCGGTCGAACGGGTACGCCGTACCTGCCGCGTTCGCCAGGGTGACGAGGTAGAAGTCCAGCAACCGGGCCAAAGCGTCCGCGGGAGCGGGCTCGAAGGCGACGAACTCCTTGATCGAGTCGAGCATCTGGTAGCGGTCCGGCGCGATCTCCTCGAGCAGACAGACCTCGTGCAGGTCGTCGAGCAGCTTGCGGGTCTCGGACACGTCGTGGCCCACGAGCGCGGCCGCGGCGACGAGATCGACGTGCGGGCCCGGCAGGTGCCCGAACAGCCGGAACACCTCCTGCTGGTGTTCGTCGAGCAGCCGGTAGGAGGCGTGCACGGCCGCTGCGCCGGTTTGCCGCCACGGCGTGTCCTCGTCCATCAAGCCGAGCAGATGCCCCAGCGACCACTTGTCGTGCCTGCGCAGTGTCGCCGCCGCGACCGTGATCGGCATCGGCAGGTACCCGCAGCGTTTGACCAGGCCCGCCACGTCCGCGGGCCTGCCGCTCCGGCGCGGATCGGTCAGCCTCTGGAACAACGCGGTGGCATCGCTCGCCGGCAGCGGGCCGAGCCGGACGTGGTCGCTGATGTCCGGGTCGCCCATCTTCCTGCTCGTCACCACGGCGAAGCACTCCCGCGCCTCGGGCAACAGCGGTCTGATCTGTTCGGGTGAGAGAGCGTTGTCCAGCACCACCAGGGTTTTCGTGCCGTAGAGATGTGACTGGTAGAGCGTGACCTTGCGGCTCACGGTGTCCGGGATCTGCTCCGCGGGGACTCCCAGCTCGGTGAGCAGCTGCGTCAGCGCGTCCGAGGTGGACATCGGTGCCACGTTCGGCGTGAACCCGTTGAGGCGGAGCAGGATCTGGCCGTCCGGGAAGTGGTGACGCAGGCGGTGCGCGGCCTCGACGGCCAGGCCGGTCTTGCCGACGCCTGGCGCGCCGCTGATCCACAGCGCGCGCCGTTCGCCGGTACCCGCCGCCGCTGACTCGATCTTCGCCAGTTCGCCCGATCGGCCCGTGAACTTGCCGGGACGGCTCGGCAGCGAACTGACCGGCTCACCCTGCTCCGCGCGTGCCGCGAGCTTGCGCAACACCGATCCCGGCTCGAAGCCGGCTTCTGCCAACGCCTCGCACGCGCGTTGGTAGACGCGGATCGCACCGACTCCGTTGCCGTCCACGATCAAGGCGCGCATGAGCAGCTCGGCGTACCTCTGATTGGCGGGGTCGGTTTGCAACGCACGGCGCATGCGGTCGCGGGCGGAGCGGTGCACACCGATCTGGAGCTCCAGCTCGGCGAGGTCGCTGAGGGTGTCGGGGTAGCTCTCGGCCGGTGAGATCACCCCGGCGCCGCCGACCCTGTCGATGTCGATGTCGTCCAGGAACCGTCCGCGCCACAACGAGACCGCGATGCGCAGCAGTTCGACGGCCTTGAGCTGGTCGTTGTTGTGGACGGCCTGAGTGGCCTGCTCGCGCAGCCGGTCGAACCGCACGCTGTCGATCTGGTACTCGTCGACGCGAAGCACATATCCCGTCGGTGTCCTGTCGATCGACGCGTCGGTGTTGTCGAAGGCCTTGCGCAGCTTGTTGATGTAGCCGCGCACCAGCGACTTGCGCTCCGGATTGTCCGGCCACACCGTCTCGGTGAGCCGTTCGGGTGACACGGGTTTGTTCGCGTGCAAGAGAAGTACGACGAGGATGAAGCGTTGCTGCTGGTCCCCCAAGGACACGGAGGTGTTGTCGTGCCACGCCTCCAACGGACCCAGCATCAGGAACTCCACGCCGTCCTCCTCGGTGTCCGAGCTTCGTTCTGGGAGGAATGTCGCGCAAGGGACCGTTTGTGTGTCAGCGAATCATCTTTTTGTCCACGATCGATCAACACGATCCGGTAACCGTTCCCCTTGTCACGCTTGGTGTTGAGGGGGAGACACATGGTGCTGGAAGTCCTGCCCTGCTACGTGGTGTGCGACGTTTCGTTCTCTATGACCGACCACCTCGCCGAGGTCAACGCGGGAATGCGGGAGTTCCGCGGGGTCGTGCACGCGGACCGGCGAGCCACTGCCCAGATTCGGCTCTGCGTGGTGGTTTTCGCGGAGAACCCGCTGGTGGTGCAGCCTTTGCGGGTCGCGCTCGATCCACCGGAAACTATTACACCGCACCAGGAATCAGGCTCCTGCTTCGGATCCGTGTTCACCCTCATGCGCACTGTCATCGAGCGTGATGTGGAAAGCCTGAAGGCGCAACGGATCCGGGTGCGCCGGCCGATGCTGTTCTTCATCTCCGACGGCAGGGCGACCGACTCGGCGTGGCCCGCGGCGTTGGCGCAGCTCATCGCCACGGCCTCAGGCCCGGAGATGATCGCGTTCGGGCTCGGTGCCGTCGACCCGCCCGCGCTGGACCGCATCGGCACGTCGCGGGTCTTCCTGGAGCGCGACGGTGTCCGGGTCGGCATCGCGCTCGCGTCCTCGGTGGCGCGGCGCGTCCTGCGGCCGGACCACGTCTGATCGATCCACGGCGTGTCCACTTCTCGTCCACACGCCCGACGCAACCTGCCTCCGCCGCACGTGAGCGCGCAAGGGGAGGGAGAGCGGAGATGACGTCGACGCACGCGAAACTGGTCCACGAGCTGAAGAAACTCCGGAAGGGAAGGGGCGTGCACGGGCGGATCACGGACCGCCTCGGCCCGGAACTGGCCGCGGCGTGTCGAATCACCAGGGCCGACGGGCCTTCCGCCGCCAAGCAGAAACTGGTCACCAGGCTGACCGAGCTGATCGAGCAGCTTCCCGAGGACCTCCAGCTCCCGGCGCGGGCCGCGTTCGGTCTCGCCTCCGAAGCGCGTCACGCGCTCTACCAGGAGCGGGTGAACTGGGTGGCCGCCGCGATCGACCGCGACTCCCGCACCGTGCGCCGCCGCGTCGACGAGGCCGTCGACCAACTGGCCGAGCTGGCGGCCACCACCACGCCCCGTGACGCCGGCGGCTGGCACACCGCGGAGCTCAGCGTCGCGGTGACACTCGACCAGGGGCAACCCGAGGTGCTGGAGCGCTACCAGGTCGTCGTGGACCAGGACGGCGTGGACCAGTTGGAGTTCGCGCCCGTGTTCCCGGTGCACCGACGGGACGTCGACGTGCATCTGCTCTACGGCGGCACGTTGCAGGACCGCTCGGCGTCACGTCCCGGGTTCACGCTCGTGCCGGCCGAACCGCTGGTGCGCGGCGAGACGCACGACTTCGCGGTCCGGTACCGGCTGCTGAACCGCGATGTGATGCATCCGTGCGTGCTGCACGTGCCCGAACGGCCCTGTGAGGTGTTCGACCTGCGCGTGAGGTTCGAGCACGACCGCCGGCGGTTCGTGCGGACGTACGACGGGGTGCTGCAGCGGTCCGATGCCGAGCCGGCCGGGGTGCAGCAAGCGGTGGACCGGGCGGGGGAGATCCACCTCAGGTTCCGGCGCCTGTTGCCAGGGCTGTTGTACGGCGCTCGGTGGGGAGCGTCGGCGGCCTGCTCGGCCCGGCGCGCGTCCTGACTACTTCGCGTCGGCGTTGAAGGTGAAGAGGCACCAGCCGTCGGATTCCTTCTTCAGGAACCCGCCCGCCTTCGTTTCGGCGCCGTCCAGCGTGTACCACATTCGGACCTGACCGCCGTCGTCCGCTTTCGTGGTGGTCACTTTGTCGTGCAGGCGGAGTTTGCCGCCGGCCGCGATCGCCTTCTCCGTCCACGTGTTGACGGCGCGGGCGGTGGCGCACATGTACTTGCGGGCGGCGGCGATGTCCTTGTCGTTCACGGCTTTCGCGAACGCCTGCATGCGGCCGGTGGCGCTGTTCGGGTCGGGGTCCGGTGGTGGTTCCTGGGAGTCGGTCACCGGGATGAAGCCCATTTCGCAGACGACGTACTTGTTGTCCTCGTCGAACAGGGCGAGGACGCCGCGTTGTTTCGAGAGGCCGCTGTCCTTCGGGTATTCGACGGACATGATCGCGACGGTGGCGTCCTTGTTGCCGTCGTTGTAGATCGGGTCGCTGGGCTTGATCTTGCGGACCTCGTCGACCTTGAAGGACGGCTGGACGTCGCTCTTCTTCTTGGGGTTGAAGGGTTCGATGTCGCGGTAGAGGATCTCCTCCGCCTTCGAGACGTCCTTGCCCTCGGCGTTGGTGCGGCCGTCCTTGCACGTCAGCACGTTCACGAACTGGTCGATGTCGTGGCGGTTGAGCGCGTCCGCGACTGCTCGCGCGGTGCTCTCGGGGGAGGACTGGTCGGCGGTCACGGCCGGCCGCGACTTCATCCAGCCCGGCCAGAGCAGGCCCGTGCCGAGGATGCCGGCCGCGGCGAGCAGGACCACGAGACCGATCACGATGAAGACCACCGGGGACTTCTTCTTCGGGGGCATTGGCGGCATCGCGGGCGGCCCGGGAGGGCCCCACTGCGGCTGGCCCCACTGCGGCGGTCCGTACGGGTTCGGTGGCTGGGTCACGTGGAGTCCTAGGCGGCCGGCGGGCCGGGTGGTGGCGGGTAGGGCAGGTGCGGGTACGGCTGCTGCTGCGCCTTGCGACGGGAGCGGCGGACCAGCACCACGATGAGGATGATCACGCCCAGGACGAGCAGCAGGAACGCCACACCGCCGATGATCAGCCACGTGACGAGAGTCTTCGTGACGTCGGTGTCGTCGTCCGGCTTCTCGGTGACCTGGCGTTCGCCGAACGTGTCGCGCAGCTCGGCCTCGGTGTAAGTCGTCTGGCCGCCGGGCAGGGTGATCGACAGGTGGTCGATGTGCTCGGGGTAGGTGTCCCAGACGATCTGGGCGACCTCGTCGGGGTCCGGGCCGTTCGCGGTGATCTCCAGCGTGTCGACGCCGTTGTTGGAGCGGTGGTAGAGCGAGACGTTCTCGTATCCGGTGTCATGGATCCGGGTCTGCAGCGTCGCCAGGTCGGCGATCGCGGCGCAACCGGTCAGCGCCGCGCACAGCAGGACGAACAGGGCGAGACGTCTCATGCTCAGGAGGTTAGGGAAAACCGCTGCTCCGCGCCCGGGAAACGGTGCAGTCTTGAGCAGATGAGACCTCTCGTGGTGATCGACGTCGACGGCCCGCTCAACCCGTGGGCGGCGAAGACCAAGCCCGCGAACTACCGCCCGTTCGACATCAAGGTGGGCTGGTGGCGCAAGCTCCGCATCTGGCTCGACCCTGATCACGGCGACCAGTTGAGACGGCTGGCGGAAGAAACCGGCGCCGAGCTCGCGTGGGCCACCAGCTGGTCCCACAGGGCGAACACCGAGATAGGGCCGCGCATCAACCTGCCCCAGCTGCGAGTGATCGAGTTCCACGACGAGCACGGCTGGAAGTACCCCGCCGTCGCCCGCTACGCCTACGAACGGCCCCTCGTCTGGTTCGACGACGACTTCGGCCTGCACCGGGACAGGAACCGGGAATTCGTCCACAAGCGACAGCACCTGACCACCGCTCTGGTCCACGTCGACCCCGCGACCGGGATCACCGCGCAGCACCTGAGCGAGGCTCGGAAAGCATTCAGCAGCAACCCGTAGTGCACCGAGAATTCACCGTAGGAGTCGAGAAGGTCTCAACCGGCGCGGCTGGCTTGACAACGAAAGCAGTCCGCGCGAATCCTCCGCCTGTGCTGAAGCGAGGGAACGTCACCACGAAACTGATTGGTGTCGGCGCCTTGGTGCTGGCAGTGGCCGCCTGTGGCGCCCCGCCCGCCAAGGAGACGCAGACCGGAGCCGCCGGAACCGCCAAGTCGGCGAGTGAGCTCGGTGGCATGGACAAACTGGTCGAGGCCGCGAAGAAGGAGGGCAAGCTCAACGTCATCGCGCTGCCCCCGGACTGGGCGAACTACGGCGAGATCATCAAGGCGTTCGAGGCCAAGTACGGCATCAAGGTCGACTCGGCCCAGCCGGACGCGTCCTCCCAGGAGGAGATCAACGCCGCGAAGCAGCTCAAGGGCAACGACCGCGCGCCGGACGTGTTCGACCTCGGCCTGAACGTGGCCCTGGCGAACAAGGACCTGTTCGCGCCCTACAAGGTCAGCACGTGGGACGACATCGCCGCGGAGCTCAAGGACGCGGACGGTGCCTACTACGGCGACTACGGCGGCTTCATGTCGATCGGCTACGACGCCGCCAAGGTGCCGGCGCCGACGAGCGTGAAGGACCTGCTCAAGGCCGAGTACAAGGGCAAGGTCGCGCTCAACGGCGACCCGACGCAGGCCGGTGCCGCGTTCTCCGGTGTCGTGATGGCGGCGCTGGGCAACGGCGGAAGCGCCGACGACATCTCGAAGGGTGTCGACTTCTTCAAGCAGCTCAAGCAGGCCGGCAACTTCCAGCCGGTCGACCCGTCGCCCGCGACGATCGAGTCCGGTCAGACGCCGGTCGTGATCGACTGGGACTACACCAACGCCGCCCAGACTGAGAAGCTCAAGGGCAAGATGGACTGGAAGGTCGTCGTGCCGCAGGAGGCGCTGCTCGGCGCCTACTACAACCAGGCCATCAGCAAGGACGCGCCGCACCCGGCCGCCGCTCGCCTGTGGCAGGAGTTCCTCTACTCCGACGAGGGCCAGAACCTCTACCTGAAGGGCATGTCCCGCCCGGTCCGCCTGGACAAGATGGGTGACAAGGCGGACAAGGCCGCCAAGGACAAGCTGCCGAAGGTCGACGGCAAGCAGGTGTTCCAGACGCAGGCCCAGGCCGACAAGGCCAAGGCCGTCCTGACCGCGACCTGGGCGCAGGCCATCGGATGACCGCAGTCGCTCCCGTAGCGACGACGCCCGGCGGCTCCACCCAGAAGAAGGGTGGGGCCGCCGGTCGGCCATCTGTGGCCGCTTGGCTCGTCGCGGTGCCGTTCCTGGCGTTCGTCGGCATCTTCCTCGTCTACCCCACGGTTCTCGTGCTGTTCGGCGCCTTCCAGGGCTCCGACGGCGGGTTCACGCTCGACAACCTCTCGACGCTGTTCACGGGTGTCGTCTTCGATGCCTTCGTGCGCAGCATCGAGCTCTCGGCGCTGTCCGCGGTCATCGGCGCGGTCTTCGGTGCGCTGCTCACGTGGGCGATCGCGGTCGGCAACCCCGAGGGGATGCTGCGCCGGATCGTCGTCGCGGGCAGCGGTGTGCTCGCCCAGTTCGGTGGCGTGCCGCTGGCGTTCGCGTTCCTGGCCACGATCGGCTTCGAAGGTCTGGTCACGAAGTTCCTGCGTGACAACGTTGGCATCGACCTCTTCGCCGGCAGCGCGTGGCTGTTCGAGCTGCCCGGCCTCACGCTGGTCTACACGTTCTTCCAGATTCCGTTGATGGTCATCGTGTTCCTGCCCGCGCTGGACGGTCTCCGTCCACAGTGGCGTGAGGCGAACGCGTCGCTCGGTGGCACGAGCTGGACGTACTGGCGCCACGTCGGCGGCCCGATCCTGACGCCGCCGTTCCTCGGCGCGCTGCTCCTGCTGTTCGCCAACGCCTTCAGCGCCTACGCCACGGCCGCCGCGATCGTCTCGCAGGGCAGCCCGATCGTGCCGCTGCAGATCCGCGGGTTCCTCACCGGTGAGGTCGTGCTCGGCCAGGAGAACCTCGGCAAGGCGCTGGGCCTCGGCATGGTGATCGTGGTCAGCATCGCGATGGGCGTGAACGTGCTGCTGCAGAAGAGGGTGGCCAAGTGGGTTCGCTAGTGAAGCAGCGCGTTCTGCGCACGATCATCCTGCTGGTCCTCGGCGTCTACTTCATCCTGCCGCTGATCGCGATGGCGGAGTTCTCCACGCGCGGGAAGAACAACACGCGCAGCCTCGAGTCGTGGACGTCCATCGTCGACGACGAAGGGCTGATGGAAGCGCTCGTCAACTCGTTGCTGCTGTCGGTCACGTCAGCGGTGCTGATGCTGGTGCTGCTCGTGCCGACGATGGCGTGGATCCGGCTCCGGCTCCCGCAGTTGCAACGGCTCGTGGAGTTCCTGTGCCTGCTGCCGCTCGCGATCCCCGCGATCGTGCTGGTGGTCGGCATGGCGCCGCTCTACGCGTGGGTGAACTACTTCCTCGGCGACTCACCGCTGACGCTGACCTTCGCGTACACGATCCTGGTGCTGCCGTTCGCGTACCGCGCTGTTGACGCCGGTCTGTCCGCCATCGACCTGAAGACGCTCTCGGAAGCCGCGCGCAGCCTCGGCGCGTCGTGGTTCACGGTGCTGTGGAAGGTCGTCGTGCCGAACATCCGGGTCGCGCTCATCGGTGCGTCGCTGCTGTCGGTCGCCTTGGTGCTCGGCGAGTTCACCATCGCCTCGCTGCTCAACTTCGACACGCTGCAGGTACAGGTCAACCTGCTCGGCAAGCGCAACGCGGGCGTCTCCATCGCGGTGTCGCTGCTGTGCCTGCTCTTCGCGTTCGTCCTTCTGTTCGCACTTTCTTATGTCGGCCAGCGTCGCCGTCAGACCGTGGTCGAGGAGTGAAGATGGGTCACCTGGAACTCAAGGGGTTGCGCAAGTCCTTCGGCGGCAACACCGCGCTGGACGGCCTGGACCTCGACCTGGCCGAGGGCGAGCTCGTGTCGCTGCTCGGGCCGTCGGGCTGCGGCAAGACGACGGCGCTGCGGATCGTCGCGGGCTTCGAGACGTCGGACTCGGGCACGGTCACGGTGGGCGGCAAGGACATCACTCGCGTGCCGGCGAACAAGCGGGACATGGGCATGGTCTTCCAGGCCTACAGCCTCTTCCCGAACATGACCGCGGCGCAGAACGTCGCGTTCGGCCTGAAGATGCGCAAGGCCGAAGCCAAGAAGGCGGGCGAGCTGCTGGAACTGGTGGGGCTGTCGCATTTGGG
The DNA here is from genome assembly GCF_040681245.1 of Lentzea sp. NPDC051838. Classification (NCBI taxonomy): domain Bacteria; kingdom Bacillati; phylum Actinomycetota; class Actinomycetes; order Pseudonocardiales; family Pseudonocardiaceae; genus Lentzea; species Lentzea sp. NPDC051838. The sequence continues at coordinate 568,052 of NZ_JBFAYI010000002.1, forward strand.
CGGCCGCTACCCGCATCAGATGTCGGGTGGTCAGCAGCAGCGCGTCGCGTTGGCGCGCGCGTTGGCGATCCAGCCGCGCGTGCTGCTGCTGGACGAGCCGCTGTCCGCATTGGACGCCAAGGTCCGCGTGAACCTGCGCGACGAGATCCGCCGCATCCAGACGGAGCTCGGCATGACGACGCTGTTCGTCACGCACGACCAGGAGGAGGCGCTCGCCGTCTCGGACCGGGTCGGCGTGATGTCGCACGGCCGGTTGGAGCAGCTGGACACGCCGTCTGTCGTGTACCGCAAGCCCGCGACTGCGTTCGTGGCGCAGTTCGTCGGTGTCACGAACAGCATCGAGGCCAAGGCCGAGGGTGCGACCGTGGTCGTCAACGGCGTCACGGTGAGCGCTGAGCACGACCAACCGTCCGGAAGCGACGTTCGCGTCATCGTGCGGCCTGAGGACATCGGGGTTTCCGCACATGAGGGCTCGACGAATGGCAAGATCGTCGGTGATGTGCTGACCCAGTCGTTCCTCGGGCCGGTCACGCGGATCTCCGTCAGAATCGGCGAGCAGATCCTGCGGGTCGACCAGCCGTCCAACCAGGCGGCGGCCTACCAGCCCGGCACGCAGGTCGCACTCGACCTCAGTGAGTCACGGATCATGGTGGTGCCAGGCTGATGATCAGAAAGCTCCTCGCGCGCGACACGGCGGAGGCCCACCGGGTCGCGACGCCGTTGGAGCTGTTGTTCGACCTGAGCTTCGTGGTGGCGGTCGCCCAGGCCGCCGCCGGGCTCCACCACGCGGTCTCCGAGAACCATGCAGGGGCCGGTTTGCTGGCCTTCTGCATGGCTTTCTTCGCGTTGTGGCTGCCGTGGCTCAACTTCACGTGGTTCGCCAGCGCGTTCGACAACGACGACACGCTGTACCGGATCATCACGATGGTCCAGATCGCCGGAGTGCTCGTCATCGCGGCGGGCATCCCGCGCGTCTTCGAGCATCAGGACTACCGCGTCGTCGTCAGCGGGTACGTCGTTCTGCGACTCGCGATGGTCACGCACTGGCTGCGGGCGGCGCGGGACAACCCGGCGCACAAGGTCTGCGCTCAGCGCTATGCCGGTGGTATCGCCGGCATGCAGGTGCTTTGGGTGCTGTGGGTCGTCGTCGCGCCGACGAGCCTCCAACTGCCGTTGTTCGTGCTCTTCATGATCGGCGAGCTGCTGGTACCGGTGTGGGCCGAGCAGTCGGAGCTCACGACCTGGCACCCGCACCACATCGCGGAACGCCACGGGCTCTTCACGTTGATCGTGCTCGGCGAGTCGATCCTGTCGACCACGATGGCGTTCCAGAAGGGCTTCGACAGCGGCGTCAACCTCATCTCGCTCGCGGTGGCGTCGCTGGTCATCGTGTTCTCGATCTGGTGGATCTACTTCGAGGCGCCGTCGCACCTGGACACGGTGAAGAAAGCGTTCCTGTGGGGGTACGCGCACTTCTTCATCCTCGGGTCGATCGCGGCTTTGGGCGCGGGTCTGGCGGCGTCGGTCGACTACGACCTGCACATCGCGCACGCGCCGGGGATCGCCATCGCGCCGTTCACGACGGTGCCGCTCGCGATCTTCTTCCTGTGCGTCTGGTACGTGCAGGAGTGCCACGCGCAGAGCGGGCTGCGCAAGTACCTGCTGCCGATCGGTGCGGTGGCGGTGCTCGCTGCGACGTTCGGACCAGCTCCGATCCACGTCACGGCGGGGATCACCCTGGTTCTCGTGATCCTCACACGCGTGGTGCGATGATCAGGACATGACCGGTGTTCGTGAACTCCGCCTAGTCGTCACCGCGGCCGACTACGACGAAGCCCTGCGCTTCTACCGAGACGTCCTCGGCCTGGAGCAACGGGCGGCGTTCGCGTCCGACGGCGGGCGGGTCACGATTCTCGAGGCCGGGCGGGCGACGCTGGAGATCACCGATCCTCCGCACGCCGACTTCATCGACCAGGTCGAGGTGGGTTCGCGGGTCGCCGGGCACATCCGGGTGGCGTTCGAGGTCGAGGATTCAGAAGGCACGACTCGTGCGTTGGAAGCCGCTGGGGCCGAGGTGATCGCGGAACCCACGCGCACGCCGTGGAACTCGCTGAACGCGCGGTTGAAAGCGCCTGCCGGACTGCAGCTGACGTTGTTCCAGGAGCTGGGCGAGTGACGATCTCCGCTGCCGGCTATCGCGATCTCGCGAACCGGGACGTGCTCGCGTGCGCCGTGGTCACGGTCGCCGCGAAGTTACCGATGTCGATGACGCCGCTGATGATGGTGTTCCTGACCAAGGACCTGTCCGGCGGCTTCGTTCTGGCCGCGTCGCTGACGGCCGTCTACGTGCTGGGCGAGCTGCTCGGGGCTGGGTTGCTCGGGCTGCTGCTCGACCCGTCCCGGATGCGCGGCCAGCTCGCGGCCGGGCTGATCGTCGGCGCCGGGGCGTTCACGACGCTGGCGCTGACCACCAACGTGACGGTGCTGGTGATCGCCGCGTTCGTCGCGGGTGCCGGGCCGTCGACGACACCGGGCGGGCTGCGGGCGATGCTGCTCGGGCTCGTGCCGGACGCGTTGGTGCCCAAGGCGATGGGTTTCGACGCCATGATCACGCAGGTGGTGTGGGCGGTGGCGCCCGCGCTGGTCACCGTGCTGGCGTTGAGCGTCGATCGGCGGGCGCCTGTCGTGGTGTCGGTGTCGCTGATCGTCGTGGCGGCCTGGCTCGTGTTCATCCTGCCGCGCGGGCACGTGACTTCGCGTGCCAGCTCGGCGAAACCTCGTGTGGTGGCGTCGGCGTGGCCGATCTACCTGGTGAGCGCGGCGGCGTTGGCGCAGCTGGCGGTCGCGGAGCTGGTCTTGCCCGCGTTGCTGGAGCACCGGGGGATCGGGATCGGCTGGATCGGGCCGTTGCTGACCGGGTTCGCGGCTTGCAGTGCGCTCGGTGCGGTGCTGTACGGGCTGCGGCCGTGGCCCGGATCGTTGCGCACCCAAGGCTTGGTGCTGCTGGTGATCACCGCGACGTGCGTGGGTGCGGTGGCGTTGTTCCCGAACCTGCCGGGTATCGCGGGGGCGTTGCTGGCGGCTGGGTTGTTCCAGTCCGGCGTGCTGGTGACACGGAGTCTGGTGCTGCGCGAACGGCTTCCCGTCGGGGCGCACGCGGCCGGGTTCTCGATGATGTACGCGGTGACCGGTGCGGGCTACGGGCTCACGGCCGTCGTCGCCGCGTGGGCGATGGACGTCGGCTCGCCGATCTGGGCCGTTTTCGGTGGTGTCGCGGTGACTTTGGTCCTGACAGCGATCAGCGCGGCTGCCGAGAAACGACAGCCGCGCTGATTCGGACAGCTACTACCCGCGGTAGAAGTTGCCCTGGGTCTGCACGTTCAGCTCGTCCGTGCGGAAGAACTTCGCCGCGAACGTGCGCGGGTCGCGCATGTCGATCACGTCGAAGCCGCGGCCCATCTCCGAGGAGTAGATGTAGCCGTTGTACCAGTAGGTCGACCAGGTGCCGCCGCCCTGCTTGTTCGGCATCGGGCCGCGCTCGAAGAAGCCGATCTCACGCGGCTTGCTCGAGTTCGTGAAGTCCCACACCGAGACGCCGCCCTGGTACCAGGACTGGACCATGATGTCCTTGCCCGGAACCGGGATCAGCGAACCGTTGTGCGCCACGCAGTTCTCCGAGTCGCCCTGCATGCGCGGGATCTTGTAGTAGGACTTGAACACCAGCTTGCGGTTCTTGCCCTTGCCCACGATGTCGTAGATGCCGTTGGCACCACGGGTCTGGCCGATCTTCTCGTTGCACGTCGCCGCGCCACCGCCACCGAGCTCGTCGGTGAAGACGACCTTGGTGCCGCTGTTGTTGAAGGTCGCCGAGTGCCAGAACGCGAAGTGCTTGTCGTCCTGGACCCTGTTGATCTCCACCAGGTTCTCCCGGTCGGAGATGTCCCAGAGGACACCGTCACCCATGCAGGCGCCGGCCGCGAGGTCGAGCTGCGGGTACACGGTGATGTCGTGGCAACCGGACGTCGCCGTGACGTAGCCGTCCTCGATCGTGCCGGGCGTGCCCTGGTTCGCGCCGTCCGGGAAGAGCACCGGCGCCTTGAGGAGCTTGGCCTGGGCCGGAGCCTTCAGCGGCACCTTGACGATCGAGATCTTGTCGTGCGGCGGCTGGCAGTCCGGGAACGTGGCGTTGGGCGAGTAGGAGGAGATGTACAGGTACACGTCCTTCTTGTTCTTGCCCGGCACCAGCGTGTGGGTGTGCGAACCGCAGTCGGTCTCGACGGCCGCGACGTACTTCGGCGCCGCCTTGTCGCTGATGTCGAAGACCTTGATGCCCTCCCACGACTCCTTGATGCTCGCGGGCTGCGGCACGCTGTTGCAGGAGTTGTCGTTGCGCGACGAGTCGGTCGACAGGAACAGCAGGTTCCCGTACACCGAGACGTCGTTCTGCGAACCGGGGCACAGCACCGAGCTCTTGATCTTCGGCGCCCGCGGGTTGCGGATGTCGTAGATCGTGAAGCCGTTGTAGTTGCCGACGAACGCGTAGTTGTCCTGGAACGCGATGTCGGTCTGCGTCTGGTCGAGCGGAGCCACCTTGTCCAGGTGCGACACCAGGACCATGTTGCGGCTTCGGCTGATCTCGTTCTCACCCGGGATGCCGTTGACACCTTCGGCCTGGGACTCGAGCTGGGCCTCGCTCAGTCCCGCGCCGTCGGACGGCAGGTCGGGTTCGGCGGACGCGGTCGCTGTCAACGTTGACAGCGTCAGCGCGAGCGCCCCCAGAATCGCGAAAGGCGTTCTGCGCCGCCGGGCCGTTTCGCGTGAAGTCACTGCTCATACCCCCTCAGAACGGGTTGATGAGGGGGAGTATGACCCTTTCGCCTTGCTAAGGGCCAGCGTCTTTCGGAGGGTATTCTGCCCATTATGCGTTCTGGGGTCTTGGGGCTGGTCGTCGTGTTCGCGCTGATCACGGGCTGTACATCGGAGCCTGATGCAGCCCCGATCATCGCGCCGGACACACCCGGTGGGTCGGCGGAGACGTTGGCACCATCGGACGCGTCGCGCGCGATCCCGCCACCGCCGAACGACGCCGACAAGCTCTACGTGGCGATGATGATCGTCCACCACGAGCAGGCGCTGGCGATGACGCGGTTCGCTCCTGAGCGCGCGCAGAACGAGACCGTGAAGGGTCTGGCGGACCGCATCCGGTACAGCCAGGAGCCCGAGATCGGCGCCATGAAGCAGTGGCAGCGGACGTTCAACGTGGTGGGCGGACACGAGGATCACGGGTCGATGCCCGGCATGGCCACGCAGGAGCAGTTGAACGCGCTGGGTGCCGCGCGGGGCAAGGACTTCGACCGGATGTTCCTGGAGCTGATGATCAAGCACCACGAGGGTGCGATCAAGATGGCGACGGACGTGAAGAGTGCGGGGGTCAACGTTCAGGTCGAGGAGATGGCGGACGACGTGATCGCCGTCCAGGCCGACGAGATCAACCGGATGAAGACCCTGCTGCCCACTCTGTGAGACGGCAGGGTCTCCGCGATCAGGAAGCTTCGGTGCGCTGCTGGGGCAGCACCAGGTCCTCGGCGTGCTCGAAGGTCTCGACGGCGTTGCCCGTGACGTGCCGCGCGATGCCGCGGTTGCGCTTGTGGGCCTCGCGGAACGAGTCGGACGCGACCCAGGCGCGGAAGTGTTCCTCGGACTCGAACTCGTTGACCGACACGTAGGGCTGGTCGTCCTTCGTCGGCTTGAGCAGTGTGCTGCGCAGCAGGCCGGGCACGCCGGGCAGGAACGTGCGCATGTTGCTGCGGAAGTGGGCCTCGAACTCCTCCGCCCGCTCGGCGGGGACGAACAGCCGGTTCGTTGCGATGAACACGAGGCCTCCTTGATTCCGACGCTCTGTCGGGAACTATTCCAACTCCCCGTCGGGAAATCAAGCGCGATACGATCGCGATGTGCCGAGGATCAGCGCTGACACCGTGGCGGAGCACCGCGCCAACCGGTTGCGCGCACTGCTGGACGCGGGGCGCGAGATCGTGGCGACCGAGGGGGCGGAGGCGCTGACGCTCGCGTCGCTGGCGAGACGGGTCGGGTTGTCGCGGCCGAGCCTCTACGAGTACTTCCGCTCGCGCGAGGAGCTGGTCGCGGCGATCGTGTCCGACGCGCTGCCGGAGTGGGCCGACAAGCTGGAGGACGCGGTCAACGGCGCCGGGTCCGTGCCGGCCAAGATCGAGGCGTACCTGCGCACCGAGCTGGCGATCATCACCGACGGCAGCCACGGGGCGGTGGTCGCCCTGTCCGCGCACGCGTTGCCGGACTCGTCGCGCGAGCAGATCAGGGCCGAGCACGATCGGTTGCTGGCGCCGCTGGTCGGGGTGTTCAAGACCGCCGGGGTGCAGCGGGCCCAGCTGCGGGCGATGCTCGTGCACGCCATGGTCGAGGCGACGTCGCGGATGATCACGCCGGGGCGCACCGAGCACAACGAAGCGGTCATCCAGACGTTGCTCGACCAGGTCGTGCACGGGCTGGACCAGCGTCTTTAGCGGAACGGCACCACTTCGCCGTCGCGCACCAGCTCGCCGTACTGCTCTGGTTGGAGCGGGTCCAAGGCGAGGTCCAGCAGCTTTTTGGCGGCCTGAGCCGGGGTTGGCGCTGTGCTGACGTCCCACCACAGTGCGGAGGTCGGCGTGTTGATCATGCCTGGGCAGACGGCGGCGATCAGGATGCCGCGTCGCAGGTCTGGTTCACGGCGTTCTGCTGCCAGGACTCGCACTGCGGCGACCTGGCCGACCTTCGACGGGATGTTGATGAACGCGGGCCACGCGCTGACGCGGCCTTGCATCGTCGTGTCACGCCAGTTCGCGATCTGCTCGTCGATCTCGTCCATTGTGGACGGCTCGGTGAACCGCTTGTGCAGCACCGGTGCCAGGTGGTGGAGCGTGCCGAGTGAGCTGGCGACGATCAGCAGGCGGCCGTTGTCGTTGAGGAGTGGTGCGAACGACTTCAGGAGCCTGGTGGTGCCGAAGTTGTTGACCTGCGTGTAGGTGTCGATGATCTCGCGCGGGTCGTCGTCGGGGCCGATGCGCATGACGGCGTTGCCGAAGACGATGTCGATGCCGCCGTGGCGTTCCTGGATCTGTTGTGCGACAAGGCTTGCCGCGGTGGGATCCGCGACGTCGAGCAGCTCGCCGCGGACCTTCGCGCCACCGCCGGGCATGGATTGGACGGCGGTCATGACGCGGTTCATGTCGCGGCCGGTGAGGTAGACGGTGTCGGTGGGCTCCAGGCGTTGGGCGAGGCCTTCGACCAGAGCGAGGCCGAGGCCCTGGGTGGCGCCGGTGACCAGTGCGATCATGGTTCAGGCCTTCGCGAGGAGGGTTTCGGAGTACGTCCAGAGGCGTTCGGCTGCCTCCGGGTCGAGGGCGTAGCGGGCGACGCCCTGCATCGGCGGGGCTTCACCGCGGCGGTCGACGGTCTGGGCTTCATTGCAGTCGTTGAAGTAGCGGCCGCCGATGCCGTCGAGCAGCGGTGAGGTGGCGATGAGGACCGACGTGGCCGCGCCCTGCTCGGTCGTCTTGATCAGGGCGGGGTCGACCGTGCTCTCGCCTTCGAGGTGGCGCTGCAGGTTGGTGAAGATCGCGCCGGGCATGACGGCGTTCGCTGTGATGCCGTCCTTCGCCCACCTGCGCGTGGCCTCCACCGCGAACAGGACGTTCGCGGTTTTGCTTTGACCGTAAGCACTCCACGGGTCGTACGGGCGGAACACGTAGTGGACGTCGTCGAACACCACCGGCGAGATCATGTGGCCGGTCGAGGTGACGGAGACGATGCGCGCGCCTTCCTTCGCGAGCGCGTCGTGCAGGCCTGTGGTGAGGGCGAAGTGGCCGAGGTGGTTGGTGGCGAACTGCCATTCCCAGCCTTGTGCGGTGTGCTGTTTCGGGGTCGCCATGACGCCGGCGTTGTTGACGAGGACGTGCAGCGGACCCTGCCAGGCCTGGGTGAAGGTGTCGACGGACGCGAGGTCGGTCAGGTCGAGACGGGCGACTTTCGTGGTGCCGCCGATGTCCTTCGCGGTCTTCTCGCCTGCTTCGGTGTCGCGGACCGCCAGGGTGACCTCGGCACCCGCGTGGGCCAGCGCTCGCGCGGTCTCGACGCCGATGCCGGAGGACGCGCCGGTGACGATCACGCGCTTACCGGTCAGGTCGACGCCTTCGACGACCTCGGCCGCGGTGCTGCCGAACCCGAACTCTGTTTTGATCACGTCTTCGACGCTAGGCTCGGTCTAGGCATGCGGGTAGCGAAAGTATCTCAACCGGGGTATGCGTAGACGTCATGGCCTTCTCCGATGCGTCGCTGGTCGCTCTGCGGGTGTTCCGCGAGGTGGCTGAGCGCGGGACGTTGACAGCGGCGGCGTCCGCGCTGGGCTACACGCAGTCCGCCGTGTCGCGGCAGATCGCGGCGCTGGAGCGGGCGGCCGGGGTTCCGTTGCTGGAGCGGCGGTACGACGGCGTGCGGCTCACTGCGGCCGGGCGGCTCGTGTTGCGGCATGCGGCCGTTGTCGTCGATCAGGTCGATGCGGCCGCACGAGAGCTCGCGGGATTGCCGGAGGAGGACGCGAGCACGGTGCGGCTCGGCTGGTTCGCGACGGCCGGGGCGTGGCTGGTGCCGCACGCGTTGGTGGCGTTGAAGCGCACTCATCCGTCCATCAACGTCGTGACGCGTGAGGGCAGCACACCGGCGTTGGTGCGCGCGCTGCGAGCCGGCACGGTGGACATCGCGCTGATCTCGTCGGCGCCGCCGTTTCGTGCGGCTGATGACGAGGTGCCCGCGCTGGAGGTCGAGGTACTGGCGGAACGGAGCCTGCGGGTGGCGGTTCCTGCTTCGCATCCGTTGGCGCGCAACGACTTCGTCGACGTCGAGGATCTGCGCGGGCAGCGGTGGATCTCCGGGCCGGGCGACCAGATGGTGATGGGGGTGTGGCCGGGGCTCGACGAACGGCCGGTCGTCGCGCACACGGCTCGGGACTGGCTGGCGAAGCTGCACCTGGTCGCGGCCGGGCTGGGGATGACGACGGCGCCCGCCGCGCTGGTGGCGGTGCTGCCAGAGGGGGTGCGGATCCTGCCCGTGCGGGGTGGGCCTGCCGAGCAGCGGCGGATGCTGCTGGCGCGGCTGCCTGGGCCTGTGCCGGAACCGGTGGCGCGGCTGGTCACGGCGGTGCGGGCCGCGGTGGTGGAGCAACGGCATCAACCGATCGGTTGATCCTGGTGTCGCTGCTCGTTCGATGATCTTCCGCGTGTCTTCTTCGAGGCTTGTCGCATGGCAATCATCGAAGTGCGTGACCTCGGGAAGAGGTACGGGCCTCGGGTCGCGGTGGACTCGGTGTCGTTCTCGGTGGCCGAGGGGGAGATCTTCGGCGTTCTCGGACCGAACGGGGCCGGGAAGACGACGACCGTCGAGTGCGTGTCGGGGCTGCGCAGGCCGGACCGGGGGAGCGTGTCCGTGCTGGGGCAGGCGCCTGCCTCCGTGCGTTCGGCGATCGGGGTGCAGCTGCAGGCGTCCGAGCTGCCCGAACGGATGCGGGTCAGCGAGGCGTTGTCGTTGTTCTCGTCGTTCTACCCGTCGCCTGCCGACTGGTCCGAGCGGTTGGGGCTGTCCGCGCACCTGGGCGTGGAGTTCGGGCGGCTGTCGGGTGGGTTGAAGCAGCGGTTGTCGATCGCGCTGGCGTTGATCGGGTCGCCGCGCGTGGCGATCTTGGACGAGCTCACGACCGGGCTGGACCCGCAGGCGCGCCGCGACACGTGGTCGGTGATCGAGGAGGTGCGGTCGTCGGGGGTGACGATCCTGCTGGTCACGCACTTCATGGAGGAGGCCGCGCGGCTTTGTGACCGGGTGGCGGTGTTTCGCGACGGGCGGATCGTCGCTTCGGACACGCCGGCCGGGCTGGTGTCGCTTGTAGACGGCACGACGCGGGTTCGGTTCATTCCTTCGGGTGCTTTGGACGTTGCTGCGTTGGAGGCGTTGCCCGAGGTGTCGTCGGTGTCGTTCGCGGGGGACCAGATCGTGGTGAGCGGGTCGGAGGACCTGGTGCACGCGGTGACTTCTTTGTTGGCGCGCAACCAGGTCGTGGCGCGGCAGCTGCGGGTCGATCAGGTTTCGCTGGACGACGCCTACGTTCGGTTGACTGGGGGATCTGATGCTTCGGATCATTGAGATCGAGGCGCGGCTGTTCGTTCGCGATCGGCTGAACTCGTTGTTCGCGCTGGTTTTTCCGACGTTGCTGTTGCTCGGGCTGGGGGCGATTCCGGCGTTGCGCACGCCCGATCCGAAGTTCGACGGGTTCCGGTTCATCGACAGCTACCTGTCGGCTCTGGTCGTGTTCACGTTGGCGTTCATCGGGTTGCAGCGCGTGCCGACGGTCGTGGCGACCTATCGGGAGAAGGGCGTGCTGCGGCGGCTGGCCACGACGCCGATGCATCCGGCGCGGTTGCTGATCGGGCAGATGGTCGTCAACTTCGTCGCGGCGATCTTGTCGGTGCTGCTGACTATCGTGGTGGCGTACGTCGTTTTCGACGTCGACCTGCCTCACCATCCGCTCGGCCTGGCGTGTGCCGTGCTGCTGGGAGGCGCTGGGACGTTCGCGCTGGGCCTGGTGATCGCCGCACTGGCCCCGAACGCGCGGGCGGCCGGTGGCTGGGCGACGGTGGTGTTCATGCTGCTCATGTTCTTCGGCGGCGTGTACCTGCCGCGGTTCATGCTGCCTTCGGCGGTTCAGGCGATCGGTTCGTACTCGCCTCCGGGAGTGGAGGCGCTGCAACAGGCGTGGCTCGGAAACCCGCCGGACTGGAGGCATCTCGCGATCATGGGGCTGGTGAGCCTCGTGGCAGGTACCGTCGCGGCCAAAGCGTTCCGCTGGGAGTAGCTCGTGGACATGGCCGCGTTGGACAGGTGGGAGCGCAGGCTCGCTTTCGCCGCGCACGTGATCCCGTACTTCGTGCTGACGGTGACGACGGTGTTGTACTCGATCTTCACCACCCAGCTGGCAGAGCAGCGCTGGATCACGTACGGCGTCGTCGCCTTCGCCTACGCCTGGATGGCGTGGTGGGTCACGCTGCACCCCGCGTGGCACCGGCGCGCGCCGCACATGGCCGTGTTCGTCGGTGGCATGGTCGTGATCTACGCGGTGCTGGGCCTGACCGAGCACTGGTTCGGCGCGGTGTCGTACGCGGTCTACATCTACGCGAGCGAACTGCTGCGCGGCCGCTGGATGTTCTTCGTGGTGGCGCTGACGTCCGGGCTGGCGACGCTCTCGCTGTTCGGCGGCTACCCACCACCCGACGCCCGGCCTGCCTTCTGGTTGCTCCTGCTGATCTTCACCGTCGTGGCGTGCACTTTGACGTTCGTAGGCCACGTGACAACTGAACAAGCCCGCCTGCGCAAGGTGCTGTTGGAGGAGAACGAGGGCCTCCACGCGCAACTGCTCGTGCAAGCGCACGAGGCGGGCGTGCACGACGAGCGCCACCGCTTGGCCGGCGAGATCCACGACACGCTGGCGCAGGGCCTCACGGGCATCATCACGCAACTCTCGGCGGCTTCCGCTGCTGACTGGGAGCACCGCGTGTCGGTGGCGGCTACTTTGGCGCGCTCGAACCTGGACGAGGCGCGCCGCTCGGTGCACGCCCTGCGCCCGCCCGCGCTCGACTCCGCGGCCCTGCCCGAGGCCTTGGACGAGGTCGCTTCGGGTTGGTCCACGGTGTACGGCGTGCCGGTGTCGGTCACGTTGACCGGTGCCGTGCGCGTGATGCACCCGGAGATCGAGGTCGCCTTGCTGCGCACCGCCCAGGAAGCGCTGGCGAACGTGGCGAAGCACGCCTCGGCGTCACGCGTGGGCCTGACTCTGTCCTACATGGAGGACGTGGTGACGTTGGACGTGCGCGACGACGGCGTGGGCTTCGACCAGACGTCGCCGTCGTCGGGCTTCGGCCTGCCCGCGATGCGCCACCGCGTGCACCGGTTGTCGGGCGCGTTGTTCGTGGAGTCGGAACCGGGGTCGGGGACGGCGATCTCGGCGCGGGTTCCGGCATGAGTGCGGTGGAGGTACCGGCGTGATCAGGCTCGTGATCGTCGACGACCACCCGGTCGTCCGCGACGGCCTGCGCGGCATGCTCGCCTCGGCAGACTTCGAGGTGGTGGGCGAGGCAGCGTCCGGCGACGAAGCGGTGGCGGTCGTGACCGCTCTCGCGCCCGACGTCGTGCTGATGGACCTGCGCATGCCGGGGTCCGACGGGCTGTCCGCGATCGAACGGCTGCGCACCCATCCGTGCCGCGTGCTGGTGCTCACCACCTACGACACGGACCGCGACGTGCTGCCCGCGATCAAGGCCGGCGCCACCGGCTACCTGCTGAAGGACACGCCGCGCGACGACCTGCACCGGGCGATTCGCGCTGCCTACGCGGGCGAGGCGGTGTTGTCGCCCGCCGTGGCCACGCGGTTGCTGGGACAGGTGCGGGAGCCGGCCGAGGAGCCGCTGTCGGCGCGGGAGCTGGACGTGCTGGCGTTGGTGGCCAAAGGGTCCACGAACCGGGCGGTGGCGGCGGCGCTGTTCATCAGCGAGGCGACGGTGAAGACGCATCTGCTGCACGTGTACGCGAAGCTCGGTGTGGGGGACCGGGCGGCTGCTGTCGCGGTGGCGTACGAGCGTGGGTTGTTGAGGACTCGGAGGACCTGATGCCGCCGGAGTGGAGATGTGCCGGGCCCGGTGGTGGTCAGGCCCGGTGAGCGACAAAGCTGCCGGTTCCCCCGCGGCGGGACCACTTCGGTTGGTCCCGCCGCCTGCGGCAACTCCCCCTTGCCACTCCCTCACCCCTCGCGATGTAGGAACTCGCGCCAGTCTCCTAAATACGAGATGTCTCGAATGTCACCCGATTGGAGTAGTGGGTCGACCACTGCGTCTCGGAGAACCGTGGCCAGGGCGGCGCTGCCGTCTTCGAGCTCGATTACGCCGATCTCCAGTTCCGGGGGTTCGGCTGGGATCAGGTGCTCGCGCAGGACCTGGAGTGGCAGGTCGTAGAGCTCACCTACTACCGAGGCGGTGCCCGACTCGTGCATCGCGGGGAACTTGTCCCGCACCGAGAAGTAGCGGTACTTCGGGGCACTGCGGGCTCGGCAGACCATCGGCGTGCCCTGGAGCTGTGAGTGCAGCGGTCCGCCCCGCATGCCGCCGCCGTTGAGGAAGATCAGTGCCATGGCTCTCCTGGTCTCGGTGGATGGGGGAGGACAGGTCGGACAGGGGAAGGCCGGTGCCGCCGTGCCGCGAAGCGACCAGTTCGGCGGCGATGGAGACAGCGGTTTCCGCTGGGCTGCGGCCGCCCAGGTCGAGGCCGATCGGGGAACGAAGACGAGACAGCGCCGCGTCCGAAACGCCGGCCGAGCGGAGGCGCGAAAGGCGTTCGGCGTGCGTGCGGCGGGAGCCCAGGGCGCCGACGAACGCCAAGGGCATGACCAACGCCGACGACAGGACTGGGATGTCGAACTTCGGGTCGTGCGTGAGAACGACCACCGCGGTCGACGAGTCGGTGTGGGTGGACGCGAGATAGCGGTGGGGCCAGTCCACGACAACCTCATGAGCGGCCGGGAAGCGTTCAGGGGTCGCGAACACGGCACGCGCGTCGCACACCGTCACGTGATAGCCGAGGAAACGGCCGATCTCGGCGACCGCGGCGGCGTGGTCGATGGCGCCGAACACGAGCAGTCGTGGTGCGGGCATCCACGACTCGACGAAAACTCGACCCTCAAAGGGAAAACGCACTGAGACCGGATAGCCGTCGACTGAGGCCTGAAGAGCGGCGCGCAGCCCGGCAGAATCCCGCTGCACCAGCACGTCCAAAGAGCCGCCGCACGTCAGACCGACGGAGAACGCCGTGTCGTCGGAGTAGCCGAAGGAAGCGAAAGCGGACTCGGAGGTCTCCAGAACCTGACACGCCAGGTCGTAGACCTCGGCTTCCACGCAGCCGCCGGACACGCTGCCGATCACCTGACCGGAGGGGCCGACCGCCATCGCGGCGCCGACCGGACGGGGTGCGCTGCCCCGCACGGCAACGACCGAGGCGACCGCGAAACGGTCCCACGACAGCAAAGTCGGTGCCAGGTCACGCATTGAGACCTCCCAGAAGGAACCTCGGCCAGGTGGCCGCCTGGCCGAGGTTCGCGGTCACTTGCCGGTGATCACGTCCACGCCGAAGTACACGGCGAACATCAGGGCGAGCCCGGTCATGAGCCAGCCGGGCCAGCGGCCCTTGCAGACGCGCAGCACGACGTACGAGACGAGGCCCGCGCCGATGCCGTTGGTGATCGAGTAGGTGAACGGGATGATGGCGACGGTCAGGAACACCGGGATGGTGAAGTCCGTTTCGTGCCAAGGGATGCGGCGGATCTGCGTCATCATCAGGCCGCCGATCACCACCAACGCGGGAGCGGCCGCCTGGGCGGGCACGACCGTCGCCAGAGGCGTGAAGAGCAGTGCCACCAGGAACAGGCCGCCGGTGACCACCGACGCGAGACCGGTTCGGGCGCCTTCGCCAACGCCCGCGGCCGACTCCAGGAACACGGTGTTCGGGGCGGAACCCGTGACGCCACCGGCAATGGCGCCGGCGCCGTCCACCATGAGGATCTTGCCCATGCCCTCCACGCGGCCGTCCCGCGTGAGACCCGCCTCGTCCGACACTGAGGTGATCGTGCCCATGGCGTCGAAGAAGCCGGACAGCACCAACGTGAACAGGAAGATCGTCGCCGCGATCACGCCCGCCGACACGAAGCCGCCGAACAGGTCCACGCGGCCGAACAACCCGAAGTCGGGCGAGCCGACGATGGACGAAGGCAGGGAAGGTGTCACCAGGCCCCAGCCCTTGATCGTGAACATCGAGTTCACGACCACGGCGACGACCGTGGCGACCACGATGCTGATCAGCACCGCGCCCGGCACTCCGCGCGCCATCAGGACGATCATCAGCAGCAGGCCCAGGCAGAAGATCACGATCGGCCAGCCGCTGAGGTGACCGTCGAGGCCCATCCGCACGGGGACGGTCGAGCCCACCGCGTCGGGCGTGCGGGTCACGAAACCGGCGGAAACCAGGCCCACCAAAGCGATGTAGAGGCCGATGCCCACGGTGATCGCGATCTTCAACGGCTCGGGGATCGCGTTGATGATCCGTTCGCGGACGCCGGACGCGGCCATCACGACGATGCAGAGACCTTCGAGCACGACCAATCCGAAGGCCTGAGCCCACGTCATGGTCGGCGCCATCTGGAACGCCACGACGCCGTTGACGCCCAAACCCGCTGCCAGCGCCAAAGGAGCGTTGCCGACCAGTCCCATGAGGACGGTCATGACGCCGGCGGCCAAAGCGGTCGCGGTGGTGATCTCGGCGATGGTGAGCTTCGCGCCGGTGATGTCGGCGGAAGCGCCGAGGATCAACGGGTTCAGCAGCACGATGTACGACATCGCGACGAAAGTCGTGATGCCACCGCGCACTTCGCGGCCTAACGAGCTGCCGCGTTCGGTGATGCGGAAGAACTGGTCGAGGACCGACGTCGATTGTCGGCTCCGTAACTGGGTCATGGAGGACGGCCTTTCCCATGCCGGTGGGCGCGTTCCAACGCCGGAACGCGTTTAAGCAATTGCAAGCTCCGGTCAGCTAGACAGGCTTTTGGCCGTCAGTAATCGATTCGAGTCGCGAGTGACGTCCACGCGGTGAACGGGGCGTTGTCCTCGCCTGTGGAGATTTGGAGCACGGGCAGGTCCCACTCCGAGCGGGACTTGCTGAAGAGTTCGTAGAACTCACGGTCGTCGAACCCGGCCGCCGCCGCGTCGTGGCGGTCGGCGGCGTAGACGACCCTGTCCACCCGCGCCCAGAGCGCGGCGGACAGGCACAGGGGACACGGCTCGCACGACGAGATCAGCGTGCAGCCGGTCAACTTGAAGTCACCGAGCGCCTGGCAGGCCGCGCGAATCGCGACGACCTCGGCGTGCGCGGTGGGGTCGAGCGTTGGCGTCACCTGGTTGACGCCGGTGGCGATCACGGAACCGTCGCGGACGATCATCGCGCCGAACGGGCCGCCGCCGGAGGCCACGTTGCGGGTGGCCAGGTCGATGGTGGCGAGCAGATGTGCGTTCACAGCAACAAACTCCAGAAAGATCAGGTGCCGGTCAGGTGTTCCGGGCGGACCGGGACGCGGGTGAGCGCCAGGCCGGTCGCCGCGCGGATCGCCGCCACGATCGCCGGGGTCGACGAGATGGTGGGCGGTTCGCCGACGCCGCGAATGCCGTACGGGGCATGGGGATCGGCGAGCTCGAGCACGTCGATGCTCATCGGCGGCATGTCGAGCACGGTGGGAATCAGGTAGTCGGTGAAGGACGGGTTGCGCACCTTGCCGCCGGAGGTCTGGATCTCCTCCATCACCGCGAGGCCGAGTCCCTGGGCGGAACCGCCCTGGATCTGGCCCACGACGGCCTGCGGGTTCAGCGCCTTGCCCACGTCCTGGGCGCAGTCCAACGACACAACGCGAACGAGACCGAGATCCACGTCCACGTCGACGACGGCCCGGTGCGCCGCGAAGCCGTACTGGACGTGTGCGTTGCCTTGTCCCGTAACGGGATCCAAAGACTCGGTCGCGCGGTGCCGCCACTCGGTGACCTCGTCGATCACCTCGGAACCGATGTCGGTGCGGCCGGCGAGACGATCACGCACCAGCGCACAGGCAGCCTTCACCGCGCCACCGGTGACATAGGTCTGGCGCGAGGCCGAGGTCGAGCCGCCGTTGCCGATCGTGGTGTCCATCGGCAGCACCGTCACGCGCTCGATGCCGAGCTCGGTCCGCACGATCTGCTGCATGATCGTCACCAGGCCCTGGCCGACCTCGCACGCAGCGGTGTGCACAGCAGCGGCCAACGAGCCGTTCACCATCGACACCCGCACGCGGGCGGTCGAGTAGTCGTCGTAGCCCTCGGAGAAGCAGATGTTCTTGATGCCGACGGCATAGCCGACACCACGAACAACACCCTCGCCGTGCGTGGTGTTCGAGACACCGCCAGGCAGCTCACGGATGTCCGCGGAAGTCCCAGCGGGCAACGGCTTGTCCTGCACCAGCTTCAGGAGCTGCGCGACGGGCGCGGCCGAGTCGACGACCTGACCGGTCGGCATCACCGAGCCCTCGGTCATCGCGTTGCGCACACGAACATCCACCGGTGACATGCCCAGCGCCTCGGCCAGCTTGTCCATCTGGGTCTCGTAGGCGAAACCTGCTTGGACAGCACCGAATCCGCGCATCGCACCACAGGGCGGGTTGTTCGTGTAGACGCCATAAGCGTCGATCGTCACGTTGTCGACCTCGTACGGCCCGACGCCCAAAGTCGCCGCGTTGGCCACGACAGCCGGAGTCGAAGACGCGTAAGCGCCACCGTCCAGGTACATCCGCGTGCGGACGTAGACCAGCTTGCCCGTGTGGTCGGCGCCGTGCTCGTAGTACAGCACGGCCGGGTGCCGGTGGACGTGCCCGTAGAACGACTCTTCGCGGTTGTAGACCATCTTCACCGGCTTGCCGGTGTACAGCGCCAGCAGACACGCGTGCACCTGCATCGACAGGTCCTCACGGCCACCGAACGCGCCACCGACGCCGGACAGCGTCAGCCGCACCTGGTCCTGCGGCAGCCCCAGGGCGGCCGCGATCTGGTCGCGGTCCACGTGCAGCCACTGCGTCGCGATGTACAGGTCCACCGAACCGTCGGTCGCCGGCACCGCGAGACCGGACTCCGGCCCGAGGAACGCCTGGTCCTGCATGCCGACCTCGTACCGGCCGGTGACGACGACCTCGGCCTCGACGTCCTGCGAGCCACGGCGGATCGGGACGTGACGCACGAGGTTGCCGCCAGGGTGCAACGGGGTGTCGTCCACCGCCGTTTCCATGTCCACCACGGGTTCCAGCACGTCGTAGACCACGGCGATCTTCTTCATCGCGCGCAGAGCGGTCTCCGGGTGGTCCGCGCCGACCAACGTGATCGGCTCGCCCTGGTAGCGCACCACGTCCACGGCGAGCACGGGCTGGTCCTTGTGCTCCAACCCGTACAGGTTGCGGCCGGGTACGTCCGAGTGCGTCAGCACCGCGTACACACCGGGAACCTTCAAGGCCTCGGTGATGTCGACCGAGACGATTCGAGCGTACGGGTGCGGCGAACGCAGGGTCGCGCCCCAGATCATGTCCTCATGCCACAGGTCGGACGCGTAGGCGAACTCGCCGCGCACCTTCAGGTTGCCGTCCGGGCGCTGCGGCGACGTCCCGATGCCACCCGACACCGCGGAGGTGAGCTCGGCGGGAGTGAGGGTCATCGCGCTGCCTCCTGAAGCTTGGCGCTGGCGGAAGAAAGTTCACGTGCCAGCTCGTCGGTCGACGCCGTCTGCAGAACCCCGTCCCGCACGACGACCTCACCGCCCACGATCAACAGTTTCAACGGCGGCGGCGTGCCGAGAACGAGTGCCGCCACCGGGTCCGCGATACCCGCGTAGTCCATTCCGGACAGATCCCACACCGCGAGGTCCGCGACCTTGCCCGGCTCGATCGAGCCCAGCGAGTCAGCGCGACCCAGCACGCGAGCGCCACCCATCGTGCCCATCCACAACGCCTGCCGGACGTCCAGCGCACGAGGCCCACCCCGCTGCCGGGCCTGGTGCAACGCGGCCCGCAGCTCGACGACCAAGCCACCGTCCTCATTGGACGCGGCGCCGTCGACGCCGAGCCCGACCGGCGCACCCGCGTCCAGCAGGTCTCGAACGGGCGCGATGCCGGTGCCCAGCCGCCCGTTGGAGGTCGGGCAATGCGCGGAACCCGTTGAAGTCGCTCCCAGCCGCTTCACCGCGTCCGACGACAGGTGCACGGTGTGCGCGAGCCACACGTCCGAACCCAGCCAGCCGAGCTGCTCGGCGTACTCGGTCGGCGTGCACCCGTTCTCCGCCAGGCACTGCTCTTCCTCGTCGAGGGTCTCGGCGAGGTGCGTGTGCAGCCGAACGCCGTGACGACGTGCAAGAGAAGCAGCGCCCGTCATGAGCTCACGCGACACCGAGAACGGCGAACACGGCCCGACCGCGACCCGGATCAGCGCGTCGTCGGCCGCCGAGTGGTAGTCGCCGATCGCCTGTTCAGTGGCGATCAACGCGGCTTCGGTGTCCTCGACCAGGTTGTCCGGCGGCAGTCCGCCATGCGATTGCCCCCGGTCCATCGACCCGCGGATCGCCTCCAGCCGGATCCCGATCCGGCGCCCCGCCGACACCAGCGCGTTGAACACGTCGCCGCCGGCGGAAGGGAAGACGTAGTGGTGGTCAGCGGCCAGCGTGCAGCCGGTCAACGCCAGTTTCGCCAGGCCGGCGGAAGCGGCGGCGTGCGTGACGGTGTCGTCGAGCCCGCGCCACACCGGGTACAGCGTGGTCAGCCACTCGAACAGCGTCGCGTCCTGCGCCAGCCCGCGCGTCGCCCATTGGTAGAGGTGGTGGTGCGTGTTGATCAGGCCGGGCGTGACCAGGCACGACGACGCGTCGACGTAGGTGTGCGACTCGTACGGGCGAGGCGCGGGACCCGCACCGACCGAGACGATCCGGCCGTCGTTGATGACGACGTGGCCGGACGCGTGCTCGGTTCCGGCCGAATCCACAGTGGACACCGCACAGCGGTCGAGGACGATCATCGGCGCGACGCCGCCAATCGCACGGCGTCCAGGATCTTCTCGTAGCCCGTGCAGCGGCACAGGTTTCCGGCGAGCGCCTCGCGGATCTCCGGGTCGGACGGGTTCGGCACGCGGTTCAGCAGGTCGTGCGCCTGCACCACGAGACCGGGCGTGCAGAAGCCGCACTGCACCGCGCCCGCCTCGACGAACGCCTCTTGCACCGGGTCCAACGCGTCCCCGGAAGCGAGCCCCTCGACCGTGCGCACGGAACGGTCCTGCGCCTGGCCGGCGGCGACCAGGCACGAGCACACCGGCACGTCGTCCAGGTACACCGTGCAGGAACCGCACTCGCCCTGCTCGCAGGCGTTCTTCGACCCGGGCAGCCCGAGCCGCTCGCGCAGCATGAACAGCAGCGACTCGCCTTCCCACACGTCGTCGGCCTGGCGTTGCTCGCCGTTGACCGTCACGTTCACGCGCATGCCTGCTCCCCGTCCAAGAGTTCCTGCCAGGCCCACCCCAGAGTCCTGCGAGCCATCACTGCCAATGCGTGCTTGCGGTACGCGGCCGAGCCGCGCACGTCGTCGATCGGTGACGCCGCCCGCGAGACCAGCTCGCCGAACTCGCGCTTCACCGAGTCCAGCAACGGCTTGGGCGCCTTGAAGTCCAGCTCGGAGGCGAGGAACTGCTCTGCCTCGTGAGCACGTCGCGGGGTGGGAGCGGCGGACCCGACGGCCGCGCCGACCCGGCCTTCCTCGGGGAACAGCGAGATCGCGAACGAGCACACCGCGATCACCATCGCGTTGCGCGTGCCGACCTTCGAGAACTGTTGTGGCCCCTTGGCAGGCGCGAGGTGCACCGCCACGATCAGTTCGTCCGGCTCCAAGGAGTTCCGTTTCACGCCGACGTAGAAATCGGCAGCCGGGATCATCCGAGTCCCCCGCACGGAGGCCACCTCGATGACCGCGTCGGACGCCAGCAGCACCGGGTGCGTGTCACCCGCGGGAGAGGCCGCGCCCAGGTTGCCGCCGACCGTGCCCCGGTTGCGGATCTGCGGCGAACCGACCGTGCGCGAGGCCATGGCGAGGCCCGGCAGCTGCGATCCCAGTTCGTCGATGATCCGCACGTACGGCACACCCGCGCCGACCCGCAGCCCGTCGGTCCACTGCTGGAGCTCGGCGATCCGGGTCAGGTCCAGCAGCGCGGCCGGGCGGCGGTGGTCGTAGTTGAGCTCCACCATGACGTCCGTGCCACCGGCGATCGGCACGGCATCCGGCCTGGAAGCCTTCAGCTCCAACGCCTCGGCGAGCGTTTCCGGTCGAAGGAAGTCCATCGTCAGCTACCTCGGTAGGTGGAGTAGGCGAACGGCGACAGCAGCAGCGGCACGTGGTAGTGCTGCGCCGGATCGGAGTAGGCGAACGTGAGCACGACCTCGGGGAAGAACGGCGCCGCGTCGGACGTGTCGAAGACGAGCCGGTACACCCCCGCCTCCAAGCCTTCACCCCATCCGGTGATCCGGCCATCGGCGTTCGTCTCAGCGGAACTCACCTCGGTCCCGTCGCGGCGCTGCAGCGACACGGTGATGCCCGCGAACGGCCTGCCGCGTGCCGCGTCCAGCACGTGCGTGGAGATCGTCACTCGCCCTCCCATCTGGTTGTGAGCCAGTACACATAGCCACAGGTCCGAACCTCTACGGCCGGACCGCATGAATCGTCAGGCTCCTACAGCCGGTGAATTTGTGCTTTCCTACAAACACGAATGGACGAAAGTGACCTGTCATGTTGCTGCTGCGGACGTTGCTGCAGATGCCGGAACTGCGCCTGAGCCTGCACACCGGTGAGGACCAGCTCGACCGCACGGTCACCCGCGTGTACGGAACGGAGCTGCCCGACCCCAGCCGGTACCTGTCCGGCGGGGAGCTGGTGCTGTCCGGCCTGCTCTGGCACCACGGGCCGCAGGACTCCGAGACGTTCGTCCGTTCCCTCGCCTCCGCCCGCGTCGCAGGTCTGGCTGCTTCGGAGACGGAGAACCGCGCGTTGCCTCTCGATCTCGTCGACGCCTGCGAACGCCACCACGTGCCGTTGCTCGAGGTGCCGGTCGACCTGTCGTTCGCGACGATCACCGAGCGCGTGTCGATGGAACTGGTCGGGCTGTCCCGCCACCGCAGGCTGCTCAACGTCGTAGCGGAGGGTTCCGGACTGCCCGCGTTGTTGTTGGCGGGCGGGCACGAGCTGAGCGCGCCCTGCTGGGTGCTGTCGACGACCGGACGCGTGGTGGCCGGAGGGGAGCTGGCCGATCGCGTGACGTTGGTGAAGGAGTTCCTGCAGGCCGACCGGCTGCCCCGCACGGTGCGGGGGATGACCCTCGTGCCCGTGTCCGAACGCGGCGGCAACCGGCTCACCAGCTGGATCCTCGTCGTGGGCGGGGAGCCGCAGCAAGAGGCCGCTGCGGAGCTGGCGTCGCTGGTGGCGCTGGAACGGTTGCGGCAGGCGCAGGGCCGTCAGATCGAGAACCGGACCGCCGGACCGCTGGTGGCCGCGGTGCTGAGCGGGTCGGCGGACGTGGAGTCGCGGCTGGCTGCCGCCGGTCTGGAGAACGCCCGGTTGCGGGTGATCTCCGCGGTGACGTCGGATCAGCGGACCGATCTCGCGGCCACGGTGCTGGAGGAGACGTTGCCTCAAGCGTTGGTGACGCCTGTGGGGGACACGGTCTACGGGATCGCGCGCGCTGACGACTCGATGCCGGACGACGTGCGCGAGGCGATCCGCGTGATGGAACCGGGCCTCGGGTCGTCACGGGTGCTGGTCGGCATCAGCTCGCCGGTCGAGTGGCGCGGTCTGCGGGGCGCTGCGGAGGAGGCGGCGCACGCACGTCGTCTGGGCGAACGGCGTGGTGGGCGCACGTGTGTGGTGGCGGGCGAGGAGATCGCACTGCACCAGCTGCTGCTCGCGGGCGTGCCGGAGGAGCTGCGGACGTCGTTGCGGCGACGGCTGCTCGGCCCGGTGCTGGACTACGACGCCGAGCACGGTTCGGATCTGGTGGGGACGTTGAAGGTCTTCCTGGACTGCTCCGGCTCGTGGACGGCGGCGGCGGGCAAGCTGCACGTCCACGTCAACACCTTGCGGTACCGGGTGGGGCGCGTGGAAGAGCTGCTCGGCGTGGACCTGGCGGAGTTCGAGGCGCGCGTGGACCTCTTCCTGGCGCTGCAGGCGGGATAGCGTGGACGGGTGTCCGAGCGCCGCCCGATCGAACGCATCGCGGCTGATCTTCGCCGCGTGCGCCGGACGCTCGCGGGCTTCGAGCCGGGAACCTCGGCGGTCAAGAAGATCGCCGCCCGCCAGGCCTACGACGCGCTGCTCGTCGAGGCCTGTGCCGCGGTGGAGGTCGAGCACAGGTTGCGGACGCTGCACGAAGGCATGGATCGAGACCTCGAACGGCTGCGGCTGGAAGAGTGCCTGCGCGAGCGCGGGTTGTCAGTCTGATGGCTGATATTTCCTGAGCCTTCAGGCTGATGTCGGCCGAGGGGCCGGTTTTCTACCGTCTCGTCCCATGAAGACCCTCTTACTCGTGGGCGTGTTGCTGGCCGGTGCGACCGGTTGTGCGGCGGCGCCCGACATTCGCGTGCTGGTCGAGGGAACGGGCACGACGGACCGTCTGACCTACCTGTTTCCCGGCGACCAGGAACGGACGCTGCGCAACCCCGACCTGCCGTTCGAACGCGTGGGAGCGCGCAAGGGCCGGGTCTCGATCCGGCTCGAAGGGGTGCACGGCGAGCTGACGTGCAAGATCATCGTCAACGGGCACGAGGTGCGGTCCGAGACCTCCAGCACGGGTGCCGCACTCGCGTGCGATCACTCGATGGCCGTCTGACGCAAGACGACGAAAGCCCGTAGCTTCGAGGGTTCGGGGAGGTACGGGTGATGAAGAACGTGATGAACGGCAGTGCGGGGAACGTCGTCCAGGCGGGGGCTGTGCGAGACGTGCACATCCACTCGTCGCGGCGGGAGGTGCTCGCGCCGTTCCAGCTACCGCCCGTGCCCCGGTTCTTCGTCAGCAGGAAGGCGGAGCTGGCCGCGCTTCGCCCCGGCGAGCTGGTGGTGCTGAGCGGGCCGGGCGGGGTCGGCAAGACCTCGCTCGCGTTGCGGTGGCTCCAAGATCGGCGCGGTTCCTTTCCCGACGGCCAGCTCTACGTCGATCTCGGGGCGCATTCGCCGTCCGGCCCCGTTCCGCCGGAAGAGGCGTTGGAGGGTTTCCTGCACGCGCTCGGTGTCACCGACGTCCCGCCGCGACTTGATCGGCGCGCCGCGTTGTTCAGGTCTGTCACGGCACGGCGTCAGCTCTCGGTGTTGCTGGACAACGCCGTGAGCGCCGCCCAGGTTCGTCCGCTGCTGCCCACGTCCGGCACGGTGGTCGTCACGAGCCGCTGGCGCCTCAGCGCGCTCGGCCTCGACGGCGCGCGGTTCGTGGACGTCGCGCCGATGGGCGTCGACGAGTCGGTCGAGCTGCTGGACAACGTGGTGGGGCAAGGCAGGCTGGCTCGGGAACCCGAAGCGGCGCAGGAGGTCGCGCGGTTGTGCGGCGGGCTGCCGATCGCGCTGTCCGTCGTGGGCGCGCGGTTGTCCACGCGGCCGCGGCGGACCTTCTCGCGCGAGGTGGTCGAGCTGCGGGACGACAGGTTGCCCGCGCTGGACGAGTCCGCCTCGGTCAGGTCGGTGCTTGATCTGTCCTATGTGGAGCTTCCGGTCCGGCAGGCGCGGCTGTACCGGTTGTGCGCCTGGCTTCCCGGCAGCACTTTCGACGTGTCGGTGGCGGCGGCGATGATCGAGGAACCGGAGTACGACGTCGAGGACGCGCTCGAGGACCTCGTGGAGAAGTCCTTGCTGAGTGAGGCCGGTGACGACCGGTTCCGGTTCCACGACCTGCTGCGGGTGCACGCGCGCCGCAAGACCGATCCCGACCGCGCGGCCGCGGTGCGCAGGGCGGTCGAGTGGTACCTGGCACGGGCGGTCGAGGCGGATTCCGTTGTGGCGCCCGACAGGCAACGGACGGGGCCTGCGTATCGAGGGGCCCGCAAGGACGCGTACTCGTCACCGGAAGAGGCGATGACGTGGCTGGCCGGCGAGCGGGAGAACCTCGTCCGCGCGGTCGAGGTCGCTCCTGTGGACCTGCGGTGGCAGCTGTGCGAACCGTTGTGGGCGTTGTTCCTCCACCAGCACCTCTACCAGGACTGGATCTCGACGCACCGGCTCGGTGTCGTGGCGGCGGGGGAGTGCGGAGAGCTCGTCGCTCAGGCGCGGTTGCGGGCTCGGCTCGCGCAAGCGTTGATCAACACGGGAGCGCTGGACGAGGCCGTCGAGGAGCTGGAAGCCGTGCTGGCGCAGGACGATCCGCTCAGCAAACCGAGTGCGCTGAGCATGCTCGGCCAGGTGAGCAGGGCGCTCGGTGAGCCGGAACGGGCGTTGGAGCTGTACCGCGAGGCGCTCGCCCTGCGCACCCGCGACCGGGGCCGCGGGCAGGCCAGGCGCCGGGTCGGTGAGGCGCTGATGGAGCTCGGCCGGCACCCGGAGGCGATCGCGGAGCTGGAGCTCGCGGAGTCGTTGCTGACCGATGCGACCGAACTGGCCCGCGTGCGGACGTTCCTCGCCAGGGCGTGCCGGTTGGCGGGTGATCCGGCACGCGCACGGGCATTGCTCGACTCCGCGCTGGACGGGTTGAGCCACTCACCGGTCCACCTCGCCGACGTGCACCTCGAACTCGCCGAACTGGCCGACGACCCGCGCCCGCACCGGCTGGCCGCGCTCGCGTGCTACCACGACCAGGCCGATCCACAGGCCGTGCGCGTCCAGGCGCTGCTCGACGAGGACCGCGGTGCAGCCGGGGTGATCCCGCAGCGCCGCGAGAGGTGAGGTTCCCGCCGGGCAGATCAGCACGTCCGCCGCGGTGGCCGCCCTGGAGCCGGTCCTGGCGATGACCAACCCGTCAGACATGGTGTGCCGCAACGGGTTCGGCGCGTGCCTCGTGGGCAGGCTCAGGCAACCCCAGGAGCCGGTACGCCGTGGCGCGCAGGATCGCCGCCGCCTGGTCCGGTCGTGAGCTGAGCCGTGCCGCGATGTCCGGCACGCCGCGGGTGACCAGGTCGGCGAGGCTGCCGGGCCGCACTGGTGCGCGCGTTGCGAGCTGCACGGGGACACCGACCGCGCCGGCGTACTGCGTCACGCTGCCGTGGTCGCCGATCACCCGGTCGCTGGCGATCACCGCCGCCCGCCAGCCTTCCTCGGGCGGGATGACGATCAGGTCGGGACGGTCGGCGAGCCACGCACGGATCTGCCACGGACCGTGCACCGACCACGTCGTCGGATGGATCACCACGGCCTTTCGGAAGTCACCTGTCCGATAGAGCTCGGGCCTGCTCCCGAACGTCGAGTCGGGCCGCCACGTCGAGGTGATCGTGACCAGCGTTTCGTGCGGCGCGATGCCCAGTGCCGCCCGGTAGTCGTCCCGGTGCGGAAGGCTCGCCCGCATCCGGTCCAGGCACAGGTCGCCCGCGACCACGGCGTGCGGGACGGCCTCCGGGCACGAGCGTTCGAGCACGCGCAGTTCGTCGTCGTGGCTGAGGACCAGCGCGGCGGCGGTCACCCGGCCACCGCGCATCAGCTCGTGCCGGTCGAGGCCGTGGCCGGTCAGGCGGCGTGATTTCAACGCTCCCGCGCCGTGCGGCAGCACCAGCACCGGGCCCAGCACGTGCTCGAGGTCGCGCCTGCTCGCGGCCAGCACCAGATCGAACTCCAGCCCGGTCGCCTGCCGCCACGGCAAGGTCAGCAAGCCTTGGCGTTGCAGGAACTCATGTGTGCCGTACGAGGCTCCGCGCGTGTCCGGCACCGTGCACACGACCTGGATCCGCTGGTCGGACTTGAACAGCTCGAGCACGTCCATCAGCCGGGTGCCGGCGACGAGGTGCGGCACGAGCACCAGCACGGTCCGGCAGCCCGCCACGGTCACCCGCTGGTCGGCCCGAGGACCGACCGGCGCGTCCAGCCACAGCGCGCTCACGCGGCCAGCTCCGCGTCGCCGGCCGTGCAGTCGATCACCGGCACCTCGGTGCCCGGCGTGAGCGACGCGTGCCTGGTCATGATCAGCACGACGTCCGCCGGGGTCTCGACCGGCCCGCTGGTGAGCGTGGTTCCGTTGTCCAGCAACAGGTTCGGCACGAACGGGTCGTGGTAGGTGACGATCGCCTCCCTGCTCAGCTCGTTGATCACCCGCAGTGCGGGGGACTGCCGGACGTTGGCCACGTCCGGCTTGTAGGTCACGCCGAGCACGTGCACGCGCCGCATCGGCACCCCGAGCTCGGCGAGCTTGCCCCGCACGCGGTGCAGGAGGTGGCTGGGCATGGCGTTGTTGACCAGGATCGCCGCGTCGACGACCGGCGAGTGAAGCCCGTGGCGCCGGGCGCTGGCGGTGAAGAACCCCGCGGACACCGGGATGCAGTCACCACCCGCGCCGGGGCCGGGCCGGTGCCGCAGGAACCCGAACGGCTTGCTGCCTGCCGCGTCGAGCACCTCGTGCACGTTCACGCCCTGCGCCCGGCACAGCGCCGCGAGCTCGTTGGCAAGTGATATATTCACCATTCTGAAGGTGTTCTCGAAAATCTTCGTCAGTTCGGCGGCCCGCAGCGTGCTGACCGCGACCACCTCGTCGGAGAGCCGCCGCAGCAGTTCCGCCGCGCGTTCGGCACAGGACGGCGTGAGCCCGGCGACGATGCGGGGCGTGGGCGTGGTGTTGCCGGGGTCCGTGCGCACCGGCGAGTGCGCCAGGTGGAAGTCGACGCCGGCCTTCAGCCCGGACGCTTTTTCCAGTCGTGGTGCGAGGACGTCCTCTATGGTCCCCGGCTCGCAGGTGCTCTGGATGATCACCAGTGCGCCCGGCCGCAGCACCGCGCCGACGCGGTCGACGGCGTCCAGGAGCATCCAGGTGTCGAGCCCGCCGTGCCGGTCCGGCGGCGTCGGGACGCAGACGACGTGGCTGTCGGCGGCGACAATCTCATTGTGCCGCAGCGACAACAGGCCGGACTGCAACGCCTCGGCGAGCACGGTCTCGTCGACGGTGGTGAGCCCGCACCCCGGCGTGCGGGCGGCGATGTGCCGGACGCGGTCGGCGCTGGCGTCCACGCCGAGCACGCGCAGACCTGCGCTGGCGGCGGCGACGGCGACCGGCAGTCCGGTGAAGCCGAGCCCGATGACGACGGTGTCCATGTGACCTCCCTGGTCGGTGTGGAACCAGGCTGGGGCGCGGTTCTGCCCGAACCCTTTCCGCGCACCGCCCCCGCCGCTGAACGCCCAGGTGAGAACGGGTCGGGTGATCGTCTTCCACTCGAAATGGACTCAGGACGCTTTCCGATAGCTGTCCGCGATTTGTGGACAATAAGCGACTCGAAACGACAACAAACCTGGATCGTCTCGCGTGAACCCGGCACACTGCTTGCCGGGAGTCGTGCGCCCGGGGAGGGGTGGCACAGGTGGAGATCGCATTCAGGATCCTCGGCCGAACGCGCGTGCGCGTCGATGGCGAGTTCGTCGCGGACTGGGGCAAACCCAAGGCCCGCGCGGTACTCGCGGTGCTGTTGCTGAACGTCGGCAAAGCGATTTCGGTGAACTACATCGCGGATTGGGTGTGGCCCGAACGCCGCCCGGCCAATCTGCGCGCGACCGTGCACACGGCCATTACGAGCATCCGCACCGCATTGCAGCGCAGCGGTGTGCGGTTCACGTTGCGCAACGAGGAACGTTCGTACCGCCTCGACGTCGACCCGTCCCTCATCGACCTGCACGTGTTCCGCAAGCTGGTGGGCCGCGCCCGCGCGATCGGCGGCACCGACCACGAGGCCGCCTGTGCGCTGGTCGAGGAGGCACTGGCGCTGTGGGGCGACGAACCGCTGGCGGACCTCGACAGCGAACCGGCCGCGCGCCGTCGCGACCACCTCGTGCGCGGCTACTACCTGAGCGCCTCCCACGCGTTGCTCTACGGACTCTCCAAACTCGGTGACTACGCCCGAATGCTCGACCACCTCGACGAAATCCCGCCGGAGCTCGATCTGGAAATCCTGCTCGCCAAGCACCGGCTCACCGCGTTGTACGGACTGGGCCGTGCGCACGAGGCGTTGAGCTGTCTGGTGCGGATCCGGCGCCGGATCGTGAACGAGATCGGTGACGGTTCCGAAGCCGACCTGAACGCGTTGCACGAACGGTTGCGAGTCCGGCACGAACAGTCCCCTCCGGTGCGCACTCCGGGGCCGCGCTATTTGCCGCACGACGTCGACGAATTCGTCGGACGAGAGGGTCTGTTATCGGATTTGGACGCTCTGGTGCCGCCCCGCCCGGTGCCCAGGCTGATCTGCGTCGACGGCCAGCCGGGCATGGGCAAGACCACGCTCGCCGTGCATTGGGCGCATCGCGTGCACCAGCGCTTCCCCGACGGCTGCTGGTTCGCCTCGCACGCCGACGGGGCGGAGGTGGTCGCCGGCCTGCTGGTGGCGTTCGGGGTGCCGATCGAGCCGATCCCGTCGTCGTCCGCCCGCATCGCCCGGCTGCGCGAACTTCTGGCCACGCGCCGGATGCTCGTGGTGCTCGACGACGTCGACGGCGTGGAACCGGTGCTGCCCGCGTTGTCGACGTCGGTAGTGCTCGTGGTGAGCCGCGCGCGGATGAGTTCGCTTGTGCTGCAACACAACGCTCGTGCGTTCACCGTGCGTCCACTCGCGGCGGACGAGATCGCCGCCTGGCTCACCCGGCGCCTTGGTGACCGTGCTGTCGCCGCACCGGACGTCATCGGGCGCCTCGCAGAACGCACCGGCGGTATGCCGTTGGTGATGCAGCTGATCGGCGAGCAGGTCGCGGCCCAGCCGGACAGGTCCCTGACCGACCTGCTCGACCCCCTGACCGACGGCCGGACGTTGTTGTCGTTGCAGGACAACGGCATCCGTGCTCAGTTCGAACGCTCCTACCGGGCGCTGCCGGCCGAACAGGCACACCTCTTCCGGTTGTTCGGGCTGCATCCGTCGCACGAGATCCCGCTGCCCGTGGTCGCCGCGCTGGCCGGGCTGCCCGTCGAGGAGGCCCGCGTGCTCGCCGACTCGCTGGTGTGGAAGCGGCTGGTGGACACAGTGGACGGTGACCGCTACCGGATGCACGACCTCCTGCGCGAGTACGCGGCCGACCGCGTCGCGCACGACGAGCCGCGGGCGGAGCGGGACGCGGCGATGACCCGGCTGCTGGGCTGGTTCCTCCACACGATCAACAACGCGGATCGCATGGTGTACGGCTACCGCTACGCCGTGCCGATGCTGCCGCTGCCCGGCGGGGTGCGCCCGAGCGAGTTCGCCGACGAGGACGAGGTGGCGCGGTGGATCGCCAGGGAGAAGGCGAGCATCGTCGGCGTGTTGCGCGCTTCGCCGCAGCCCGGTTACGTCTGGCGCATCGCGAACGGCGCGGGGGAACTGTTCAGCCGATACGGCCACTACGACGAGGTCGTGGCGATGATGACGGCCGCCGCCGAAGCCGCGCGCAGCGACGGTGACGTCCTGCCCGAGGCCGACACCCTCTCCAACCTCGGTCACTTCCACATCAAGCTGCACGACTACGCGGCCGCCGAACGCGTGCTGGACCAGGCGCAGCGCCTGCTGGGAGCCCAGGCCGACCCCGAGGCGCTCGCCGTGCTCCTGCGCAACAAGGCCGACTGCCTGCGCGGAGCCCACAACGTGCCCAGAGCGTTGCAGCTGCTGCAGGAAGCGCTCGATCTTGCGGAAGGGTTCGACGACACCCGGTCGGGAATCCTGTTCCGCATGGGTGTCGCCTGCCACCAGGGCGGCCGGCTCGCCGACGCGGCCGTCCACCTCGTTCAGGCACGCCTGCTCCGCCAGAGCATCGGTGACTACAAAGGAGAGGCGGACGCGCTGGTCGCTCTCGCCCTGCTGGCGAGGGAGAACGGGGACGACTTCTCCGCGCGGACGAACTGCCACGAGGCGATCCCGCGTTACGTGCAGGCCCACTTCCAGCCAGGGCAGGCCGATGCACGGCTGGTGCTGGCGGTGATCGCGCGAGACCACGCCGACCCGGACCGCGCGCTGATCTACGCGACCGAGGCGGTGGAGCTCAGCAAAGGGCACGACCGTGAGCTGGAGGCCCGGTCGCACGACCTGCTCGGCCAGCTGATGTGGAAGGCAGGCGAACACGACATCGCGATCGAGCACCTGGAGGACGCCTACCGCGCCTACCGGGACATCGGGGACGAACGCGCCCACTCGGTGGCTGCCCAGCTCGACGAGCTGGTGGCGTTGAGCGGGCCCTCCCTGCCCTCGTCGCGGGTGGAGCACACGACGACGTGGTGCGAGCGCGGCTTGGTGGAATAACTTCACCCATCCGGCGGATCGTCTACGTCAGGTGGGTCTCCACGGGCGTGGCGTCCTGGACGCACGACGATCGGGCTGAGAAGTTCGGATGAACGTGTTGATCCGAACGGGCTCGGGCACACTGGGCTACCCCGGTGACGGGGGCTTCTGTGCTGCTCTGAGATAGTCGCGCGCATGATCGATAAGACGGCGCTCAGAAGCGCTGTACTAGGAGCGGCCATAGCTGCCGCTGGAGTGCTCGGCAGCGCGCAGGCAAGCGCGGCCACCGAGCACGCGGGCGAACCCGCCACCCGTGCACTCGATGCGGAGTACGGCACGGATTCCATGAGATGGGGATCTTCAGCAGTGCTGAACTAGCAGTTGCTTCACCCACGGCCTGTCCCGGCGGCTACCGGGGCAGGCCGTTTTACATTAGCGCGCCGGTCGGATCGAGTGTTAATCGGCGCCCCGGAAATCCCAATCCCCATTAGCGCCGTGTGTGTCGTTCTGCCCGTTGTGCACGTCGAGATGATGGCATCTGCTGTAGGGTGTAAACCACCTCTCTGGGCGCTGAAGCCGCAGGTCGGGCCCAGAAAACCCGTTCGGGGGGTCTGAAATTCCATCCACACGGGTCCTTGTGAGAACGTCCGGTAAATCGTCTTAAGATTTGGTTCATGCCGAAAGACTTCCGGGCCACCTCTCTCGAACGCGCCATTGGGCGGAGCCTGGCCAACTGGCGGGATGAGCGAGGGCTCACCCTCACCGAGGCGGGCATGCGAGTGGGGTTCAGCAGCGCAAAACTGTCCACAATGGAGAATGCGGTCCAGCCGTCTGCCGCGTTGGACATCATGGCGCTGGGATACGTCTACGGGGTTCCCGCGCTGGAGTGGCAGGAAGTCGTGCTCCAGGCTCAGCACGCCGAGCGGCAGCGGGCGGAGCAGCGTCGGGCGGAGCTGTTCGATCCCGCCGCGGACTTCGGGCATCTGGTGTTCGAGGCGACGTCGTTGCGCGTGTTCACGACGGACCTCGTGCCGACGGTGTTCCAGCTGGCCGACTACACGGCCGCGGTGACGCGGGTGGACGATCCGCGGCGGGGTGCCGGGCTGGCGCGGGTGGGGGAGTCGTGGTTCGCCCGCAAGCGCGACAAGGATCCGCTCACGGTGCAGGCGGTGTTCCCGGAAGCCGTGCTGCGGCAGGTGGTCGGCGGGCCTCGGGTGATGAAGGCCCAGTTGCTGCACCTGATGGAGGTCAGCGAGCATCCGACGGTGAGCTTGCAGGTCGTGCCGCGCGGGGCGGGTGCTTATCCGGCGATGGGGTCGCCGTTCACGTTGCTGGGTTTCCCTCATCGCCAGCACGACGACGTGGTGTACCTGGAGACGTTCCTCAGGGGCGAGTACGTCGAGGAGGCCGGGCTGGTCGAGCAGTGCGCGCAGCGGTTCGCCGGGCTGCAGCAGGTCGCGCTCGGCACCGGTGAGTCGTTGGAGCTCATCGCCGAGGCTGCCGCTGAGCTGTAGAGATGTCGGATTCCTGAGAAAACTCCGGTTCCGCGCCTACCTGGAGAAGGATCGAGAGCGCTCCCCAACCGATCCAGGAGGCGGCATGTACCGCAGATTCGGTGTCCTGCTCGCGGCGGTTCTGGGCGTCACGCTCACCGCTGCGCCGGCCACCGCAGACGCGTCTCACCAGCAGTTCCCGACGGAGTTCTCCCTGCCCAACGGGTGGCAGCCCGAAGGCATCGCGATCAGCGGCACCACGGCGTACTTCGGGTCGCGGGCCGACGGGTCGATCTACGCGGCGGACCTGCGCACCGGCAAGGGCAAGGTGCTCGCCAAGGGGCCGGGTACGCCGTCGCTCGGCATGAAGGTCGACGCCCGCAAGAGACTGTGGGTCTCGGGTGGTGTTGGTGGCGACGGACGGGTCTACGACACCCGCACGGGCGCGTTGCTGGCCAAGTTCCAGTTCGCGACCGCGGACACGTTCGTCAACGACGTCGTGCTGACGGAGAAGTCGGCGTGGTTCACCGACTCGCGCAAGGCGGTGCTCTACGAGGTGCCGCTCACCCTCAAGCCGCACCGCACGCTGGCGCTGACCGGCGACCTCGTCATCACGCCCGGCGCGACCAACCTCAACGGCATCGTGACCGGGCTCGACGGCGGGCTGCTGGCCGTGCAGAGCAACACCGGCAAGCTGTTCCGGATCGACCCCCGCACCGGGAATTCGATCAACGTTAATTTGAGCGGTCAAACACTCACCAATGGTGACGGCCTGTTGCGTGAGGGACGGCAGTTGTACGTGGTGCAAAACAGGCTGAACAAAGTCGCGCGCTACACGCTCAGCCGCGATGGCGCCACGCTCGCCGCGGAACGCACCGATGCGCGGTTCGACGTTCCCACGACGGTCGCCGCGTTCGGCAAGCGGCTCTACCTGCCGAATGCCCGCTTCACCACGCCGCCGACTCCTGAGACGACCTACAACGTTGTCTCAGTGGCCCGCCCATAGCTAAACGTGCATCAGAACTAGCCCGTCCGGGGGTTCCTACCCACTAAGAACCCCCGGACCGGGTGTTGCACCGCTCACTCGACTGGGTAGCCTGCCAACCGCGTACTGCGTGTGATCGCTGTCATTGGGTAACGATGATCTCGCCTTGTTACCTTATTGCAGCCGAAGGAGTGACTCGGGTTACCGGCAGCGCTAGCTGTGGGACACAGGAGACCGTGAGAGCGCTGTGAACGAGAAGAGCGGTTACACACCGACCAACTACCGGACGATTCGGTCGCGACTGGCCGGAGTGGTCGTCGTACCCAGCGTCGTCCTGCTGGTCATGTGGGCCGTTTTCTCCTCTTACACCGTTTTTGACGGTTTCTACATGCGATCCATAGCGTCGAGCGTGCGCGAAGCCGCGATTCCGTCAGCGGAGGCGTTCGCGGGACTGCAGCAGGAACGCCAGCTCAGCCTCGTGCTGCTGAGCAAGGCGCCCGGTGTCGACCGGGCCGCGCTCGACACCCAGCAGGGTCAGACCGACGAGTCGCTGCGCAAGATGAAAGACGCCTTCACGGAACTTTCGGACAATTCGCCGCAAGACATCACCGATCGGATCCGTTCGCTCGACTCCCTGCTGAGTGAGCTGCCGCAGCAGCGCGCCGCGGTCGAGGCCGGCAGCGCGAACCCGCAGGCGATCTACGACTACTACAACAGCCTCATGGACGCGGGCGTCTCGTTGCTCGGCCACCAGGCGCGGCTCGTGCCGGACTCGGAGGCCAGCCAGGCGGGCGTCCAGGCCGTGACGATCTTCCAGGCGGCCGACTGGATGTCCCGCGGCGCCACGGTCGGCTCGCGCGGGCTGCTCAACGGCAAGTTCACGCCGGCCGAGCGAGTCGAGTTCGTCCGGCTCGTCGGCGCTTACCACTCGGCGGTCGACAGCACGATCCCGTTCGCGCTGGAGGGGCCGCGCGGCCGGTACGACGCGCTGCGCACCAGCTCCGAGTACCGGACGTTGCTCGACCTCGAGAGCAAGATCATCAACGGTGAGTCCGGCGTGACCGAGCAGCAGTGGCGCGGGGCTGCCGGGCCGGTGCACGAGAAGCTCGTCGAGATCGCCGCCCAGCAGGCGCAGGACGGCGCCAACCTCGGCCTCGACAAGGCCAACAGCCGGTTCACCGCAGTGCTCATCGGCAGCCTCATCGCGTTGCTCGCGGTCGTTGTCGGCATCGTGCTGGCGTTGCGCATCTCGAACCGGCTCGTGTCGAGGGCCCTGGTCACGCGGCTGGCGTCGCTGCGGGAGGACACGCTGCGGCTCGCGCAGGAACGGCTGCCGCACATCGTGGCGCGCCTGCGGGGTGGCGAGCAGGTGGACGTCCACCGCGACATGCCGCCGCTCGACTACGGCAACGACGAGATCGGCCAGGTCGCGGACGCGTTCAACACCGCCCAGTACACGGCGGTCGCGGCGGCAGTGAAGGAGACGCAGGCCCGTGAGGGTGTGAACCGGGTCTTCCTCGACATCGCTCACCGCAACCAGGGCCTCGTGCACCGGCAGCTCAAGATCCTCGACAAGCTGGAACGGGAAGAGGAGCACCCGGAGCAGCTCGACTCGCTCTTCCAGCTCGACCACCTGGCGACCCGCGCCCGCCGCAACGCGGAGAACCTGATCATCCTCGCCGGGGAGCAGCCGGGCAGGCAGTGGCGCAAGCCGGTGCGGCTGAGCGACGTCATCCGCTCCGCCGTCGCCGAGACCGAGCAGTACGTCCGGGTCAGGGTCAACCCGGTGCCCGACCGCGCGCTCGTGGGTGTGGCCGTCGCCGACACCATCCACCTGCTCGCGGAGCTCGTCGACAACGCGACGGCGTTCTCGTCGCCGCGCTCCGAGGT
The DNA here is from genome assembly GCF_040681245.1 of Lentzea sp. NPDC051838. Taxonomy (NCBI): domain Bacteria; kingdom Bacillati; phylum Actinomycetota; class Actinomycetes; order Pseudonocardiales; family Pseudonocardiaceae; genus Lentzea; species Lentzea sp. NPDC051838. The sequence continues at coordinate 603,506 of NZ_JBFAYI010000002.1, forward strand.
GATCGTCCACTCCAGCGCCGTGCCGCACGGGATCGTGATCGAGATCGAGGACCACGGGCTCGGCATGACGCAGGAGGAACGTCTCCAGGCCAACGCCAAGCTCTCCAACCCGCCCGACTTCGAGACGATGGCGTTCCGGGGCGAGTCCCGGCTCGGGCTGTTCGTCGTCGCCCGGCTCGCCGCGCGCCGGGGCATCAAGGTCGAGCTGCGCGACTCGCCCTACGGGGGCACCGTGGCGTTGTGCGTGCTGCCGCCGAACATCGTCGCCCCGCACAGCCAGGCGGGCGACATCACCGAGACCACCCAGATGCCGGTGCGCTCGTTCCACGACCACCACCACGGCCACGTCACCGAGGAACACCCGAGCTTCCCGGTGACGCTCGCTCCCGAGGTTCAGGCCGCGCTCAACAACGCGACACTGAACTCCGGGCCGCTCCCAGCCGTTTCCGCAACAGATGCATCGGTGGACGAACCGAAGACCCAGGCACCTCCTCCGGACGGGAAGGCACCCCTTCCCCGCAGGAAGAAGCGGCAGAACCTCGCGCCGCAGCTCATGCAGTCCTCCGAGGAGATGCCCCACGCCGAGCCGGTGACCGGCGAAAGGCCGGCCGAGCGGATCCGAGACGGGCTCGCCGCGTTCCAGCGCGGCACCCGTGACGCCCGGCTGACCGACGACTGGAGATCAGAAGGAGCCCCCTCGTCATGAAGGACAACACCAGCCAGCACGGCGAACTGAACTGGTTGCTGGAGGACCTCATCCAGCGCGTGGTCGGCGCCCGTCACGCGGTCGTGCTGTCGGCGGACGGACTCCTGCTCGGCCGCAGCGCCGGGCTGTCCCGCGACGACTCCGAGCACCTCTCCGCGATGGCGTCGGCGTTCCAGTCACTGGCACGCGGCACCGGACGGCACTTCGGCGGCGGCGCGGTGCGGCAGACCATCGTGGAGATGGAGCACGCGTACCTGTTCGTGACGGCGGCCGGCCATGGCGCGTGTCTCGCTGTGCTGGGCGAGGAAGACGCCGACATGGGCATGATCGCCTACGAGATGAACATGCTGGTCAAGCGGGTGGGCACCTACCTGTCGTCGGCTCCGCGCGCAGAACAGGCGACCGTGCCCACGGCACGAGAGTCGCGCTGATGACCGCGCGGGAGGACTGGTGGTACGACGAGGCCGCGGGGCCGCTCGTGCGGCCGTACGCCATGGTGCGCGGCCGCACCCGGCCGAACGCGCCTGATCTGCACCTGGTGACGCAGGTCCGAACCTCGTCGGTTGCGTCCGACCAGACGTCGCTGACGGTCGAGCATCGCGAGATCATGGCGCTGTGCTTGCGCCCGTTGTCCGTCGCCGAGGTGGCCGCGTACCTCGACGTGCCGCTCGTGGTGGTGAAGGTCCTGCTGTCGGACCTCATCGAGCGCGGTGACGTGCTCGTGCAGAACTCCTCCCCCCAGATTCCCGACAGGGATCTCCTGCAGGCCGTACTGGATGGTGTTCGTGGGATCTGACGACCAGCTGACCGTGCCGACCGCGGTCAAGATCGTCATCGCGGGCGGGTTCGGCACCGGCAAGACCACGATGGTCGCGTCGGTGTCCGAGATCGAGCCCTTGCGGACCGAGGAACTGCTCACCGAGGCCGGCGTGCACGTCGACGACCTCGCGGGCATCGAGGGCAAGGACACCACGACCGTCGCCCTGGACTTCGGGCGCATCACCATCAACACCAAGGTGGTGCTGTACCTGTTCGGGACGCCGGGGCAGAACCGGTTCTGGTTCATGTGGGACGAGCTCGCCACCGGTGCCATCGGAGCCGTGGTGCTGGTGGACACGCGGCGGTTGGACTCGTCGTTCCCGTCGATCGACTTCTTCGAGCATCGCGGGATTCCGTTCATCGTGGCCGTGAACTGCTTCGACGGGGCGCAGCTGTACACGGTGGACGAGGTTCGGCACGCTTTGGATCTGGACGAGGCGATTCCGGTGATGCTGTGCGACGCGCGGGATCGGGAGTCGTCGAAGTCGGTGCTGGTCGGGTTGATCCAGCACTCGATGAACCGGCTCGAAGCGGCGGTCTAGTGAACGAGGTCCAGGCGGCCATCGAGGGAGAGTTGCGGCTGCTGGAGCCCGAGGTGCGTGCGTCGCCTGCCCTCGTGTCGGCGTTGCTGGACCCCGAGTTCACCGAGATCGGGGCGTCCGGTCGCTGGTGGGACGCGGAGTCGGTGCTCACCGCGACCGGCGACGGCACGGTGACCTCCGAGGCGCCGGTCGAGGTCAGCGAGATGACCGGGACCGTGCTGGCTCCCGGCGTCGTGCACCTGACGTACTTCAGCGACCACCAGGGGCGCCGGGCTTGGCGCAGTTCGTTGTGGCGGCTGACGGACGCGGGCTGGCGCATCTACTTCCATCAGGGCACGTTGGCCGCCTGAAGCACGAAGAACAGGAAGCTCGGGCTCGTCGGGGAACAGCTCGCGCGCCTCAGGTACCGGCAGCGGTTCGCTGATCTGAGCGACAACGAACCCGGCCGCGGTGAACGCGTCGGTCATCGCGTGCAGCGGCCGGTTCCAGAACGACATCTCGACCGGTTCGCCGGTGTGGTCCCAGACCTCGGTCCAGTTGTAGGTCTCGAAGTAGTTGGTGCGGCGGCCTTCCGCGCGGTGGATCGCGTGGATGGCGAACGGGTGGTCGACCGACACCATGAGCCGGCCACCGGGCTTCAGGACGCGGTGGAGTTCGGCCAGCGATGGCCCCCAGTCCCTCCAGGTAGTGCAGGACCAGGGAGACGGTCACGTCGTCGAACGTGTTGTCCGCGTAGGGAAGTGGGGCGGCCAGGTCGGCTACGCGCAGATCGGCGTCCGGGAGGCGGTGGCGGGCCAGGTCGAGCATTCCGGGGCTCAGGTCGCAGCCGCTCACGACGGCGCCACGTCGTAGTCGTTCACCCCAGGCATGTGATCAATACAAGCGGAAGTACTGGCGGGGCCGCGTTCACAGTGTGAATGACCTGCAAGTCTTCTGCAGATCGTCCAGCAGCGAACTTGCAGACGGCTTGCAGGTGGGTCGGACAGATTTCTCCCTGTCAGAACGAAACGACTTCACCAGCCTGGGGGGAACCACCGATGAGGACTCGCAACAGAAACGCCGCCGCCGCTGTCACCGCCGCCGCGATCTTCGCCGCACTGTTCGGCATGGAGGCCACCGCGGTCGCTCAGCCGCGGACGGACGGCGACTTCACCGCACAGCTGATGTGCACCTCGTACCCGAAGAACCAGACGCTCACCCGCAGCCAGGTGATCGCGAGGGCGCAGTCCTGGATCGACGCCGGCGTCCGGTACAACCAGGGCGGGTGTTACTCCAACCAGTACGGCAACTACCGCATGGACTGCTCGGGCATGACGTCCATGGCCTGGGGGCTCACCTACTCGTTGACGACCTGGGACTTCCACAACGTCGCACACGAGATTCCGCGCTCCGAGCTCAAGCCGGGTGACGCGCTCAACAAGTCCGACACGCACATCGCGATCTTCGCGGGCTGGAGCGACGCGGCGAGGACGCGACCGATCGTCCTGAACCACGGCGGTGATCCGGTGTACGCGCACCGGACGGTCTGGTCGCAGGAGTTCGCCGCCCAGCACACCCCGATTCGCTACAACAACATCGTCGACGACCTGCCGAGCGGGTCTTCGCTCTCCGGTGACGGCAGGGCCGAGATCGCCAAGGTCGGTGCCGACGGCAAGGTGATCGCCTGGCGCAACGACAACGGTTTCGCTGACACGCCTTATGGTGCGAGCGCGATCGTCGCCACCGACTTCACCAGTGACAACGTGCGGTTCGCCGATCTCGACGGCGACGGCAAGTCGGAGATCATCAAGGTCGGTGCCGACGGCAAGGTCGTCGCCTGGCGCAACGAGCGCGGTTTCGCGGAGACGCCTTACGGTGCCAGCGCGATCATCGCCACCGACTTCACCAGTGACAACGTGCGGTTCGCCGACCTCGACGGTGACCGGAAGGCCGAGATCATCAAGGTCGGTGCCGACGGCAACGTCGTCGCCTGGCGCAACGAGCGCGGTTTCGCCGAGACGCCGTACGGTGCCAGCGCGATCATCGCGACGGAGTTCTCGAGCGACAACGTGCATTTCGCGGATCTCGATGGTGACGGCAGGGCCGAGATCGCCAAGGTGGGTGCGGACGGCAAGGTCGTCGCGTGGCGCAACGACCGTGGTTTCGCTGCCACGCCGTACGGTGCGAGCGCGATCATCGCCACCGAGTTCTCGAGCGACAACGTGCACTTCGGCGACCTCGACGGCGACCGCAAGGCCGAGATCGCCAAGGTCGGCGCGGACGGCAAGGTCGTCGCGTGGCACAACGACCGCGGTTTCGCTGAGACGCCGTACGGTGCCGGCGCGATCATCGCCACGGACTTCACCAACGACAACCTCCACCTGGCCTGACAGCCGCGCGAGATCGAAGGGAACGACAGTCGTGAAGACCTTGACCGCAACCCTGCTCGCCACGGCGTTCGCAGGACTGGTGGCTGGAACCGCACACGCCGCACCGCAGCAGATGGAGCCGCGGGACATCGCGCCGAACACCGTCAGCGCCGCCGGCTACCAGGAGGACTTCATCAACGCCGTGACGCCGGTCGCCCAGGCCGTGCAGGCGGAGTACCGGATCCCGGCCTCGGTGGCCGCCGCGCAGGGAATCCACGAGTCCAACTGGGGCCGCAGCACACTCACGACCAACGACAAGAACTACTTCGGGGTCAAGTGCTCCACCGCGACCTACCCCGGCCCCGGCTCGATCGCCACCGGATGCCGCCAGTACCAGACGACGGAGTGCACGCCGGACTGCCACCCGGCCACGGCGTACTTCCGGGTCTACAACTCGATGCACGACTCGTTCCGCGACTACGGCTATCTGCTCTCCCGCAGCGGCGTCTACGACTACGCACTGCCCTATCGGGACAACCCCGACCAGTTCATCCGCGAGGTCGCCAAGAGGTACGCGACGGATCCCAACTACTCCAACGCGATCATCCAGACGATGCGGACGTACGACCTGTACCGCCTGAACACCTCCACGGGATCGTCGCTCGACGGTGACGGCAGGGCCGAGATCGCCAAGGTGGGTGCGGACGGCAAGGTCGTGGCGTGGCGCAACGAGCGTGGTTTCGCTGCCACGCCGTACGGTGCCAGCGCGATCATCGCGACGGAGTTCTCGAGCGACAACGTGAAGTTCGCCGATCTCGACGGTGATGGCAGGTCGGAGATCATCAAGGTGGGTGCCGACGGCAAGGTCGTGGCGTGGCGCAACGAGCGCGGTTTCGCGGAGACGCCTTACGGTGCCAGCGCGATCATCGCGACGGAGTTCACCAGTGACAACGTGCGGTTCGCCGATCTCGATGGTGACCGGAAGGCCGAGATCATCAAGGTGGGTGCGGACGGCAAGGTCGTGGCGTGGCGCAATGAGCGTGGTTTCGCGGAGACGCCTTATGGTGCGAGCGCGATCATCGCCACGGAGTTCTCGAGCGACAACGTGCACTTCGGCGACCTCGACGGTGACGGCAGGGCCGAGATCGCCAAGGTGGGTGCGGACGGCAAGGTCGTGGCGTGGCGCAACGAGCGTGGTTTCGCGGAGACGCCCTACGGTGCCGGCGCGATCATCGCGACGGAGTTCACCAGCGACAGCGTGCACTTCGGCGACCTCGACGGTGACCGCAAGGCCGAGATCGTCAAGGTCGGGGCCGACGGCCGGGTGATCGCGTGGCGCAATGAGCGTGGTTTCGCGGATACGCCGTACGGTGCGAGCGCGATCATCGCCACCGACTTCACCAACGACAACCTTCAGCTCGTTTGATCACCGAACGACCCAAAGGGGAGCCTCCGGACCGGAGGCTCCCCTTTAGACGTCACTTCGCGTAGTTGTGGAAGCCGCGGCCCGACTTCTTGCCCAGCAGGCCCGCGTCCACCATGCGCAGCAGCAGCGGCGGCGGGGAGTAGAGCGGCTCCTTGAACTCGTCGTACATCGACTCGGCGATGGCCTTGGTGGTGTCGAGGCCGATCAGGTCGGTGAGGCGCAGCGGGCCCATCGGGTGGGCGCAGCCGAGCACCATGCCGTTGTCGATGTCGTCGGCCGACGCGAAGCCGGACTCCAGCATGCGGATCGACGAGAGCAGGTACGGGATGAGCAGCGCGTTGACCACGAAGCCCGCGCGGTCCTGGGAGCGGATGACCTCCTTGCCCAGCGTCGCGCGCACGAAGGCCTCGGCGCGGACCTGGGTGGTGGCGCCGGTCAGCAGCGACGGCACGATCTCGACCAGCTTGAGCACCGGCACCGGGTTGAAGAAGTGCACGCCGATGACCTGCTCGGGGCGGCCGGTGGCCATGCCCAGCTTCATGATCGGGATGGACGACGTGTTGGACGCGAAGATGGCGTCCTCGTCCTTCACGACCTTGTCGAGCGCGGTGAAGACCTCGGTCTTGATCTGCTCGTTCTCGGCGACGGCCTCGACCACGAACTGACGGTCGCCGAACTCGCCGATGTCGGTCGTGAACCGGATGCGGCTCAGAGCACCATCACGGTCCTCTTCCGACAGCTTGCCCGCCTTGACGCCCCTGGCCAGCGACGACGCGATCCGCGCCTTGGCTGCCTCGGACGCGTCCGCGTTGACCTCGGCGACGATGACGTCGAGGCCGGCGCGGGCGCTCACCTCGGCGATTCCGGAGCCCATGAGGCCGGAACCGACGACTCCCACACGTTGAATGTCACTCACCTGCCCGATCCTGCCATGACCGGCTCGAACAGAGGTGGTGCTGCTCCTCGGCGACGGCGCACAATCGTTCGGTGCCAGCAGGAACCAACGTGGTGAACGCCGTCAACGGCACCGTGGTCGGCACCGCGGTGCAGGCGGGAACGCTGAACCTCACCGAGGCGGTGCCGACCAGGCTCGCGTTGAGCGGCCTGCCCGCCCAGCCGGTGTTCGTCGGGCGCGACGACCAGGTCGAGGCGTTGCTGGCGCTGGTGAGCCCGGAGTCCGCCACCCCGGTCGTGGCGGTGGACGGGATGGGTGGCATCGGCAAGACCGCGCTGGTCGTCCACGTCGCGACGCGCTCGCGCGAGTGGTTCCCCGGTGGCGTCCTCATGCACGACATGCGCGGGTACCAACCGGACGAGCAGCAGGTCACGGCTTTAGCGGCGCTCGGGTCGTTGCTGACGGCGCTCGGTGTGCACCGCGAGCAGATCCCGCCGGAGACCGACGAGCGGGCCAGGTTGTGGCGGACGCTGCTCGACGAGCACGACGTCGCGGAGCACCGGATGCTCGTGGTGATCGACAACGTCTCGTCGCTGGAGCAGGTGCTGCCGCTGCTGCCCGGCGCGTCCGGGCACCGGGTGCTCGTGACCAGCAGACACCGGCTGGCGGGGTTGCCGGGGACGCGGCTGCTGACGGTCCCGACGCTGCCCGCGGACTCGGCGACCACGTTGCTTGCGCTGGAGCTCGACACGGCGGGTGGCGGCGACGAGCGGGTGCGCTCGGACCAGGCGTCGACCGCGGAGCTGGTCAGGCTGTGCGGTGGCCTGCCGCTCGCGCTCAGAACCGCGACCGTCCTGCTCGCCTCCGACCCGGAACGGCCGATCCGCGACCTGGTCGCCGCGCTGGAGGACGAGCACCACCGCCTCGAGGAGCTGGAGGTCGAGGGCAACGTGTCGGTGCGGGCCGCGTTCAACCTTTCGTACCGGCGTCTCGACCAGGACGACCGGCGGGCCCTGCGGCTGCTCTCCGTCAACCCGGGCCCGGCGGTGAGCACGGAAGCGGCGGCCAAGCTCTTCAACCGCACCGCGCGCCAGGCCCAGAAGACCGTCGAACGGCTGCAGCGGGCCTCGCTGGTGACTCGGGGAGCGCACGGTCTGTGGCAGATGCACGACCTGCTGCGGCTCTACGCCGGTGAGCTCGCCGACCAGCACGAGGAACGGGAAGGCGCCGCGACCAGGTTGCTCGCGCACTACCTCCGCGAGGTCCAGGCGGCGGAGGAGCACATCGACCCGCGCGTGCCACCGTCGCAGCGGGGCAAGAGGTTCGGCTCCCGCACCGAGGCCGTGACGTGGATGGACGTCGAGTACCCGAACCTCCTCGCCGCCGTCACCTTCGCCGAGGAACACCGTGCCCACGAGGTGCTGCGCGATCTCGCCACGGCGATGGACCCGTACTTCGACCTGCGCCGCCAGTCGCAGGACTGGATCGCCGTGGCCGGTGCGGCCGCGCGGGCCTGCGTGGTGCTGAAGGATCAGGCCGGTCTGATCAACGTCTGCACGTCTCTGGGCAACGCGTTCGAGAGCGGCGGCCGGGCGCACGAGGCCCTCGCCGAACACGAGAAGGTGCTCAGGCTGAGCCGCGCGGCCGGGGACAGGTACATGGAGAGCAGCGCGCTCTCGAACCTCGGCAACGCTCACCGGAAGCTCGAGGACTACGAGCGCGCGGTCGGTCTGTACGAGGAGTCGCTGACCATTCGCCAGGAACTGGGCGACCGGCTGGGAGAGGGCAGGACGCTGACCAATCTCGGTGTCGCCCAACGGAAGCTGGGACATCCGCAGATCGCCCACATCACGTTGCAGCGGGCACTGAAGACCACGATCGACTACTACGAGCGCGACCTCGCGACGTCCCGTGAGCTCGGAGACCAACGCGCCGTGGTGATCACCTTGTGCCACCTCGGTCATGCCAACCGGGATCTGGGAGAGGCCACCGAGGCGGAGCGGTACTACGAGCACGCGATCGAGGTGGCCCTGGACCTCGGCGACCGGGTGGGCGTGGAGTTCGCCCGGCAGAGCCTCAGGGACCTGCACCGAGGCCTGCGCTCGCGGCACGAGGCCGAACCGACCACGTCCTGCGCTCCCCTTCCCAGACACCAAGGCGAGAGAGGGTTTTCCCCTTCCGGCGACGACGAAAGCCCTCCCTGGTGGCTTCAGCTCGAGTCGTGAGTCGCGGGATATTGGTATGGACCAACGCTTTCCGTGGGAGGTCGTCGTCGGAAGACTGAGAGCGATGTCCGCGGAAGAAGCGCTCTGGGTGGACGAGCTCGGCGCGGCTCTCGAACAACTCTTCCTGGCCCGCGAGGAACAGCTGCGGCAGGCCAGGGTTCTCACGCGCGAGATCGCCGACCGCCACAGGCCCCGCCAGCTCGTCGAGGTGGTGCAGGGAGCGGAGGCCGTTCTGCAGTGGTGGCGCCAGATCCACCGGCTCGCCCGCTCCGAGCTGCTCGGCCTGACCCGTCCGCCGTTCCTCACCAGCGGCGACCCGGACGAGCAGGAGTGGACGGGTGTCCCGTACCGCGCGATCTACGACCACTCGGTGCTGGAGCTGCCGGGCAAGCTCGACGTGATCGCGGAGTTCGCGCGCAGAGGCGAGCAGGTGCGGATCGGCGCGGTGCCGGTGAAGGCGTTGCTGGCGGACGACCGGATCGGCCTGCTGTCACTGCACCCGGACACGACCGACGCGGCGCTGGTGGTGCACTCGTCGTCGTTGCTCGCGGTGCTGCGGACGCTGTTCGAACGGATCTGGGCCGCCGCGGTGCCGTTCCGGGCGGACGCGCCGGATCCCGACAACGAACGGCTGCTGACGCTGCTCGCCGCCGGCATGACGGACGCGGCGATCGCGCGGCAGTTCGGGTGGCATCTCCGCACCGTGCAACGAAGAGTGCGGGGGATCATGAGCGACCTCGGCGTGCGGACGCGGTTCCAGGCGGGACTGCAGGCCGCACGCCGAGGCTGGCTCTAGTGACTAGACGGAGTCGAGATCCCTTTCGATCGCCGCCAGTTCTTCCGGCGTGCCCTGGACCTTCGGGCCCGTGAACCACTTCCGTGCCGAGACGAGCCACCAGATGCCCGCGAACCCGAGCACCACCAGCACCGCGATCGGCGTGTAGTTGAACGTCTTCGCCGTCACCGGGCTCGCCTGGGGCAGCATGAACAGCACGCTGATGAACACGACCCAGGCCACCGCGACGATGCCGATCGGCTTGCTCCACCTGCCGAGGTGCCACGGCCCGCGCTGGAAGTTCTCACCCTGCAGCAGCCGCAGCAGAGTCGGCAGCACGTAAGCGATGTAGAGGCCGATCACCGCGATGGACGTGACCGCCGCGTACGCGGTCGCGTTCCACAGGTACGGCAGGCCGAGCACGAACGCGCCACCGGCGGCGAGCCAGATCGCGTTGGTGGGCGTCCTGGTGCGCTTGTTGATCTTGTGCCAGAACGACGACGCCGGCAGGGCGCCGTCGCGGGAGAAGGCGTAGATCATGCGCGAGTTCGCCGTCACCGAGGACATGCCGCAGAACAGCTGCGCGCCGATCGCGATGAGCAGCAACAGCTTGCCGCCCGTCACACCCAGCGCGTCGATGAAGATCTGCGCCGGGGGCACGCCGGTCGAGCTGCCGATCGCGCCGTCGTAGTCCTTGATGGCGAACGTGATGCCGACCAGCAGCACCCAGCCCGCGATCAGCGAGACGACGATCGACATCACGATGCCGCGCGGGCCGCTGCGGGCCGCGTCGTGCGTCTCCTCGGTCATGTGCGCCGAGGCGTCGTAACCCGTGAAGGTGTACTGCGCCAGCAACAAGCCGAGCAGGCCGACGTAGAACGCCGACGACCAGCCGGTGTTGTTGACGAAGTGCGTGAAGACGAACGACGCGGACTGGTGCTCCGACGGCAGGATCGCCAGTGCGCCGACGATCACCACGACGCCGACGATGTGCCACCACACGCTGATGTCGTTCAACAACGACACGAGCTTGACGCCGAACGTGTTCAGCAGCCCGTGCACCAGCAGGACGATGCCGAAGATCAGAATCGTGTGCGGAGGTGTTGCGGCGTAACCGAACTGGAGGTCCAGGAAGGCGTTGATGAAGAACGCGGCACCGAAGTCGATGCCCGCTGTCACCGCGACCTGGCCGAGGAAGTTGAACCAGCCGGTGAACCACGACCAGGCGGCGCCGTTGCTCGGCGCGAGCTTCGCCGCCCAGTAGTACAGACCGCCCGCCGTCGGGAAGCTGGAGCAGACCTCCGCCATCGCGAGACCGACGAGCAGTGTCATCAGGCCGACGAACGGCCAGCCCCACACGATGAGCGCGGGACCACCGGTGTTCATGCCGAACCCGTACAGGGTCAGGCAACCGGACAGGATCGAGATGATCGTGAACGACACCGCGAAGTTGGAGAACCCGGACATGGTCCGGGACAGCTCCTGGGCGTAACCGAGTTCGTGGAGTCGCTGCTCGTCTGCGGAGCGTGAGGAAACGGGACTGTCTGCTTCTTGGCTCACCGGGGTCCTCCTCATTTGGACTCCGTCCAGTCCTTTAGACGGTGGCTGAGGGTGGCGCTCATCACCCGCTGGTGTCAAGATGGTGCGGCCAATGGCTCGCAGACATACCTTTGGAGGACCGTCGGGATGCTGACCGTCGAGGAGTTGCGCGAGGCCGTGGACACCGGTGAGATCGACACCGTCCTGGTCGCGATCGTGGACATGCAGGGCCGCCTGCAGGGCAAGCGGTGCGCTGCCCAGTACTTCCTCGACGAAGTTCTCGGGCATGCCGCGGAGGGCTGCAACTACCTGCTCGCGGTCGACGTCGAGATGAACCCGGTCAGCGGCTTCGAGATGTCCAGCTGGGAGCGCGGGTACGGCGACTTCGTGATGAAGCCGGACGTCTCGACGCTGCGCAGGGTGCCGTGGCAGGAGGGCACCGCGCTCGTCATGTGCGACCTCGTGTGGGAGAACGGCGACCCGGTCGTCGCCTCGCCCCGGCAGATCCTGCGCAAGCAGCTCGACCGGCTCGCGGCGCTCGGGCTGGAGTGCTACGTCGGCACCGAGCTCGAGTTCATCGTCTTCGACGACACCTACGAGCAGGCCTGGAACTCGGGCTACCGCAACCTGACGCCGTCGAACCAGTACAACGTCGACTACTCGTTGCTCGGCACCGCGCGCGTGGAACCGTTGCTGCGGGCCATTCGCAACGGAATGACCGGCGCGGGCATGGTGGTGGAGTCGGCCAAGGGCGAGTGCAACCCCGGCCAGCACGAGATCGCCTTCCGCTACACGACGGCGCTGCGGACGTGCGACCAGCACGCGATCTACAAGAACGGCTCCAAGGAGATCGCCTCGCAGCAGGGCAAGTCGCTCACGTTCATGGCGAAGTACAACGAACGCGAGGGCAACTCCTGCCACATCCACCTGTCGTTGCGCTCGTCCTCAGGGGAACCGGTGTTCGCCGAGGGACAGGGCATGTCGCCGATGATGAAGCACTTCGTCGCGGGCCAGCTCGCGGCTCTGCGGGAGCTCACCTACTTCCTCGCGCCGAACATCAACTCCTACAAGCGTTTCGTGAAGGGCTCGTTCGCGCCGACCGCCGTCGCGTGGGGCCGGGACAACCGCACGTGCGCGCTGCGGGTCGTCGGCCACGGGCAGTCGCTGCGGTTCGAGAACCGCGTTCCCGGCGGTGACGTGAACCCGTACCTGGCGGTCGCGGCGTTGATCGCGGCGGGCCTGCACGGTGTCGAGCAGAAGCTCGAGCTGGAGGACGAGTTCGTCGGCAACGCCTACGCCTCGGACCGCCCGACCGTGCCGACGACGCTGCGCGAGGCCGCGGACCTGTTGGCGGCCAGCGAGATCGCGCGTGACGCGTTCGGCAAGGACGTCATCGATCACTACCTGAACGCGGCCAAGGTCGAGCTGGACGCGTTCGAGGCGGCCATCACGGACTGGGAGAAGGTACGCGGGTTTGAGCGCCTCTAAGCCCCTCGTCGGCATCAGCACCTACCTGGAACGCACGCGTTTCGGGCTCTGGGACGTGGAAGCCGCGGTGCTCTACCGCGGCTACCTCGACTGCGTGGTGAAGGCGGGCGGCAACCCCGTCATGCTGCCGCCGGTCGGCACCTGGACCGCCGAGACGATCGGGTTCCTGGACGCGCTGGTGATCGCGGGCGGCGCGGACATCGACCCCGCTGCTTACGGTGCCGAACCGCACGAGCTGACCGGTGAGCCGCGACGGGACCGCGACGACGCCGAGTTCGCGTTGGTCGAGGCCGCGTTGAAGCTCGACCTGCCGGTGCTGGGCGTGTGCCGCGGCATGCAGGTGCTGAACGTGGCGCTGGGCGGCACGCTGCACCAGCACATCGAGGGCCACAACGAGGCGCCGGGCGTGTTCGGGCACACCGACATCAGCGTGGTCGCGGACACGAAGCTGCACGCGATCCTGGGCGACCACACCAACGTCCAATGTCATCACCACCAGTCGCTGGACCGGATCGCGGATGGGCTCCGCGTGACGGCACAGGCGCCGGACGGCACGGTCGAGGCCGTCGAGCTGGACGGCGCGCGGTTCGTCGTCGGTGTGCAGTCGCACCCCGAGCAGGACATCGAGGACCTTCGTCTGTTCGAAGCGCTGGTACATGCGGCAAGGAGAAAAGCGTGACCTTCGACGTCATCAACCCGGCTACCGAGAAGGTGGTGCGGTCCGTACCGCACACCACGCTCGAAGAGACGGACGCGGCGATCGTCCGGGCGCAGCAGGCGTTCGAGAGCTGGCGGAACGTGGCACCCGGCGACCGCGCCCGGCTGCTGCGGAAGTTCGCGGAGGTCGTCGACGCGCACAACGAGGAACTGGCGCTGCTGGAGGTCGAGAACTCCGGGCACACCATCGGCAACGCGCGGTGGGAGGCCGGCAACGTCCGTGACGTGCTGCAGTACTACTCGGCGGCGCCGGAACGGTTGTTCGGCAAGCAGATCCCGGTCGCGGGCGGTCTCGACGTCACGTTCCACGAGCCGCTCGGCGTAGTCGGCGTGATCGTGCCGTGGAACTTCCCGATGCCGATCGCGGGCTGGGGCTTCGCACCCGCGCTGGCCGCCGGCAACACGGTGGTGCTGAAGCCCGCCGAGGTGACGCCGCTGACCGCGATCCGGCTCGGCGAGCTGGCGCTGGAAGCCGGCATCCCGGAAGGCGTGTTCCAGGTGCTGCCGGGTAAGGGCAGCGTCGTCGGCAACCGGTTCGTCACGCATCCGTTGGTGCGCAAGGTCGTCTTCACCGGCTCGACCGAGGTCGGCAAGCAGATCATGGCCGGCTGCGCGGACCAGGTGAAGCGGGTGACGCTGGAGCTCGGCGGCAAGTCGGCGAACATCGTCTTCGCGGACTCGGACCTGGAGAAGGCGGCCGCGACGGCGCCGTACGGGGTGTTCGACAACGCAGGGCAGGACTGCTGCGCCCGGTCGCGCATTCTCGTGCAGGCGAGCGTCTACGACCGGTTCATGGAGCTGCTGGAGCCCGCGGTCAAGGGCGTGAAGGTCGGCGAGCCCGGCGACGAGGCGACCGAGATGGGGCCGCTCATCAGTGCGTCGCACCTCAGCAAGGTTGCGTCTTACGTACCAGACGACGCTCCTGTCGCGTTCCGCGGTGAGGCGCCGTCCGGACCGGGTTTCTGGTTCCCGCCGACCGTCCTGACGCCGGCCTACGACCACGTGACGGTCACCGAGGAGATCTTCGGGCCGGTCGTCGTCGTGCTGCCGTTCACCGACGAGGCGGACGCGATCCGGATCGCGAACGACTCGGAGTACGGGCTGTCCGGGTCGATCTGGACGCAGGACGTCGGCCGCGCGATCCGGGTCTCGCGAGCCGTCGAGGCCGGAAACCTGTCTGTGAACTCGCATTCTTCCGTTCGCTACTGGACACCGTTCGGTGGCGTGAAGCAGTCGGGTCTCGGTCGTGAGCTCGGGCCGGACGCACTGGATTCCTTCACCGAGCTCAAGAACGTCTTCATCGCTACCTGAGAGGAACAAAGATGGTTCAGCGACTCGAGGGCCGCGTGGCCGTCGTGACGGGCGGCGCCAGCGGCATCGGACTCGCGACCGTGCGCAGGTTTGCGAGCGAGGGCGCGAAGGTCGTCGTCGCCGATCTCGACCCGGCGTCCGGCAAGGCCGCCGCGGACGAGGTGGGCGGGCTGTTCGTCCAGGTCGACGTGACCGACGAGGAACAGGTCAAGGCCCTGTTCCAGACCACAGTGGACACTTACGGCAAGTTGGACATCGCGTTCAACAACGCCGGTATTTCGCCGCCCGACGACGACTCGATCCTGACGACGGGCATCGAGGCGTGGGACCGCGTGCAGAAGGTGAATCTCACGTCGGTTTACTTGTGTTGCAAGTACGCCATCCCGCACATGCAGGCCAACGGCAAGGGTTCCATCATCAACACGGCGTCGTTCGTCGCGACGATGGGCGCGGCGACGTCGCAGATCTCCTACACGGCGTCGAAGGGCGGCGTGCTCGCGATGTCCCGTGAGCTCGGTGTGCAGTTCGCGCGCGAGGGCATCCGCGTCAACGCTCTTTCGCCTGGGCCGGTCAACACCCCGTTGTTGCAGGAACTGTTCGCGAAGGACCCGGAGCGGGCGGCTCGCCGCCTGGTGCACGTGCCGCTCGGTCGGTTCGCCGAACCTGAGGAAATCGCCGCAGCGGTCGCGTTTTTGGCCTCGGACGACTCGTCGTTCATGACCGCGTCGAACTTCCTCGTGGACGGTGGCATCGCCGGCGCCTATGTGACACCGCTCTAGATGATGGAACACGCGCAGGAGGCGTTGTTCCGTCCCGTGCGGGCGGGCAACGCCTTCGAGGAGACCGTCGAACGGCTCATGCAGGCCATCCGGCTCGGCGTCGTCGCGCCGGGTGAGCGGCTGCCGTCCGAACGAGACCTGGCCACCCGGCTCGGCGTGAGCCGGGTGACCGTGCGCGAGGCCATCAGGTCGTTGCAGGAGAACAACTACGTCGAGTCGCGGCGGGGCCGGTACGGCGGCACGTTCGTGAACGACGTGATCCCGAAGTCCGCGCCCGGCAAGGAGTTCGGCGACATCCACGACGCGCTCACGTTGAGGAAAGTCCTGGAAACAGGCGCTGCGGAAACCGCAGCGGGTCGTTCGCTGGGGCCGGCCGAACGCCGTGGACTGCGGGCTCGTCTGGAAGAAGCGTCCACCGCGTCACTGGGGGAGTACCGGCGCAAGGACTCGCGGCTGCACCTGGCGATCGCCGAGGCGACCGGGTCCGCGTCACTGACCGCGGCCGTGGCGGACTCCAGAATGCGTGTGAACGAGCTGCTGGACACCATTCCGCTGCTCGAACCGAACCTCGCGCACTCCAACGCCCAGCACGAACGCATCATCGCCTCCATTTTGGACGGAGACCCGGCGGGTGCCCGGCTGGCGATGGCCGAGCATCTCGACGGCACGGCATCACTGCTGCGGGGCTTTTTGGTCTGACCGGTCAGACTCCCGCCCGGCAACATGAAAACGTTTACAGGTTCAATTGTCCCGTTGTCATGCGAATTCCGCATGGAACAACTCTTGGCGTAGGGCTTGCGGACAGTTACCGTCCGAATACCTCGGGGACTTGCAGCGCGAGGAGCTGTTGATGCCAGGGTTGCGCAAGGTGTTTCGCGACGCCATGGGCCGGGTGCACTCACTCCGTGTCTTGTCCGCCGCGGGCATGGTGAGTCTCACGAACTTCAAGATGTCCGTGCAGGCGCTGAAAGAGGTGAAGGTCTGGGGGCCGAACGTCACGGCGCTGCGCCGTTCCGTCCGGCTGAACCCTGACGGTGTCGCGGTCGTCGACGAGCGCGGTTCGGTGACGTACCGGCAGCTCGACCGGCGTTCCAACGCGATCGCGCAGGGCCTGCGCGCCTTAGGTGTGCAGCACACGCACATCGTCGCGTTGATGTGCCGCAACCACCGCGGGATGGTCGAGTCGCTGCTGGCGTGCGCGAAGCTCGGCGTGCGGGTGCTGCTGGTGAACACCGGGTTCGGTGCCCCGGTCCTGTTGGACCTCTTTCAACGTGAACGCGTGTCGCTCGTGATTCACGACGAGGAGTTCACCCCGCTGTTCCACCAGTTGCCGCCGTCGATCCCGCGGTGGCTCGCGTGGTCGCGGGACGGACTGGACCGCCGCACCCCGACGCTGGACCAGCTGGTGGCCAAGGCGCCGCGCGGAGAGCTCGAACCGCCGCGCGAGCCGGGTGTGGTCATCCAGCTGACGTCGGGCACCACGGGCATACCGAAGGGCACACCCCGCGAGATCAAGTCTGTGCTCACCGCGTCCGACTTCCTCGACCGCATCCCGATGCACTCCGGCGAGTCGACGTTCATCGCCGCGCCGATCTTCCACTCCGTCGGCTACTCGCACCTGACGCTGGCGATGTCGCTCGGCTCGCGAGCGGTGCTGCAACGCCGCTTCGACCCGCGCAAGACGTTGTGGTCGGTGCAGGGCCAGCGGTGCACGACGATCGTGGTCGTCCCGACGATGCTGCAGCGGATCATGGAGCTGGACCGCACGGTGATCGACATGTACGACCTGTCGCACCTGCGCGTCGTGTTCTGCTCCGGCTCGACGATCTCGACAGACCTCGTGCACCGCACTCAGGCCGTGCTGGGACCGGTGCTCTACAACCTCTACGGCTCGACCGAGGTCGCGGTCGCCACCGTGGCCACGCCGGAGGACCTGGAGGCCGCGCCGTCGAGCGTGGGCATGCCGCCGCACAACTGCATCGTTCGGATCTACGACGAACACGGCGCGCGCATCACCCGGTCGTTCGTGACCGGCCGGATCTTCGTGCGCGGCTCGCTGACCGTCGACCTCTACACGGACGGCTCGGCGAAGGAGAGCATCGACGGTCTCGTCTCGACCGGCGACCTCGGCCACTTCGACCCTTCAGGCCGGCTGTACTTCGACGGCCGCCAGGACGACATGATCGTGTCCGGCGGCGAGAACGTGTACCCGGTCGAGGTGGAGAACCTGCTGATGACGCACTACCGGGTGCGCGACGCGGCGGTGCTCGGCGTGCCGGATCCCGAGTACGGGCAACGGTTGCGCGCCTTCGTGGTGCCGGTCGCCGGTGCGCGGATCGACGTGCGGGAGCTGCGGGAGTTCGTGCGGACCCGGTTGGCGCGGCACAAGGTTCCGCGCGAGGTCGTCGTGGTGCCGAAGCTGCCGCGCAACGCGACTGGGAAGGTGCTGCGGCGTCAGTTGCTGGCGATCCGCCTGGGACCGCAGCAGGCGTCGCAGTAATCGCTTAGGGCGGAACGCACGCCCCTGCCGAACGAGGGGGTTTATTCGGCGTGGGCGTGCGTCCCTGGCTGTAGGTGAGCGCGCGACTCACACCGTCGGGGACTCGGGTGAGCGTGAGTCGCGCGCTCGGTCAGTCACCGCTGCGGGCGGTCGCCGCGGTCGCCGAACGGACCGCGCTGCTCGAAGCGGTCACCGCCGCGGTCACCGCGGTCCGGGCCGCGGTCACCACGCTCGTACATCCGGACGTGACCCGGGCCGCCGCGGTGGTCGTAGCGGTTAGCCGCGATCGCTCCCACGATGCCGCCACCGAGGACGAGACCCAGCAGGCCCACGGCGACCAGCTGGGTGGCGCGGTGCCCGGCGAAACGCCTCGCGCGGCCAGGCCTGGCCGGTGCCGCAGCCGAAGGGATCGGTGCCGCTGGAGATGCCGCCGGGGGTGCTTCTGCCGCTGTGGCCGCCGGCTGGTCCGGGACGGGCTGCTGGTCGGGGACGGTGGGTGCTGCTGTCGCCGCCGGCTGTTCGGGGGCGGGCTGCTGACCAGGCGTGGCCGATGCGTCGGCGGGCAGCGGGGTCGTGGCCTGGTCCGGTGCAGGCTGGGCTGCCTGCGGATCGTTCTGCGACGGCTCCCGCGGTGGAGGCGTCGGTCCCTGCTCGCTCATGTGTTCAACGATGCGCCGTTCGGCTGATAGCAGCCTGACAGCCGCCTGTTCGTTTCCTGAAGGCCGCTCTGGGTGGAGTTCACGATGGGCCGCGAGGCGGTGAAGACGTGCCGCTGGTCGGCGTAGGTCGCGCCGAAGAGCTCGGGATCGAGGTCGCCCGACCACACGAAGTGCAGCGTCGTGCGCGTGCCGTCACGAGCGTCGCGGCGAGCGTAGTGGTCGCGCAGGTCGGCGTACAGCAGGCGCAGTTCGTCCCGGTTGGACTCGGTCAGGTGGACCGGGCATTCGACGATCAGGTCGTGCATCGGAGCTCCCTAACGCGGCGGGCCGGGCCAACAGACTGCTCGCCCGGCCCACCAAGACGCATCCGAAAAACCACTCACTTGCGTCTACGTATGAATCGCGAACGAGGAATGAGGTTGGACGGTGAACGAAAACCACCCGAACGAGTCAACGTCCGCGTAGCCGCCGAAGCCCGACACGTCGTAGTAGCGACCCGCCGGCATCGACGTCTGGAACGACCTGCCCGACACGGCCTGGTCGGAGTCGTTGATGATCACGTAACCGCGGTTGCCCCGGCCGAACGCGATCACGTCGTTCCCGTCGTCCCACCACCCTGTGACGCTCGTGCCGCGCGTTGCGTTCCGGAAGCCGACCATTCCTTCGAACCCGCGGTGCTCGCACAGCCAGGTTGATCCACAAGAGACGTCCGTGATGCGGCCCGACGAGTCCTGGGGCGGCCCCTGGTCGTTGGACGAGTACGCGTAGCCGGACATCAACGCGGGCGTTCCGTACGGCCACGCGAGCATGAACGTGTTCGCTGTCGTGTACCGGCGTCCATCCCGATAGGACAGCGTCGAGCCGTCGCGTTGCGTGTCGTGGTTGTCCACGAACACCACGGCCTGATTGGACGGCAGATAGCCCCAGCCCTCGCCGTAGTTCTTCAGGTACGCGAGCTTCTCGTTGTTGAAGACCCGCTTCAGATCCCGCGCGTAACGGAACTCGTGCACATCACCGTTGCCCGTGTACTCACCGGGCCCGATGGGCTCGCCCGCGCCGTAGATGACCTCTTGCACGATGTACGCGCTACGAGAGAGACGCGACTTGATCGCCGCGATGTCCGCCGCCGGCATGTGCTTCGAAGCGTCCAACCGGAACCCGTCGACACCCAACGACAGCAGGTCGTTGAGGTACGCGGCGATCCGGTCGCGCACATACGTCGTGTCCGTGGCCAGGTCCGCGAGGTTCACGAGCTCGCAGTTCTGGACCTCCCACCGGTCGCCGTAGTTGACGATGTCGTCGTTGCCGTTGCGTCCGCAGTGGTGGAAGTCCCACGACGCGTACGTGCCGGGGTGGTCGTAGTGCGTGTACGGCGACCCGGCCCACCCCGTGCCGCTGCCGCCGGTCGTGTGGTTGATCACGGCGTCGACCAGGACCTTCACGCCCGCGTTGTGGCACGCGGTGACCATCGACGCGAACTCGGCGCGCGTGCCCAGCCGCGACTCGATCTTGTACGAGACGGGCTGGTACTGCGTCCACCACTGCGGGCCCGTCACGTGTTCCTGCGGCGGCGAGACCTGCACGTATCCGTAGTTCGCGAGTCTTGGACACTCGGCGGCGACCGACCGCCAGTTCCACTCGAAGAGCTGAACAATCACGTCTCGGGGGCCTGCAGGAGCCGCCGAGACCACAGGCGCGGAGAGAGCGCCCAGCACCATTGCCAGGACCAACAGTAACCGCATCGGGCCACGCTAAGCAGAAACCGAGTGGACGCGCCAGGTTCGATGGGACCATGGAACTCGTACCGCTTCGCATGGAGTTCGCCGCCCAGATCCTCGACGGTGGCCCGCACGACGCCGAGGTCAGGAAGCTGACCGGCTCGCACGCCACGTTCGAGCTCGCGGACTGCGAGGCGTACATCGAGCGCACCCTGAACGACCCGAACCGCTACACCCGCGCCATCACCGAGGACGGGAAGTTCCTGGGCGAGGTCGTGCTCACGATCAACGAGTTCAACCGGTCGGCCGGCCTGCGGATCTTCCTGAAGGACGGCTTCGGCAAGGGCTACGGCATGATCGCGCTCAAGCACGCTCTCGACCACGCGTTCAACGTGCGCAATCTCCACCGGGTCGACCTGGAGGTGTACGAGTTCAACGAGAGGGCGATCCACGTGTACAAGAAGCTCGGCTTCCGCGAGGAGGGCCGTCTGCGCGACGCCCTGCTCTGGGAGGGCGAGTTCTACGACGCGATCGTCATGTCGGTTTTGAGCACCGATAACATCTGATCCGCAAACCCAAACTTCCAGCTAGGAGTCATCGTGTCCGAGTCGCGCCCAGCAGTCGCCCAGAACCCGCCTCGCGTGGTGGTTCCGGCTGGGACGACGGCGGGCACGGCCGTGCGCGAGGCGGGGCTGCCCGGCAAAGGGTCGGACGCGATCGTCGTCGTGAAGGACGCCGAGGGTCACCTGCGCGACCTGTCGTGGATCCCGCAGGTCGACGTCGAGGTCGAGGCCGTCGCCGCGGACACCGAGGACGGCCGCAGCGTCATCCGCCACTCCGCCGCGCACGTGCTGGCGCAGGCGGTGCAGCAGCAGTTCCCCGAGGCCAAGCTCGGCATCGGCCCGCCCGTGAAGGACGGTTTCTACTACGACTTCCAGGTCGAGAAGCCGTTCACCCCGGAGGACCTGCAGGCGCTGGAGAAGCGCATGAAGCAGATCATCAAGGGGTCGCAGCGGTTCTCGCGGCGCGTGGTCGAGTCGGTCGACGCCGCCAAGCAGGAGCTCGCGAAGGAGCCGTTCAAGCTGGAGCTCGTCGACATCAAGAGCGACGTCGACACCAGCGAGGTCATGGAGGTCGGCGGCGGCGAGCTGACGATCTACGACAACCTCGACCCGCGCACCGGTGAGCAGGTGTGGGGCGACCTGTGCCGCGGTCCGCACGTGCCGACCACCAAGCACATCCCGGCGTTCAAGCTGACCCGCGTGGCCGCCGCGTACTGGCGGGGCAACGAGAACAACCCGCAGCTGCAGCGCATCTACGGCACCGCGTGGGAGTCGCAGGAGGCGCAGGACGCGTACCTGGAGCGGCTGGCCGAGGCCGAGCGGCGTGACCACCGCAAGCTCGGTGTCGAGCTGGACCTGTTCTCGTTCCCGGACGAGATCGGGTCGGGTCTCGCGGTGTTCCACCCCAAGGGCGGCATCATCCGCAAGGCGATGGAGGACTACTCCCGCCAGCGGCACACCGAGGCCGGCTACGAGTTCGTGTACTCGCCGCACATCACCAAGGGCAACCTGTTCGAGACCTCCGGGCACCTCGACTGGTACCGCGACGGCATGTACCCGGCGATGCACCTCGACGCGGAGCTCAACGAGGACGGCAGCGTTCGCAAGCCCGGCCAGGACTACTACCTGAAGCCGATGAACTGCCCGTTCCACGACCTGATCTTCCGCTCGCGCGGGCGGTCGTACCGCGAGCTGCCGCTGCGCATGTTCGAGTTCGGCTCGGTGTACCGCTACGAGAAGTCCGGCGTGGTGCACGGCCTCACCCGCGTGCGCGGCATGACGCAGGACGACGCGCACATCTTCTGCACCCGCGACCAGATCCGCGACGAGCTGAAGTCGCTGCTCACGTTCGTGCTGGACCTGCTGCGCGACTACGGCCTCGACGACTTCTACCTGGAGCTCTCGACCAAGAACCCCGAGAAGTACGTGGGTGCGGACGAGATCTGGGACGAGGCGACCGAGACGCTGGCGTCGGTGGCCCGCGAGTCCGGTCTGGAGCTCGTGCCGGACCCCGGTGGCGCCGCGTTCTACGGCCCGAAGATCTCGGTGCAGTGCCGCGACGCGCTCGGTCGCACCTGGCAGATGTCGACGATCCAGCTGGACTTCAACCTGCCGGAGCGGTTCGAGCTGGAGTACACCGGCCCGGACGGCTCGCGGGTGCGCCCGGTCATGATCCACCGTGCGCTGTTCGGCTCGGTGGAGCGGTTCTTCGGTGTGCTGACCGAGCACTACGCGGGCGCGTTCCCGGCCTGGCTCGCTCCGGTGCAGGTCGTGGGCATCCCGGTGACCAGCGACAACGCCGACCACCTGTTCGCGTTGCGCGAGGTGCTGCGCAAGAAGGGCATCCGGGTCGACGTCGACGCGTCGGACGACCGCATGCAGAAGAAGATCCGCAACCACACCATGCAGAAGGTGCCGTTCATGCTCCTGGCCGGTGCCAAGGACGTGGAGGCGAACGCGGTGTCGTTCCGGTTCCGCGACGGCACGCAGATCAACGGCGTGCCGGTCGAGCGGGCTGTCGAGCAGATCGTCGACTGGGTCGCGCGCCGGGAGAACGCGTCGCCCACGGCGGAACTGCTCTCGTGACGCCTGAGTTTTCGGAACAGGACGGTGTCGGGGTCCACGACGCATTGCAGCGTTTGTGGACCCCGCACCGCTTGTCTTATGTGAAGGGCGAGGGCAAGGCACTCGGTGATGAACCCGAGGGCTGTCCGTTCTGCCGCGTTGTCGAGCTGGACGACTCGGCGGGGCTGATCATCGCGCGCGGTGCCGAGGTCTTCGCTGTTTTGAACCTTTACCCGTACAACCCGGGTCATCTGATGGTGCTGCCGTATCGGCATGTACCGGACTACACGGATCTCACTCTGTCGGAGACCGCGGAGTTCGCCGCGTTCACGCAGAAGGCGATGCGGGTGGCGCGGCACGTGGCGGCACCGCACGGGTTCAACGTCGGTATGAACCAGGGTGTCGTCGCGGGTGCCGGGATCGCCGCACATCTGCACCAGCACGTGGTGCCGCGATGGGGCGGGGACGCGAACTTCATGCCGGTCATCGGGCACACGAAGGTGCTGCCGCAGCTGCTCGGGGAGACCCGTGACCTGCTGGCGGAGGGCTGGAAGGCCGTCGACTGACCAATCACGCATTCGCTAAACACGGCGTTTAGCGAACTGTGTGATTGAAAGCCGTACCAAATTCGTGGACAAAAGAGTGACAAAAACCACCCACGTTGTCCTGACTGGACAATCTGGTTGGTTTCCAGGTGGCACGGAATAGCTTCCGTTACAACTTTCGGGTGTTTCTAGTCAACCGATCGAGACGTATCGCCAGCACAAAGCGATTCCAGGTAGGTGAGATCACCCACCTGGAGGTGTCAACTGCGAGTCAAGTCCCCGCCGATGGCCGATCGTCTATGCGTGCACAGATGGTTACGGTGCGAACATGACCGCACCTGAGCGTTCGCGATTAGCGAGAGAACGGCTTTCGCGTGAGTTACGCCGGTTGCGCACCGAGGCGAAGATGACCGGCACGGCCACCGCCCGTGCCACCGGGATGAGCCAGTCAAAGCTGTCGAAGATCGAGAACGGCATGCTGCTCCCGTCCGTCACCGACGTGGAGCGTCTTGTCGCGGAACTGGCCGCGACGAGAGAGACGCGCATCGAACTGGTCGAACTCGCCAGGTCGCTGCACGCGGAGGCGGAAACCCGTCGCGTCGTGCTGCACCGAGGAGCGCACCGCCACCAGCAGACGATCAGCCGCGTGGAGGCCCGCGCCGCGACATCGAGGTTCTTCCAGGTCAACCTGGTGCCTCAGTTGTTGCAGTCCGAGCCCTACCTGCGGATCGTGCTGGGGACGATGCCGCAGTCGGAGCAGGAGGCCGCGGTGGCCGCCCTGCGCATCCGGCGTACCCGGATGGACGATCTGGCGAAGCAGTTCGTGTTCTTGATGTCCGAAGGCGCGTTGCGTTGGCGGATGGGTTCGCCGGAGCTGATGGCGGAACAGGTCGAGCACCTGGCCGCGATCCAGCGCCGCCCGAACGTCCGCCTGGGTGTCGTGCCCTTCTCGGCGGACGCGAACGTGGTCGCCCTGCACGGATTCCACATCTACGACGAACGCGTGGTCACGGTCAGCGTGCTCACCGGCAACGCCACCATCACCGACCCGCTGGACGTGCGCGAGTACCTCGCGTTGTTCACCAAGTTGGAGAGGCTGGCGGTGCGCGGCGAGGAGCTGCAGGCGCTGTTGAAGAGAATCGCCGAGGATCACCGGCGACTCGGTTAGAGGGGTTTCGCGCGCGGGTGCTGTCAATCACCGGACGGCGCTCGCCTGCATCCCGCGAGCAGCGTGTTTCACCAGTCCAGCTAGGCTGCGACACGCCATGCTGAACATCTTCGCTCGCGCGTCCGTCTCGCGCGTCACCGATCCGATCGGGGCGTGGCTGCTGGCGCGTGGCCTCACTCCCAACGCCGTCACCGTGGTCGGCACGGCCGGTGCGGTGGCCAGTGCGCTGTGGTTCATCCCCCGCGGGCAGCTCTTCCTCGGCTGCGCTCTCGTCACGTTCTTCGTGCTGCTCGACCTGATCGACGGGGCCATGGCCCGCGCGCAGGGGCCTACGAAGTTCGGTGCCGTGCTCGACGCCACCTGCGACCGGATAGCGGACGGGGCGTTGTTCGCGGCGCTCACCTGGTACGCGTTCGACACGGGCAACAGGTGGACCGCCGCGGCCGGGTTCATCTGCCTGGTCGCCTCGCAGGTCATCTCGTACGTGAAGGCGCGCGCCGAGGCGTCCGGGCTCTCCGCGGACGGCGGCCTGGCCGAGCGCGCCGAGCGGTTCATCGTCGCGCTGGTCGGCGCGGGTGTGCAGGGGCTCGGCGTGCCGCACCTCATGGCGATCTCGCTGTGGCTGCTGGCGGTCATGACGGTGGCGACGGTGCTGCAGCGGATCCTCGCCGTGGCGAAGTCCGCGCGGGAGGCCGCGTGAACCTCGCGACCCTCGGGTACACGGCCGGGTGGCGGCTCATCCGTCTCCTGCCGGAGAAGGTGGCGCGGGCGTTGTTCAACGCCGGTGCCGACTTCGCCGCGAAACGAGGAGGTGCGGGCGTGGCACAGCTGCGCACGAACCTGCGCCGGGTCGTGCCGCAGGCGGGCGAGGAAGAGCTGGACGAGCTCGTGCGGGACTCGTTGCGGTCGTACGCGCGCTACTGGTGCGAGGCGTTCCGGCTGCCGTCGATGGACCTGCGCGCCGCCTACGAGAAGTGCGACTCGCAGGTGTCCGGCGTGGAGAACCTCGACGCGGCCCTGAAGGACGGCACCGGCGCGGTCATCGCTCTTCCGCACAGCGGCAACTGGGACATGGCCGGCGTCTGGCTCGTGGGCCACTCCGGCACGTTCACCACGGTCGCGGAACGGCTCAAGCCCGAGTCGCTGTACCGGAAGTTCGTGGAGTTCCGCGAGACGCTCGGCTTCGAGGTGCTGCCTTTGAACGGCGGCGACCGTCCACCCGCGACGGTGCTGGCCGAGCGGCTGCGGTCGAACAAGGTCGTGTGCCTGCTGGCCGACCGCGACCTGACGTCGTCCGGCGTGCCCGTCACGTTCTTCGGCGAGCAGACCCTGATGCCCGCGGGCCCCGCGCACCTGGCGCACACGACGGGTGCCGCGCTGATGCCCGTCGGCTGCTGGTTCACCGAGGACGGCTGGCACTTCCGCATCCACCCGCCGATCAAGGTGAGCACGGTCCAGGCCGCCACCCAGGCCGTCGCCGACGTGTTCGCCGCCGACATCGCCGCCCACCCGGCCGACTGGCACATGCTGCAGAAGCTCTGGCTCGCCGACCTGCCCGCGAGCCGTCGCGAGGCGTTGGCGCGGAGGCTCTCGCGGTGAAGGTCGGGATCGTCTGCCCGTACTCCTTCGACGTGCCAGGGGGAGTGCAGGCCCACGTCGTCGACCTCGCCCGCGCGCTGATCTCGCTCGGGCACACCGTGAACGTCCTCGCTCCCGCCGACGACGACCAGTCGCTGCCTTCGTTCGTGACGTCCGCCGGTCGCGCGGTCGGCATCCCGTACAACGGCTCCGTGGCCCGGCTGTCCTTCGGCCCCGTCTCGTACGCGCGGGTCCGCCGCTGGATCGACGAGCACCAGTTCGACGTCCTGCACCTGCACGAGCCCACCGCGCCGTCGCTGTCGTTCCTGGCGCTGATGGTCGCCGACGGCCCGATCGTCGCCACCTTCCACACCTCGACGCCGCGCTCCAAGATGCTGTCGGCGTTCCAGGGCGTGCTGCAGCCGTTCCTGGAGAAGGTCACGGCACGCATCGCGGTGTCGGCGCTGGCCCGCCGCGTCCAGGTAGAGCACCTCGGCGGCGACGCGGTCGAGATCCCGAACGGCGTCGACGTCGACTTCTTCGCCTCGGCGTCCACTTTGGACGGCTACCCGCGTCCCGGCGGCACGATCGGGTTCGTGGGCCGCTACGACGAGCCGCGCAAGGGCATGCCGGTGTTGTGGGAGGCCTTCGGGCTCATCGCCGCCGAGTTCCCGGACCTGCGTCTGCTGGTCGTGGGGCGCGGCGAGACTTCGTTCGACGGGCCTTTTGCCTCTCGCGTCGACCTGCTCGGCCAGGTCGACGACGTCGAGAAGGCCCGGATGCTGCGGTCGGTGGACGTCTACGTGGCGCCGAACACCGGCGGCGAGTCGTTCGGCATCATCCTCACCGAGGCGATGTCCGCCGGCACCGTGGTGGTGGCTTCGGATCTGGACGCGTTCCGGCGGGTGCTGGACGACGGCAAGGCGGGCGTGCTGTTCCCGGTGGGCGACGCGGCTGCGCTGGCTGAGGCGTTGCGGTCGGTGCTGCGGGACAGCGCTTTGCGGGCCGAGTACGTCGACCTCGCGAACCAGCGGGTCCAGGCCTTCGACTGGTCGGTGGTGGCGTCGCAGGTGCTGCGGGTGTACGAGACGGCGATCGCCGCCGATCCGCGCAGGGTGAGCGAGGCATGACCACCGCGCTCGTCGTTGTCGTCCTGGCACTTCTGCTGTCCGCCTGGATCCTGGGCATCGCCAACCGCCTCGACCGCCTGCACGTCCGCACCGACGCCGCCTGGGCCGCCCTGGACGCCGCTCTCGCCCGCCGAGCCGTCGTCACCCGCGCCCTGCTCGACCCCGCGCTGTCTGCGGCCGCTTCCCGCGCCGAGTCGGCCTCTCGTGCCGAGCGTGAACTGGCCGAGAACGAGCTCTCCGGCCTGCTCGGCGCCCTGGACCGCTCCACCCTGGCCCCCGCGCTCAACGCCGAGCTTGCGGACGCCGAGGAACGAGTCGTCCTCGCCCGCCGCGTGCACAACGACGCCGTCCGCGACACCCTCCTCCAACGCCGCCGCCGCATCGTCCGCTGGCTGCGGCTGTCCGGCACCGCACCCCAACCGTCGTACTTCGAGATCGCCGAGCCCGCGGCCCCGTCCGACGCGGTCATGCTCACCCCGCGCCCGTCGGCCCGCGTGTTGCTCACGGATTCGATGGGCCGAGTGCTGCTGTTCCAGGGTTTCGACCCGGCCCGCCCTCAGGAGCTCTTCTGGTTCACCGTCGGCGGCGGCGTCGAGGACGGCGAGGAACTGCGCGACACGGCCATTCGCGAGGCCTTCGAGGAAACCGGTCTGAAGCTCGCGCCGGATTCGCTGGTGGGCCCGATCTGGCGCCGCCGCACGGTGTTCAGCTTCGACGGCGAGACCTTCGACGCGGAGGAGTGGTTCTTCCACGCCGCGGTCGACGGCCTGGACGTCGACACCTCGGGCTTCAACGACGTCGAGGAGCACAGCATCTCCGCGTTCCGGTGGTGGAGCGCGCAGGAGCTGGAGTCCACTGAGGACACCATCTACCCGGTGCAGCTGGCCGAACTCCTACCTGCCATCACCGCGGAGTGGGACGGCCAGACCCGCACGGTGCGGTAGGCCTAGTCCTGCTTGCGGCCGGAGCCGGAGCGCGCGGAGGCGACCACGAGGATGAACGCGAGGAGCGCCACCACCGCGATCGGCACGCCCACCAGAGCGGGCACCGGTGAGCCCTCGATCGTCGGCAGCATCACGCCGAGAGCGATCACCACGGCACTGACGATGCAGATGACTTTCTGACGAGGGCTCACGGTGCCGCCTCCTCTGGCCTAGCCCTGGCTCGCTTCGGCGACGCAGCCGGCGATGTTGGCGTTGGTGATTCCCGCGGCGGCGAGGATGCAGAGAAGGCATCCGGTACCGGCCGACACCACACACGCGGCTGAGCAGGCAACGGCGATCGCGGTCACGACGGCCCAGCCTATCCCAAGGCTCGCGAGGCAGTCGTTGAGCCGACTCCAGAATCCGTCGGAAGCGGCGGCGAAAGCGACAGGCGGAGCGGCGTCGGACTCTCGAACCTGTCCGTCGGCGGTGGTGATTTTGTTGAGCGCCAGTTCGCCGTTGTTCCAGACGGTCACGTGTGCGGAATTGTCGGCGGCGCCGGTGATGAGCATTTCGGTGGTGAACAGGACCGCACCGCTGCCCGGATCGAAGGTGACTCCGAGGACGCTCGGCCTGGCCAGGCTCGGCCCCGCCAGCGGCAACCTCAGGATCGACGGGCCGCCGCCCTTGGACGTGTAGGCCGTCGCCGACTCCGCGTCGAACCTGGCCCCGTTCGGCAGATGCGCCCTGACCTGGCCGGATGCGATCGCCTGTCGCGCCCTGCCGGTCAGCTCCGCGGCGAGGCCGGCACCGGCCTGGTCGAACTCCTCCGCGAAGACCTGGGAACTCCTGTCCAGCTTCTCCATGGTGGCCGAGACCTCGCCGGGAACGTCGGCGGGCGCCGTTTTCGCGGTCGCACCGGCCGTCCCGAACGCCACTCCCGTCGCCAATGCGATCGCCACGCTCAGCGCGCGGCACAATCCTCGGTGGTGAAACAACGACTTCATCTCGCGACCCCCCGGTTCGCTTTGCCGTGAATGCTCGGCAATTTTTGGCGAACCGGGGGGCGGCGATGGGGCACTTCGTGTTTTTTACCCACCTTCGGGTGAACTTGGGTGAAGCTAGACCGCTTGGATGATTGATGAGCCGTAGGCGTCGCGCGTCTTGTCCTTCTCGTCGTGCATCAGGTAGAGCGCGAAGTTGTCGACGCCGATCTCCTTGAGCTCCTGCAGCCGCTCGACGTGCGCGGACTCCGGGCCCACCAGGCAGAAGCGGTCGACGATCGTGTCCGGCACGAAGTCGGTCGAACGGTTGCCCGCCTTGCCGTGGTGGGAGTAGTCGTAGCCCTCGCGGTCCTTGATGTAGTCGGTCAGCGCCTTGGGCACCGCGCCGGAGTCGCCGTAGCGGGCCACGAGATCCGCCACGTGGTTGCCGACCATGCCGCCGAACCAGCGCAACTGATCCCGCTGATGGGAGAGATCAGTTCCGACGTAGGCGGGGGCGGCCACGCACATCGTGATCGCGGACGGGTCGCGGCCGGCGGCAGCGGCTGCTTCCCTGACCGAGCCGATGGTCCAGCGGGCGATGTCCGGGTCGGCGGTCTGCAGGATGAAGCCGTCGGCCTGCTCGCCGACCATCTTCAACGCGCGCGGACCGTACGCGGCCATCCACATTTCGAGCTTTCCGTTGCGCACCCAAGGGATCTGCACCGCTGTGCCGTGGTGCTCGACGGAACGCCCCTCGGCCAGTTCCTTGATCACGTGCATCGCGTCGCCCAACGTCGCCAGCGAGGCGGGCTTCTGGCCGATCACGCGGCGGGCCGAGTCGCCCCGGCCGATGCCGCAGACCGTGCGGTTGCCGAACATGTCGTTCAGCGTCGCGAAGAGCGATGCCGTCACCGACCAGTCCCTTGTGGACGGATTGGTGACCATGGGGCCGATGATCAGGTCGCGCGTGGCGGCGAGGACCTGGGAGTAGATGACGAACGGCTCCTGCCACAGCACGCAGGAGTCGAACGTCCAGCCGTAGCGGAAGCCGCAGTCCTCGGCGGCGCGGAGGCCGTCCACCACGTCCCGCGCCGGCGGGTCGGTCTGCAGCACGATGCCGAAGTCCACGGAATGCGCCTTTCTCTACACGAGGTACTGGTTGAGGTCGCGGGACACGAAGCGGCCGTGGCCCGTCGAGCCGTGGTAGGCGCCGTCGGCGATCACCTTGCGGCCGCGGGAGAACACGGTGTCCACGGCGCCGGTGAGGTCGAAGCCCTCGTAGGCCGAGTAGTCCACGGCCATGTGGTGGGTCTCGGCGGAGATGGTCTGAACAGCCGACGGGTCGTAGATCACGACGTCGGCGTCGGCGCCCGGTGCGATCACGCCCTTGCGCGGGTACATGCCGAACATGCGGGCCGGGGTGGTGGAGGCGATCTCGACCCAGCGCTCGCGGGTGATCTCGCCCTTCACCACACCCTGGTGCAGCAGGTCGACGCGGTGCTCGACGCCGGGCATGCCGTTGGGGATCTTGGAGAAGTCGCCGACGCCCAGCTGCTTCTGGTCCTTGAAGCAGAACGGGCAGTGGTCGGTGCTCACGACGGACAGGTCGTTCGTGCGCAGGCCTCGCCACAACGACGACTGGTGTTCCTTGGGGCGCAACGGAGGCGATGCCACGTACTTCGCGCCTTCGAAGCCAGGACGGGCCAGGTCCTCCAGAGACAAGTACAGATACTGCGGGCACGTCTCGGCGAACACGTTCTGGCCCGTGTCACGCGCGGCCGTCACGGCGTCAAGAGCTTGCGCCGCGGACAAGTGCACGATGTACAACGGAGAGCCGGTCACCTTGGCCAGCTGGATTGCGCGCGAGGTCGCCTCGCCCTCCAGCTCCGGCGGCCGGGTCAGGCCGTGCTGCACGGGATCGCCGAGCCCGGACGCCAGTGCCTGCGCCACGAGCTGGTCGATCGCGATGCCGTTCTCCGCGTGCATCATGATCGTGGCACCGGTCTCGCGCGCCTTCTGCATGGCGCGCAGGATCTCGCCGTCCGTCGCGTAGAAGACGCCGGGATAGGCCATGAACATCTTGAAGCTGTTCACGCCTTGAGCGATGCACGACTCCATCTCCTTCAGCGACGCGTCGTTCACGTCGGAGATGATCATGTGGAAGCCGTAGTCGATCGCGCAGTTGCCGTCCGCCTTGCTGTGCCACTTGTCCAGAGTGGACAGCAACGAGGAACCCTTGGGCTGCACGGCGAAGTCGACGATCGTGGTCGTGCCGCCCCACGCCGCCGCGGTCGTACCGGTCTCGAACGTGTCCGCGGACTGGGTGCCGCCGAACGGCATCTCCATGTGCGTGTGCACGTCGATGCCGCCGGGAATCACGTACTTCCCGGCCGCATCGATGACTTCGTCGGCCTGTACAGCAAACCCTGGCGTGACCAGGGCTGCGATGTGCTCGCCCTCGATCAGCACGTCGGCCGCGTGCGAGCCGGTCGCGTTGATCACGAGGCCGTTCTGGATCAGCGTGCTCACGGCGTCACCA
Organism: Lentzea sp. NPDC051838; assembly: GCF_040681245.1. Lineage (NCBI taxonomy): Bacteria > Bacillati > Actinomycetota > Actinomycetes > Pseudonocardiales > Pseudonocardiaceae > Lentzea > Lentzea sp. NPDC051838. The sequence continues at coordinate 635,449 of NZ_JBFAYI010000002.1, forward strand.
GGCCCTCGTAGGTGTCCGGGCGGCGGTCGCGGTAGAACGCCCACGTGTCGCGGACCTCGGTGATCAGGTCCATGTCGAGGTCGCGCACCACGAGCTCTTCCTCGGTGTCCGAAGCGACCTCGTCGACGAACTGGCCGCGCGGCGACACGAAGTACGTCTGGCCGTAGAACTCGTTGTCACCCAACGGTTCCACACCCACGCGGTTGATCGCGCCGACGTAGTACTCGTTCGCGACGGCCGCGGCGGGCTGCTCCAGCTTCCACAGGTACTCGGACAACGAACGAGAAGTCGCCGACGGGTTGAACACGATCTTCGCGCCCGCGAGACCCAGGGCGCGCCAGCCCTCGGGGAAGTGGCGCTCGTAGCAGATGTAGACGCCGATCCGCCCGACCGCTGTGTCGAAGATCGGGTAACCGAGGTTGCCGGGCTTGAAGTAGAACTTCTCCCAGAACCCCTTGACCTGCGGGATGTGGTTCTTGCGGTACTTGCCGAGGTACGTGCCGTCGGCGTCGATCACCGCGGCGGTGTTGTAGTAGACGCCCGGCTGCTCGACCTCGTACATCGGCACGATCAGCACGATGTTGTGCTGCGCGGCGACCTCCTGCATCAGCCGCGTCGTGGGGCCGTCCGGAATCGCCTCGGTGTAGGAGTAGAAGTCCGCGTCCTGCACCTGGCAGAAGTACGGCCCGTAGAAGAGCTCCTGGAGACACAACACCTGCGCGCCCTGCGATGCGGCGCTGCGGATGTGCTCGACCGCGTTCGCGATCATCGACTCCTTGTCGCCCGTCCACTTCTGCTGGACGAGCGCCGCCCGGATGATGTTGCTCACCTGGTCTTCTCCTTTGCGGTGTTCTCCTTGAGAGCAAGGAAAACCAGGAAACCGGCCGCGAAGCCGATCACCCAGTTGTAGTCGTAGAGCGGCTTGAGGAACGGAATCAACCCGTCCGCCGGAAATGGTCCGCCGTAAGCGCCACCGACCGCGAGCACCGAGCCCACGAGCGTCGCGAGCACCGCACGCCAGTTCCAGCCGCCGTTGAACCAGTACGCGCCCCTGCCGTCCAGGTAGAGGTCCTGCAGGTGCAGCTCGGTCTTCTTGATCACCCAGTACCCGGCGACGAACACACCGGCCACGGACGCCAGCAGACCGCCGTAGAAGCCGAGCCACGCGAAGATGTAGATGTTCGGGTCGGAGATCAGCCGCCACGGCTGGATCAGGATGCCGACCACACCGGTGATCAGGCCGCCGATCGCGAACGTGATGCGCTTGGGGAACGCGTTCGAGAAGTCGTACGAGGGGCTCACGACGTTCGCCGCGAGGTTCGCCGAGACCGTCGCCAGCACCAGCGAGATCAGCGCGACGAGCACCAGGAGCGTGCTGTCGAACCGGGACGCCAGGTCGGCCGGGTCCCAGATCGCCTCGCCGTACAACGCCTGCGCGCCGGACGTCGTCAGGATCGCCACGATCGCGATGAACGACATGGTCGTCGGCAGACCGAGGATCTGACCGGTGACCTGCTTCTTCTGAGACCCGCCGAACCGCGTGAAGTCCGGCATGTTCAACGACAGCGTCGACCAGAACGCGATCATGCCCATCAGCGCGGGGAAGAAGACCTTCCAGAAGTCGGGCCCCCAGCCGAGCTTGCTGCCGGTGGACAGGATCGGCCCGAAGCCGCCCGCCTTGACCAGCACGTAGCCCAGCAGGATCAGGAACCCGACGCTGACCAGCGGCGCCGTCCAGTTCTCGAAGCGCCGGATCGCGTCCATGCCCCGCCAGATGACCAGCATCTGCACGACCCAGAACCCGAAGAAGCACAACCACAACGTCCACGGCTGACCGCCCACTTCGGACGCCTTGGTCCACCCGTCACCGGCCAGCCGCCCGATGATCACGTGCAGCGCCTTGCCGCCCACCCACGTCTGGATGCCGAACCAGGCGCACGCGATGAACGCGCGCAGCAACGCGACGAGGTTGGCCCCGCGGATGCCGTAGAAGGCACGGGCGAACACCGGGAACGGGATGCCGTACTTCGTGCCGGCGTGGCTGTTGAGCAGCATGGGGACCAGCACGATCAGGTTGCCCAGGGTGATCGTGAGGAACGCCTGCACCCAGTCCATGCCGATGGCGATCAACGACGCCGCCAGCGTGTAACTGGGGATGTTGTGCGCCATGCCCATCCACAGCGCGAAGAAGTTGTAGGTCGTCCAGGTCCGCTGCTCGATCGGAACCGGCGCGAGCTCGGGGTTGAAGAACCTGCTGTCCTTGATGGGACCCACGTCGCTCAACTCGACGCGACCGTCAGGTGTGACCTGGGGCGGTGAGGACTCGACTGCCATCGTTCAACCCCCTGTTACGCTGCTGAAACACGGCGAACGCGGTCGGTTTCCATCCCGGAATCCTGGGTCCGCCGCCCTGGGTGTGGCAGTGTCAAAGTGTCCACGCTTGTCATGATCGCCGCACATTGTGTTCCACTGGTTCGTATGGGGATTCCACGGCGAGCGGTCTTGCTGGGTGGGGTGGGCCTGCTGGGAGCAGGGGCGACGTACGGCGCGCTGACCCCGAGGGGCCGTCGTCTGCTCGGCTGGACAGGCCCCGACGGGGTGGTGCCCGACGTGCCAGGAGTACCCGTTCAGCCCACCCCCTGGGGCGCCTGGATGGGGACCGACGGCCCGACCGTGCTCGCGCTGCACGGGCGCGGCGGCAGCGTCCAGTGGTGGCAGAACCTCGGCCTGCCCCAGTTCCTGGCCGGTGTGAAGTTCCGCTGTGCCGTGGTCGCCGGAACCGACGACTACTGGGTGAACCTGAAGCCGCCCGTGCCGTTCGAGGCCGCGATCGGCATCTCGATGGGCGGGTTCGGCGTGCTGGACATCGCGTCGCGGCAGCCGCTCAAGGCGGTCTCAGCGATCAGCCCGGCGCTGTTCCACACGTGGGACGACGCCCGCCGGATCGCCGGGATCACCTCGGAGGAGATCTGGGCGCGGCACGAACCGTTGCGGCACACGGACAGCATCAAGTCACCGGTCGGCGTGTGGTGCGGGCGGGAAGATCCGTTCTACGACGGTGCGCGGGACATGGCCGAGGCAATCGGCGCGGCCGGGTCGCTCGACCACGGCGAGCACACCGACGGATATTGGCGCCGCGTGCTGCCGGAGGCGTTGAAGTTCATCGAGAATCGTCTGTGAAGTACCTGCCGGTGTCCCTCAGACGGGCCTGCGCACGTGCCGTCATCCAGGGGTCGCCGAGGTTTCGAGCGGCGTCCAGCGCCAGCTGATCGGCCATCTTCAGGTCGTGCAGGAGGCCACGCAGTTCGAGGTAGTCGTGCACCGCCCAGGCCAGCCGCCCACCCTCGCGGATGTGCCGCATCAAGATCGCGGACAGCGCCGTCAGCAGGAACATCGGCCGATGCCTGTCGAACCAGTGCAGCGCCTCGGCCTGCTTGGGCGTGCGCAGCGCGGCGGACATCTGCTCGGCGCGATCGGCGAGGTGGTGGAAGAACCGCGACACCGCCTGCTCGCGGGTCTCCTGGTCCTCCTCCTCGGACACGCGTTCCGCGGCGTACACCCGCACCAGGTCGTGCAGCCGGTCGCCCGGTTCGAGCAGGTGCGCGGTCCGCAGGTCCCGCAGGAGCTTGCGCGCCCGCGCCTCGGTGCCGCCGGCGAGGACGGCGGCGGTCTCGGACGTCACCACGAGACCGGGGATCATCGCCGCGAACCGGAAGCACCGGCGCTGCTCCTCGGTGAGCGCGCGGTAGGAGAGCTCGAACGCGGCGCGCACCGACCGGTCGTCGCCGTCGTCGAGCAGGTCGAGATCCACATCCCGCAGCTCCGATGCCCAGTCGTGGTCCGGGTCGGACTTCCGCAGTGCCGCCATGATCCGCAACGCCAGCGGCAGCCGTCCGCACAGCTCGGCCACTTCGGCGTCACCGACGAGCGACGTGGCCTCGTCCGCGGGCAGCACGCCCAGTTCGAGGTGATCAGCGTCGTCCAGCCCTGTCAGGCGGTGCCGGCTCGTCACGATCGTGCGGTGCTTGTTGGGCAACAACGGCCGCACGTGCGCCGCGGACCTCGCGTTGTCGATCACAACGAGCATCGGCTCGCGCTCGGCGGTGACCGACCGGAACAACGCGGCGCGCGCGGCCTCGGTGGGCGGGATCTCCCGCACGCCCAGCGCGATCAGGAACTCCTCCAGCGCCTGTGCCGGTGCCACGCGGCGTTGGTCGTCGTAGTCCTGGAGGTCGACGAAGAGCTTGTCTCCCGGGAAGTTCGCTGCGTACCGCAGCACCAGCTCGGTCTTGCCGACACCCGCCAGCCCGCACACCACGGTCAGGCCTGTCGTGTCCAGCGAGGCGAGTTCCGGGTCCCTGCCGACGAACGACCCGCTCGCGGCACGCACGCCGTTCAACGCGGTGGGAACGGGCGCGGGCGAGGTGAGGTGCACGGAGCCGACGTGGTGTGCCTGGACCACGTTCCCGTGGTTCTCCCCGACCTCGTTCCGGTTCACCCGCGGGAGTTTGCCACTTTGAGACGCACCACGGCCGTGCCCGCGCGACGGTCGTGCCACGTGCGGGTGCCGCGCAGGTCCAGCGACTCCACCGCGGACAGCACGAGCAGCACCAGCCCGCCCACCAGTAGAAGCGAGGCGAGCCACCCCGCCGAGCTCACGGCCAGGTGTTCGCCGATGACGACCCACGGCTGCTGCCAGCCGAGGCCCGTCATCAGCGCCGGTTCCCGCCAGCCCAGGCCGGTCAGCACGAGCACCGCGCCCGCGCCTGGCAGCGCGGTCGTGATGAGCGTGCGTGCCAGTACCCGTCTGAGACCGAGGCCGGACGCGGGGCCCACGACCCGCAGCCCCGTCAGGGCCTTGCCGAGGGTGTTCCAACGCAGCAGAAAAGCGTCGTAAAGAGCCGCGCAGAACACCACCAGCACGGGTTCGTGGACCAACGGCCACGCCACGACCAGCACCAGGAGCCAGTCGAGCAGACGGGCGATCAGCCGACGAACGAGCATGATTCACGCTATTCGGCAGAACTCGCTCATAGTTGGCCAGTTCATGGCCAGTTAGCGTCCGAACTCCGCCAGCCAGCGCGCCTCGTCGCGGAAAACCCGCCGGGCGGAGAGGCCGTCGGTCGCGAAGGCCTGGATCTCGGACGGTGTGAGCGGCCACGGTGGACCGTCCGGGTCGGGGCCTTCCTCCCGTGCGACGGCGAGCACGAGCAACGTCGAGCCGACGAGGGACGCGACGCGCGCGGTGGCTTCGGCGTGCAGGGAGACGGGCAGCGCCTGCACCGTCATGTTCTCCACGACCAGGTCGAACGCGCGGTGCCACTCGGCGGGCGGGTCGAGGAGGTCGGCGACGACGTAGTTCACCTTCGTCTTCGGGTAGCGCGCCTTCACCGCTTCGATGGCGGTGGGGGAGATGTCGAACGCGGTCACGTCGTAGCCCAGTGCCGCGAGGAACTCCGAGTCGCGGCCGTAGCCGCATCCCACGACCAGCGTCCTGCGGTCCAAGCCGTCGGGAGCCTCGTAGGTCCACTCGACGAGGTGTTGCTGAGGGTGGGGCTGATCCCAGGGGACGGAGGCCGTGCCGGCTTCGGCCTCCGCGTAGAGATCTTCGAACCAACCGGTCGGGTTGGCGGCCTGAAGGCGACGGTCATCAGAAGGCATGACCTAAGTACTACCGAGCCTCAGCGAACCGCACCCGCGGAATTTGCCACATCGGCAACATCAACGGGCCGCGCGAGCCTGACCGACGTAGTCCACGAGGCCGTCGTCCGCGGGCCAGCCGATCTGCGAGCTGATCGCGGGCTTGTTCTCCTCCCACGACCGCTGCGCCGCGGCCTGGATCGCCGGGTCGCCGCCGGTGAACTTCGCACCCAGCGCGTCCCACTGCCGCGACAGCTCGACCACGCGCGGGTCCGTCGGTGGAGTGCCGTCGGCCATGTGCTGCCGGATCTGTTTCACCAGCTCCAGCCACGAGGCCTTCAGCTCCTCCACGGCCTCAGGACCGATGGCGGCGGCGCGCGAACGCATGTCGTTCAGCTGGTCTGCGGTGAAGTAGCTCTCGTACACGGACATCATCTCCAAAGTGGACAGAAGGGACTCTGCGGTGTGACCGTCGAGGAGCGCGGCGATCCGGGACCGCAGCGCGTCGACCTGCTGGACCTGCGCGGTCAACGCGGCCAGCTGGGCCTCGAAGATCGGCCGCAGCGAGTCCGAACGGGACAGTGCGGACCGGACCTCTTCGAGCGAAAGGCCGAGCTGGCGCAGTGATCTCACCTGATAGAGGCGTCGAACGTCCTCCGGGGTGTACCGACGGTGACCGGATGTCGTGCGCTCGGATGCGCTCACGAGTCCGATCTCGTCGTAGTGGTAGAGCGTGCGGACCGTCAGTCCGCTCGCTTTGGCCAGTTCACCGATGCTCCAGCGGGTCACACGACGACCGTAGGACCTCCCGCAACGGGAGGTTCAAGCCCTCATCACACGATCGAGCGGATAAATACGCGAACCAAATGCGCCGATGAAAACGAAGATCGGTCCCCAAACCAGATTGAGGAAAACTGTGTCTCGTTCCGGACTGTTCCGTGCCGCCGCTCTGCTCGCCGCCGGTGCCGCCCCGCTGCTCGCCGGCTCGGCCAACGCCGTGGAGGCTCCGCAGCTCCCCGCCGGCGTGCCCGACATCGGCGCGGACAAGATCGTCAGCGACGCCACCCAGGCCAACCCGCTCGACTCGGCCGGTGCCCTGAAGCTCGGCCAGATCAGCACGCCGGTCAACCCGGACGTCGCGGCGCCGGCCGCTCAGGTCCCGGCCGCGGAGCGCACCGTGCCGAACCCGGTCGCGTCCGAGCTCGGCACCCTCCCGGCGCTGCCGAACGCCGAGGGCCTGGTCGGTGGCGCGCACGTCGGCGACCTGAAGGCGCCGAGCCTGTCCGACCTGCCGACCAACGGCGTGGTGCCGAACCCGAACGTGCTGTCGGGCACCCTGCCGGACATCAACGGCTGAGTCGCACGCTGAAAATGGGCCCGTGCGCGTTCACGGGCCCATTTCGTGCACCAAGAGCGCCACGTACAGCGAGAGCACGGACTCCGGGTCTTCCAGCGACACGCCCAGGACCTGTTCGATGCGGTTGAGCTGCTGGTAGTAGGCCGTGCGCGAGAGGTGCGCGGCTCCCGCAGCCGCTGACTTGTTGCCGCCGTTCTCGCACAGGCACCGCAGCAGCTCCACGAGTCGTGAGCCCTGGGCGTTGTCGCGTGCCAGCAACGGTCCCAGCTCGCGGTCCGCGAACGCCCGCACCCGCTCGTCCTCGCGCAGCAGGTGCAGCAGGCCGCGCAGCCGCACGTCGTCCAACCGGTGGTAGAGCTGGGATCCGGGTGCCCGCAGCGCCGCTCCGGCCACGTGCGCGGCCTCGCCCAGCGAACGCCGAACGTCCGTTGTGGACGTCACGGTCGTGCCCACGGCGATCACCACGGTCGACGCGGCCGTGCGGTGGATCTCGCGCGCGACCTTGCGCAGAACTCCTTCCACACCAACGGTCATCGGCACCGACAGCAGCGCACGCACCGACGTGTCGTCCACGACGCCGACGAGCGCCGCGACCGTGACCCGTCGGCCCGCGAGTGCGGTGGCCTCGGCAAGATCGCGCAGGACTTCTTGTGTGGCAAGCGTTTGCCCGTGCAGCACGGACACCGGCCGGACCGCCACGCCGATCAGCTGACGGCGTTCCAGCGGCACACCCAACGCCGCCGCCCGCGCGCCCAGGTCCGGTGACTGCGGGGACTGACCGAGCAACTGGGCCAGCAGCGTCCGGTGCGTCTGACGTTCCAACGACTCCCGGTCGCGCGCCACGAGCCGATGCACGGCCAACGCTGAAGCAGCACGTTCGGCGACGACGATGTGCCGGTGCGGCGGCGGCTCCGGCGACACGAGCACGAGCCGTCCCCAGTCCGCCCCGCGCGCGCCGACGATCGTGATCAACCAGCCGGAGGCCTGGTGGTACGCGGTCCGCTCGGTCACCGTGACTGCCCGCGAGCGCGCGGCCCAGTCGTCGAGCAGCTCGACGGGATCGTGCCCGGCCGCGTCGTAGGCCAGCACGTCGTGGCCGAGCGTCTCCAGCACGACCGGCAGCCCGGACGTGCGCGCGACCTCCCGCAGCACCTCGGCGGGTTCGGCCCCGGCGACGGTCAGCGCCGTGAACGTCTCGTGTACCTGCTCGGCGGCCCGCAGCTCGGCCAGCTGAGCGTCCACGATCAGGCCGACGACCGCCTCGGTGACGGCCACGTACTTCGTCTCGGCGGAAAGCGTGACCAGCGGTAACCCGTGCCGTTCGGCCTCGGTGACCAGCGCGGTGGGCACGTCGTCGCGCCACCGCCGGCCCAGCTCGACGATCAACCCGGCGCACCCCACCGCGGCCAGCTCCTCGACGTACCGGGCGAGGCCGGACTCGGGCAGCATCACGCCCGTCGTGAGCACCAACTCGCCGCCTCGGAGCAACGGCGCGATGTCTGCGATCTCCGCCACATGCACCCACCGGACGCGGCGCGAAAGTCCCGCTGATCCGGCCACCAAACGCGGCTTACCCTGCCGGATCACCGGGAGAGCGACTACTTCGGCGACGGTCGGGTACATGGACACAACGTAATGCCAACCAGCCGATCCGGGTACAGGTTGTGCATGGCGGCCGGCTCGACTCCCCAGCAGACTCCGAAGCAGGAGCTGACGCCTGGAGGACGTGATGGCCCACAAGGAGCTGCTGGCACGACACCGCGCGGTGATGCCGAAGTGGCTGGCCCTCTACTACGACGAGCCCATCGAGATCGCGAGCGCCAGCGGGCGCCGGGTGACCGACCGCGAGGGCACGACCTACCTGGACTTCTTCGCGGGCATCCTGACCAACGCCATCGGCTACGACGTCGCCGAGATCAGCGACGCGATCCGCTCGCAGCTCGACACGGGCGTCCTGCACAGCTCGACGCTGTACCTGATCAAGTCACAGGTGGAGCTGGCCGAGAAGATCGCGGAGCTCTCCGGCATCCCCGACGCCAAGGTCTTCTTCACCAACTCCGGCACCGAGGCCAACGAGACCGCGCTGATGCTCGCTACGCAGGCGCGCCGCAGCGAGCAGGTCCTGGCTCTGCGCAACAGCTACCACGGCCGTGCGTTCGCCACGGTCGCCATCACGGGCAACCGCGGCTGGTCGGCGTCCGCGCTGTCGCCGATCAAGGTCAGCTGGGTGCACGGCGGCTACCGCTACCGGTCGCCGTTCAAGGCCTTCTCGGACGCCGACTACATCAAGGCCTGCGTCGACGACCTGCGGGAGATCATCGAGACCACGACGTCCGGCGACGTGGCGTGCATGATCGCCGAGCCGATCCAGGGCGTCGGCGGCTTCACCTCGCCGCCCGACGGCCTGTTCCGCGCGTTCAAGGACGTCCTGGACGAATACGGCATCCTCTTCGTCTCCGACGAGGTGCAGACCGGCTGGGGCCGCACCGGCGAGCACTTCTGGGGCATCCAGGCGCACGACGTGGTGCCGGACGCGATGACGTTCGCCAAGGGCCTCGGCAACGGCCTCGCGATCGGCGGTGTCGTGGCGCGCGGCGACCTCATGGACTCGATCAACGCGAACTCGATCTCGACGTTCGGCGGCAACCCCGTGTCGACCGCGGGTGCTCTGGCCACCGTTCAGTACCTGCTCGACCACGACCTGCAGGCCAACGCGGCCAAGCTGGGTTCGCGGCTGCTCGGAGGGTTGCGTTCGCTGGCGGAGAAGTACCCGGTGATCGGCGACGTGCGCGGCAAGGGCCTGATGGTCGGCGTCGAGTTCGTCGGGCCCGAGGGCGAGCCGAACCCGGGAGCGGCCGGTGTCGTGCTCGCCGAGTCGAAGGCGCTCGGGCTGCTGGTCGGCAAGGGCGGTCTGTACGGCAACGTGATCCGGTTGGCTCCGCCGATGACGCTGACCGAGGACGAGCTCGAAGAGGCACTGGGGATTCTGGCGCAGGCGGTGGAGAAGGCGTGATCAAGCACTGGATCAACGGCAAGCACTGGGAACAGGCACCCGAGCGGGCTGGTGACGTCTACGACCCGTCGACCGGCAAGGTGGCTTCTCAGGTCGCCTTCGCGTCGGTGTCCGAAGTGGACGCTGCGGTCTCGTCGGCCGCGGAAGCGTTTGCGTCGTGGCGCAACGCGTCGTTGGCGCAGCGCTCGACGGTCATGTTCAAGTTCCGCGAGCTGCTGAACTCTCGGAAGGGTGAGCTCGCGGAGATCGTGTCCGCCGAGCACGGCAAGGTCGTGTCGGACGCTGCCGGGGAGATTCAGCGGGCGCTCGACTCGGTCGAGTACGCGTGCGGAATCCCGCAGCTGCTCAAGGGCGGGTTCAGCGAGAACGCCTCGACGCGCGTCGACGTCTACTCGATCCAGCAGCCGGTCGGCGTGGTCGGTGTGATCTCGCCGTTCAACTTCCCGGCGATGGTGCCGCTGTGGTTCGTGCCGACGGCAATCGCTTGCGGCAACGCGGTGGTGCTGAAGCCGTCGGAGAAGGACCCGTCGGCGTCGATCTTCATCGCCGAGCTGTTCGCGGAGGCCGGCTTGCCGGACGGTGTGCTGAACGTCGTGCACGGCGACAAAGTTGCTGTTGATCGGCTGCTGGAGCACCCTGTGGTGAAGGCGATCTCGTTCGTCGGGTCCACGCCGATCGCTCGGTACGTCTACGAGACCGGTACAGCGCACGGCAAGCGCGTGCAGGCGTTGGGTGGCGCCAAGAACCACATGGTCGTGTTGCCCGACGCGGATTTGGACCTGGCTGCGGACGCTGCGGTGTCCGCCGGGTTCGGTTCGGCCGGCGAGCGGTGCATGGCGATTTCGGTGGTCGTCGCGGTGGGGTCTGTGGGTGACTCGTTGGTGTCCAAGATCAAGTCGCGGATCGCCGAGGTGAAGGTCGGGTCCGGGCCGTCGTGCGAGATGGGGCCGTTGGTCACCGGGGTGCACCGGGACAAGGTCACGTCCTATTTGGACGCCGGCGTGGCTGCTGGGGCTTCGCTGGTTGTGGACGGGCGTGATCACCCGATCGACGGCGACGCGGACGGGTTCTGGCTTGGGCCCACGTTGTTCGATCATGTTGGCACGGACATGACGATTTACACCGACGAGATCTTCGGGCCGGTGCTGTCGGTGGTGCGCGTGGAGTCCTACGACGAGGCTGTTGAGATGGTGAACGCCAACCGGTATGGGAACGGTACTGCGATCTTTACCAACGATGGTGGTGCGGCTCGGCGGTTCCAGAACGAGATCGAGGTTGGCATGGTTGGGGTTAACGTGCCGATCCCGGTGCCGGTCGCGTACTACTCGTTCGGTGGCTGGAAGGAGTCGCTGTTCGGTGACGCGCACGCTTACGGGCCGCACGGTGTGCACTTCTTCACTCGGTCGAAGGTGGTTACCTCGCGGTGGCTCGATCCTTCGCATGGTGGGGTGAATTTGGGGTTTCCGCAGAACGTTTAGCGGGTGGGGCGGCCTTCGGCCGCGCGCGTGGGTTGCGTCGGCCGTCCCCCTGTTGCGCTGGCGGCTGGCGGGTTTGTGTCCGTGCGTGGTCGCCTTGCGTCGTCGGAGTTCCGGTTGCGAGTCGCGGCCTTGCGGGTGGTCGGGTTGCGTAGGGCGTGTTCCGGTTGCGTGCTTCCCCTTGGGAGCTCTGCCCCAAACCCCGCCAATCTGATCAGGGGGCCAGCGCCG